>NZ_JBBBDV010000002.1:0-689048 GCF_037137105.1 Serratia sp. TMDUHS_CL
TCACTGGGCGCTCTTTCATTTGGCCTCCATTTGCTTCAGTGCTTCATAGGTCAATACTTCGGTCATACCAGCACCCTACCGGCGAACACCGCCGCCACAACAGCCCAGAAAATTGCGCACGCCCAGAACATCGCCGCCCACGGTTTGCGTATTACCCACTCTTTGAATTTTTTCACCGTCCCTTCCCCTCTCTGCGATCACGCCAGTAATTCAGGCGTGCTCTGAAATGTTCCCGGTATTGCTCCGGCGCCTCTTCAATCGCCACCAGCACCTTGGTGCGGGTGATCTTCCTCGCGAATAAATCGCGTACCAGGCCACATGCGCGCAGGTCGAACTGCTCTAAATCGCGTTGTTCCTGCGTCCAGGTGCCTCGATTGAATGGCAGGCCGGGCGGTAGATAGTCCGATTGCCCGGCCATGGTTTATGCCCTCGATTCGGCCGCCAGACGGCGCATGACGTCTTTTTCACGTGGGGGTAACCCACTTGCCACGCTTTTCTGTATCTCGCGGCGTACGGCCGTTAGAGGCTTCAGGATGTGCAGCACCCGATCGAGTGGCATGCGGAGCATCAGCGCGATGCACTCGGGGGAGCGCCCTAGGCGCTGCAGCTCGTAGATACCGGTCATCACCCGGCGGCCGTAGCTGATACGGTCACCGATTTTGACGATCGGGCCAGACTCGGCTGCCGGCCGGGCGACGCGCTGGGGTTTTGGCGGTGGGCAGTACGGCGCGCGGGAACGGGCGCGGGCCGCCTGGTTGATTCTGTCCATGATGGCCGGCAGGTGGTCGCAGCCGTCATCCATCACAAACCGCTTATCGCGGATCATTTCGTTGATAGTGCTCATGGTCTTTCCTCGTTTTGGTCGTTCAAGCGCTGGTCAGGCGCCGGTTAAAATGGCTTTGTCGCGTAACGTCGTTCTTTCGGTTTGGGTTGCTGTGCCTCCTTCTGAATGCGGGTTGCCTCCTCTGCCACTACCTGATCGCAGGCGACGAAGTGGCCGTTTTTAAACTCCTGGTAAACTGTGCCACAGGGGCCGAATCGGTTTTTACCAACGATGATTTCTGCGTAGCGCGCCGCCGGTCCGTCCGGGTTATAAACCCCGTCACGGTACAGCAACACGATGCTGTCGGCGTCCTGCTCAATCCTGCCGGACTCGCTGAGGTCGGACATTGTCGGCCGCCGGGCGGTGACCGGACGATCATCGACTTTCCGCGATAACTGGCTCAGCGCCAGCACTGGCGTTTTGCTCCGCATGGCCATGGTTTTCAGGCTGCGGGAAATATGGCCCATGGCCAGATCATTGCGCTCTGCTTTGGGCTTGGCGATCAGGCCCAGATAATCGACCATGGCGACCGCCAAGTGCGGGTAGCGGCGTTTGTGCGTTTCGGTTATGGCGCGGATCTGGTCAACGTTGAGATCGGTGGCGTCAACAATCCAGATGTCGCGGTTGTTCAGCACCTCGAGCGCCGTGTGTATCCGCCCCCAGTCCTCGTCACAGAGCGATTCCGGCTTGCGCAGCTTCGACACGGACAGGTTTCCGGCCCCGGCAACTGAACGCTCTACCATCTGCAGCGCCGCCATTTCCATGCTGAAAATCAGTGCCCCGCCGCCGTCGCGCGTAGCGCCCTCGATCACCTTCAACGCAAATTCGGTTTTACCCATACCCGGGCGGCCGGCGACAACGATCAGATCTTGCGGGTTCCAGCTGCCGGTAATCGCGTCCAGCTCAGCAATGCCGCTGTGCAGGTTGCGCATTTCAGCGTCGCCCTTCATGCGGCGATCCATCAAGTCCATGTAACCGCCCAGCAGCTCGCCCAGGTGCACCGGCACCACGCCGCCGGTATCGGCAGACATTTCAATCAGCTTGCTTACTGCCGACTGGATCGCCGCGTCGCGCTGCTCTTGGTTTCTGGCGTTGCGGATGCTATCGGCGCCATCTTGCAGCAGCGTGGCCATTTGGCGGCTGCGCCAGCCCTTGGTTGCCAGCGTCGCGAAGCCTTTCAGGTTGGCCAGCGTGCCTGGCATGCGGCTGACTTCCACCAGCGAAGCCAGGCTATCGCCGCCGAGCGCCTCGCTGATCAGCACCACGTCGATCACACCGTGCGTCAGCGCCTGTTTTTTAATTTCCCGGTAGGCCTCGCGGTAAAACCGGATGCTGAAAGCGTCCTCGGGCATGGTCGCAATTACGTCCAGCGCGTCAGGTGTGGCGCCGCCAACCAGCAGGCCGCTCAGCACGGTCGCTTCCATCTCCTGCGGCGTCATAGCGAACCCTCGCGGGTTTTAACCAGCACTTCGGAGCGGAGCAGGTAATCGAACCCAGCGCGCCAGCCGCGGTTGTTGTCGCCGAAGTAAAACGGTCCGGCAGTGTCGGCGAACGTCTCGAGGTAGGCTTTCACCGCGTCAAGGGTCGGTTCATGCAGCTCGCCCAGCAGGCGCTTGATTTGGCGTTTGCGCTTGTCGTTCAGCTCCTGCACCTTCGGCAGCCGATCACCCAGGATTTCGTTGTAGGCGTCAGCCACGTCCTGATATTTAATTTTTGGAGGATTACCCGGCGCGCCAGCGTCGTCCCCCTCCTGGGGGTTAGGGGGTGATTCATTGACTGATTCAAAAGACTGACTGATTCTGGGTGCAGGAGCTGCACCACCCCCTGGTGCAGGAGATTCACCACCTGGTGCAGGAGCTGCACCATAGGGTGCAGGATTTGCACCACTGCCAGATAAGGTGATGTGGTAAACATTTGAGCGATTAAGCCCGTTCTCCGCCAGGCGTTTTTCGATGCGCACCAGTCCATCTTTAACCAACTGTTGAATGTGATTTTGCACCGACCGCTCCGAGATTTCGCACTGCTCGGCGATGTACGGTACCGATGGCCAGCATTCACCCTGATCGCTGGCGTTGTCGGCCAGTTTCAGCAGCACCAATTTGCGCAGCGGGTTGCCGACTTTGATTTTCATGGCCTGCACCATCATTTCCATGCTCATGATCAGATCCCCAGCGAGTCTGCAAGCTGGCGGCACGCGTCCTGGTACTGCTCCGGCGATAAGTTTTCTTCACGCAGCGCGGCCTTGCCCTGCTCGTATTGTTCCCAGACGGCATGCGCGGCAGCCTGGCGATCTTCAAAGATCGGTCTGATTTCTGCGGCGTCGGCGGGCATGCCATTCAGGCGCCAGCCGTTCCGGTATGTGATGTGGTTGGCTTGCATTGGTCTTTCCTCGGTACAAAGTTTTACGCGGCGCTGGTCAGGCGCTGGGTTTCCTGCAGGGCGACAAGTGCGCCGGCAATGCGCTGCGGCGTGTCACAGGCGCCGAGCAGAATTGCGATAATCGCGGCGGCAAATTCACGGATGGCCACCGAAAGCAAATACTGTTGAGTCGGGCCGGCCAGCCTGGCGCGACGTTCCGCTGGCAGCGCTGCTAGCATGGCGTCGGCCAGTTCCAGCACCTTCTCGCGCGCGGCTTTCGACTCGCTGCGCATATGGCGGAAAATCGCCTGCCGGTTGGTATTGATCGCCCGCCAGTCGGCGGCGCCGGTTTCATCCTCGATCGGGTACAGCCGAACCCGGTCACCGTCGGCGCCGAGCTGGAACCATGCACGGGAGATCTCGATGGCAACGTGTTCCTGCCCCTGCTCCGCCGCCCAGCCCACGATCTCGTTTTTCAGTTTCTCGATGTTTTCCACTTCGCGTCTCCTGTCGCTCGACCCCGATTACGCATAATCAGATTTCGGTGGGGTTGGTTGTTAAGCTGCTGTCTGCTCCGGTAAACCATCTGTCGGTTTGGGATAAATATCTGGTCGCAAGTCGTGAGGTGTAACTTGGAATTTTGTTGCTGCTGCCCATATCAAAACAGCCGGGCCACCCAACAAGCATTCCCCCGTTGCAACGCGACTTACATACCCCTGGGTTTTACCAACGAGCGCGGCGAACTCTTTCTGCTTCACGCCCGAATCTTTCAAAAAGGACTTTAAATCCATGATCGGCTCCTAGTGTCTATGGCTTACCCAAATATTAGTTTTAATAATATCCATGTGTCAATAGTAATGCGATTGGCCGATAATTAATTTTGCGAATAACATTGGCAATATGAGAAAAAAGACATTGCTTGACGCTGCTGAGATTGAGGCAGCAAGTCGCCTCAAGAGGATTTGGGACGAGAAAAAAATCACCCTGCGCCTTACCCAGGAGAAGGCGGCGGACGCCCTTGGATTTAGCACGCAGGCTACAGTTAGCCATTACCTGAATGGAAACATACCACTAAATACAGATGCCACGTTGAAGTTTGCCGCTCTTCTTGGTGTTAAGCCGGAGGATATCCGCCCTGACCTGGCTGAAATGATGAATTACGTCAGGAAATCGGGATCCCATACCGAGGATTACGCGGCCCCTGGCTGGAGATTACTTAAGCCTGAATATTCAGAGCTCATAGACCTGTATGAGCGTCTACCACAAAGCGAGAAAGAGCGACATTTATCTGAATTAAAAGAAAAAACCAAAGACTTTGATCGTCTCTTCGAAGAGCTCCTCGCGGCAAGAAAACAGTAATCCCTCCAAATCCCGGTCACCGGGATTTTTTTATCCTTGTTTTTCAATCACCTAATTAAAATATTATTTTTAGTATTATTTTCTGCTTGACCTTGAATATGCTCAAAACTAATATTCATTCCATCAACAGCGCACTAACCCTGCAGCGGTTGTTCAGAAATGTTCCGCCAGCCGGGCGATACGCGGCAAAGAATTTTGATTTGAAACGCTCCCCACCTGACGGTTGCATAGCGCTGAATGGTGTGTTTTACGAGTCCATAGGGAGTTCATGGGCCGGCCGGCCGAGGCGCGTAAACGGGCAAGCCTGATGCTCGATAAACCCGGTTAAACAGTGCCGTCCGCTCCACGTTACGGAGCACACAACGGCGTGAATCATTTCCGGCTCATCCATTAGTGCGAATGGATCGGTCACGGAAGCCACACAAGCCAGTATGCACACTGGCCCGAGTGGAGTTAAGCACGGGGATCCTTACCGGGAGAGTGAAGACTCGGGGAGATGGTTCACACCGTTGTGGCAATTGGCCAGAGGCTTCGGGGCGTTGCTTCTGGCCACCACAACCACGTTATTGCTGTGTGTAGTCTTTCGCCCCGCGCGCCGTGGCAATTTTTTCACCCAGCAAATTGAGGAAAGACCAGCGGCCTGACCAGCCTGACAGCCGGGAAAGACCGGCAACCACCAGACGTAAAAAAACCCGCCGAAGCGGGTTCTTTTACCCCGGCGCCGACCAAAGCAACCGGGAATGATACAGGGGACCAACCCTGTATCGAGGAAAGACCAACAACCCAATGAGCTGCCGATCAGCTCCGATTATATCAGGAGTCGCTATGAAAGCACTACAGATACCCGTCACGCTGTTTATCCACGCGAACGTTAGCCAGTACACCCAAGAGAAAATCTCCGTGTTCACCATGGATATGTCTCAGTACCCGGAATACGTGCTGCTGGAAACCCGCACAATCCACATCGACGTTAACCAGCCTGAGCCGATCGATATCATCGGGAAACAGGTTGAAGCGTTGAAGCTGGAAAAAGCCCGTCTGGCCGACGCCACTTACAAACGCATTGCCGAGATCGACGATCAGGTGCAGCAGCTGCTTTGCATTGAGCACTGCCCTGTCGACGCCGACGAACTCCCGTACTGAGGGCGCGGCCATGGATATCGAAACCCACAACCTGAGCGCCGAGCTGGCGCTGTGGCAGCGCCATGATGAGGCCGGGCAACGCGACCAATTCGAAGCCGCAGCGACGCACGGCTATTCCGACGAGGCGATCGAGGTTTTCACACACATCGATGGCACCGCCGCCGACACCCGCGACCGCCTGCTGATGGCCGTAATGATGGCGACGCCGGACACCCTGCAGCAACGCCAGCGTGAGCTTTACAGCTGGTATTGCGACAACGTGAAAGCCGTAGCGCTCGAGAAGTTTTAACCCACCCCGGCGCCTGACCAGCGCCGTTTTTTAACAGAGGAAAGACCCAAAATGCCTATCTACATTTCACTTTTTGAGCCGAAGAAAAAGGCTCTGGTTAACGGCGCGGTGGCGATGGTGATCGCGCTTGATGCGCCGAACAAGAAAGCGGCCGAGGGGATCGCGATCGGCAAGCTTTACGAAAAACACCCTGAAAGCGTTGATAACTTTTTCGGGGCGAAAACCGTGGAAGATCAGACCGGGCACCCTCGCCCAGCTATTGGCCAGTTCGATGAAAAGTTTGCCGCCGAGAACACTTTCGACGGCAACGCTTGGACGCCAAAAGAACCTGAGCCAGAAGTGCCGGCCGGCCCGGTCGATTTGATGGCGCAGCCTGCGGATATTCGGATCGCCGCCGTCGTCATGTACTGCAACACTGAGATCGATAACCATCAGTTGTCGATGGCTGCGGATTTCATCAACGACGAAGAAACCCCGGACGATACCGGCATGCGCGACCTGATCACTGGCCTGCAGTCGGTAAAAGCGGTCGGTGCTATGTCCCCCGAGGCGATTTTACGGCTGGCGCAGGCTGTCATTCAGAGCTTTGGGGATGATATGCCGTCGCATGACGATGTTGTCGAGTTTGCTCAGGCCTGGGTCGATAATCCGCGCGATCGCGAAAACCTTACTCAAACCAGCACCGACAATACCGGCGGCGCGGCCGACTACAACACCCTGAGCATGCACACCGCACTGTCGATCATGGGCGTTAATCCTGCGAATGCGAAAGCGGCTGACGTGAAGAACGCGAAAGAAATTATCGCGAACCGCGATAACGCCTGGCGCGCGTGGGACAAAACGCTGCGGGTGATCGTCGGCATTCTCAACGTCGAAACCGATGTGCGCCACGGCATCATTTCCGATGGACTGAAAAACCTGAAGCTGATCAGCGACGACGCCGAACGCCTGCACTTTGTGAAATCCCGTCTTGCTGGCCACCCTGCATGCCCTGAGCTGGAGTACTACGGCAAGAACCCACCTCCGTTAGCAGTGGAAAACCTTGGCGGCGGCCGCTTATCTATCGACGGCCTGATCGGCAGTGGTGAGCAGCAGCATATGGATCCAGAGACGGCGCAATCCTCCGCCTCAAGTCAGGGTGAAAAAACGGAAGTGGCGCAGCAGCAGGTTACCGACGCCGCGGCTGCGCAGGCCAAGCAGCAACTGGATCAGATGGGCTATGGCGTTTACGCCAACGTGCCAGCGGAGAAATCCCCGCAACTGCAGCAGGCGGAAGAAAACGCCGACCGCGCCGAAGCGCTGGCGCAGCAGCTGAAAGCCGACGATTTCCAGCAGCGCGCCGCGCAGGTTGCGCTAGTTATCGCTGAGCAATCGGCGGAGGATGGCAACAACCTCGGAATCTGGAACCGCGTTTATAAGACCGACGCCAAGTTTACCAAGGCATTCAGCAATAACGGTGGCGGCACATCGATCAACGGCACCTACATGGTGATGCAGGCCACCAAGGTATTCGGGCCGCAGGGCATTAACTGGGGCGTAGAAATCATCGAGGAGCGTTTTGACAATGGCGCCCCAATCCTGCGTCCGGTACGGCAGCAGGACGGGAGCACCATTCAAGAGATCATCCCGAACGGTGCCGGCGGTTATCTGTGCGAAGTAAACCACACCGTGAAAATACGTCTGTGGTACAAGCACGGCGGTAAAACTGGCGAAGTGACCTCTTACGGCTGTACCCCATACATCTACGCTACGAACAGTGGCAAGCTTTTTAGCGACGGCGAAGCTCCGAAAAAGTCCCTCACCGACGCAACCAAAAAAGCTCTATCACAACTCGGCTTCTCCGCCGACGTGTTCCTCGGCCTGTACGACGATCTCACCTACCGCCAGGAGAACGACGCAGAATTCGCGCTCAAGAACGCCAGCGAGAAAGCCGAGGGCGTAACCCGTATGCGCGAAGAGCTGGACGAGCATCTGTCGAAAGTGGCCGAGACCCTTAAAGGCGCGGTTACGGCGAATGAAGCGACCAAGGTTCACGGTTCTGTCGCACGTGAGATTGAAGCCCATCGCAAGGCCGCCGACGGCAAAGGTGATAAAGAGTTTGCCCAATACCTGGCTGGCCGCCTGCGCCGCCTGACCGCACTGAAAGATGAACGCATCGCCGCATTGACCGAGGAGAAAGCATCATGAGCACTACCGCCATTGCACTGGCCGCTGATTACGCCAAGTTTCACGAACTGATCGAAACCTCTGACGACCTGACGCCGGAGATGATCGCCGACACGCTGGAGGGAATTGAAGGAGCGCTGGGCGACAAACTGGACGCCGCTTTTATCCACGTTCGCAATATTGAGGGGCAAGCCGACACGCTGGCGGCGGAAATCAAACGTCTGACCGACCGTAAAAAATCATTCGAGAACCGCGCAAAGTCGATCCGCAAGTATGTGCTGGCGTGCCTGCTGGCCAGCGGTCAGGGCTCCATTAAAACCATCGCAAATACTTTCACGGCGCGCAAAGGCTCCGCCAGCGTGGTGGTCGACAATGCCGACCTGCTACCAGATGAACTGGTAACGGTGCAAACGGTGGTGGCGCCGGACAAGAAAGCCATCAAAGAGGCAATCGAGAACGGCGTGGAAGTCAAAGGCGCGCATATCGAAATCGGCGAGCCGTCACTGCAGGTGCGGTGATCACCCGGCCCCGGCGACGGGGCCACTACTGAGGATTTCCCATGCTGAGAATGTACCTGGCCAAAGGCGATGCGGTGCATGTGACCTTCCCTGACGGTACCACCGGAATCATTGAGGCCGAGAGCCGCGGCGAGCTGGCTTTCCATTTCCCGCAGTCTGTACGCCTGACGCGCGAGAAAGAAGCCTTTAAAAAACCAATTACGCCAAATCAGAAATAACCACCCCCGCCATGTTTGCATTGTTGGAAACCACACAACGGGGAACAGCAATGCAACCATGGCAACCAGGCGCCCGCCTACTCTCTGATTTCGATATCAAGATCGGCCGGCTGTCAGCCAGCGTCAGAAAAGCGACGCTGAGCGATGACGATATCACCCGGGCGTGTCGTGTGACCGACGACGCAATCGCCCAATTGCTGAAACCGAGGAAAGACCATGTCCAACAAACTGACCCTGGGGGAGTGGAATAAGCGGCTCCCGCGCCCGCGCAGCCATGAAACCATTCGCCGCTGGATCCGCGCAGGGAAAATCTACCCTGCACCGGTGCTGGATGGCCGGGAATATCTTTTTGATGAGCAGGCCGTGCGGCTCGATACGCCGTGCAGCCCAACAAGCGAGCTACTGCAGAGAATCACCAATGGCAAGAACCAGAAACCACGCAAGGCGCGATCTCCCGCCAAACCTCTACGTCCGTAACGGCGGCTATTACTGCTACCGCGACCCGCGCACCGGTAAAGAATACGGGCTCGGGCGCGATAAGCGCCTGGCGGTGACCGAGGCGATCGCCGCCAACATGGCGTTTTTTGGTAGTGAAGAAATGAAGCCGCTGGCGCAACGCCTGCAGGATGAAAACAATGTCACGCTGCACGCCTGGCTCGATCGGTACGACGAGATAGTGCTACGCCGCGAGCTGAAGGAAAAGACAATGGCCAACCACCGCAGCAGAATGAAAGCCTTTCGCAGCACCCTGCCGGATAAGGCGATGTGCGATTTTACAACGCGGGATATTGCCGACTTCCTGAATGGATACGTCGAAGCCGGCAAGGCGGCCAGCGCCAAGCTGATGCGCGGCGCGCTATTGGATGTATTCCGCGAGGCGGTTGCCGACGGCATCATTCAGCACAACCCTGTCGAGGCTTCGCGCAACCCGAAAGTGGAAGTGAAGCGCGCGCGGCTGCTGCTGGATGAATTTTTAACGATCCGGGCGCAGGCGGTTAACTTTCCGCACTGGTTCCGCATCGCGATGGACATAGCTTTGGTGACCGGTCAGCGTATTAGCGATATTTGTAACATGCGATGGGCCGACATTATCGATTTTCGTCTGCGAGTCGTGCAGGAAAAAACCGGTGCCAGAATAACGATCCCGGTTGAACTGTCTATCGCTGGGTTATCTCTGGAAAACCTAATCGAGGAATGCTGGGAACTGTCCGCCGGCTGCGAGTTTATTTTGGTGAGCCGTAAAGGTGAGAAAATCGCGCAGCGGACAATGACGGACTACTTCACGAAATCGCGCCGGCTCACGCCACTATCGTGGGATGCCGACAAGGAGCCGCCATCATTCCATGAGATCCGGAGTTTGTCGGCGCGTCTGCATACTGACGCGCGCGGCGGCGAGTTTGCGCAGCATCTTCTCGGCCACAAATCGGCGGAAATGACAGCCCGCTATCAGGATTCACGCGGTAGTGAATGGGATGATATTCAGATATGATTATGAACTTATTTCGACTAATAATGACCTTAGTCTCCCAACCAATTGATAATAAAGTAGTTTTAAAATGCGCTTATTTCTCGCCAAAGGACGTGAAAAGTCCTTACTCCGTCGCCACCCTTGGGTGTTCTCCGGCGCCGTTCAACGCGTTGAGGGCAAAGCCCACTCCGGTGAAACCATCGATATTCTCGACAGCCAGGGAAAATGGCTGGCGCGCGGCGCCTATTCGCCCGAGTCGCAGATCCGCGCACGCGTCTGGACCTTCCAGCCAGATGAAGAGATTAACATCGATTTCTTCATCCGCCGCCTGCAGCAAGCGCAAAGCTGGCGCGATTGGGTCGCGCAGCGCGACGGTCTGGACGGATACCGCCTGATCGCCGGCGAGTCCGACGGCCTGCCGGGCATCACTATCGATCGTTTCCAGAATTTCCTGGTGCTGCAGCTGCTGTCCGCCGGTGCCGAATACCAGCGCCCGGCCCTGCTTTCCGCCCTGCAACATTGCTACCCGGAATGTTCGATCTACGATCGCTCCGACGTTGCAGTGCGCAAAAAAGAAGGCCTGCCGCTGGCACAGGGCCCGGTGCTGGGCGATCTGCCCCCGGAACTGCTGCCGATCACCGAACACGGCATGAAGCTGCTGGTGGACATTCAGCAGGGGCACAAGACCGGTTTCTACCTCGACCAGCGCGATAGCCGCCTGGCGGCGCGCAATTACTCCGCCGGCCGTCGGGTGCTGAACTGCTTCTCCTACACCGGCGCCTTCGCCGTTTCCGCTCTGATGGGCGGCTGCGCGCAGGTAATCAGCGTGGATACCTCGCAGGCGGCGCTGGATATCGCCCGGCAGAACGTCGAGCTCAACAAGCTGGATCTGAGCAAAGCGGAGTTCGTCCGCGATGACGTGTTCCAACTGCTGCGCAACTACCGCACCCAGGGCGAGAAATTCGATCTGATCATCATGGATCCGCCGAAGTTCGTCGAGAACAAAAACCAGCTGGCTAGCGCCTGCCGCGGCTACAAAGACATCAACATGCTGGCGCTGCAGCTGCTGAATCCGGGCGGCATTCTGCTCAGCTTCTCCTGCTCCGGGCTGATGCCGACCGACCTGTTCCAGAAAATTTTGGCCGACGCCGCTGTAGATGCCGGACGTGATGTACAATTTATAGAGCAGTTCCGGCAGGCTGCCGATCACCCGGTGATCGCCACGTATCCTGAGGGGCTGTACCTGAAAGGATTCGCCTGTCGGGTGATGTAACTTGAAATGCGCTGCCTTGCCCCCATATATGAGCAAGGCATTGTTTCTCAGGAGGTCATCATGATTGCCAGCAAATTCGGTATCGGACAACAGGTTAGGCATAAACTGCTGGGGTATTTGGGTGTCGTGATCGATATCGACCCGGAATACTCTTTGGAACAACCCAAAGCTGACGAGATAGCGGCGAACGATGAACTGCGTTCCGCCCCTTGGTACCACGTGGTGATGGAAGACGAGGAAGGCCAACCGGTACACACCTATCTGGCGGAAGCACAGCTGGATAGCGAAGCCCAGGAGGCACACCCCGAGCAACCATCGCTGGATGAACTGGCGGAATCCATCCGCCACCAGCTACAGGCGCCACGCTTGCGCAATTGACCGCGCCAAGACCTGAGAAACCCGAGAGGGCCTGGCATCGCGCCAGGCCCTTTTTATTCAGCGCTCCAGCCCCAAACGCGGAATGTCGATTTTCGGACAGCGATCCATCACCACGCGCAGCCCGGCCTGTTGCGCCAGCTCCGCCGCCTGATCGTTAATCACGCCAATCTGCAGCCACAGCGCCTTGGCGCCGATCGCTATCGCCTCTTGCGCCACGCCGTAAGCCGCCTCCGAATTGCGAAACACGTCAACCATATCCACCGGCTGCGGTATAGCGGCCAGCGTAGCGTAAACCGGCTGCCCCAGCAGCGTCTGCCCCGCCAGTTTTGGGCTGACCGGGATCACCTGGTAGCCTTGCGCCAACAGATATGCCATCACCCCATAGCTGGGCCGCGACGGGTTATCGCTGGCACCGACCAGCGCGATAGTTTTCACCTGCTGCAACAGCTCGATAATCTCTTGATCTTGCATCTTTCAACTCCCGTTTATCACACCGCCACTCTCCGCTTCGAGTGTAACCGATCGGCACCCGCTCGGCTAAACGCAACGCGAGGGAAACTTCAGCGCAATCTTATGGTCAGAGGCTGTCGCGGTTCAGCTGCTCATGGTCGTGTCTAATCGCGATAAAATATGTAAAAATGTAAACATAACGCCCGATTGAAAAATTTTGACACAACCTGTGCCGTGTTCAACACTTAGAGCTACGTCACTTTATAAGGAGATAATGATGAAATTTGGTCTGGTGGTTGCGGCGTTGCTCAGCATCAGCATGCCTGCCGCGGCTACGACCCTGAAACTCTCCCCGGACATCGACCTGCTGGTGGTCGACGGCAAGAAAATGACAGGTTCGTTGTTAAAAGGCGCCGACAGTCTTGAACTGGATGGCGGACAGCACCAGCTGCTGTTTAAAGTGACCAAAAACGTCCGCGCCGGCCAGCATACGCAGGCCTATGCTTCCCTGCCGCTGGTTGCCTCCTTCAATACGCAAAAGATCAGCCAGGTGGCGATCGAACTGCCGCGCATCGAGAACGATCGCGATGCGCAACGCTTTGACAAGACGTTGAATTATCTGGTGGTCGATAAAGACGGCAACGCCCTGCCGTTCCGGCATGACGTGCTGCATCCCGACAGCGTCACCTTCAATGCCGATTTGGAAAAGGTGATGACGGATTACAACCGCCAGAATCGCTCCGCCTCCGTCGCGTCCTTCGTTCAGGCGAACGCCGGTAATCCCTCAACGCCCTCGCTGGCCGGCACGCCGCTGAACGCTCCAACGGTCACGCTGAAAGGGGAAAACGTGTCGGAACAGATGCTGCAATATTGGTTCCAGCAAGCCGACAAGGAAACACAGAAGCGTTTTCTGCGGTGGGCCAATAAACAACCGGTTCGCTGATCCTTCCCGGCGTCTTTCCCCGCAAAGGCGCCTTTTCTTCGCATTTTCAAGCGCAAACGCTAGGCAGTGAAAAACAGTTTCAGTAATCTGTCGCACATCCCCGATTAGCGAAGGACACCGAGATGGAATTGACCACCCGCACTATCGCCGCGCGCAAACACATTGCGCTGGTGGCGCACGATCACCGCAAACAGGCCCTGTTGGAGTGGGTAGAGAGCCACAAGAGCATTTTGGCGCAGCACCAGCTGTACGCCACCGGCACCACCGGTAACCTGATCCAGCGCGCCAGCGGCATTCCGGTCACCAGCATGCTGAGTGGCCCCATGGGGGGTGATCAGCAGGTTGGCGCATTGATTGCGGAAGGCAAGATAGACATGCTGATCTTCTTCTGGGATCCGCTGAACGCGGTACCGCACGATCCGGACGTGAAGGCGCTTCTGCGGCTGGCGACCGTATGGAATATCCCGGTGGCCACCAACCGCTCGACCGCGGACTTTCTGATCGACTCTCCGCTGTTCAAAAGCGAGGTGGAGATCGCCATCCCCGACTATCAGCGCTATCTGCAAGAGCGCCTGAAATAGTCCTCGCGGCCTGGCTACCGCCAGGCCTGATGCCTACGGTTTTTTCTGCACCGGTACGCCAAGATCTTGCAGCTGTTCGACGAACACCGAAGGGCGTTCACGATCCTGCAACAGCCAGACCTGGTGTTTGGCGCGAGTCAATGCGACATACAGCAGGCGGCGCTCTTCGGCATCCGGAAAATCCTCCGGCTGTGGCAGCAGCACCTCTTCCAACACCGACTCGCGCGCCACGGCCGGGAAACCGTCACGCCCGTCATGCAAACCGGCGATGATGACGTATTCCGCCTGCTGCCCCTTGCTGGCGTGGATGGTCATAAACTCCAGATCCAGCTTGGGCCAGCGGGTGGCCGCTTTCGCCAGCGCTTCCGGTTTCAGATGATGGTAGCGCGCCAGTACCAGAATACGCTCGTCCGGCTTGGCATAGCCGCTCAGTTTATCCAGCAAGGGCTCCAGCTGCTCGTGCGGCAGGATCGCCACCGACTTTTTATTGCCCTTGCTCAGGCTGTTGAGCGGTTTTTTCAACTGGTGCGGGTTCTGCTGCACGAACCGGTTGGCTACCTCACCGATACGTTCATTAAAGCGATAAGTGGTGTCCAGCGCGCACTGCGCCCCTTCACCGAAGTGAGTGGTGAACGCCGTGGTTAACGTCAACTCTGCGCCGCTGAAGCGATAAATCGCCTGCCAGTCATCCCCCACCGCAAACAGGCAGGTCTGTTTGTTTTGTCGACGCAGCGCCGCCAGCAACAGCGCACGCTGCGGCGAGATATCCTGAAACTCATCGACCAGAATATGTTTCCACGGGCTGACAAAGCGCCCCTTGTCGAGAATATTGACCGCCTGATGGATCAGACCGGAGAAGTCCACCGCCCCTTCCTCTTTCAAGGCGCTTTTCCAGGCTTTCAGCAGCGGTGCCATCAGCCGGATGCGTTTTGAAAACAGATCGCGGATTTCTTCATCCGCCTGCTCAATCATTTCCGCCTGGCTGCCGCCGTGCATGCGCATCAGCCCCAGCCAGCGTTCCAAGCGGCCCGCCAGCCGATCCGCCAGGCGTTGATCCTGCCAAAAGTCGCCTTCCGGCATTTCCCATTCCAGTTCGTCGCTCAACCATTGACGCCACCCCTTGGCCTGGGCTTTTTTCTCTGCGCACTGCTGGCGCCAATGGGTAATCAGCAACGCTTTGCGCGCTTTGGCATCGGTTTCCAATCGGCTGATGGCCGGGGCTTTGCGGCTGCCCTGTTGAATGATCTGCAGCGCCAATGCATGGAATGTCTTGGCCTGAATGCCGACATCGCCCAAACGCGCTTTGATGCGATCATTCATCTCACTCGCTGCCTGACGGCCGAACGCCAACAGCAAAATTTGGCCCGGCTCCGCCTCCTGACGGCGCAGCAGCCAGCCGGCGCGCGCCACCAGCACCGACGTTTTGCCGCTGCCGGCCCCCGCCAATACCAGAACGGAATCCTCGCCGTTGACCACCGCACGGCTCTGAGAGTCATTGAGCGGTGAACTCTCGACGGTCTGGAAGAAGTCGTGATGTTGCTCCAGCATGCGCTCGGTCCACTGCCGGTTGCGTTGTTCGACGCTGCGCAGCCCCTGCTGCAGCCATTGCAGACACAGATGATAATCAGCCCGGCAGTTATCAAACTCATCCAGACGCGCCACCGGCATCGGCAACGCGGAGAAAGCCTCGTGGATTTGCTGCTGCAGCTTGCCCAGCTCAGACTTTTTAAACCATTTGTCTTGCTGCTCGATGCGCTGGATCTGCGCCACCTGCTGTTGCAACACGCCGGCGCTGACCTCGCTCATTTCTGCGCTCCACTGCTGCCAGGCCTGCTGCAGATAATGATGAAAACGCTGCGTTTCCTGCCATTCGGTGCCGTGCAGCCGCACCACTTTTTCGTCCGGCAATTCAAATTCCAGCTCGCCCCAGACGATGCCGCGCTTGCACCTGACCTGAATCAATTGATTGAAGGGGATCAGGTATTCATGTTTTTCCCCGCTCACCTCAACGCCGGCGTGCAGCAACCGCACGCGGTTATAAGGGTGCTGAGCCAGGTGTTTCCCCAGCGATGTCGCTTTAAGTTCCATATCGTCGCGCCATGACTATGTTGAGATTAAATAACGGATATCTGCCAGTTTACCTGTGATAAGCAGTGGCACTCTAGCGCTAAAAAAAGGGTAGAATAGATTTTGCGTTTTTATCGTGAATACGCCCGCATCGCGGTTTGGCCATCATTAGAGCAGAATGACGTCTATGCGTACTGTACTGAATATTCTTAATTTTGTGTTGGGCGGTTTCTTCACCACGCTGGGTTGGCTCATCGCCACGGTGTTCAGCGTGCTGCTGGTCATCACGCTGCCGCTCACCCGCTCCTGCTGGGAAATCACCAAGCTGTCGCTGGTGCCTTTCGGCAATGAGGCAATTCACGTCGATGAACTCTACCCGGAAAAAAGCAATGCGCTGCTCTCCGCCGGCGGTTCGCTGCTCAACATTATCTGGTTGGTGCTGTTCGGCTGGTGGCTATGCCTGTCACACATCGCCGCCGGCATCGTGCAGTGCGTTTCGATCATCGGCATTCCGGTCGGCATCGCCAATTTCAAAATTGCCGCCATCGCGCTGTGGCCGGTGGGGCGCCGCGTCGTCTCGGTAGAAATGGCCCAGCAAGCGCGTATTGAGAATGCTCGCCGCCACTATCATCAGCGTTAATTTTTTCTCCGTTTGAGGAGTTTTTCGTGCTCTCTTTTGCACCCGCAGTTCGTCGTTATACCTACAACAGCAACCTGCTGTATCACCTGCGCATCCTTATTGCGCTGATCGGCACCACCGCCGTTCCCTGGTGGTTGGGCATTCCCAAGCTGACCATCCCGCTAACGCTGGGCGTCGTGGCGGCGGCCCTGACTGATTTGGATGACCGCCTGGCCGGCAGGTTACGCAACCTGCTGATCACGCTGGTGTGCTTCTTTGTCGCCTCTGCTTCAATCGAGCTGCTGTTCCCCTACCCCTGGTTGTTCGCCCTTGGCTTAACCACGTCGACCTGCGGTTTTATCCTGCTCGGTGCCTTGGGGCAACGTTACGCCACCATCGCCTTCGGCGCGCTGCTGATCGCGGTTTATACCATGCTCGGCACCGCCATGTACGATGCCTGGTATCAGCAGCCGCTGCTGTTGGTGATCGGCGCACTGTGGTACAACCTGCTGACGCTGGCGGGCCACCTGCTGTTCCCTATCCGGCCGCTGCAAGAGAACCTGGCGCGCTGCTACGATCAGTTGGCCAACTATCTGGATGCCAAAGCCAATCTGTTCGACCCCGATGCCGAGCGCGACGCCGATCTGCCCTGGATGGATGTCGCGATGGCCAACAGCGCCCTGGTCGCGTTGCTTAACCAAACCAAAGCCTCGCTGCTGACGCGCCTGAAAGGCGATCGCGGCCAGCGTGGCACCCGCCGCACCTTGCACTACTATTTTGTCGCGCAGGATATCCACGAACGCGCCAGCTCTTCCCACGTTCAGTACCACGCACTCAGCCGGCAATTCCGCCACAGCGACATTTTGTTCCGCTTCCAGCGTTTGCTGAGCATGCAGGCGCGCGCCTGCCGCCAATTGGCGCAATCGATCCTGCTGCGGCAAAAGTACCAGCACAACCCGCGCTTTGAACCGGCTTTCAGCCGCATTCAGGAGGCATTGGCGCGCATCGCCGAAACCCAGGGCAATACCGAGCAGACCAAGGCGCTGGCGCATCTGTTGAAAAACCTGCATGCGATCGATGCGCAGCTGGCCAATATCGAATCAGAGCAGACGCTGGCCAGCGGGCAAGCGGAAGAGAACAGCCTGGCCGATGACCGCTTAACCGGCTGGAGCGATATCCGGCTGCGCATCAGCCGCCATTTGACGCCCCAGTCGGCCCTGTTTCGCCATGCGATCCGCATGTCGGTGGTGCTGTGCGTGGGTTACGCCTTCATTCAATTCACCGGCATGCAGCACGGTTACTGGATCCTGTTGACCAGCCTGTTCGTCTGCCAACCGAACTACAATGCCACCCGCCGACGCCTGGCATTGCGCATCATCGGCACCCTGGCCGGTATTCTTATCGGCCTGCCAATCCTCTATTTCGTGCCTTCACTGGAAGGACAGCTGGTGTTGATCGTCATCACCGGCGTTCTGTTCTTCGCTTTCCGCACCGTACAATATGCGCACGCGACGATGTTCATCACGCTGCTGGTGCTGTTGTGCTTTAACCTGTTGGGTGAAGGATTCGAAGTGGCAGCTCCGCGCGTTTACGATACCTTGCTGGGCTGCGCCATCGCCTGGGCGGCAGTCAGCTTTATCTGGCCGGACTGGAAGTTCCGCCAACTGCCGGCGGTGGTGGATAAAACGCTGAATGCCAACTGCCGTTATCTGGACGCCATTCTGGTGCAATACCACCAGGGTAAGGATAACGGCCTCGCCTACCGCATTGCGCGGCGAGATGCCCACAACAGCGATGCCGAGCTGGCTTCGGTCATCTCCAACATGTCCGCCGATCCCAAGGCCGACAAGGCGCTGCAGGAAGCCGCCTTCCGCCTGCTCTGCCTGAACCACACACTCCTGAGTTATATCTCGGCGTTGGGTGCGCACCGCGAGCGGCTGAATACCCCTGCCACGCTCGACCTGCTCAATGATGCCGTGTGTTACGTGGACGGCGCCCTGCATCAGGAAGAACAGAACAGCCAGCGCATTGCTCAGGCGCTGGAACAGCTGGCGGAGCGTATTCGCCAAGCCGTTCCGGAACCTGAAAGCAAAGAACAGCTGGTTTTGCAGCAGGTGGGTCTGGTGCTCGAACTTCTGCCGGAACTCACCGCGCTGCACACCCAAATCAATAAGACAGCCTAATTATTCAGGGCCCGCTCGACGGGCCCTGAATCACCGGCTCATGTCCATGGCGGCGCATCGCCATCATATGATCGAACCAGCGCACCAATTCGTTATGCAATTCAGCCGGTAATGCCGCCTGATGATAACCGGCTATCGCACCGCCCAGCGACAACAGGACTCGCAATCCCAGATTGGTCTGTTGTTGCAGCAGGCTAAGATAGCTGCGTTTCGCGCCCTGCAACCGCAGGTCATAGGCGTTGCGGATACCCGCTCGCCACAACAGCCGCTCCATATTGACATCTATATTCGGCAGCGCCTTCAATCTGCCGTGGTCGCCGGCCTTGAGCCGCTGTTCCCGACGGGCCTCCCTGACAGCTTGCCAAGCCAGCCCCACCAATTCGTTACGTTCCCGCCACAGGGACTCGTCAACCCAGTAATAGCGCAAAGTGATGGGCAC
The DNA here is from genome assembly GCF_037137105.1 of Serratia sp. TMDUHS_CL. Classification (NCBI taxonomy): domain Bacteria; kingdom Pseudomonadati; phylum Pseudomonadota; class Gammaproteobacteria; order Enterobacterales; family Yersiniaceae; genus Serratia; species Serratia sp. TMDUHS_CL. The sequence goes on from NZ_JBBBDV010000002.1 coordinate 19,276, forward strand.
TCCGCGCTTGGAATAGACCATATTGACCATGCCCCGAGCGCGAAAGGCCGGTTCCATGCTCGCCGTAGCCCGCAAATACAGCTCGCCTTCCGCTATCACTGCAAACATCACCCCCTCAGCCAACAGCCCATAGCCGCCAAACTGTGACCGCGTGGTGATGGTGCCCAGCGCCGCGAAGCAACTTTTAGCCTGCGTGATTCTTCTCGTCGACATCCTTTTCATAGCGTTCCTCCTTTTTAGGTTCCGGTCGTATTATTTCTCTCATCAATGAAAAAAGTAACGTGAACAACTAATTAGAAAAATACGCACTATCCGTCTGCATGCCAATCACAAAAAACACCGGTACAAAAAATGATCGCAATTATGCGAGCCGCTACGAAAATTTGGGTTGATCTTATCCGAAATCAGGGATACTGTATAAACATACAGTAACACGACGGGCGGGAACTTTATGCGTACTCAATCACTCTACCAACCTCATTTTAGCCATGGCTCTTTTACCGCGAACAGCGTTGCGAAGAACACAAATGTCGGCAAAGAGAATGGCTTGATCAGTGAACTTGTTTACAACGAGCGCCAGCCCGCAGTGGCTCAACTGCTGTTGCCCCTGCTGCAGCAACTGGGCAAGCAGTCTCGCTGGCTTCTGTGGCTGACGCCGCAGCAAAAGTTAAGCAAGCAATGGCTGCAGCAATCCGGCCTGCCGGTGGATAAAATGGTGCAGTTGAGCCAAATCAGCCCGGTGAATACGGTTGAGGCAATGGAAAAAGCGCTGCAAACGGGGAACTACAGCGTGGTTCTCGGCTGGTTGCCCGAGCTAACGGAAGAGGATCGTCTAAAATTAAGACGTGCGGCAGAATTGGGTAATGCCTACGGGTTTATCATGCGTCCTCAACGTGACATTGACCCGACTCACCGACACTGTTCCACCCTAAAAATTCACTCTTCTTTGTATCATTAAGTAAATTTAGGATTTTTCCCATCATTTTCGCACTCCGTAGAGGGAACCTTTGCGGGATAAGGCACAAAGCTAGTCCGGCTGCGGTTTGCCAAGCAAAAACGCCCGATGAATCGCCGTTTTTTTAGGCTAAGAATGTTAGCAAATATGTACGATTCCGCGTTTTTTTTTAGAGCCTTATCACATCACACTTGTAACTTTCGCGCCACGTTGTAGACTTTACATCGCCAAGGTTGCTCTATAACGTCAGAAAAACTGGCGAGTAACAAACGAGGGCTTAAACCTTGGCGAAGGAATTTAACCAAGGGCTTAAAACAGCTTTAAAGCTCATTGCCTATTTGGATGATAACGAGGCGCAAAATGAAAAAGACAGCTATCGCATTAGCAGTGGCACTGGCAGGTTTCGCTACCGTAGCGCAAGCCGCTCCAAAAGATAACACCTGGTACACCGGTGCTAAACTGGGCTGGTCCCAGTACCACGACACTGGTTTCTACGGTAACGGTTACCAGAACGGTATCGGCAACGGCCCAACCCACAAAGATCAGCTGGGTGCCGGCGCGTTCCTGGGCTACCAGGCAAACCAATACCTGGGCTTCGAACTGGGCTATGACTGGCTCGGCCGTATGCCTTACAAAAGCAGCGTGAACAACGGTGCTTTCAAAGCGCAGGGCGTTCAACTGGCTGCTAAACTGAGCTACCCAATTGCTGACGATCTGGACATCTACACTCGTCTGGGTGGTATGGTATGGCGTGCAGACTCCAAAGCTAACTACGGCAACGGCACTCGCCTGAGCGACCACGACACCGGCGTTTCTCCGCTGGCTGCTGTTGGTGTTGAATACGCACTGACCAAAAACTGGGCTACCCGCCTGGACTACCAGTTCGTAAGCAACATCGGTGACGCAGGTACCGTTGGCGCACGTCCAGACAACACCATGCTGAGCCTGGGCGTTTCTTACCGCTTCGGTCAGGATGACGTAGTTGCTCCAGTTGCTCCAGCTCCAGCTCCGGCTCCAGTTGTTGAAACCAAGCGTTTCACTCTGAAGTCTGACGTGCTGTTCAACTTCAACAAAGCAACTCTGAAGCCACAAGGTCAGCAGGCTCTGGATCAGCTGTACACCCAGCTGAGCTCCATGGATCCTAAAGACGGTTCCGTAGTTGTTCTGGGTTACACCGACGCCGTTGGTTCTGCTCAGTACAACCAGAAACTGTCTGAAAAACGCGCACAAAGCGTTGTTGACTACCTGGTCTCCAAAGGCATCCCGTCAGACAAAATCTCTGCACGTGGCATGGGCAAAGCTGATCCAGTTACTGGCAACACCTGTGGCTACAAAGCTGGCCGCGCTACCAAAGCTCAGATCGACTGCCTGGCACCAGATCGTCGCGTAGAGATCGAAGTTAAAGGTATCAAAGACGTTGTAACTCAGCCTCAGGGCTAAGTTTACTCGCCTAATAAAAAACCCCGCATTGCGGGGTTTTTTTTCGTCCTGCTGTTATCAGAACATTCAAGACCCAGTGTAACTAAGGCGCTCTGCCCCGTTTACTTAGGTTCTTTACCGAGAATCGCCTTCAAATCTTCTTTCAACGACGACATCTGATTCGCATACTTCTCTTTGCGCTCAGCATCTTCGATAAGCTGCACAACCGTTTCCGACAGCGTGACGCCACGACGGCGCGCCAGGGCAGCTAAGCGTTGCCAAACCAAAAACTCCAGATCGATAGATTTTTTACGCGTATGCTGGTGTTCTGCGTTAAAATGACGTTTGCGGCGGGCGCGGATCGTTTGCTTCATCCGGTTATCCAGCTCCGGATTCATATGAGCGGCAATCCATGCAAGTACCTTTACCGGCTCATTTTCCAGCTTCAGCAGCTCGTTAACCGCCTCCTGAGCAGCGCTGTTTTCAATGTAGCGGGTAATAAGTTCCCCTTCCCGGTGCTTCTTCACCAGGTACTTCCATTTCCAACCGCTCTCCAGATTTTCCAGTTGCTGATATTTCATCTTGAGCTCTTCAGTGACCGCGTAACTTCAAATAAGCATAACAGCTTTGCGCCGAATTTCCCCGGCAATTAAGCCGTCTTTTAGACTGTTTTTTGCACAGTCATCGCGCGATGTCAAACTCCCTGATGCCAACTGGCACTCCACATGTATCAAGCCGCCGTTATTCTTGTATAATCGCCCTTTCCCTTTTTAACGATTGCATCTAACACTTTGACCAATAACCGACTTGAATGGCAATCTTTATTGCCGGACGTAACGCCTTATCAGGCGATATTTGATACCGCCGCTCAGTTGGCACCCGTGCCCTTTTCCGCCATTCAGCCTCGGCTGGAAAATGCCCTGACGCTATTTTGCCACCCTCAATCGCCACCGCGTTTCATGCTGTTGAAAGCGCAAGAAACGCGAGAGTACCTGGAACTGATCGCTCACGCCGTCACACCACTGCTGGCTAAGAATACGGCATGCCGCGGCAGCCACTATGCCATTCAGGATGGCAAGGTCAGCATAGAGCCGGCCAGCCGTGGCGATGAGCCTTTCGCCGCCGGCGGTGCTTGTCTGTTCCAGGAGTGGATTGAACCGGAGCAGCTGTTTGGTTGCGTACGGATCCACAATGGCGACATTACCCTGCAACCGGGTCTGGTGCACCAGGCCAACGGCGGCGTCCTGATCCTGTCGGCTCGGGCGCTGCTGGCTCAGCCATTGCTATGGCTGCGGCTGAAGCAGATGATCGGCCAGCGCCAGTTCCATTGGGTTTCGCCAGACGAAACCCGCCCGCTGCCGGTAGCCATTCCACCGATGCCGCTGGACCTGCGGCTGATTGTGGTCGGCGACCGTCACGGCCTGGCCGATTTCCACGATATCGAGCCGGAACTGAGCGAACAAGCGGTCTACGGCGAATACGAAGACGATCTGCAGCTGACCGAAGTCGATGATATGGCGCAGTGGTGCGGCTACGTCAACGGCGTGATTGCCGATCGGCAGTTGCCGATGTTAGCGGCCGACGCCTGGTCGCCGCTGATCGTCCAGGCTGTGCGTTACACCGGCGATCAGGGCATCCTGCCACTCTCGCCGGTTTGGCTTGGCCAGCAGCTGTCCGAGGCTGCACTGTATGCCGAAGAGGAGCGCATTACCGCCAAAGCGTTTGAGGCAGCGTTGAATGCCCGCGAATGGCGCGAAAGCTATCTGGCCGAGCGTATGCAGGATGAGATTGAGCTGGGTCAGATCCTGATTGAGACCGAGGGTGAAGTGATCGGGCAGATTAACGGCCTGTCAGTCCTGGATTATCCCGGCCATCCGCGCAGCTTCGGCGAGCCCTCGCGCATCAGTTGCGTCGTGCATCTTGGCGACGGCGAGTTTACCGACGTCGAGCGCAAAGCCGAGCTGGGCGGCAACCTGCATGCTAAAGGCATGATGATCATGCAGGCGTTCCTTATCGCCGAACTGGATTTGGATCAGCAGTTGCCCTTCTCCGCTTCCATCGTCTTTGAACAATCTTACGGTGAAGTGGACGGCGACAGCGCCTCGCTCGCCGAGCTGTGCGCCTTGGTCAGCGCTCTGTCGCAGCAGCCAATCACACAGCAGATCGCCGTCACCGGCTCCGTCGACCAATTCGGCAACGTACAGCCGATAGGCGGCGTTAACGAAAAGGTCGAAGGTTTCTTCGAAGTTTGTTTACGCCGCGGCCTGACGGGCAAACAGGGCGTCGTATTGCCCGTGACCAACGTGCGCCACCTGTGCCTGCGTCAAGATGTCGTCGACGCGGTACGCGAGGGGCAATTCCATCTGTGGGCGGTAGAGAGCGCGGCGGAAGCCTTGCCTTTGCTTACAGGTTGCCTCTACTCTGATGAACAACAGCCGAATTTGTTGGCGGCCATTCAGGAACGGATTGCGCAGGTGAGCCTGCAGGAACGCCGTCGTCCATGGCCGCTGCGCTGGCTCAACTGGTTCAACCACGGCTGATCGGACTTGTTCAGCGTACACGTGTTAGCTAACCTGCGTCCTTCATTAAAATAAGGCTTACTGAGAACATGGTAGATAAACGCGATTCCTATACGAAAGAAGACCTCGAAGCATCCGGCCGTGGCGAGCTGTTCGGCGCCGGTGGCCCACCGTTGCCGGCAGGTAACATGTTGATGATGGACCGCGTGGTCAAAATGAGCGAAGACGGCGGGACTCACAACAAAGGTTATGTGGAAGCGGAGCTGGATATTAATCCGGACCTATGGTTCTTCGGTTGCCACTTTATCGGCGATCCGGTCATGCCGGGTTGCCTGGGCCTGGATGCCATGTGGCAGTTGGTCGGTTTCTACCTCGGTTGGCTGGGCGGCGAAGGCAAAGGCCGCGCGCTGGGCGTCGGTGAAGTCAAGTTCACCGGCCAGGTGCTGCCAACCGCCAAGAAGGTGACTTACCGCATTAACTTCAAGCGCGTTATCACCCGCAAGCTGATCATGGGCGTCGCCGATGGCGAAGTGCTGGTTGACGGCGAAGTGATCTATACCGCTACCGATCTGAAAGTGGGCCTGTTCAAGGATACCGCAGCGTTCTAATCACGCTGACGAGAAGACGGCCACCGCCTTCTTTTCCAACGATCGCGCATGCCGTCACGTCTCTCGTGGCGGCATTTCTTTTATCCCTCAATGCCTTGCACCGCCTCCGCCCTCCCTTTAAGGATCTCCTGTTTACCCACCGCCAGAGCGCCTAAAGCGTGCCTCGTCTATACGAATCACGCTTTCTCGCTCCTCGTCAGGCCAGCGCGAAGCAATAACCCCACTGAGAACGCCCTGGGTGATGCCACCTCAGAGGCCACAAACAAAAACCTCCGCCAAAGGGCGGAGGTTATTCCTTTTATTTGACAGGGAGCCGCTTAAGCGGTCACAGCCCTGTCTTCCATGGCTTCTCGCCAACCTCCCAGCCATTGAGACCGGGCGTCCACTGATGATTGGTAGGGACAATGTTCCCTGGAACGCCCTAAAATACCTGCCTGATACCCTCTCGAATGCGCCCTTTCCAGACGATCGCGTTTCTGTCTCTTCATGCCTCGTTTCCCTCATTTTGGTCTGGTGGAAAGAAAACAATGGCTGCTTTTTGCGCAGCCACGAGTTATCAATAGCGCTAAAAGAAGAGAAGATCAATGCGCAAAATTCACGCCAATGTCATATTTGTGAGCTACGCCCGAGGAAAGTGCTAAGTGGCTGATCTGCCGGGAAAGGGTTTAACTTTTTGAAATGAAAAAGAAATCCCTGCCAGGGAGAAAAAAAGACTTTTCACGCTGACAGGGATTAGACGATTTTAGACCAAATTATGACTAAATGCCGCCCATCTGTGCTGCGATAGCCTGGGCTTCCTGCTGCCAGCCCTGCGCCAGCGTGCGCACCAGGGCATCATAGCCGTCCTCACCCTGTTTCAACTCCAGGCTGAAAGGCCGTTTGATCAAGCGCCCCTGGCGGTTCAGCACCCACTCGCCGCGAACGATCGCCTTGCCGTCAAAGCGGCCATGGAAACCGCTGATGGTCACGTTCAGCACATCCTGATCGCTGCTCATCGGTTGCGAAGAAACCACCCAGCCCGGCAGCGCGCTGCTCAGGTTGGTGACCAGCGTTTGCTGCAGCTGCTGGTCGAGCGGGCTGGCCCACAGGTTGTTCTGGGCTATCACATACTGTACGTCGTTGGTTTGATACACCACGCCGCTCTGCGCCAGATAATCCGCCACGCTCACGTGCTCCAGCCACAGCTGGCGCGTGGAAGCGCCGCTGCTGCTGGCAGCGGCCGGCGCCCCCAGCGCCGGCAACTGATAGTAGGTCTTCTGTGGCGAACTGCTGCAGGCGCTGAGCAACAGCGCCAGGGCTACCGGGATCCATTTCATCATTTCGTGGCCTTCTTCGGCTGAGGGTCAGTGCTGCCGGCGGCTTCAAACACCAGCGCGTTGCTCTTCTCATTCAGGGTGCGCAGCACCGGTTGCAGCTCACGCAACACCTGGTCGAGGCGCTGCATATCGCCCACCATCTTGTTGTAAGCCGGTGAACCAGGCTGGAACCCTTTCATGCTGCGGTTCAGCTCCAGCAGCGTTTTCTGCATGTCCTGCGGCAGCGCCTGCATCTCTTTGCTGGCGATGATGTCGTTCAACGACTTCATGGTCTGCTGCGTCGACTTCATGGTTTTCTGACTTTCCGCCAGCGTCTTGGTCGCTTCGTTGATCATCGGATTGATCGGCATCGCGTTGATCTTGTCCAGCGTCTGCATCAGTTTCTGCTGGATCTGCGCCAGCCCGCCGCTGGTGGTCGGCATCAGCGGATAACCGAACAGTTCGCGCGGCCCTTTCCACGGTTTCTCCTGCGGATAGAAGTCGAGATCGATATACAGCGAACCGGTCAGCAGGTTGGCGGACTTCATCGAGGCGCGCATACCGCGCGATTCCGCGTCCTTCAAATGCCCTTCGATATCGAAATTACCGCCCAGCTGTTTCTGGAAGCGATCCGGCTCGATGCGGATCAGCACCGGAATGCGGTAGTCGTTATCCAGGCGTTGCGCCATGCCCTCTTTATAGAATGGCACCTGAGCCACCGTGCCCAGGCGGATGCCGCGGAACTCGACCGGGGCGCCCGGCTGCAGGCCGCGTACCGAATCGGAGAAGAACAGCAGGTAGTCCTTATGCACGGTATACAGCGAATCCTGCGTGCTGCGCTGGTTGTCGAACAGCTGGTACTCCGCCTTCTCTTTCGCCAGTTCACCGCGATCCCAGCCGTCCGGTACGTCGAAGCTGACGCCGCCGCTGAACAGGGTAGTCAGCGATCCCATCTCCACCCGCATCCCTTGCGCCGACATGTCGAACGCCACGCCGCTGTCTTTCCAGAAGCGCACGTTGGTGGTGACCAGTTGGTCGTAAGGCGCGGTGATGAACAGCTGATAGCGCATGGCGCGTTCTTTAGGATCGAAGTAGCTGGTTTCCACCGACCCGACGCGATAGCCGCGGAACAGCACCGGATCGCCGGCGTTGAGCTGGCCCGATTTCTCGCTGTCCAGCACGATGCGCAGCCCCTTGGCGTCCGGGGAGGCCAGCGGCGGCGCGTCGAGCAGCTGATAGTTGTCTTTGCCGTCTTTGCCCTTGCTGCCCGGCTGCAGTTCGATATAGGCGCCGGACAGCAGCGTGCCCAACCCGGAGACGCCTTCACGGCCGATCTGCGGCTTCACCACCCAGAAGGCGGAGTCCTGACGCAGCAATTTCTCCATACCGGAATTGAGACGCGCTTGCACCATCACCTTGCTCAGATCATCGCTCAGCGTGACGGTTTCCACCACGCCGACGTCCACGCTGCGGCTTTTGATTTTGGTTTTACCCGCTTCCAGCCCTTCCGCCGTCGTGGTGACCAGCGTCACCACCGGCCCCTGATGGCTGAAGTGGTAAAACAGGATCCAGGCGCCGATCAGCGCGGTCACGATGGGAATGATCCACACCGGCGACCAGCGTTTGATCTTCTCAACGTCTGCGACGCTATGATTATTTTCCGTCACCTTGCGGCTCCTTGTTGATTGTTTCACTTGCGCGATCCCAGGTCAGCCGGGGATCAAATGTCATGGCGGCGAACATGGTGAGGATCACCACCAGCGCGAACAGCACGGCGCCCGTCGCAGGATAAATGCTCATCAACTGCCCCATTCGCACCAGCGCCGACAATACGGCGATCACAAATACGTCGATCATTGACCAGCGGCCAACGAACTCGACCACTTCATAAATCAGGTGCATCCGCTCGCTGTCGGCACGCGGCTTCTTCCTGCCGTTGGCATCCCAGCACAGCCAGCCGATCGCCAGCATTTTCAGCGACGGCACCATGATACTGGCGATGAAAATCACCATCGCCACCGGATAAGAGCCGTCCCCCCACAGCAGGATAACCCCCGCCATGATGGTGGAGTTCATCTTGTTGCCCAGCGCCTCGGTCACCATGATCGGCATCAGGTTGGCCGGGATATACAGCATGATGGAGGTCACCAGCAGCGCCAGCGTCCACTGCAGGCTGTGGCGGCGGCGCACGTAGCCGTTGGTGTGGCAGCGCGGGCAGCGTACCTGATTGGCCGGCAGGATCGCCGTGCAGCAGGCGCAGGAGCGCACGCCCTGGCGCATGCCGGTGCGCCCCACCGTCAGCGGACGATCGAGACGCGGCGCCGGTTCGATGTCCTGCCACAGCCAGCGCCGATCCACGCACTGGAAGGCGCGCACCTGCAGCAGGCAGAACAGGCAATAAGGCACGAAGCTGCTGCCGATGCCGATATCGCCGTAGGCCATTAGCTTGACGAAGCTGACCAGCACCCCGGCGAGGAAAATTTCCACCATGCACCAGGTTTTGAACTGGAACAGCACCCGGGCCATCCACTCTTTGAGCCCCAGCGGCAAGCGCACTTTGGCGCACAGCAGAACGATCGCCACCATGCAAAACGCCGGGATCAGCTGCACGAACACCATAAACAAGGTGGCCATACTGGCGTAATCTTCCGCCACCATGACCTCCGGGATTTGAATCAGCCGGATTTCGTTGCCGAGGCCGGCGACGCGCATGTTGATAAACGGGAAAATGTTGGCCAGCACCAGCATGAACAAGGCACTGAGCGCGTAACCGATCGGCCGCTTGCGCGGTTCGTCCCAGCGGACGCTGAGCGTGGTTTTGCAGCGCGGGCATACCGCTTTGCTGCCATAGGCCAGCGGCGGTAGCGCCACCAGCATGTCGCACTGCGGGCACAGCATCAGGTTATCCTGGTGCTCCGCCGAAGGTACGGAATGACTATGCTGCTGATGATTGTTGTGGGAACACACCATATTCCTCCTCAATAACGTTGCTCACCGGCACGTCGATACCGCCCGCAGCAGCGCGCGGGCGGTATCGCAACGGTCAGCCGTTTTTCATCGCTTCCAGCTCTTCCCAACGGGTGAAGGCCTGCTCGAGCTCCTGCTCTGCGTTAGCCAGCGCCGTCAGCACTTCTTGCGTTTCGCTGTGCGGCCGCGTGAAGAAGTCGGCATCGCTCATCTGCGCCTGCAGCGCTTCGATTTCTGCCTCCAGCTGTTCGAGCCGCTGTGGCAACTGTTCCAGTTCGCGCAGCAGGTTGTAACTCAGCTTGGCCGCCGCTTTCTTCGGCTGTTCGGCCTTTTTCTCCGCCGCCGGTTTGCTCGCGCTCGGCGCCGCCTGACGAATCGGTTTCGCCGTGGCGCGCTGATGATGCGCATCGTAATAGCCGCCGACGAAGGCGTTGATCACGCCGTTGCCTTCAAAGATCCAGCACTCGGTCACCGAGTTGTCGACGAACTGGCGATCGTGGCTGACCAGCAGCACGGTGCCCTGATAGCCGTCGATCAGCTCTTCCAGCAGCTCCAGCGTTTCGACGTCGAGATCGTTGGTTGGTTCATCGAGGATCAGCAGATTGCTCGGTTTCAGAAACAGCTTAGCCAACAGCAGGCGGTTACGCTCACCGCCCGAAAGTGCCTTCACCGGCGTCATCGCACGTTTCGGGTGGAACAGGAAGTCCTGCAGGTAGCCCAAGACGTGACGAGGACGGCCGTTGACCATCACTTCCTGCTTGCCCTCCGCCAGGTTGTCCATCACCGTGCGCTCCGGATCGAGATCCGCGCGGTGCTGGTCGAAGTAAGCCACTTCCAGCTTGGTGCCGCAGTGCACGCGGCCGCTGTCGGCTTTCAGCTGACCGAGCATCAGTTTCAGCAGCGTAGTTTTGCCACAGCCGTTCGGCCCCACCAGCGCAATCTTGTCACCGCGCTGTACCTGAGCGGAGAAACCGCGCACCAGCACTTTTTCGCCGACCTGATAGTTGACGTCTTCCAGCTCGAATACGATTTTGCCGGAGCGGGTCGCCTCTTCCACCTGCATCTTGGCGGTGCCCATCACTTCACGGCGCTCTGAACGCTCGACGCGCAGCGCCTTCAGCGCGCGCACGCGCCCCTCGTTACGGGTACGGCGCGCTTTGATGCCCTGACGGATCCAGACCTCTTCCTGCGCCAGCTTGCGATCGAACTCGGCGTTTTGCAGCTCTTCCACCCGCAGCGCTTCTTCTTTGCTCTGCAGATACAGATCGTAGTTGCCCGGCCAGGAAACCAGCTTGCCACGATCCAGATCGACGATGCGCGTCGCCATGTTGCGGATAAACGAACGGTCGTGCGAGATGAAGACGATGCTGCCGTCAAACTCTTTCAGGAAGCCTTCCAGCCAGTCGATGGTTTCGATATCCAGGTGGTTGGTCGGTTCGTCGAGCAGCAGCACGCGCGGCGAGCTCACCAGCGCGCGGCCCAGCGCCGCTTTACGCAGCCAGCCGCCGGACAGCGAGGAAAGCTCGGCGTCGCCGTTCAGCCCCAGCTGCAGCAGCACTTCGCTGATGCGGCTGTCAAGCTGCCAGAGCCCCTGGTGGTCGAGGATCTCCATGATTTGCGCCATGCGCGCCAGGTTTTTCTCGCTCGGATCGCTCTCCACCAGGTGGGAAATCGCATGATACGCCTTCAGGTGTTCCGCCTGCTCCGCGACGCCTTCGGCCACGAAGTCGAACACGCTGCCGCCGATATTGCGCGGCGGATCCTGTTGCAGGCGCGCCACGATCAGATCCTGTTCGTAGATCACCCGGCCGTCGTCCAGCGGGATCTCTTTGCCAAGGATCTTCAGCAGCGTGGACTTACCGGCGCCGTTGCGCCCGACCAGACACACGCGCTCGTTGTCTTCGATATGAATTTCGGTGTTGTCTAAAAGCGGCGCATCGCTGAAAGAGAGCCAGGCGCCGGACATGCTGATTAACGACATAGTAATTATTTTCCTTCGCCGGCGTGAGTCACCAGCCAGCAGTTGTGGATCTGACGGTTACGGGCAAAGTCCTGCGACAGCGTCTTGGCGGTGATCTCTTTCGCCTGCAGGCCCAGCGCGCTCAGCCCTGCCATATCCATTTGGAAACCGCGCTTGTTGTTCGAGAACATGATGGTTCCGTTACGGCGCAGCAACCGTTTCAAATCTTTCATCAGCGCCAGATGATCGCGCTGCACGTCAAAAGTGTTCTCCATCCGCTTGGAGTTGGAGAACGTCGGCGGATCGATGAAGATCACGTCGAACTGTTCGTTGGCGTTGCTCAGCCACGACAGGCAGTCGGCCTGGATCAACCGATGCTGACGGCCGGTCAGGCCGTTGGCGCGCAGGTTCTTCTCCGCCCATTCCAGATAGGTACGCGACATGTCCACCGTGGTGGTGCTGCGCGCGCCGCCCAGCCCGGCGTGCACGCTGGCGGTGCCGGTATAGGCGAACAGGTTGAGGAAGTCCTTGCCGTTGCTCATCTCGCCCAGCATGCGGCGCGCGATGCGGTGATCGAGGAACAGGCCGGTATCGAGATAGTCGGTTAGGTTGACCCACAGCTTGGCGTTATACTCTTCCACCAGCAGGAATTCGCCTTTCTGCGCCAGTTTCTCGTACTGGTTCTTACCCTTCTGCCGCTCGCGGGTTTTCAGGATCAGCTGATTCGACGGCAATTCCAGCACCGCCAGCGTCGCGTTGATCACATCGAACAGGCGCTGACGCGCTTTTTGCGCATCGACGGTTTTCGGCGGCGCATACTCCTGCACCACCACCTTGCTGCCGTAGCGGTCCACCGCGACGTTGTATTCTGGCAGATCGGCATCGTACAGGCGGTAGCATTCAATGCCCTGCTGTTTCGCCCACTTGTCGAGCTTCTTCAAGTTCTTGCGCAGACGGTTGGCGAAATCTTCCGCCACCTGCACGCCGCCGGTAGTGGCGCCGGCCGGGTTCGCCGCCAGCTGATAGTTTTTCTGCACGCACTCCAGCGGGCCGTTTTTCGCCTTGAACTGGCGCTCGGCGCGCAGCTGCAGGCAGCTCAACAGCTCCGGCGAGGCGCTGAACAGCGAAAGCTGCCAGCCGCCGAAGGCGCTTTTCATCACGCGGCCCAGCATGTTGTGCAGCGCGATCAGCGCCGGTTCGCTTTCCAGACGCTCACCGTACGGCGGGTTGCTGATCACGGTGCCGTGCGGGCCTTCCGGCAGCGGATTGGTCAAGCGCGCCACGTCGCCGACGTTGAAGGTGATCAGCTCGGCGACGCCGGCGCGGCGGGCGTTGCCGCGCGCCATTTCAATCACCCGACGATCGATATCGGAGCCGAAGAAGCGAGAGGCGGTTTCCTGCAGGCCGCGGCGTGTGCGCACCTGCGCTTCGGTGGTGACTTCACGCCACAGTTCGGCGTTGTGGCCGTTCCAGGCGCTGAAGCCCCAGTGTTGGCGGTGCAGGCCCGGCGCGCGATCGGCAGCGATCATTGCCGCTTCGATCAAGAGCGTGCCGGAGCCGCACATCGGATCGAGCATCGGCGTGCCCGGCTGCCAGCCGGAACGCAGCACGATGGCGGCCGCCAGGTTTTCCTTCAGCGGCGCCTGGCCGGTGAGATCGCGGTAACCGCGCTGATGCAGGCCTTCACCGCTCAGATCGAGCGCCACGCTGGCCATATCGCGCTGCAGGAAGACGTTAACGCGAATATCCGGCTGCTGCTTGGCGACCGTCGGGCGTTGGTCAAGTTTGCGGGTAAAGCTGTCGACGATGGCGTCTTTCACCTTCAGCGCGCCGTACTGGCTATTGCGGATCTCTTCGTTCACGCCGCTGAAATGCACGGCAAAGGTTTTATCCACGCCAAAAATGCTCGGCCAGTCGATCGCCTGCACCCCGAGGTACAGATCCAGATCGCTGTGCACGCGGAATTCGTTCAGCGGCAACAGAATGCGCGAAGCCAGGCGGCTCCACAGCAGGCTTTGGTACAGAAGACGATCGTCACCCTGAAAATGTACCCCACCCTGCACCACTTTGCAGTCGTGAGCGCCAAGCGCTTCCAGCTCGCTTTTTAACAGTTCTTCCAATCCACGCGCCGTGCTGGCAAACAGAGAGTTCATATCGTGCTTATCACCAAAAAGAAAATTGTTGCGCATTATAGCTAATCCGCACCGCTTGTCATAAAGTTGCTCCCTTCTATTTAATAATCGCACGGAGATAAGGGTGATCACGCTTTCCAGACTCTACGTCCATCCGGTTAAATCACTGCGCGGTCTGCAGCTTTCTTACGCCCAGGTCGGCAGCAGCGGTCTGGCCTTCGACCGCAACTTTATGATCACCGAGCCGGATGGCACCTTTATTACCGCGCGCCAATACCCGCAGATGGTGCTGTTCACGCCGGCGCTGCTGCCGGACGGGCTATTCCTGACCGCGCCGGACGGCGAAAACGCCGCCATTCGCTTCAGCGACTTCGCCGCCGCGCCGCAGCCGACCGAGGTATGGGGCAACCATTTCACCGCGCTGATCGCGCCGGATGAGATCAACCGCTGGCTGAGCGGCTATTTCCAGCGTGACGTGCAGCTGCGCTGGCTGGGGCCGGAGTTGACCCGCCGAGTGAAAAAGCACCCCGAAATCCCGCTGACGTTTGCCGACGGCTATCCTTATCTGCTGATTAACCAGGCTTCGTTCAACGATCTGCAGCAGCGTTGCCCCGGCAGCATCAAGCTGGAGCAGTTCCGCCCCAATCTGGTGGTGAGCGGCGCAACCGCCTGGGCCGAGGACGGCTGGCAGGTGATCCGCGTCGGCGACGTCATGTTCGATCTGGTGAAACCCTGCAGCCGCTGCGTGCTCACCACCGTCAGCACCGAGCGCGGCCGCAAGCACCCGAGCGGCGAACCGCTGAGCACGCTGCAAAAATTCCGTTCCGCCGACAACGGCGACATCGATTTTGGCCAGAATATGATCGCGCGTAACAGCGGCATCATTCGCGTGGGCGATACGGTGGAAGTTCTGTCGACCAAGCCGCCGCGCCCTTATGGCGCCGGGAAAGTGGTGGAGAGCGTGCAAGCGCCGCAAGACAGCGAGCACAGCGTCACTATCGAATACGAAGGAAAGGTGTTTACCGGCAATAACCAGCAGATCTTGCTCGAGCAGCTGGAACAGCAAGGCATCCGCGTACCTTACTCCTGCCGTGCCGGGATTTGCGGCAGTTGCCGCATTACGTTGCTGAGCGGTGAAGTCGCGCCCCTGAAGAAAAGCGCGCTGGGCGACAACGGCACCATCCTGTGCTGCAGCTGCATCCCGAAAAGTGATTTGACCCTGGCGTAATCCGCCTTATACCGCCCTGTCGTAAGCCGGGGCGGCGCTTTCATCCTGCGCACAGGGTTTCAACCGATCGTGCATCACCTTGATGGCATCGCCCAATACCATGGTGCGGCCGGCGACCGTCAGCTGATTTTGCGCCAGCAGGCACAGGCTGGCGTTATCCCCGGCCTCTACCACCAGCAGGCGCGCTTCCGCGCCGCTTTCCATCACTTTCACCGCCGCCAGCTCGCCGTTTTTCGGCTGCAACGGGTAATGCTGCTGCGAGAAATGCCAGCTCTTCGGCATCAGCGGTTTCAGGAAACGGTAGGCGACCAGCGCATTCAACACCAGCTCGGCGCGCTGCTCATGGCTGAGTTTGACCTGTTTGCACTGTTCTTCATAGGTGAAATAAAGGGCAGCGTCGTCCACGCAAAAAGCGCATTCATCGAAGGCGTCCGGCGTTAACATTTTGGCCGGGAAACGTGAACGAAAGATCATACCATTAGCTAAATCCAGCATTAGCCGATCGTGTTCGGCATCAAAATACCAACGCCAATTATCGTCAGGTTTTATCTTCATTTCGTATCCTTCTCGCTGCCTATGCCAACGCTGCACTCACCCTAAAAGGCGATTTTATCACCGATAAAATAGCTTAAACATCGGATAATTCCGCGAACGATATTTATGCTAACGAACAAAATATAGACGAGCCGGGGGCAGAAATAAACCCCCGGAATAAAATGAGAGGAAAAATATTAGATATGGGTAACGATATCTTTAATCAAACGTGGGCCATGATAGATAAATCCGGAATAAATTTGCAGCAGGCTCGCGCCGGCCTCCATTTTTTCGCGCGCCGCCGTCAGCGAATCGATGCCGCCCACGCCGATAATCGGCAGGCGCCCTTGCAGTTCGGTGGAGAGACGACGGATCACTTCGGTGCTGCGTGATTGCAACGGACGCCCACTTAACCCGCCCGCTTGTTCGCAGTAATTCAGCCCCTGGATCAATTTTCGATCCAACGTGGTATTGGTGGCGATCACGCCATCGATATTATGCCGCACCAGGCTATCGGCAATTTGGATCAATTCTTCTTCTGAAAGATCCGGCGCGATCTTTACCGCCACCGGCACATATTTGTGATGGCGCGCATGTAATTCCTGCTGCTTATTTTTAATCGCCGCCAAAAGATCGTCCAGCGCTTCGCCATACTGTAAGGATCGTAACCCCGGCGTATTCGGTGAAGAGATGTTAATCGCGATATAACCGGCATACGGATAAACTTTATCCATGCAGATCAAATAATCGTCTTTGCCCTGTTCGACCGGGGTGTCTTTATTCTTGCCGATATTGATCCCAAGAATGCCGCCGAAATGGGATTTCTTAACGTTTTCAACCAGATTGTCCACGCCATGGTTATTGAACCCCATGCGGTTGATCAGGCCTTCCGCCTCGACCACGCGGAACAAGCGCGGCTTGTCGTTGCCCGGTTGCGGGCGCGGCGTCACGGTGCCGACTTCCACATGGCCGAAGCCCATCGCGCCGAACGCATCGATGCACTCGCCATTTTTATCCAGACCGGCGGCCAATCCCAGCGGGTTTTTAAACGACAGCCCCATGCAGCTGACCGGTTTGGTCGGCACGGACTGACGGACAAGAAACGCTAATGGGGTGCCAGTAATACGGCTGAGCTGACGAAAGGTCACTTCGTGCGCACGTTCCGGATCGAGCTGGAACAACGCTTTCCTGATGAGGGGGTAGTACATGGACTCTCCTGATTTCCCGGTTGCAAACCGGGGGCGTATTATCCGGTATCCCCCGCCCAATTGGAATTGATTAAAGGCAAAAAAAGCGGTTTTTACGCAACCGTTTTCCCGCTTCGCCGCCAAATCGGCGCCAATCCGCTTTTGCGCATATCGAAATCAAAAAATGAGATTTAAAAAACGCGCCCGATTGCTGGTAGGTTTAAAACACTTCCTGTTGATTTTCTAATTAAACCTAACTTTTAGTTATAAGGAGTGGCAATGCGCGTTATATCACTGGCCGGCAGCCCACGCATCCCATCACGTTCCGCCGCACTGCTCGCGCTGAGCCAGAACTGGCTGCGGCAGCAAGGGGTGGAAGTGACGGCTTATACCCTGCACGACTTCGATGCCGAAGACCTGCTGTATGCCAACTTCAACAGCCCGGCGATCAAGGCGTTTGCCGACCAGCTGGCGCAGGCCGACGGCCTGCTGATTTCCACGCCGGTTTATAAAGCGTCGTTTTCCGGCGCGCTGAAGACCTTGCTGGATCTGCTGCCGGAACGCGCTCTGGATCATAAGGTAGTGCTGCCGCTGGCAACCGGCGGTTCGATCGGCCACATGCTGGCGGTGGACTATGCGCTCAAACCGGTGCTGGCAGCGCTGAAAGCGCAGGAAGTGCTGCACGGCGTATTCGCCGACGACAGCCAGGTCCAACTGACCGGTGAAGGCGCCACGCTCACCGACGCCGTCGCTACCCGGCTGGAAGAGGCGTTGGCCAGTTTTTATCTGGCGCTTGGCCGCCGCAAACCGCCCGCGCTGCGCGTCGCCTCGCCGCTGGCGGCGCGTCAGACCGCCTGAAAGGCCTGGAAAAGGAGAGCCTGAATGAAAAAACGCATCGCTTTACGGCGCTGGCTGAGCGCCGCTACCCTCACTGGCCTGCTGTCGCTGGTCTGGGCCAATGCCGCCGCTGCGCAGGATCCGGCGCAGTTCCGCATCGGCTACCAAAAAGGATCGGTCAGCCTGGTGCTGGCGAAGAGCCACCGGCTGCTGGAGGAACGTTTCCCCGCCACCCGCATCAGCTGGATCGAGTTTCCCGCCGGCCCGCAGATGCTGGAGGCCTTGAACGTCGGCAGCATAGATCTGGGCAGCACCGGAGATATTCCGCCGATCTTCGCGCAGGCGGCCGGCGCTGACCTGCTGTATGTCGGCGTTGAGCCGCCCAAACCCAAGGCGGAAGTGATCCTGGTGCCGGAAAACAGCCCGATCAAAACCGTCGCCGATCTGAAAGGCCATAAGGTCGCCTTCCAGAAAGGCTCCAGCTCGCACAACCTGCTGCTGCGATCGCTGCAAAAGGCCGGCCTGCAGTTCACCGATATCCAGCCCGCCTATCTGACGCCCGCCGATGCGCGCGCCGCCTTCCAGCAGGGTAACGTCGACGCCTGGGCCATCTGGGATCCTTACTATTCCGCCGCGCTGCTGCAGGGCGGCGTGCGAGTGCTCGGCGACGGCACCGATCTGAACCAGACCGGTTCCTTCTATCTGGCGGCGCGCCCCTATGTCGAAGCCAACGGCGCCTTTATCAGCCAGGTCTTGACGGTGCTGACCCAGGCCGATGCGCTCACCCGCAGCGACCGGGCGCAAAGCGTGACCCTGCTGGCTAACGCCATGGGGCTGCCGGAACCGGTGATCGCCAGCTATCTGGATCACCGCCCGCCGACCGCCATCACACCGCTCGATGCGCGGACGATCGCCGCGCAGCAGCAAACCGCCGACCTGTTTTACGCCAACCGGCTGGTGCCGGTGAAGGTTGACATCTCGCAACGCATCTGGCGCCCAAGCGCACAATAACTCATGGGAGAAGATTAACGATGAGCCTGAACGTTTTCTGGTTTTTACCCACCCACGGCGACGGCCACTATCTTGGCAGCGCACAGGGCGCGCGCAGCGTCGATCACGGTTATTTGCAGCAGATCGCCCAGGCGGCGGATCGGCTGGGATTCGGTGGGGTACTGATCCCCACCGGCCGCTCGTGCGAAGACTCCTGGCTGGTGGCCGCCTCGCTGATCCCGGTCACCCAGCGGCTGAAGTTTTTGGTCGCGCTGCGGCCGGGCATCATCTCCCCTACGCTGGCGGCGCGCCAGGCGGCGACGCTGGATCGCCTGTCCAATGGGCGTGCGCTGTTCAATCTGGTCACCGGCGGCGATCCGGAAGAGCTGGCGGCCGAGGGGCTGCACCTGAGCCATGAAGAGCGCTACGAAGCCTCAACCGAGTTCACCCATATCTGGCGCCGGGTGCTGGAAGGCGAAACCGTCGATTTCGACGGCAAGCATATTCAGGTGAAAGGCGCCAAACTGCTCTTCCCGCCGGTGCAGCAGCCGCGCCCGCCGCTCTATTTCGGCGGATCCTCCGCCGCCGCGCAGGATCTGGCCGCCGAACAGGTAGAACTGTATCTCACCTGGGGAGAGCCGCCGGCGCAGGTTAAAGAGAAGATCGAAGAGGTGCGCGCCAAAGCAGCGGCGAAAGGCCGCCAGGTACGCTTCGGTATCCGCCTGCATGTCATCGTGCGTGAAACCACCGAAGAGGCCTGGCGCGCCGCCGACCGGCTGATCGCGCACCTCGATGAGGAAACCATCGCTAACGCGCAGCAGGCCTTTGCGCGTTTCGACTCCGTCGGCCAACGGCGCATGGCGGCGCTGCACGGCGG
Source organism: Serratia sp. TMDUHS_CL (assembly GCF_037137105.1). Lineage (NCBI taxonomy): Bacteria > Pseudomonadati > Pseudomonadota > Gammaproteobacteria > Enterobacterales > Yersiniaceae > Serratia > Serratia sp. TMDUHS_CL. The sequence goes on from NZ_JBBBDV010000002.1 coordinate 38,784, forward strand.
CAAAAAGGATAACCTGGAGATCAGCCCGAACCTGTGGGCCGGCATCGGCCTGGTGCGCGGCGGCGCCGGCACCGCGCTGGTGGGCGACGGCCCGACGGTCGCGGCGCGCATGCAGGAATATGCCGATCTGGGCATCGACACCTTTATTCTCTCCGGCTATCCGCATCTGGAAGAGGCCTACCGCGTCGGCGAACTGCTGTTCCCGCACCTCGATCTGGCGCAGGAGGAAACGCCCGCGCGCCTTCAGCCGGTGCGCCCGCAGGGCGAAGTGGTGGCCAACATCTATGTTCCGCAAAAAGTGTCGCAGAGCTGAGGAGTGCCCCGATGGCAAAGAACGCGCAACGCATCCTATATCGGCTGGCCCCCTGGGCGCTGCCGCTGGCGCTGGTGATCCTCTGGCAGATCGCTGTCGAAACCGGCTGGCTGTCCAACCGCATTTTACCGGCGCCGAGCGCAGTGCTGGCCGCCTTCTGGAGCCTGAGCCAAAGCGGCGAACTGTGGCAGCATCTGAGCATCAGCAGCCAGCGCGCGTTGATCGGCTTTGCCATCGGCGGCAGCATCGGGCTTACCCTCGGCTTTATTACCGGGCTGTCGCGCTGGGGCGAACGCCTGCTGGACAGCTCGGTGCAAATGATCCGCAACGTGCCGCACCTGGCGCTGATCCCGTTGGTGATCCTGTGGTTCGGCATCGATGAATCCGCCAAGATCTTTCTGGTGGCGCTCGGTACGCTGTTCCCGATTTATCTCAATACCTATCACGGCATCAAAAACATCGATCGCGGCCTGTTGGAGATGGCCCGCAGCTACGGCCTGAGCGGTTTCCGCCTGTTTACACAGGTGGTGCTGCCGGGCGCGCTGCCGTCGATTATGGTCGGCGTGCGTTTCGCTCTCGGCTTCATGTGGCTGACGCTGATCGTCGCCGAAACCATCTCGGCCAATTCGGGCATCGGCTATCTGGCGATGAACGCGCGTGAATTTCTGCAAACCGATGTGGTAGTGGTGGCCATCGTGCTGTACGCCCTGCTCGGCAAGCTGGCGGACGTGGGCGCGCAGCTGCTGGAGCGCGTCTGGTTGCGCTGGCATCCGGCCTATCAACTGAAACAGGGAGAAGCACTATGACCCTTCCCGCTCGCCTTGCGCAAGGCACGCCGGTGACGCTGGAGTCCATCGGCAAAGGTTACGGCAACCGCACGGTGCTGGACAATATTCAGCTGCACATCTCCGCCGGGCAGTTCGTGGCGGTGGTCGGCCGCAGCGGCTGCGGCAAAAGCACCCTGCTGCGCCTGCTGGCCGGCCTGGAACAGGCCAGCAGCGGCGTGCTGCTCAGCGGCAACGCGCCGCTTGCCGCCGTTAAAGAGGATACCCGGCTGATGTTTCAGGATGCGCGCCTGCTGCCGTGGAAAACGGTGATCGACAACGTGGGGCTGGGGCTGCGCGGCCAGTGGCGCGATGCGGCGCTGCAGGCGCTGGACGCGGTCGGCTTGGCGGATCGCGCCCGCGACTGGCCGGCGGCGCTGTCCGGCGGGCAAAAGCAACGGGTCGCCCTGGCGCGCGCGCTGATCCACCGCCCTCGCCTGCTGCTGTTGGACGAACCGCTCGGGGCGCTGGATGCCCTGACGCGCATCGAGATGCAGGGGCTGATAGAAACGCTGTGGCAACAGCACGGTTTTACCGTGCTGTTGGTCACGCACGACGTCAGCGAAGCCATCGCGCTGGCGGATCGGGTGATCCTGATCGAAGAGGGGCGTATCGGGCTGGATCTCTCCCTCGATCTGCCGCGGCCGCGCCGCAAAGGCTCGGCCCGGCTGGCGGAACTGGAAGCCGAAGTGCTGGAACGGGTATTATCGCCGCCGGCTACCGGGGCCAGCCCGCGCCAGGCGGCGAATTGAACGGATAAAAAAAGGGACGGCAAAAGCCGTCCCTTGATCTATTCAGCGTGAAAAAATCAGGCGTCGAGCGCCTTGCTGATCTTCTCGTACAGATCGCCGGACAGGTTTTCCAACCCTTTCAACTGTTCCAGCGCCTTGCGCATCAGCGCCTGGCGGCCCGCGTCGTAACGCTTCAGGCGAATCAGCGGTTCAATCAGGCGCGCGGCGATCTGCGGGTTACGCTGGTTGAGATCGCTGAGGATCTCCGCCAGGAACTGATAGCCGCTGCCGTCCGCCGCATGGAACGCCGCCGGGTTACCGGAAGCGAAGCCGCCGATCAACGAGCGGGTGCGATTCGGGTTGCTCAGGCTGAACGAGCGGTGTTGCAACAGCGCACGCACCTTGCTCAGCACGTCTGCCGCCGGGCTGCTGCCCTGCAGCACGAACCATTTATCCATCACCAGGCCATCCTGATGCCAGCGCTCGTCGAACGCCGCCAGCAGCGCATCGCGGCACGGCAGCTGGGCCGCGACCGCGGCGGACAGCGCCGCCAACGAATCGGTCATGTTATCCGCCTGGCGATACTGTTCGCTCACCAGCTGATCCGCCAGCGCCACATCTTCGCCGAACGCCAGGTAGCCCAGGCACACATTGCGCAAGGCGCGCTTGGCGATCTCGGCGTGCTCCACGCGGTAGCCGTCGGTCTTGTTGGCGTGATACACCGCCAGCCACTCATCGGCCAACTCACGCGCCAGGCAGCGTACTATCGCTTCGTGTACCGCAGCGATCGCTTCCGGATCGATGGTGGCGAACAGCTCGGCGATTTCGTTCTCCGACGGCAGCGTCAGGATCTGCGCCGCCAGCGCCGGATCCAGTTTTTCGTCCAGCAGCACCGCGCGGAACGCATCGGCCACGTGCAGCGGCAGCGACAACGGCTGCTTCTGCTGGTGCCGCGCCACGTTCAGCTTGATATAGGTCGCCAGCAGGCTCTGCGCCGCATCCCAGCGCGCAAATTCATTGCGCGCGTGCTGCATCAGGAAGGTCAGCTGCTGGTCGCTGTACGGATAGTCCAGCTTCACCGGCGCGGAGAATTCGCGCAGCAGCGACGGCACCGGCTTGTGCGCCACGCCGTCGAACACGAAGGTCTGCTCCGCTTCGGTGACGTTCAGCACGTTGTTGACCGGCAGGCCGCCCTTTTGCAGTGGAATGACGTTGCCTTCGCTGTCGTACAGTTCGATATCCAGCGGGATATGCAGCGGCAACTTCTCCGGCTGATCGGCGGTTGGCGCGGTTTTCTGGCTGACATGCAGGCGATACTGCTGAGTTTGTGCGTCGTATTCGTCGCGCACCGTCAACAGCGGCGTGCCGGACTGGCTGTACCAACGGCGGAAGCGCGACAGATCGACGTTGGACGCATCCTCCATCGCCTGCACGAAATCGTCGCAGGTGGCGGCGCTGCCGTCGTGGCGTTCGAAATAGAGCTGCATCCCTTTCTGGAAATTCGCTTCCCCCAGCAAGGTGTGCATCATGCGGATCACTTCGGAACCCTTTTCATACACCGTCAGGGTGTAGAAGTTGTTCATCTCGATCACTTTGTCCGGGCGGATGGCGTGCGCCATCGGGCTGGCGTCTTCGGCGAACTGCGCGCCGCGCATCACGCGCACATTATCGATGCGGTTGACCGAGCGCGATCCCAGATCGGAACTGAACTCCTGATCGCGGAATACCGTCAGCCCCTCTTTCAGGCTGAGCTGGAACCAGTCGCGGCAGGTCACGCGGTTACCCGTCCAGTTGTGGAAGTATTCGTGGCCGATCACCGCTTCGATGTTCAGGTAGTCCTTGTCGGTGGCGGTTTCCGCCTTCGCCAGCACATATTTGGAGTTAAAGATATTTAACCCTTTGTTCTCCATCGCGCCCATATTGAAGAAATCGACCGCCACAATCATATAAATGTCGAGATCGTATTCCAGGCCGAAGCGGGTCTCGTCCCACTTCATCGAGTTCTTCAGCGACGTCATCGCCCAGTCGGCGCGATCCAGGTTGCCGCGATCGACGAACAGCTCCAGCGCGACCTTACGGCCGGAGCGGGTGGTGAAGCTGTCGCGCAGCACGTCGAAGTCCCCCGCTACCAGCGCGAACAGGTAGCAAGGTTTCGGGAACGGATCCTGCCATTGCACCCAGTGGCGGCCATCGGCCAATTCGCCCTGGCCGATGCGGTTGCCGTTCGACAGCAGGAACGGATAGCGCGCCTTGTCGGCCACGATGCGGGTAGTAAAGCGTGCCAGCACATCCGGGCGGTCCTGATAATAGGTAATGTGGTGGAAGCCTTCGGCTTCGCATTGCGTGCACAGCGCATCGCCGGACAGGTACAGCCCTTCCAGGGCGGTGTTTTTCGCCGGGTGAATGTCGTTGACGATGGTAAGAGTGAATTGTGCCGGCAACTCTTCGATGATCAGCTGGTTATCCTGCTGACGATAGGCGCTCCACGGTTGACCGTCGACCTGAATGCTCACCAGCGTCAGATCTTCGCCATCCAGCACGAGCGGGGCGCCGGCCGTGCCCTGACGTTTGATTTTACTGACGGCGGTCACGCGCGTGGTTTCCGCGTCCAGACTGAAGTCCAAATCGATATCGGTCGTGGTGTAATCAGGCGCGCGATAATCGTGGCGATATTTTGCCTGTGGCTGTTGTGTCATAAAAACCCTTAAACGTCTCAGTGAGTTATAGGTGCAGGCCGCTCTTCTCCTCCGCGCCGCAGCCGGTGTGTTCCCCTGCGGCGCACGGCGGACCTGATTGTGAATAAACTGTATCACAGCTGGCCGAAAAGCCCAGAGCCGCCGGGCGACCACGAGAGAGAAATCAGAGGCAAATCATAAATCGCCCGCCAGACGACAGCGCGGGTGACCAATGGCTAAATAGAAATCAGCATTTCATGCTAAAAAACCGCCGTCCGGGCGCGCCGGCATAGTTGAGGCGGCACAGGCGGCATAGTGGTATAATTGCCGAATCAGGCCCAGGGATGACTCGCACTATGAAAATCAAATACGCAATCTATTTTTTTACCCTGTGCCTGATGACCTCCTTCTCGCTGTTCATCGTCGAGGAGCTGCTCGAAGCCCATACCGACTACCGAGATAACCAACTCAACCTGTATAAGATCGATCGCGCCAAAGAAATCTCCGAGGCCTTCCAGGCTTCGCTGCAGGCTCACCGCCTCAAACGATTGAGCCTGATCGATCCGCAAATCACCCGCGCGCAATGTTTGGCCGCCGATCGGGTGGCGCGTGAGAAAATTACCCGGATCCGCGAGCATCTGAACGATCCGGTCGCCAGGCAGCTCGGAGTACGGCAAAAAATCGCCGCGCTGTCGATGATCGGCCTGATGGAACAGCTGTTGGATAACGACAACCTGCAGCTTTCGCAGGTCAACAACGCCAATGCCAATCTGTTCAACATCAACAGCGCCTATTACATCTCGCAAACCAGCAAGAGCTATTACCGCTACACCTACGATACCCGGATGGTGGATACCGATTCCTTTATGTTTCTCGAGGCCATTCGCCTCAACAACCGGCTGAATATGTCACTGACGGAGTTAAGCGATCAGATTATCGACGTCAACGTCAACCCGCTCGATCGCAAAGACGCCTACCTGAAGTCCATTCAGTTGACCGGCGTGCTGAACGCGCTGAGCACCCGATTGATCTTCATGAAGATCAACTACGACGACGTGCAAACCACCGAGCTCGTCAATCAGTTGCTCACCCTGGTGTCGGCCGAACGTCTCAAGCAGATCACCGATGGGTTATACACCGCCATCAATACTCAAAAACCCTATCCCGCAGCGCTTATTTCGCGCTATGTCGACGAGCTGAGCGGGCTTTCGCAGGCGCTGTATCAACGCAGCTTCGAGCTGGAAACCGTCGCTTCGCGTCACAAAATTTACGATAGCCAGACCACCATTTACGGCATGATCGCGCTCGCCGGCCTGGTGGTGTTGCTGTTCATTTTGCCGGCGCTGGTGTTCTGCACCAACATCAACCGTTGGCTGACCAAGACTCACAACAATATCGTTCGGCTGTCGCGCGGCGAGATGAATATCGATCGCAACGACGCCTTCTACAGCCGGGAACTGATCGCCATCAGCGACGCCATTCAGCAGCTCAGGCAATACCAGCTGGACAAGGTCTCGCTGGAAAGTGAGAAGCAACTGTTGATTAAAGAGCTCGAGGCCTCTTCCTTCCTCGATCCGCTCACCAATATTTATAACCGCCGTAAATTCTTCCTTGAATGTCAGCTGCTGGGTGACAGCAGCTATCCACAGGCCTTTTGCCTGATCGATATCGACAACTTCAAACAGCTCAACGACAGCTATGGCCACGACGTAGGTGACCAGGCGCTGGTGGCATTCGGCCACCTGCTGCAACGCGCGTTCCGCGCCAGCGACATTTTCTGCCGCTACGGCGGCGAAGAGTTCGCGGTGCTGCTGGGCAACTGTTCGTTGGACAACGCGCGGGACATCATGGAGCAATTGCGCACCCGTACTCATCGCCTGACGCTAAATCTGACCGACGGACGGCAAGTGCGTTTCACCACCAGCTGCGGCATTGCGCCGGTCAACGCGTTCACCGCGCTGCAGGCCGCAATCAAACAGGCGGACGAAGCGCTCTATTTTTGCAAAAAGAACGGCAAGGATCGGGTCAGCGTACACACTCAGATCGGGTTTATCTGATTCGCTGTTTAAAATAATTAACATTATAATTTTTATGACTAATTAGGCTAAGTCATTCACCTTACAGGCATATCTGGCTTTTTTTCCTCCCCGCCGCCGCCAGGCCGCCATAAAGGCACGTTTAATCCTCGACCCGCTTTGGTGATTTATGGTGTGATGCAGCTTCAATAACAGGATAATCCGGGTATACTCCACCCCCACTTTTATGATTATCCGGATTTGGACACGCGCCTGACGAGGATGCTGTAACGCGCTATGACTCAATACGCTTCCCCGATTTTGACATCACTGCTTGATACCGATGCTTATAAGCTTCATATGCAGCAAGCAGTGTTCCATCGCTATCCCGCGATCAGCGTGGCGGCGGAATTCCGCTGCCGCAGCGACGAACTGCTGGGCGAATATGCCGACGAGATCCGCGCCCAGGTGGCGCTGATGAGCCGGCTGGCGCTGACCGACGCCGAATTCGCTTATCTCTCGGGCCTGCCCTTCTTCCGCCAGGATTACCTGAGCTGGCTGCGGACGTTCCGCTACGATCCGCAGCAGGTGATCGTCGAGAACCGCGACGGCAAGCTGCATATCCGCATCGCCGGGCCGTGGCGCGAAGTGATCATGTGGGAAGTGCCGCTGCTGGCGGTGATCAGCGAAGTGGTGCACCGCCGGCGTTCGCCGCTGGCGACGCCGGAACAGGCGGTAGCACATCTACAAACTAAGCTGGCGCAGTTCAAAACGCTGGCGGGCGATCTGGACCTTTCGCGCTTCAAGCTGATGGACTTCGGTACCCGTCGCCGTTTCTCTCAGGGCGTTCAGCAGGCCATCGTCAGCACCTTGCAGGCCGAATTCCCGTACCTGTCGGGCACCAGCAATTACGATCTTGCGCACCAGCTCGGCCTGGCGCCGGTCGGCACGCAGGCGCATGAATGGTTCCAGGCGCACCAGCAGATAAGCCCGGTGCTGGCCAACAGCCAGCGCGCCGCATTGCAAGCCTGGCTGGATGAATACCCGGACCAGCTTGGCATCGCGCTCACCGACTGCATCACCATGGATGCCTTCCTGCGCGACTTCGGCCCGCAATTCGCCGAGCGTTATCAGGGGCTGCGCCACGATTCGGGCGATCCTGTCGAGTGGGGTGAAAAAGCCATTGCCCACTACGAGAAACTGGGCATCGACCCGATGAGCAAAACGCTGGTGTTCTCGGATAATCTGGATCTGGACAAAGCGCTGACGCTCTACCGCCACTTCTATCAACGCATCAATCTCGGCTTCGGCATCGGCACGCGCCTGACCTGCGATATTCCCGGCGTCAAGCCGCTGAATATCGTGATCAAACTGGTCGAATGCAAAGGCAAGCCGGTGGCCAAGCTCTCCGATAGCCCCGGCAAAACCATTTGTCAGGATCAGGCGTTCGTCAGGGCCCTGCGCAAAGCCTTCGATCTGCCGCTGGTGAAGAAAGCCAGCTGATCCTTCTTTATATAGAGAGAAAGCCGGCCCGGTTCACGCGCCGGCTTTTTTGTTTTTATCCCGAACGCCCTCTTTTCAGCCAGCCGCGATAAATGTTGCGCCAATCCGATGATTTCTGCTTGTGCTCTGCACCGCGGCAAGTAACATAGCCATTACCCCCATATTCTTGGGTTGTAAGCTATTTCTAAACCAAATTATTAAAGAGAGAAATCTATGAGCGTAGTGCCTGTAGTCGACGTACTGCAAGGTCGTGCTGCGGTTGACAGTGAAGTCACCGTACGCGGCTGGGTACGTACCCGGAGAGATTCAAAAGCTGGTATCTCCTTCCTGGCCGTCTATGACGGTTCCTGCTTTGATCCGTTACAGGCCGTCGTTAATAATTCTCTGCCGAATTATCAGGATGAAGTACTGCACCTGACCACCGGTTGCTCGGTTGAAGTGACCGGTAAGGTCGTTGCCTCACCGGGCGAAGGCCAGAGCTTCGAACTGCAGGCCACCGCGATCAAAGTGGTCGGCTGGGTCGACGATCCGGACACTTACCCAATGGCGGCCAAACGCCACAGCATCGAATACCTGCGCGAAGTGGCCCACCTGCGCCCGCGCACCAACCTGATTGGCGCCGTGGCGCGCGTGCGTCATACCCTGGCGCAGGCAATCCACCGCTTCTTCCATGAAAACGGCTATTTCTGGGTATCTACCCCGCTGATCACCGCCTCCGATACCGAAGGCGCCGGCGAGATGTTCCGCGTGTCCACGCTGGATCTGGAAAACCTGCCGCGCACCGACAAGGGCACCGTCGACTTCAGCGAAGACTTCTTCGGTAAAGAAGCCTTCCTTACCGTTTCCGGCCAGCTGAACGGCGAAACCTACGCCTGTGCGCTGTCCAAGGTTTACACCTTCGGCCCCACCTTCCGCGCCGAAAACTCCAACACCAGCCGCCACCTGGCGGAATTCTGGATGATCGAGCCGGAAGTGGCCTTCGCGACGCTGGACGACGTTGCCGGCCTGGCCGAAAGCATGTTGAAGTATGTGTTCCAGGCGGTGCTGGATGAACGTGCCGATGACCTGAAATTCTTCGCCGAGCGCGTGGATAAAGACGCAATCTCTCGTCTGGAGCGTTTCGTTTCTTCCGATTTCGCCCAGGTGGACTACACCGACGCCATCGAGATCCTTCTGGCCTCGGGCCAAACCTTCGAAAACCCGGTTTCCTGGGGCATCGATCTCTCTTCCGAGCATGAACGTTACCTGGCTGAGAAACACTTCCAGGCGCCGGTGGTGGTGAAAAACTACCCGAAAGACATCAAAGCGTTCTATATGCGCATGAACGAAGACGGCAAAACCGTCGCGGCCATGGACGTTCTGGCACCGGGCATCGGCGAAATCATCGGCGGCTCGCAGCGTGAAGAACGCCTCGACGTGCTCGATCAGCGTCTGGAAGAAATGGGGCTGAATAAAGAAGACTACTGGTGGTATCGCGATCTGCGCCGCTACGGCACCGTGCCGCATTCCGGTTTCGGCCTGGGCTTTGAACGTTTAATCGCCTATGTCACCGGCGTGCAAAACGTGCGCGATGTGATTCCATTCCCGCGCACACCACGTAACGCAAGCTTCTAATTTATACGATCAAACGTTTTTTAAACGATTTCGTTACAAAACAAAGGCCAGCATCGCTGGCCTTTCGCATTTTTTAATATTGACGCACGTCACAAAGTTCCCTAAAAATTACATTTGGTTACACATACTTTCTTTTTGCAACCTGATTGGGATATTGGTATCATTTTCGTCCTAGATTAACCCGCCTGTGAATGGAACACTGCGTTCAGACACAGGACGACACCAATCTATCAACAATAGTTCCCAAAGAATTATTGGCGGCAGTGGCAAAGGTGTCCGAATAACACCAATGAGGGTAATAATGATGAAGCGCAACATTCTTGCAGTGGTTATCCCGGCTCTGTTGGCTGCTGGTGCAGCAAACGCAGCTGAAATCTACAACAAAGACGGCAACAAGCTGGATCTGTACGGCAAAGTTGACGGTCTGCACTACTTCTCCAAAGACAAAGGTAATGACGGCGATCAGACCTATGTTCGTTTTGGCTTCAAAGGTGAAACCCAGATTACTGACCAACTGACCGGTTACGGCCAGTGGGAATACAACGTTCAGTCCAACCACTCTGAGTCTCAGGGCACCGAAGGCACCAAAACCCGTCTGGGCTTCGCCGGTCTGAAATTCGCTGACTACGGCTCCTTCGACTACGGCCGTAACTACGGCGTACTGTACGACGTGGAAGGCTGGACCGATATGCTGCCAGAGTTCGGTGGCGATACCTACACCAACTCCGACAACTTCATGACCGGCCGTACCAACGGCGTTGCGACCTATCGTAACAACAACTTCTTCGGTCTGGTTGACGGCCTGAACTTCGCTCTGCAATACCAGGGCAAGAACCAGAACGACGGTCGCGACATCAAGAAACAAAACGGCGACGGCTGGGGTATCTCCTCTACTTATGACATCGGCGAAGGCGTAAGCTTCGGCGCTGCATACGCTTCTTCTAACCGTACCGATGCCCAGAAAAACAAATCCAACGAGCGTGGCGACAAGGCTGACGCATGGACCGTGGGCGCGAAATACGACGCCAACAACGTTTACCTGGCGGCCATGTACGCAGAAACCCGCAACATGACTCCTTACGGCGGCAACAACTCGCTGAAAGATGGCACCACCTCTTGTGCTGACACTCAGAACAACAGCTGCGGCGGCTTCGCCAGCAAAACTCAGAACTTCGAAGTGACCGCTCAGTACCAGTTCGACTTCGGTCTGCGCCCAGAAGTGTCTTACCTGCAGTCTAAAGGTAAGAACATGAACGTCCCAGGCGCGGGTTCTGACCAAGATCTGGTTAAATATGTTTCTGTTGGTACCACTTACTACTTCAACAAAAACATGTCCACCTACGTTGATTACAAAATCAACCTGCTGGATGACAACGCGTTCACCAAAGCAGCCGGCATCGCTACTGACGATATCGTAGCTGTTGGTCTGGTGTACCAGTTCTAAGTTGTCTCGCTTAACGGCGGTTTACCGTCGGCTAAGTTAAAAAAACAGGGCCTCGGCCCTGTTTTTGTTTGTGTCATCCGGTAATTTTTTATCCTGCCAATTTCTCCTTCCCCATCATTTTTTCTGCCTAATACTCCCCCTTCGCAAGATCGCGGTGTTTTTGTCGCAAACGGTTGGCAAAGCCGGTAACTGGCGTTACCCTGATGCTTCTGTCTGCTTAACTCCGAGATTTGGAAGCACCTGACATGTTTGAAAAAATCACCGCCGCACCCGCCGACCCGATACTGGGCCTGACCGACATTTTCCGCGCCGACGCCCGCCCGAATAAAATCAATTTAGGGATTGGCGTTTATAAAGACGAAACCGGTAAAACCCCGGTGCTGACCAGCGTAAAAAAAGCTGAGCAGTATCTGCTGGAAAATGAGACCACCAAAAACTATCTCGGTATTGAGGGCATCCCGGCGTTCGCCAGCTGCACGCAAGCGCTGTTGTTCGGCAAAGAGAGCCCGATCGTCGCCGATCGTCGCGCGCGCACCGCACAGACGCCAGGCGGCACCGGCGGCCTGCGCGTGGCGGCAGACTTTATCGCTAACCAGACCAGCGCCAAACGCATCTGGATCAGCAACCCAAGCTGGCCGAACCACAAGAACGTCTTTAGCGCCGTGGGCCTGGAAGTGCTGGAATACGCCTACTACGACGCCGCCAACCACGCGTTGGATTTCGACGGCCTGCTGAACAGCCTGAAACAGGCGCAGGCCGGCGATGTGGTTCTGTTCCACGGCTGCTGCCATAACCCGACCGGTATCGATCCAACGGCGGAGCAGTGGGCGCAGCTGGCCGAACTTTCCGTCGCCAACGGCTGGCTGCCGCTGTTCGACTTCGCTTATCAGGGCTTCGCCAATGGACTGGAAGAGGATGCGCAGGGCCTGCGTATTTTCGCCGCCAAACATAAAGAGCTGATCGTCGCCAGTTCCTACTCGAAAAACTTCGGTCTGTACAATGAGCGCGTCGGCGCTTGCACCATTGTGGCTGCCGATGCCGAAACCGCCGATCGCGCCTTCAGCCAGGTGAAAGCGGCGATTCGCGCCAACTATTCCAACCCGCCGTCACACGGCGCGGCCGTGGTCGCCACCATTCTGGGCAACGACGCGCTGCGCGCGATGTGGGAGCAGGAACTGACCGACATGCGCCAGCGTATTCACCGCATGCGTCAGCTGTTTGTGAACACCCTGCAGGAGAAAGGCGCGCAGCAGGACTTCAGCTTCATCATCCAGCAGAACGGCATGTTCTCATTCAGCGGCCTGACCAAAGAACAGGTGCTGCGTCTGCGCGAAGAGTTCGGCGTCTACGCCGTGAACTCAGGCCGGGTGAACGTGGCCGGCATGACGCCGGACAACATGGCGCCGCTGTGTGAAGCCATCGTCGCCGTGCTCTAAAAGCATCGACGCAGGCCATAAAAAAAGGGGCGCTCTATGCGCCCCTTGATTTTTCCTGCCGGGAAATAATCGTTACCACACCGCCGGCTCTTCGCGCAGGAACGGGTTGGTCTGGCGCTCGTGGCCGAAGGTCGACATCGGGCCATGGCCGGGAATAAAGCGCATGTCGTCGCCCAACGGCAGCAGTTTGGTACGAATAGAGGCAATCAGCGCCTGATGGTCACCGCGCGGGAAGTCGCTGCGCCCCACGCCGCCGTTAAACAGCACGTCGCCCACCAGCGCCAAACGCGCCTGCTCATTGATAAAGACGATGTGGCCCGGCGTATGCCCTGGACAGTGCAGCACCTTGAGCGTCATCTCGCCCACCTGCATCTCATCGCCTTCCGACAGCCAGCGGGTCGGCGTCAGCGGCGCGCACTCTTCCAGTCCAAACATCCGGCTCTGCGCCGGCAAACCGTCCAGCCAAAACGCGTCTTCTTTATCCGGGCCGTAGATCGGCACCTGATAATGGTCCGCCAGCTCCGCCGCCGCACCGACGTGATCCAAATGACCGTGCGTCAGCAGAATCTGAGTGATCGTCACCCCCTGCCGCGCGACTTCCGCTTTGATTTTCTCCGCTTCACCGCCGGGATCGACCAACGCCGCCTGCTGCGTGTTTTCGCACCAAATCAGGCTGCAATTCTGGCTAAAGGCGGTAACGGGAATAAGATGGTATTTCATAAGGCTCCAACGACAATAACGCCGCATCCGCAAGGGGCGGCGTTATTCACTGATGGCACAGCGATTACCAGGTCCGAACCGGGCCGGTATCGATGTGTACGAAGTTGCTACGTGGGTAATATCCTACACCACCGGTGCGCATTTTTAACGCCGCTTTACGGATATTACTCAATTGGATGCCTTCGATATGGAAATCCATCGCCTGGCCTTTGGTGTGGTAGCTGTGCTTGGCCACGCCGCGGCTATGCGCACGCAGTTCGTTGTTGGTATCTACGGAACGGTATCCGGAGATCAGCTGCACCGGCTTGCTGGTGCCCAGCAGCCCCTGCAGGCGATAGAGGTGATCAAACAAGCGGGGATCGATCGATTTAACCTTGTTGGCGCGATAATCGCGGAACAGATGATTTAGCCGCACCAACTCTTCTTTATTGTAACCTTTGCCGTCAAAGAACTCGGCTTTAATAGATTCACCGGTATTCAGGTTATTCAACACTAAAATACGCGGCCGAGCGGTGGAAAGACTGGCAAACGCCTGCCCTGGAAGCAGCGCTATGCCCATAGCGGCGCCACCTAGCGCCAGCCATTTACGGCGGTGATGATCAATTTTGTCCATGACTCTGTTAAACCCGGCAAGAATGTCAAAATAAATGCACAAAGCAGCGCACTGTCCGAACCATAACCGCCTGCGTATGCTGAGTCAACCCGCGATACGCCTAGGTTTACAGGCCCCCGGCGACGAGGGCCTGCGGTATAGCCAAACATTCTGACCGTTATTTATTTATAATTACTGCATTTACTGCATTAATTTTTTGGCCTGAGCCAAAATTTGTGCGCCCGATCGCACCGTATTATCATAATTGTAAATATCTGTACGGAATTGCGGTTGGCCGTCATCCGAAACCCAGGCGGTCAGATAATACAGTTTTACGGGAATACGCTGGCGAATATTCACATAAGTGGTATTCCCCTCTTTCAGCGTGGAAGACACGCGGCTGTTGTTCCAGCCTGCGTCCTGCAGCAGCATATTCGCCAAATCGGAAGCCTTGTTCACCCGCACGCAGCCGGAGCTGAGCGCACGGATATCTTTCTGGAACAGGCTGTGGTTCGGGGTATCGTGCAGGTAGATGGCGTCCGAGCTCGGCATATTGAACTTGAAGCGCCCCAGCGAGTTGGTGGCACCCGGCGCCTGACGGACGCGATACGGGAAATTGCGCGCAGAAACCATGCTCCAGTCGATCATCGCCGGGTTGATCACTTCCGCATCGTTGCTCCAACCCGACAGCACCGTATAGCCGTGTTTCTGGAAGTAATTACCGTCGCGCATCGCCTTCGGCACAATGTCCTCGCGCACCAGCGTGGTCGGCACGTTCCACGGCGGGTTGACCACCACGTTGTTCAACGCGCTGCTCATCAGCGGCGTCTTACGGCTCGGCCGCCCGACGATAACGCGGGAAGACAGCACTTCATTGCCGTTCTGGTAGTAGGTCAGCGAGTAGTTGGGAATGTTCACCATAATGCCGGTGCCGACATGCCCCGGTAAAATTCGCAGGCGTTGTATATTCAGCGCCAGCAGCGCGGCGCGGGTTTTCGGTGACACGTTGAGCCACTCACGGGTGCGCACGCCGATCACGCCGTCCGCCGTCAACCCCTGCCATTTCTGGAAGCGCTTGACGCCCTCTACCAGCTCATTGGTATAAAGATTGTCGCTCACCACGCTGCCAATCTGCGGCGGCGTCTGCTCCGCAGTCAACTCCGTTACCGGCGCCGCCGATGGGCTGACCGTCACGCGGCTTTTCTCTTCGTCTACCGTCAGCCCGCCGTCGTCGGGCTCATTGCTCTTCGCCGAAACCACCGCCGGTTCCGGCTCCGCTTCCGGCGCCGAGGCGGCCAGCATGCCGGTACGCGTCAGGATCTCACGCAGCGCCGGGATATCGTTGCTCATTTGGCCTGGGCGCAGGCTCGGGCCGCTGCCCACCTGTGGCCACGGACGATTGTCCGCCAGCATGTCGCGCAGCGCCTGATGCATCTTGGCGTATTGCGGATGCTGCGGCGCGAGCGAATTCACATAGCTCAGGGTACGCGCCTGGCGCACCGCCAGCTGCCATTGGTTGATCACCGCGGTGGGCGGCAAGCCAAGCTTGTAGGGAATATTGCTGTACAGCCAGTTGTTGCCGTTGGCACCGATGGCAGAGACGAACTGCAAATAGCCCAGCATCGCATCGGACAGCACCGCATCGCGGCCCGCTTCACTGAGCGCCGGATCGGTCAACATCTTCACCCATTGGGTAAACTGCGGCTGCACGCCGGACATCGCCAGTTCGGCCAGCTGCTGCTGAAACTGCTGAACGGCTTCGCGATCCTGCCACATCGGCTGCATGTGATTCGCCGCATACAGCGGTGCCAGCGTGGAAAGGTAGTGCAAATCCATGCCGCGCGGCAACGCGGCCAGCAGCTCAGAACGGCTCTGCGCAACGGACATGCCTGCTGATGCCACCGGCAACGCCGTGACGGTAGCCGATGCGGAAAACGACGACACAAGACTACAGGCGATAGCGCCACTCAGCGCCAAACGTCGTAGAGAGTTTCCCTTTTTAAGCAACATCCCTTGCCCCCTGTATGCTCACAAAAAAAACGTCAAAAACTGCATATAGTTTCAGTATACAAACAGAAAGGCCGTTTCGCCCTGCGGGCGTCGAATAACTGTTTATGTGATTAAACTAACCGCTTTTCAACGGATAAAAAAGCAGGACTATCATCCACGCGCACAAAAAAATAGCCACCCTGCGGCGGCTATTTTCGGATTTTTAGGGCGTTTTTCTGCGTTACGGCGTTTCAACCGGCGCAGTACCCAGCGCCGGCGGCTCACCGGCGAAACCGCGCAGCCCCACCACGTGCACATGCTCGTGGTTCTGGAACACTTTACGCACCAGTTTATAGGTGGTGCCCTTCTCCGGACTGATGTTTTCCGGCGCCGCGATGATCAGCTGCATTTCCAGACGGTCGCACAGTTCGAACAGCGTAGCGATCGACTTGGCATCCAGACGCGCCGCTTCATCGAGGAACAGCAGGCGACACGGCGAGATGTCTTTACCGCGCAGGCGGCGGGATTCTTCTTCCCAGCTCTGCACCACCATCACCAGGATTGACATCCCGGTACCGATGGCTTCACCGGTAGACAACGCGCCGCTTTCCGCACGCAGCCAGCCGTCGGAGCCACGGTATACCTCCACTTCCATCTCCAGGTAGTTGCGGTAGTCCAGCAACTCCTCGCCGATGGTCTGTGGCGTGCGCTGCCCCATGTCGATCTGCGGATTCAGGCGCTGATACAACTTGGCCAACGCTTCAGAGAAGGTCAGACGGTTGCTGTTGAACAGATCCTGATGCTGCTCCTGCTGCTCGGAGAGCACATCCAGCAGGGTGGCATGCGCTTCGCGCACATTGACGTTCAGGCGCACGCTCTTCACCTGGCCGAAGGAAACGGCCTGCAGCCCCTGGTTCAGCATGCGAATGCGGTTCTGTTCGCGCTGAATGGTTTTGCGAATGATGTTGGCCACGCTTTTCGAACTGATCGCCAGCTTCTGCTCGCGCGCGGTCAGCTCTTCGGTCAGACGGCCCAGCTCAATTTCCATCTGTTCGATGGCCTCGACCGGATCGTCGGTGCGGATGATGTCCTGACGGATGCGCTCGCGCAGGTGCTGGTACACCGCGATATAGAACTGAATCTTACGCTCCGGCCGCTTCGGATCTTCCGACAGGCGCAGCACATCGCGCAGGTGTTCGTTATCCGCCACGGCCAGACGCAGCGCACCGAGCGCCTTATCCGACATCGAGCGCAGCTCGTCGCCATCCATATACGCCAGCTCGCGGCGGTGCAGGCGGCGTTCCACGCCGTTGTCTTTCACCAGGCGCATCACCGCGCACCAGCCCGCCTTGGCGGTCACCACCTGCTCACGCAGCTGATGATAATCGCGTTCCAGCTTGCGCAGTTTCTTCTGCAGGCCGTCCATTTCGGCTTCGCAGAAGGTCAGCTGCTTCTCCAGCTGGTTGCGGCGAGCGCGGTTGTTGCTCAGCGCCGCATGCAGTTCGTCGCGACGCGCACGGGCGCGCGCTTCGGCATTGGCGTCGGCCTGCACGCCGATGTCCACCAGCTCTTGGCTCAGCTCTTTCAGCATGTCGCGCTTGGCGTCGTACGAGCTTTTCAGCGAGGCCAGCACCTGGCTATACTGGGTGAACTGGGTTTGATACTGACGCAGTTGCTCACGGGCGCGGGCGCGTTCGGCTTCCGCCTGCTCCAGACGCTGGCGCAGCTTATCGTTCAGATCGTTGTTGGCATTCTGCATGCCGGCAGAATCGGTGTAGCTGAAGTGCGCACGACGCTGCACCACTTCAGTGAGCGCGAACGCCTGCTGTTTAGCCTGACGCTGCACGCTTTGCGCCTGCGCGTAATCCTGCTGCAGCTGTTCATGCTGCTGCGGATCGCTCTGCAGCACCGACAGCAGCGGTTCCAGCTTGGTCAGCGACATGCCGTGCTGTTGGATATGACGCGCGGCGTCCTGCGCTTCTTCCAGCTCTTCGCGGATCTCGTCGACGCGGTCCTGCAGCGTTTCATCGTTCAGCAACGACACCAGCGGCATCAGGCGGTTGAGTGCGGAAATGCCCTCTTTGGCCTGTTCGTACTGCTGACGCTGCTGCTGGTTCTGCGCTTCGTGATTGTTCAGCGCACGTTCGATCTCGCCACGACGGGCGTTCAGGCCGCGGATCTCCGCTTCCGGGTCGGCGTCGAACGCCACCGCCAGATGGGTACCAATAAAGCGGCTGAAAGCCTGGTGCGAGCGCTGGGTTTTCTGCACGTCGAACGACAGCGTGGCGTAGCGCTCCGCCAGCGTTTCACGCTCGGCATGCAGCACTTCCAGACGGTTTTCGCGCGCCGCGCGGCCGAACAACGGCACTTCCGGATAACGGGAGTAACGCCACTGGCGATCGGCGATTTTCACCACCACCGCTTTGTCCTGCTCTTCAACGGCGAACACGCTGTCATCGAACGACTGCGGATCCCCTTCGATCAGGTAAAGATCTTCCGGGCAATCTTCCAGCCCTTCAAGCATCTCACGCACCAGCGACAGATCCGGCACCACGATAGCGTGGCGCGAAGGGCCGTACAGCGCCGAGAAGTAAGGCGCGTCGTCGATGGTGACGTCATCGTAAATTTCCGACAGCAGCACGCCGCCGAAACGTTCGGCCAGCGTGACCAGGCGCTGATCTTCCGCGCCGCCCGGCTGGCTGAGACGTTCGATCTGCGCTTCCACTTCACGTTTGCGGGCCGCCACTTCGTCGCGCTCGACGGTGGTTTCACGCTCGCGCTCCAGCAGCTGCTGCATGTATTCGGTCACCTGCTGGCTGTTTTCCAGCGGCTCTCCGCTCTGATCGCTGAGCTGGCCCAGGGCGTCCTGCGCCGCCAGCCACACCGGCGCGCGCGCCGTCAGCTCACGGATGCGCTGCTGGATCTGCTCCAGCTCCTGGCGCATCTCCATGCGGCGTTCGCCGGCTTCGCTGACGTTCTGCGACAGCGCTTCCAGGCGCTCTTCCAGCTCCTGCTGCAGCATATCGAGATCGTCAGGCTGGTACTCTTGGCCATGGCGTTTGCAAAACTCTTGCAGCAGACGCTCGGCGTCCTGCTGCGAGCGCAGGCGCTGTTCCAGTTCGCTCAGGCGCAGGCGCAGCGGCTGAACGCGCTCGGCGAGGTGCTGCTGCGAAGGCCAGTCGCGCAGCAATTCGCGCGCGCACTGCCAGGCTTCGCTGCGGCTGACCTGGCCGGCGATTTTCCCCACCAGCTGATAGGCCTGTTCGAACTGGCCGTGCGCGGCGTCGGCCACGCTCAGCTTCTGTTCCAGCATCAGCAACGCTTCGGTCGCTTCCTGTTCGCGGGCCTGGAAGGTGTCTAGCCACTGTTCGGCGTTATCGGCGGTCAGATCCGGCAGTTGGCACAGGGCGCGTGCGCGTTCCAACGCCTGCAGCGCCTGCTGGTACTGAATGGCGCGGGTCTGCTGCACGTCGAGCGCCTGCTGGTAGTCGGCCAGCTGGCTCTTCAGCTCATCCACTTCCAGCTCGGCCGCTTCGGCGCGCGCTTCGTTTTCGGCCTGCTGCTCGCTCGCCTCGGCCACCACTTCGTTCTGCTCTTCCAGACGGTAGGTCAGCTCTTCCAGATCGGCTTCATAGCGTTCGATCTTCTCCTGCTGACGCATCGCCGTCTGCACCAGATTCAGGTGATCGCTGGCGGCCTGGTAATCGGTTTCCAGATCGGATTCGGCACCGCTCTGTTCGCTCAGCTCACGCGCCATTTCCACATGGCGATACTGTTCGGCGGCCAGCTGCTTGCGGCTGCCCAACAGATCGCTGCGCAGCGCCAGCGCGCCGTCCAGATGGATGCGGCGTTCGTTGGCGTGGCGCATATAGTCCGCCGCCACATAGGAAGTGGCCTCGGAAATCAGATGTTTGAACAGATCGCGGTCCGACTGGGTGACGCGAATCGCCTCCAGCGTCATGCGGTTTTCGCGCAGCGCCGCTTCCATGTCCTGAAACGCCTTACGCACGCCGCTGTTTTCCGGCAGCAGGTAATCGCGCAGCGAGCGGGTGATGGCGCTGGAAATACCGCCGTACAGCGACGCTTCAATCAGACGGTAGAACTTGCTGCGATCGGCGGACGAACGAAGGCGTTTCGGGATCACGCCCAGATCGAACATCAGCGAGTGGTAATCGGTGATGGAGTTGAACTGCTTGAACTGCACCCCCTCCATCTCTTCCACGCGATCCTTCAGCTCCTGCAACGACAGCACGCGCGCCTGGCGATCCCCCACGGTCTGGGTCAGCAGCTCGGTCGGCTGCACCGCGGTCGGCAGGCCCTGGATGGTGAACGGTTTGATGTCGACCTTGCGATCGCGCCCCGCCACCTGCTGCAGGCGCACGCCCACCACCACGCGCTGGTGGCGCGAGTTGACGACGTCGAGAGTCGAGTAACACACGCCGGCACGCAGCTTGCCGTGCAGGCCTTTATCGCGCGAGCCGCTGGTGGCGCCCGCTTCGGTGGTGTTACGGAAGTGCAGCAGCGTCAGATCGGGGATCAGTGCGGTGACGAAGGCCGCCATGGTGGTGGATTTCCCTGCCCCGTTACCGCCGGACAGCGTGGTCACCAGCTCATCCAGATCAAAGGTGCGGGCGAAGAAGCCGTTCCAGTTAACCAGCGTCAGCGAGCGAAATTTACCGCGTTCAATCATTCCTGTTCATCCTCTGCACCGTCAGGAGCGTTATCAACCTGCTGATCCTCAGCCTCATTCTCATCGTTCAGCGACAGGCTGGTTTCAACCGGCATCGCCTCGCCGTCGCGAATCATGCGCAGCTGCGCTTCACGCGGATCGTCGCCGCTGCGCACGTCGGCGCCGAAGCGGAACACCGCCTCGGTAATGCGGAACTTGCTGCTGTCATTGCCCATGAAGTAGACCATGCCGAGGCGGCGCAGGCGGTTCAGCGAGGTGCGCACCTTTTCGTGCAGCTTCTGCCGATCGAGATCCGAGCCGGTGGAGCGCTGGTTGACGAACTTCAGCAGCTTGTTCTCATCGGCCAGGCTCAGCAGCTCGTCGTACAGCTCCTGATGGCTGAAAATACCCTCATGCGCCAGGCGCTCGGGGCTGAGATACAGGTAGCACAAGATTTTACCGACCATCATATCCAGCTCGGACAGCACCGAACGCGGGATCAGCGTGGTGGAGCGCGGGCGCAAATAGAAGAAACCTTCCGGCGCCCGAATCAGCTCGACGCTGTAACGGGTGTAAAATTCTTCCAGCTCATCCTGGAAATCCATTAAAAAGGCGTGGTTGTCCAGCTCATCGATACCGATGTGACGACCCGCGCGCAGTTGGCTGTCCAGCGCCGGGAACAGCGAGTTGGACAGTGCCTTGGCCAGCTTGACTGGCATTACTTGTTCAATATTTGTCGATGACATGGGCCTGGACCTTGGCTCCGTAATCATTGATTGCCTGCCATTCCGCCGGCAACCCTGAGAAATCTGCTTCAGCCACACCGAGGCGCACTGCCTGGTCGACCACTAAGCGTGCCACGTCGAAATGACGCGCACGCGGATATTGCGCCAGATAATCGCGCATCACCGCTGCAAGGTTGAGCGGCATCTGCTGTTCCTGATACACCTTCAGCGCCTCTTCGATCATCGCCGCCAGCTGTTCGCGAATTTCGCTGAACTCTTCGAACTCCAGATCCGGCGGCAGTTCCCCGGTCACTTCCTCACTGCGCAGTGCCAGTTCTTCGTCGCGCATGTCCAGCAGACGATCGGCATTGGCATGGGTCAGCGCCCACGGGTGGTCGAAATAGGTTTGCACCGACTGGCGCAGGCGTTGGGCGAACACGCGGTTTTTATCCATATCGATAGCGGTACGGATAAATTTATGTACGTGGCGATCGTAGCCGATCCACAGGTCGATCGCCTGCTGGCCCCAGCTGATGATGCGATCCAGCTTGCTCTGCAGATCGAACACCAGCTTGTCGACGAAGCCCAGCTCCACGTTGCCGAGGGTCGCGTCCTGGATGCGCAGCAGGTTGGCCTGCAGCTTATCGCCCGCCGCATCCAACGTATCCTGCAGCTCGCGCAGGGTGCCCGAGGTTTCCGACAGCAGCATCTCGCAGCTGGAGATCGCCGCCCGCCAGTCTTTGCTCAGCAGCGCCGCGATGTCGTTTTTCACGCTCTGCTGCTGCTCGTCCATCACGCGTTGGGTCATGTCTATGCTGTCGAAGATTTCCGCCACCGAATATTTCAACGGCGCGAACACGTTGCGGTGCCAATGGAAATCGTCGCCGCCCTCGTCGGCGGCGTCGGCGGCGCGCTTGAGTTCCTGCGCCACGATCGACAGCTGCATCGACAGACGCAGCGTGGAGAATTCGCGTTGGCGAATATAGTAATCGGTAATGCCGATACCCAGCGGCGTGAGGCGGTAAATCGCATTGCCGTCCGCCAGTTCGCTGGTAAAGCGGTTCAACAGGCGCTGGCGCACCATGTCGTTGATCGCATTGTTGGCGCGCATCGCCACCGTTTCATGCGTCTGTTCAAAACCCTTGCTGACATGGCGAAATGCATCAACCAGCTCACCTTCGCTCATCTCGCCGTCCAGCCGTTCGCCGTTCAGGGTGGCGATGGCGAGCAGAAATGCGAGACGCTCCGTAGGGAGCGAAATAGAGAAATCATTTTTCCGTGCCCAGGCGACCAGTTCGGGTACTGTCTGGGAAAATTCACTCATAGTTCGTCCTTCAGGTTTGGTTTATGCGCCATGACGTGAATATAGCGCCCCAAACTCACGTACGGCTCCTGCCGGCAATAGTGCTGTTCAAGCGCCAGTAACTCTTCAAATTTTTGTGTTTGCAGCTGTCTGCTCTGCAGATAGTCGTGGAACACCCGCACGCCGGTTTTACCGCCGATACGCATGCCCAGCTGTTCCAGCCAACCGTAGACCAATAGCGGATCGTGCGGATATTGCGGCGACAGCGAACGCTTGCGGCGCCGCCTGACCTCGGGATCCACCAGTTGGAAATTACCCAACACCACGTTGCGCATCAAGAGGCCGTTGGCGTTGAAGAACATCAGCGACAGCGCGCCGCCCGGCGTCAGGCAGTCATACAACGCCTGCAGCGCCGCTTCGGGCTCGGCGATCCATTCAAGCACTGCATGAAACAATATCAGATCAACCGGCTGTTCCAAATGTTGAGCGATATCCTGCGCAGAACTTTGTACGAATTGCATGTTCTGGCTCACACCTTTCTGTTCCGCCAGCTGCGCGGCGCGCTGGATCATCTCACCAGAAAGATCGCACAACAACACCTGATGTCCTAATTCTGCCAGCTGGCAGGCCACATGGCCTTCACCGCCCCCGGCGTCGAGGATGCGCAGCGGCCGCTGCGGCAACTGCGCCAGCAGCCCGGTCAGATCCTGCCAAACCACCGCCTGGCGGATTTTTCCTTTCGTGGTGCCGTAAATATTACGCGCAAATTTTTCAGCAATATCGTCAAAATTGCGATCCTGCATGGACAACGGCTCCGCTGATCTCATTCTTGTCGGCGGCAAAGCGCACGCCCATTCAAACCTGCTATTTTGGCACAGACTGGCTTAGAATGTATCTTCTTGCGGCCTGTTTATGCCTGGATGCCGCTTTTTCACCCAAAAGGATCTGATTTTCGATGCTGTTCAACCTGAAAAAGTTCTTTGGCGCCATGCTGATGCCGCTGCCGCTGTTGATGCTGCTGATGGGGCTGGCGCTGCTGCTGCTGTGGTTCACCCACTGGCAAAAAAGCGGTAAGACGATTTTTACGCTGAGCTGGCTGTTTTTACTGCTTTTCAGCCTGCAGCCGGTGGCCGACCGGCTGCTGAGGCCGATCGAAGCCCAATACCAGACTTATCGCGGCAACGATCCGGTCAGTTACATCGTGGTGTTGGGCGGGGGCTATACCTACAATCCCGATTGGGCACCCAGCTCGAATTTGCTCGGCAACAGCCTGCCGCGCGTGACGGAAGGCGTGCGGCTTTACCTTGCGCATCCCGGCGCCAGAATGGTGTTTACCGGCGCATCCGCCGGCAGCATGCAAAGCAACGCCGCCACGGCGGCGCTGGTGGCCGAAAGCCTGGGCGTGCCGCGCAGCGATATGGTGATCCTGAGGGAACCGCGCGATACCGAGGAAGAAGCCGCTCAGGTCGCCAAGTTGGTCGGCGAGCAACCGTTCATTCTGGTGACCTCCGCCAACCATCTGCCGCGCGCCATGCGCTTCTTCGAGGCGAAAGGCCTGCACCCGATCCCGGCGCCGGCCAACCAGTTGGCGATCGACTCGCCGCTGAATATCTGGGATCGCGCCACACCGTCCTCGATGTTCCTCGGCCATACCGAACGTGCCTGGTATGAAACGCTGGGCAGCCTGTGGCAGTGGCTGAAAGGCGCGGATCGCGCCGGCGCCGAGTAAGGCCCGTTCAACCGGCCAGCCAGGGCAGCAGCTGTTGCGACGCATAGTCGAACGGCCGCCGCTCCAGCTTGCCGGTATGAACCAAGCGCCCTACCGCTTCCCACACCACATACAGCCAGCGCCGCGCCAGGAAAGCGTCGGCGACCGGCGCGCGCTGCAGATAGCGGAACAGCAGTTGGCTGGGCATGCCCGCCTCGCACAGGCGAAAAAGATCGTATTCGCGCGGCGCCCACAGCACCACGCCGGGATTGAGCATCGCCAGCAGCTGATCGCTTTTGGGATCCTTCAGCATGCTGCGCAGCGACAGGTTACCGTGCACCAGAACACAGGGATCGTCGAAGCCGACGAAGAAATGGGTCAGCGCTTCGCGCGTGCGGTACAGCAAACGCCGATCCGCCATGGTCAGCTGCGGGGTGGTGAGATTGACTACCGTCGCCCACAGCACTTCGACCCGCTGTTGATACCAGCAAAACCAGTCGTTCTCCTGCGTGCTGTCAACGCTGCCGACGCTGCCGTGGCTGTCGATGCGGTGCCAGGCCAATATCCCGTCAACGATCTGTTCCATCAGCATGTTCCAGCGATCCGGCGAGCGCGTCGGCGCTTCAGCCGACACGCCGCGCAGGCGCTCGATCAGCAGGATTTCCTTATACGGCGTCTGTTGAGTACACACCACGCCGTACACCGTGGGCAGCCGAATATCCCCGTCACGCGCCAGCATTGACAGCTTGTAAGCCTCCTGCTGGGCGATGCCTTGGCAGATAAAGCTTTTCGCCATCAGCGGGATCGCGTTGCCCTGCCGATCGTACAGCGAATACATATGCGCATAAGGCTGTTCACTCACCCGCTCCAGCCGGCTGATGGACTCACCCAGCACAATGCTCAGTTCGGCGCGTAACTGCTCCATAAGGCATTCACCTCAGGCTAATAAGGGGATACGTAACATCATCGAACGGTGAGCGGAAAAATTCTTCAACGCAGATCAACAAAACGGGGAACAATCATGGGGGGGTGTTGCATCGTCGGCGCGTTGCGCGGCGCGCCGACGAACTCAGGCTCAGGGTTGGATGCTGTCGCGCACGCGCTGGAGATCTTCCGGCGTATCGACCCCCACGCTCGGGATCGCTTTCGCGACCGCCACGTGGATTTTTTCACCGTACCACAGCACGCGCAGCTGTTCCAACAGCTCGATCTGTTCCAGCTGGCTCGGCGCCCAGCTGACGTAGCGACGCACGAAGCCGGCGCGGTACGCGTAGATGCCGATATGGCGCAGCAGGCTGTCGCCGATGCTCTCTTTCGACGCGGCGAAACGCTCACGATCCCACGGAATGGTGGCGCGTGAAAAATAGAGCGCGTAGCCCTGCGCGTCCATCACGACCTTCACCGCATTGGGGTTGAAAGCCTCTTCGGCGCTCTCGATCGGCACCGCCAGCGTAGCCATACCGGCCTGGCTGCCCGCCAGGTTCTCCGCCACCTGACGCACGATCACCGGTGGGATCAGCGGTTCGTCGCCCTGCACGTTAACGATGATCTGGTCGTCGGCAAAGCCGTAGTGCGCGATCACTTCCGCCAGTCGCTCGGTGCCGGAATGGTGATCCGGGCTGGTCATGCACACTTCGCCACCGGCGGCTTCCACCGCTTTGGCGACTTCAGGGTGATCGGTCGCCACGATGACGCGGCTGGCGCCGGACTCGCGGGCGCGCTCCATGACGTGTACCACCATCGGCTTGCCGTGAATATCGGCCAGCGGTTTACCCGGCAAACGGGTCGAGGCGTAGCGGGCGGGAATAATAGCGATAAAACTCATGCGTGTTTCTCATCCAGCGACAGCGCACGCGCTTCATTTTCCAACAGCACCGGAATGCCGTCGCGCAGCGGGTAAGCCAACCCGTCCGCTTTGCACACCAGTTCCTGGTTTTCTTTATTGAAATAGAGTTTGCCGTTGCATACCGGGCAGGCAACGATTTCGAGTAAACGGTGGTCCATGCATCCTCCGTAAGGGGATAGGTCATCTGGGAAAGGCTGTGAGGATAGCATAACGCCCGGCCTCAGGTTAATCACCGGTGGCGCCAACCCACCGATATTTCCTCATCGCGCGGGGGCAACAGCTTGAACTGGGGCGCATCCCAGCGTAAAATTTTGTGATGCAAATCACAAAAAGGCCGTGATACGTGATCAAACGTCTGCATAAAATCATCGCTCTGTTCGCTAACTTCAGCCACTGAGCCCCTTTGTAACGAGCGGCGCTGAACTTCGTTTTACCCACCGACGGCGTCGTTCGTTATTCCACTTCCCAGCCGGTCCCCCATTCAGCGGCCAACGCCGCCGGAATGTCGCCCAGCGCGACGCGTTGCGCACCGTGCCATTTGGCCGTACGCGCGATGGCCTGCCGGATATCCTGCGCCCGCTGTTTGCCGAAGCGCACCTGCGGCTCCGCATGGAAACTGATGATCTCGAACACCCCCTGGCGACGGTGCGCCTTGGCGTCAATGCGCCCCACCAGCTCACCGCGGTGCAGCACCGGCAGGGTGAAGTACCCATAGCGACGTTTTTCTTTCGGCGTATAACACTCCAGCCGATAGTCAAAGTTGAACAGCTCCAGCGCCCGCCGCCGATCCCAAACTACCGGATCAAAGGGGGACAACAGGCTGGTGACCGTCGATTTGAGTTTGCTCTGTTCCGCCAGCGGCAGCAGTTCCGCCAGAGATTCATGCACATAGAACGGCCCTTCCAGCCCCTCTACCTGTACGGGCGTAATCTCCCCCTGCTCCTGCAGCTCTGCCAGCAAGGCTTTTGGCGCCACGCGTTTCAGCCGATAGTAATCTGCCAACCATTCAGCGCGAAAGATACCCAGATAGCGGCAGGTGCGGCGCAGCATCTGCCTGCGCGCCCGCTCCGCAGGCAGCGTATGACGCGCATCGTCCCAGGCCGGCAGCAACCTTTCGGTCAGATCGTAAACCCGGTGGAAGTTGCGGCGTTCGGCTACCATCAGCTTGCCGGCGGTAAACAGGATCTCCAGGTGTCGTTTCTCCGGTTTCCAGTCCCACCATCCGCTGTTGCCCTTTTTCTCGGCGCTGAAATCGGCGGAGCGCACCGGCCCCTGTTGTTCGATGTGCCGCAGCAGGCTGTCCATCGCCGCCTGGTGCTGCTGCACCCAGTCGGCGGAATATTTCCAGCCCATATCATGAGGCGCCAGCATGCGATGCCGCAGCAAACCAAAATCCTCAATCGGCAGGAAACAGGCTTCGTGCGCCCAATATTCGAACAGTTTGCGGCCGGCAAGCGCCTGCTCCAGCCACTCCGACTGATAGACGCCCAAACGGCTGAACAGCACCAGATACGGGCTGCGGGCGACGACGCTAATGGTATCGATTTGTAACAGCCCCATGCGCTGGATCGCGCTCACGACGTCATCGGGCTTAGCCTGGCGTTTAAGCGGAGAAAGCAGCCCCTGGGCGGCAAGGTGCAGCGCGCGAGCGGCGGTAAGGGAAATTATCGGGGTGGTCATCCTGATATCCGTGGCAAGTAGGCAGTGGCCTGATAATAGTGGATATCGAGGGATTTATCTTCGCCAGTGCTTGCGGGTGGCGACACCGGCACTGGCGAGGAAGGAGGGTGCGATCAGAACGCGATAACGTCTGCCGCGGACAGCCCATGCGAGCTGCGATAGATCGAGAACTCAACGTTCTGACCTTCGTTCAACGACTTATTTTTGGTGTTGGCGATAGCGTTGCGATTGACATAGATTTCGTCGCTGCCATCTACCGGTGAAATAAAACCATAGCCTTCGGCCTGATTAAACCATTTCACGCGGCCCATTTTTAACACAGTATTTTTAAACATAACTTATATCCTTTTACTTGAGCATCCTTGACAACGTCATTTTTTATATTGTCTGGACGCTACCAGCCCATCCTAAAGTTTTTCGTAACAAACCTCTCGTGAGCAAAAAAATAAAAAACCCGCACTAAGGCGGGCTTGTTGGACTTAATATCTTCCGCATGACTCGGCGCTAAAGCGTCACCATGGTTGTATTAAGATCTCTTATACGCGTTCCCTGTAATCTTACAGAGCAACTACGTTGGCGGCAGCCGGCCCGCGCGGGCTGTCCTGGATGGTGTACTCGACGCGCTGGCCTTCAGCCAGGGTCTTGAAACCGTCGGTCATGATTGCGGAGAAGTGTACGAATACATCTTTGCCGCCGTCGTTCTGCTCAATGAAACCAAAACCTTTGCTTTCGTTGAACCACTTAACCTGACCAGTCTTCTTAGACATTACATTTACCTTTAAATATATTTACAAAACCTGCCATAAGAGGCAATTGGGGCCATTTCAGAAACATTACTTATGGGAGGTACTTAGAAGGTTCGTCTTTGAAGCGGAATCGGATGATAACGTTTTTGGAGGAACTGCTTAACTCTAAACTCGAACATAAATAGGTCTGGATTACAGGCCGACTTGCATTTACTCATAAATCTGGTGAATGCACAAGAGGTTTATTGCATTAAATTCGCCATTACGCCGAATTTATTTTTATCCCCCTGAATATACATGAATTAATTTACCGTTCTTCGCAGCCCATCCACCGCCTCTTCCCCCAGGCCGGCGCATCATTTGTCCGTCTGTGCGCTGCAAATGAGAGCTAACGCATAAAACTCTAATATGCTTGGCGCCTCTATAACAAATCCCAAATCAGATGGCTAAACTTGAGGGGAAAACAAGGCAGAGGGCTTTTTCGCCAGCACTTTTGCCGCTAAAAACACGATTTTTCAGATTATGCTGAATCAAGGAGCTATGCGCATGACCGCCCAGCAGTTCGTTTCACCTAATGAAATCCGCGCCAGATTCTCCCACGCGATGTCGGACATGTACCAAAAGGAGGTACCGCTGTACGGCGATCTGCTGGAGTTGGTGGCGGAAACCAATCGACAGGTTCTGCGCGAAGACGCCGCACTGGCTCATCAGTTGCAAATCACCGGCGAGATAGAGCGCCTCGCCATGGAGCGCCACGGCGCGATCCGGGTCGGCACCGCGGATGAGCTGGCCACCCTGCGCCGCCTGTTCCGGGTGATGGGCATGGCGCCGGTCGGTTACTATGACCTGTCGGTAGCGGGCGTTCCGGTGCACTCCACCGCTTTTCGTGCCGTACATGAAGACGCGCTGCAGATCAGTCCTTTCCGCGTGTTCACCTCCCTGCTGCGCCTGGAACTGATAGAAGATCCCGCGCTGCGTGAGCTGGCCGAGCGCTTGCTGGCGCGCCGCCGCATCTTTACCGATCGCGCGTTGGAACTGATCGCGCTGCAGGAAACGCAAGGCGGATTGAATGCAGCGCAGGCGCAAGAGTTTGTCGAACAAGCGCTGGAAACCTTCCGCTGGCACAATCAGGCGACGGTCAGCGCCGAAGAATACCGGCAGTTGCACGATCAGCATCGCCTGATCGCCGACGTCGTGGCGTTTAAAGGGCCGCATATCAACCACCTGACGCCGCGCACGCTGGATATCGATCGCGTTCAACAGGCGATGCCCGGCCGCGGCATTACGCCCAAAGCGGTCATCGAGGGCCCGCCGCGCCGCCGCCGTGCAATCCTGCTGCGCCAGACCAGCTTCAAGGCGTTGGAAGAAAGCGTCGATTTCGTTGAGCACGACGGCCACGCCATCGCCGGCCACCATACCGCGCGCTTCGGCGAGATCGAACAGCGCGGCGTGGCGCTGACGCCTAAAGGGCGCGCCCTCTACGACCGCCTGCTGCAGGCGACCAACGATGCACTGCAGGCACCGCCAAGCGAGAAGAACGCCGAGCGCTACTATCAACTGCTGGAGGAAAACTTCCGGGCGTTTCCGGATGATTACGCCACGCTGCGCGAGCAACAGCTGGCCTGGTTCCGCTATTTCCCGACCGAATGCGGCCTGGCGGCCAAAGAGTCGCTGGATAAGCACAGTACCCTGGAGCAACTGATCGAGAAAGAACACGTTCGCTTCCAGCCGCTGGTGTATGAAGATTTTCTGCCGGTCAGCGCAGCGGGGATTTTCCAGTCAAATCTGGGGGACAGCCGCCACGCGCAGTACAATGCCGCTTCCAGCCGGGCTGCGTTTGAACAAGCGTTGGGCAGTGAGGTGATCGACGAGCTGGCGCTGTATCAGCAAACCCAGCAGCGTTCGCTGGAGGCCTGCGCGCAAGCCCTGGGGCTTGTCACGCTGGCATCCTGAGGTTACTTGGTCAGCAGAGATTCGATACCCTGCAGCAGTTGCTCAGCCTGAGCGGACGGTAGCACCGCATCAACCGGTAAATACCACCAATTAGGCTGGGCAAAGGCGCGGCACTTCACCGCGTCCTTCTCCGTCATCAGCAGCGTTTGATCGGCTGCAACCAGCGCCGTCAGCTGCGGCTGCTGATATTCCTGATGATCGGCAAACGCCACTTCCTGCACCACCTCGACGTTCAGCTTTTCCAACGTCGCGAAGAAACGCGGCGGATGACCGATGCCCGCCATCGCCACCACGCGCGGCAGCTCGGCCGCCGGGCGACGTTCGCCGCTCAGCAGGTTCACCGCGTCACGCGCCTGGAGGCGCATGGCAATCTCCCCCGCCTGCGCCACGCCGCCATTGGCGACGCGCGCATCGACGCTGCCAAGCCGCGCGGCACGCTCGCGCATCGGCCCGGCCGGTAACCACCAGCCATTGCCGAAACGGCGCACGCCGTCGATGACCACCAGCTCGAAGTCACGCTGTAAGGCATAGTGCTGCAAGCCGTCGTCGGTGATGATCGCATCCAGCGGCTGTTGTTGCAGCAAGGCCTGTACCGCCTCGGCTCGCTTGGGCGCGATCGCCACGGGCGCGCCGGTGCGCTGATAAATCAGCACCGGCTCATCCCCCGCCTCGCGGGTCGAGGTATTCTGATTGAGCACCAGGGGATAGACCGCCGACTTGCCGCCGTAGCCGCGCGAAACCACGCCAACGCGATAGCCCCGCTGCTGCAGGTGTTCCACCAGCCAGATCACCATCGGCGTTTTGCCGTTGCCGCCGGCGGTGAGATTGCCCACCACCACCACCGGCACCGGCGCGCGCCAGCTTTTGCGCAGGCCACAGCGGTAGCTGAGGCGAATCAGCCAACTGAGCAGGCCATACAGCCAGGAGAGCGGCAGCAGCGCCAGATAAAGCAGCGAACCGCCGGACCAGATGCGCTCAATCATTATTGACCAAACTGCATGCGGTGCAGCTGCGCATAGGCGCCCTGCCGTTCAAGCAATTCGGCGTGCTCGCCGCGTTCGACGATGCGGCCGTCCTCCACCACCAGGATCTCGTCCGCCTTCTCAATCGTCGACAGACGGTGCGCGATCACCAGCGAAGTACGGTCTTTCTGCAACTCGTCCAGCGCAGCCTGGATGGCACGTTCGGACTCGGTATCCAGCGCAGAAGTCGCTTCATCCAGGATCAGGATCGGGCAGTCGCGCAGTAACGCACGCGCGATGGCGATACGCTGACGTTGGCCGCCGGACAGCATTACGCCGTTCTCACCGATCACCGTATCCAGGCCGTTCTCCATCTTGTTGATGAAGTCCATCGCGTACGCCATTTCGGCCGCTTTCTCAATCTGCTCGCGGCTGTATTCGCTCTCGCGCGCATAGGCGATGTTGTTGGCGATGGTGTCGTTGAACAGGTGCACGTTTTGCGAGACCAGCGCCACCTGATTACGCAGTGAGGCCAGGGTATATTCACGCAGATCGTGGCCGTCCATCAGGATTTCGCCTTCCTGAATATCGTAGAAACGCGTCAACAGGTTGGCGATGGTGGATTTGCCCGAACCGGAACGGCCCACCAATGCGACGGTCTTGCCTTCGGCGATTTTCAGGTTGATATCACGCAGCGCCGGCGTTTCCTTGGACGGGTAGTAGAAGGTGACATTGCGGAATTCGATATCGCCTTTCGCACGCTTCACTTCGCGGGTGCCGGTGTCTTTTTCCTGTTCCATATCCAAAATGGAGAACAGCGTCTGGCATGCCGCCATCCCGCGTTGGAACTGGGCATTGACGTTGGTCAGCGACTTCAGCGGGCGCATCAGCGCGATCATCGACGAGAACACCACGGTAATGGTACCGGCGGTCAGGGTTGACATCACGCTTGGGAAGCTGGCGGCAAACAGCACGAACGCCAGCGCCAGCGAAGCGATCAGCTGAATGATCGGATCGGAAATCGAAGACGCGGAGACCAGTTTCATGCCCTGTTGACGCATGCGGTTGCTGACCGAGTTAAAGCGCTCGGTTTCCACCTGCTGGCCACCGAAGATCAGCACTTCTTTATGGCCTTTCAGCATCTGCTCGGCGCTGGTGGTCACCTGTCCCATGGTGTTCTGCATGTTCTTACTGATGTTGCGGAAACGCTTGGACACCAGGCGAATGGCGATGGAGACGATCGGCGCCAGCACGATCAGGATCACCGACAGCTGCCAGCTGTAGTAGAACATCATGATGAACAGGCCAATGATCGAGGCCCCTTCACGCACCACGGTCACCAGGGCGCTGGAAGAGGAGGAAGCCACCTGCTCGGAGTCATAGGTAATGCGCGACAACAGCGTCCCGGTAGACTGCTGATCGAAGAAGGCCACCGGCATTCTCATCATGTGGCCAAACAGGCGGCGGCGCATCTGCATCACCACCATGCCGGAAACCCAGGAAATGCAGTAGCTTGAAACAAAGCTGGTCACGCCACGCATCAGCATCAGCGCAATCACCGCCAGCGGCATCCACACCAGCACGCTGCTGTCGGTTTTTCCAAACCCATCGTCCAATAGCGGTTTAAGCAGAGACAGCATCAGCGTGTCCCCCGCTGCGTTCATAATCAACGCAATGGCGGCCACAATCAGCCCGGTCTTAAAAGGAGTGATCATCGGCCAGAGTCGACGGAACGTCTGCCAGGTCGAGAGATCTTTATCATTCATCATGCAAATACCAGCATCGGAAGAAATAGCGGCCTATTTTACTCATTATCACCCTCTACGCCAAACCGCTGATGGTACCAACGGGGCATTAATTGTTCGCGAAAGCCTTTAATTTGCCAATCGTTGTCGAAAAAAAGTACCGATAACTGGCCGGAGCGCGTCGTATCACGCCATGTAATGCCATTTGCCCGGTATCTGGCGACCACTTTACGCGCCGGCAATCGCCATTTGTTGTAACGAGATGCTGACGCCAGCGCCACCTCAGGATTGACCGCGCGCAGAAACGGCGGCGTCGAAGACGTTCTGCTGCCATGGTGCCCCACCTGCAATACCGTGGCCGCTAAACGGTCGCGGCGCAATCGAATCAGCTGTGCCTCCGCCTTCTTTTCCGCGTCGCCGGTAAGCAGCAGGCTGTATTTCCCGTCGTCGATGCGAATCACACAGGAGTCGTCATTGACCGGCCTTTTGAGCGTTTTCGGCGGCCACAGCACCTCGAATTGCAACGACTGCCATCGCCAACGCTCTCCGGCGACGCAGGGCAAGTGCCCCTCCCCGCGTATCGGGCTGCGCACCGTCGCCTGTGGAAACGCACTCTGTACCGTCGACAGCCCGCCGATATGATCGAGATGAGCATGGCTGATAATGATCTGTTCCAGTTCAATACCCCGCCAGTTCAGCATCGGCAAAATATGCCGCTCGGCGGCGCTGCCTGCAGGCCAACGATCGCCGGTGTCATACAATATGCCTTTGCCGTTTTGCTCTATCACCATCGCCAGGCCGTGCCCGACATCGAGCATATCGACGCGCCAGCGGTATCCCGGCTCTTTTCCTCGCCACAGCACGCAGCATATCGCGATCGTCGCCAGGCCCGGCGCATAGCGCCACCACCAATGAAAGCGCCAACAGATAACGATAAGCCATCCCGCTATGCTGGCCAGCAGCGAGGCAGCCCCCAAATCTACCCAACCGCGCTGCAGGTAATGCAGCGGCACAAACACCCCGCTCAACGTGAAATCGGCCAACCACCAAAGCCCGTAACTTAGCGAGGGGAAGACGCCGCCGATCACCGCCAGCAAAATCAACGGCACCGTCACCAATGAGACGATGGACACCGCCCAGAGATTGGCCGGCAATGAGGTCAGCGTCAGGCCTAAAAACAGCGCGACCTGCATCGGCACCAGCAGCAGCGTCATGCCCAGCTGAATATGCAGCCAGCGTACCGGCGCCCAATACCAGGCGGAACGAAATCGCTCGCCGAGCGGCGCCCATTCGAACCAAAAAATCAAACACCCTACCGCCAGCACCGACAGCCAAAAACTGTCTGACAATACCGCCAGCGGATCGCACAACAAAATCAGCCCGACGCACCACAGCCACACTTGCCAGGAAGAACAATGAACGCCGCGCAAGCGCAGCAGCATCCACAGCGTCATCGCCAGCGCGGTGCGTACCGCCGGTGGCTGGGCGCCCACCAACCAGACATAGATCAGCGTCGCCACCCAGCCCGCGACCAGCGGAAAGCGATAACCAATCAGATGGGCGGGAAGAAAAAACTGCAGCGCACGCAGCACCGCCCAAAACAAAATGGCGACCATCGCCACATGCAGCCCCGAAATAGCCATCAGGTGCGCAATGCCGGTTTTCAGCATCAGCGTGCGCAAAGCCTGTTCCAGTGCGGTGCGTTCCCCAAACGCCAGCGCCAGCAACACCGCCTTGTAACGCAATTCACCGATGTTGGTTTCCGCATGGCTGATTATGCGCTGGCGCAGGCCGCAATCGCCATCCAGCAAACGAGCCTGCCTGACCTGCGCGGTCAAAGGTTGGCGCTGCGCGATTGCCCAACGCTGGCTGTCAAAGCCGCCTTCATTGAGCTTGCCGTGCACCGGCCGCAAACGCAGTTTCAACTGCCAGCGCTGCCCGGCGCACAGACGCTGCCGTTCTGGGGCCCACGTCGTGGTAAACGTCAGCGCAGGCACCAACCAATGGCCGTCGACTCGCTCGATGCGCATCAGCGTCTGCTTACTGGCGGCAGGCTCCAGTGCGACACTACTCACCTGCGCCACCGCCGTTACATCCGGCATGCGGCTTAGGTGCTCCATTTGCCCAAGCAGGCTTCCGGCGTTGAAAACCGCCCATATGAATCCCAAACCCAGACAGGCCAAATAACGACAGATCGGCCAACGGGTGCGCAGCAGTAAACCGGCGACAAACAGCATCGGCCACAGCAGCCATGGCTCTGGCAACCGCGGTAAAACCAGCAGCGGCAGGATGCCGCAGATAACGGCGAATATCGCCAGATCCAGCGAAATTTTGATCGCTCTTCTCCCATCGGCTCCACCATGAGCAAAAACGCGTCACGGCAAGCAAGCAGGATCGTTGAGGCGATATGTCGCCGCCAGCGGGCTTTAACGAAGATGCGGTGAGCATGGCAGGATAAGAGAGGCCTATGCAGCAGCCACACCGCAAATGCGGCGCAGTACGCAATTCACTTGCGTGTCATGGAGAATCGCAGGCGAAAAAAAACGGCGCCTTAAAGGCACCGTTTTATATTCTTTACAAGCAACAACGCTATGAGCAGTCAGCGACTAGCCATAGATATTGGCGCGGTCACGCAACTCTTTGCCAGGTTTGAAGTGAGGAACGTACTTGCCGTCCAGCTCAACTTTGTCACCGGTTTTCGGGTTGCGGCCTACACGCGGGGCACGGTAGTGAAGAGAAAAACTGCCGAATCCGCGGATCTCAATGCGTTCGCCCTCGGCCAGCGTTGCGGCCATGTGCTCAAGCATCTCTTTCACTGCATCCTCAACGGCCTTCGCCGGAATATGAGATTGCTGGCCAGCAAGTCTTTCAATAAGTTCAGACTTGGTCATAGTACCTCCAAGCTTTGCAGCTAAACTACCGTATCGGGGCGGTCAGAAACCGCCCCCCGTCATTACTCGCCTTTAGCCGCTTTGAAAGCTTCAGCCATTGCGTTAGAGAAGTTGCCTTCTTCCTGTTTGTTGTTAACAGTTGCGATGGCGTCTTTCTCGTCAGCTTCGTCCTTAGCACGTACGGACAGGCTTACAACGCGGTTCTTACGGTCAACGCCGGTGAATTTAGCTTCAACTTCGTCACCTACGTTCAGAACCAGAGTTGCATCTTCAATGCGGTCGCGAGAGGCTTCAGATGCACGCAGGTAACCTTCTACGCCGCCTGCCAATTCAACTGTAGCACCTTTGGCGTCAACTGCAGTGACTTTACCAGTAACAATAGCACCTTTCTTGTTCATAGACAGGTAGTTATTGAACGGGTCTTCAGCCAGCTGCTTCACGCCCAGGGAGATACGCTCGCGCTCTGCGTCAACTTGCAGAACAACCGCTGCGATTTCGTCGCCTTTCTTGTATTCACGTACTGCTTCTTCGCCTGCAACGTTCCAGGAGATGTCAGACAGGTGAACCAGGCCGTCGATGCCGCCGTCCAGGCCGATGAAGATACCGAAGTCAGTGATAGACTTGATTTTACCTTCAACGCGGTCGCCCTTGTTGTGGGTTTCTGCGAACTGCTGCCATGGGTTGGATTTGCACTGCTTCAGGCCCAGGGAGATACGACGACGCTCTTCATCGATGTCCAGAACCATCACTTCCACTACGTCGCCCACGTTAACAACTTTGGACGGATGGATGTTTTTGTTGGTCCAATCCATTTCAGAAACGTGTACCAGACCTTCAACGCCTTCTTCGATTTCTACGAAGCAGCCGTAATCAGTCAGGTTGGTTACACGACCAGTCAGCTTGGTGCCTTCTGGGTAACGTTTCGCGATAGCAACCCATGGATCTTCGCCCAGCTGTTTCAGGCCCAGGGATACACGAGTACGCTCGCGGTCGAACTTCAGCACTTTAACAGTGATTTCATCGCCAACATTGACGATTTCGCTTGGGTGCTTAACGCGTTTCCAAGCCATGTCAGTGATGTGCAGCAGGCCGTCTACGCCGCCCAGATCAACGAATGCACCGTAGTCAGTGAGGTTCTTAACGATACCTTTAACTTCCATGCCTTCCTGCAGGTTTTCCAGCAGTTGATCGCGCTCAGCGCTGTTCTCGGATTCGATAACCGCACGGCGAGAAACGACAACGTTGTTGCGCTTCTGATCCAGCTTGATGACTTTGAACTCAAGCTCTTTGCCTTCCAGGTGCAGAGTGTCACGTACCGGACGCACGTCAACCAGGGAACCTGGCAGGAACGCGCGGATGCCGTTCAGCTCGACGGTGAAGCCACCCTTCACTTTGCCGTTGATAACACCGGTTACAGTCTCAGCTTCTTCGTAAGCTTTTTCCAGCGTGATCCAAGCTTCGTGACGCTTAGCTTTCTCACGGGACAGCAGGGTTTCACCGAAGCCGTCTTCAACAGCATCCAGAGCAACGTCAACTTCGTCACCAACCTGGATTTCCAGCTCGCCCTGGGCGTTTTTGAATTGCTCAGCCGGGATGGCAGACTCAGATTTCAGACCGGCGTCAACCAGTACGATATCTTTGTCGATAGCAACAACGACGCCACGAACGATGGAACCCGGGCGGGTTTCGATTTCTTTTAAGGATTCTTCAAAGAGTTGAGCGAAAGATTCAGTCATGTTGTTAATCTTCAGGGTTCTTTAGTTTAACGTCCATTTAGCGTCCCGCCGAATGGGGTTGTTTCACATACCCCGCCATTGGCTCCATGCCGACAGGGTTTAAGGTTACAGGGGTAAAATTTTACCCGATATATTGCGATACCGCTATGACAAATATGACAAAAAGCCAATAGCGCCGCCGCGCTTATTGCTGCGGCAACGCCAACACTTTCTGTGCATACGTCAACGCCTGCCGGATCACTTCTTCGATCGACATGCTGGTAGAGTCCAGCACGAGGGCGTCAGAAGCGGGCACCAGAGGCGCGATAGGCCGATTACGGTCACGGTCGTCCCGTTCCTTTATCTCGGCTAAAAGACGTTCAAAGTTAACATTAAAGCCCTTCTCCTGCAACTGCAGCATGCGGCGGTGCGCGCGCTCCTCCGAGCTGGCGTCGAGGAAAATCTTGACCGGTGCGTCCGGGAACACCACCGTGCCCATGTCGCGGCCATCGGCAATCAGGCCGGGCGCCTCGCGGAATGCACGCTGGCGGCGCAGCAGCGCCTCGCGCACGCGCGGAAACGCCGCCGCTTGCGACGCGGTGTTGCCGACGGTTTCGGTGCGGATCTCATTGCTGACGTCCTCACCTTCCAAAATCACCTGCAGCTTGCCGTCCTGGGCAACGAAGCGAACATCGAGATGTGCGGCCAGCGGAACCAGCGCTTCCTCAGAAGTGATATCCACCTGATGATGCAACGCCGCCAGCGCCAGCACGCGATAGATCGCGCCGGAGTCCAGCAAACGCCAACCAAGGGACTCGGCCAACGCTTTACACAGCGTGCCTTTGCCTGCGCCACTTGGTCCATCAACGGTTATCACCGGGGCTGTAGCCGTCATTTCTCTCTCCTTCAGGTAGAAAACCTCACAGAGACACGGTGCGCTTCGGCTCAAGGCCCGCGCGCCGCACTCTCTGTCACCTGCCCAATCAGGGGCAAATACGGTGGCGTATTATACGCTGCCCTACGGCGATCTGTTACCCTGGAACTGTCCGGTTGTTGAAAATAAGCGCACAACCGCGAAAAAGTATAGAAGAAACGCCGGTCGCCAAACGTTAAAAATGATAAAGGCCCACTAAGGGGCCTTAAAATAAACGATTTGACGGGTTACGCCGGCTGGCTGATGCGCGCCAGCTGTTCGAAATAGTCCGGGAAGGTTTTCGCGGTGCATTTCGGATCGAGAATGGTGACCGGAGTATCCGACAGCGCCACCAGCGAGAAACACATCGCCATGCGGTGATCGTTGTAGGTGCCAATCTCGGCAAACTGCAGTTTGGCCGGCGGCACGACGTGAATGTAGTCTTCGCCTTCGTCCACTTCCGCCCCCACTTTACGCAGCTCGGTGGCCATCGCCGCCAGGCGGTCGGTCTCCTTCACCCGCCAGTTGTAGATATTGCGGATGGTGGTCGGCCCCTCGGCAAACAGCGCTGCGGTGGCGATGGTCATCGCCGCGTCCGGAATGTGGTTCATGTCCATGTCGATGCCGCGCAGTTCACCGCGGCTGCATTCGATGAAATCGTCGCCCCAGGTAATGCGCGCGCCCATTTTCTCCAGCACGTCGGCAAACTTGGTGTCGCCCTGCACGCTTTTGCGGCCGATGCCGGTCACGCGCACGGTGCCGCCCTTGATAGCCGCCGCCGCCAGGAAGTAAGAGGCGGAAGAAGCATCGCCCTCAACCAGGTAATCGCCCGGCGCGATATACGTCTGACGCCCCTGGATATGGAACACCCGGTAGTTGTCGTGGCTCACCGATACGCCGAAGGTGCGCATCAGATGCAGCGTGATGTCGATGTACGGCTTGGAAACCAGCTCGCCCTTGATGTGGATCTGCGTATCCTGCGGCGCCAGCGGCGCGGTCATCAGCAACGCGGTCAGGAACTGGCTGGAGACGCTGCCGTCAACGGTGACGTCGCCGCCCTGGAAGCCGCCGCGCAGGCGAATCGGCGGGTAATCGGTCTGCTCGAGGTAATCAATCTGCGCCCCGCCCTGGCGCAACGCGTCCACCAAATGGCCGATCGGGCGCTCTTTCATGCGCGGTTCGCCGGTCAACACCACGTCGCCTTCGCCGAGGCACAGCGCCGCCGCCAATGGGCGCATCGCCGTCCCGGCGTTGCCGAGGAACAGTTCCAACGGCTGCTCGGCCACCAGCGGCCCGGCCACGCCGGTCACTTCGCACACGGTGCGATCGGCAGAAAGCTGATAGTTCACGCCCAACGCCTGCAGCGCGTTCAGCATATGACGCACGTCGTCGCTGTCCAGCAGGTTGGTCAGCCGGGTCGTGCCTTTCGCCAGCGCCGCCAGCAGCAGAGCGCGGTTAGAAACGCTCTTGGAGCCGGGTAAGTTGACGGTGCCATTGACCAGGGCGACCGGGTGTAACGTCAGGGAATCCACCATGTGAACAAAACTCTCCAATTCTGATAAACGAAACGGCTCCGGAATAATGCCGGAGCCGCTTTAATGCAAAAGGACAACAGCCTGAGCAGCCCGCACCGGGCGGGCTGACGGAATCAACCGTGACGACGTTCGAAGTCGGCCATGAAGTCGGTCAGCGCCTGCACGCCGGCCAGCGGCATGGCATTGTAAATAGAAGCGCGCATCCCGCCAACTACCCGGTGGCCTTTCAGCGCCTGCAGGCCGATGGCTTCGGCTTCGCTGAGGAACACCTTGTCCAGCGCCGCATCGGCCAGCTGGAACGGCACGTTCATCCAGGAACGGTTGGCGATCGCCACCTGGCTGCGGTAAAAGTCGGATTTATCGATGGTCGCGTACAGCAGTTCGGCCTTGGCCTGATTGCGTTTTTGCATCTCCACCAGGCCACCCTGCTCTTTCAGCCATTTGAACACCAGCCCGGACAGGTACCAGGCGAAGGTTGGCGGGGTGTTGAACATCGAGTCGTTTTCGGCCAGCACGGTGTAGTCGAGGATCGACGGCACTTCTTTGCGCGCCTTACCCAGCAGATCGTCGCGCACGATCACCAGCG
The DNA here is from genome assembly GCF_037137105.1 of Serratia sp. TMDUHS_CL. NCBI lineage: Bacteria > Pseudomonadati > Pseudomonadota > Gammaproteobacteria > Enterobacterales > Yersiniaceae > Serratia > Serratia sp. TMDUHS_CL. The sequence goes on from NZ_JBBBDV010000002.1 coordinate 79,617, forward strand.
TCAGGCCGGCCGGGCCGATATTTTTCTGCGCGCCGGCGTAAATCACGCCGAAACGGCTGACGTCGAGCGGGCGGGACAGGATGGTCGAGGAGTAATCGCCGATCACCACCTTGTCGCCGAAGTCCGGCGTTTCATCGATGGCCACGCCGTCGATGGTCTCATTCGGGCAATAGTGGACATAGGCCGCGTCGTCGCTGAGCTGCCACTCTTTCATCGGCTTGATGCCGCTCAGGCCGTCGATACGGGTTTTCACGTCGATGACGTTCGGGGCGCAATACTTTTCCGCTTCCTTGATGGCGCTGTGCGCCCAATAGCCGCCGTCGATATAGTCGGCGGTGGCCTTGTCGCCCAGCAGGTTCAGCGGCAGCGCGGCGAACTGCGCGCGGGCGCCGCCGTGGCAAAACAGCACTTTATAGTTGGAGGGGACTTTCAGCAGATCGCGCAGATCCTGTTCCGCCTGCTCGGCAACGGCGATGAATTCTTTGCTGCGGTGACTGATCTCCATCACTGACGTGCCCAGCCCGTGCCAGTTGCACAGTTCCTGTTCCGCACGACGCAACACTTCCACCGGCAGCATCGCCGGGCCAGAGCTAAAATTATAAACCTGAGTCATTTCCCCTCACCACATTCACTGTTCGCCGCAGAAAAGCGACCTGTCGAAAAGACGCCCGAAGTTAACGCTCGCGTTAACCAACCCATCGGTTTTATCACTCACGCCCCATGGCTGCAACGCTTATTCACCCGTCGGCGGCAAACGGCCGCGCCGGGTGATGACAGGCTCTGCGGCCGTCGCGATTGTTTGGACGATAAAACCCTGCGACATGGGGAAATTCAGCGGGTTAACGCGGTGTTTTATGCTGTATTCAGCCAAGATGGCTGCGGGAGCCCCGGTCGGCCCCCGCAGAAGAGAAAACGATCAGTACTGATTAAACATCTGCTGGATTTGCTTCGCATCTTTGGTTTGCGTCAGCGCCAGCTGCAGCAGAATGCGCGCTTTTTGCGGATTCAGCGTGCCGGCGGCAACAAAGCCGTACTTGGCGTCGTCCACTTCCGCATCTTCGGTGGTGGCGCCGGTTGGCACGCGCGATGAACGCACCACCGCCACACCGTTGTGCGCCGCCGTCGCCAGGGTGTCGAACACCGTTTTATACAGGTTGCCGTTGCCGACCCCGGCGCTGACGATGCCCTGATAGCCTTCGGCGATCAGCGCCTTGGCCGGCGCATCGGAGGCGTTGGCATAGTTGTAGACGATGCCGACCTTCGGCAGTTCGTTCAGCTTGCTGACGTCGAACGGCGTATCCCGGGTATGCTTACGCTGCGGCGAGCGCTGGTAATCGATCTTGCCGTTGTGGATATATCCCAGCGGGCCGTAGTTTGGCGACTGGAAGGTCTGCACGGCGGTAGTGTTGGTCTTGGTGACGTCGCGCGCATCCAGCACGGTGTCGTTCATCGCCACCAGCACCCCGCGGTTGGCCGATTGCGGATCCGCCGCCGTCACCACCGCATTATACAGGTTGAACGGACCATCGGCGCTCATCGCTGTCGCCGGCCGCATCGCCCCCACCAGCACCACCGGCTTGTCGCACTTCACCGTCAGATCGAGGAAGTAGGCCGTCTCTTCCAGCGTATCGGTGCCGTGGGTGATGACGAAGCCGTCGGTCTTGCCGCAGTCGGCGTCAATTTTCTTCGCCAACGTCAGCCAGACCCGATCGTTCATGTCCTGCGAACCGATGTTCACCACCTGCTCCCCCTGCACGTTGGCGATGTTTTTCAGCGCCGGCACCGCATCGACCAACGCCTCGACGCCCAGCTTGCCCGCCGTATAGTTGGATTTCGTCGCCGAATCGCCGCCGCCGGCGATGGTGCCGCCGGTCGCCAGCAGGGTGATGTTGGGCAGCGCCAGCGCCGAGGCGCTGAAGCCGGTCAACAGGAGGGTTAACGCGCTGAGTTTCACTGATTTCATTAGATTTCTCCGTGACAGATAACTCGCTGAATTATGGCCTTTATCCTTAAAAAAACTGTGACTTTGCCGCCGCTTTAGGAATACGTGGAGCTCCAGCGTAAAACCCCGTATCATTGCGCGTTTTTAGTACGCGCAAAAAGTGAAGACAATGACGCAAACTTTTATCCCCGGTAAAGACGCCGCCCTGGAAGACTCCATCGCCCGTTTCCAGCAGAAACTGAGCGATCTCGGTTTCAACATCGAAGAAGCCTCCTGGCTGAACCCGGTGCCGCACGTGTGGTCAGTGCACATTCGCGATCGCGATTGCCCGCTGTGCTTCACCAACGGCAAAGGCGCCAGCAAAAAAGCCGCGCTGGCCTCCGCGCTGGGTGAATATTTCGAGCGCCTGTCCACCAACTACTTCTTCGCCGATTTCTATCTGGGCAAGCAGATTGCCGAAGGCGATTTCGTGCACTACCCGAATGAGAAATGGTTCCCGATCCCTGAAGACGACGCGCTGCCGGCCGGCATCCTCGACGAACGCCTGCACGCCTTCTACGATCCGCAGCAAGAGCTGAGCGCCAGCGATCTTGTCGATCTGCAATCCGGCAACGCCGATCGCGGCGTGTGTGCGCTGCCGTTTACCCGTCAGTCCGATCAGCAAACCGTGTACATCCCGATGAACATCATCGGCAACCTGTATGTTTCCAACGGCATGTCCGCTGGCAACACCGCCAACGAAGCGCGCGTGCAGGGCCTGTCGGAAGTGTTCGAGCGCTATGTGAAAAACCGCATCATCGCCGAATCCATCAGCCTGCCGGCGATCCCGGACGACGTGCTGAACCGTTACCCGGGCGTGGTGGAAGCCATCGCCAAGCTGGAAGAGGAAGGTTTCCCGATCCTCTCCTATGACGCCTCGCTGGGCGGCAACTACCCGGTCATTTGCGTGGTGCTGTTCAACCCGACCAACGGCACCTGCTTCGCTTCGTTCGGCGCGCACCCGGACTTCGGCGTGGCACTGGAGCGCACGGTAACCGAACTGCTGCAGGGCCGCAGCCTGAAAGATCTCGACGTGTTCACCGCACCGACCTTCGATGACGAAGAAGTGGCGGAACACACCAACCTGGAAACGCACTTCATCGACTCCAGCGGCCTGATCTCCTGGGATCTGTTCAAGCAGGATGCGGACTATCCGTTCGTTGACTGGAACTTCAGCGGCAGCACGCAGGAAGAGTTCGCCACCCTGATGAGCATCTTCGACAAAGAAGACGCGGAAGTGTACATCGCCGACTACGAGCACCTGGGCGTCTACGCTTGCCGCATCATCGTGCCGGGCATGTCCGACATTTATCCGGCGGAAGACCTGCTGCTGGCCAACAACAGCATGGGCGCGCACCTGCGCGATACGCTGCTGGCGCTGCCGGGCAGCGAGTGGGAGCCGGAAGAGTACCTGGCGCTGATCGAGCAGTTGGACGACGAAGGGCTGGACGACTTCACCCGCGTACGCGAACTGCTGGGCATTGCCAGCGGCAAAGACAACGCCTGGCATACCCTGCGCGTGGGCGAGCTGAAGTCGATGCTGGCGCTGGCGGGTGGCGATCTGGATCAGGCGCTGATCTGGACCGAATGGACGCAGGACTTCAACGCCTCGGTGCTGAGCCCGGCGCGCAGCAACTACTACCGCTGTCTGCAAACGCTGCTGCTGCTGGCGCAGGAGCCTGAACGCGAAGCGGCGCAGTACTACACCGCGTTCGTGAAGATGTACGGCCAGGAAGCGGTCGACGCCGCCTCCGCCGCCATCAGCGGTGAAGCGCGCTTCAACGGGCTGTTCGCCGTCGATGCCGATCTGAAGGCGCTGCCGGCCCATCAGGCGCTGCTGGCGGCCTACGAGAAGCTGCAGGCGGCCAAACGCCGCCACTGGGCCAAGGCCTAAGCATCGTCAGGGGATACTGCCACTTTGGGAGTACCCCTGCTGCCAAACGCCGCACTTCGCTGCGGCGTTTTCATTTTTGCGGTGTATTTCAACGCATTCGCTTTTATTTTCTCGCCGGAAAATTGGCGGTTAAACGACCATAAAAATAAATAAACCGTCAATTGTTGCCGGACGGTGAAATAATAATTAACCGATAATTAAACTTTCAGCGCTGCGCGGCGACAAAACGCCTAAAAATTTAACTTTACCCTACGCCGTCCACCCGGTGGATTCAAAAAAATTTGCAAACATTAAAAAAATGTTTTTATTTAAAAATCAATAAATTAACCATAAAAACCACACAAAAAACACGTCATTTCGCCGCTCTACTTCCCCGCCTTATGATCCAAATCAAATTTTCCCCTATACTGCTTTGCTAGTATCTCATTGCGTTGTTTTAACCCTTAAGAGCGAGAGTTAGTTTGAAAACTGACAGCCCCTTCGATCTGATTTTACCTGCGGCCACGGCGAAAATCGCTGAAGATGCCGGCGTGTATAAAGCCACCAAACATCCGCTGAAAACGTTTTATTTGGCGATCACCGCCGGTGTCTTCATTTCCATCGCCTTCGTCTTCTACATCACGGCGACCACCGGCACCGCCGGCGTGCCTTTCGGGCTGGCGAAACTGGTCGGCGGCATCTGTTTCTCTCTCGGGTTAATGCTGGTGGTGGTGTCAGGCGCCGACCTGTTCACCTCTACCGTACTTATCGTCATCGCCAAAGCCAGCGGCCGTATCAGCTGGGGCCAGCTGGGCGCCAACTGGCTGAACGTTTATCTCGGCAATCTGGTCGGCGCACTGTTCTTCGTGGCGCTGATCTGGTTCTCCGGCGAGTATATGGTCGCCAACGGCCAGTGGGGCCTGAATGTCCTGCAAACCGCAGACCACAAGCTGCATCACACCTTTATCGAAGCCGTGTGCCTCGGCATTCTGGCTAACCTGATGGTCTGCCTGGCGGTCTGGATGAGCTACTCCGGCCGCACTCTGACCGACAAGATGCTCGCCATGGTGCTGCCGGTCGGGATGTTTGTCGCCAGCGGCTTCGAACACAGCATCGCCAACATGTTTATGATCCCTATGGGCATCGTGGTCAAACACTTCGCCACGCCGGAGTTCTGGCAAGCCGTAGGGGCGGTACCTGAGCAATTCGCTCATCTGACAGTAAGCAATTTCATCATCGACAACCTGATTCCGGTCACCATCGGCAACATCATCGGCGGCGGTCTGCTGGTTGGGTTGACTTACTGGGTAATTTATCTGCGCGGGGGCCGCGAACAGCACTAAGCTGTGAGTTACCGCGCGCAGAGTTAGAAATCCACAATCAAAGGTAGGTGTACAATGACCGAACTTAACGAGAAATTAGCCAACGCTTGGGAAGGTTTCAGCAAGGGTGACTGGCAGAATGAAGTCAACGTTCGTGACTTCATCCAGAAAAACTACACGCCTTATGAGGGTGACGAATCCTTCCTGGCTGGCGCAACTCAAGCCACCACCACCTTGTGGGACAAGGTTATGGAAGGGATCAAACTGGAAAACCGCACTCACGCGCCGGTTGATTTCGACACCAACGTTGCTTCAACCATCATTTCTCACGACGCGGGTTACATCGCCAAAGAGCTGGAAACCATCGTAGGTCTGCAGACCGACGCCCCTCTGAAACGCGCGCTGATCCCGTTCGGCGGCATCAAAATGGTCGAAGGTTCGTGCAAAGTGTACGGCCGCGAACTGGATCCGCAGCTGAAAAAAGTGTTCACCGAATACCGTAAAACCCACAACCAGGGCGTATTCGACGTTTACACCAAAGACATCCTGAACTGCCGTAAATCCGGCGTGCTGACCGGTCTGCCAGATGCCTACGGCCGTGGCCGCATCATCGGCGACTACCGCCGCGTGGCGCTGTACGGTATCGACTTCCTGATGGCCGACAAACTGAACCAGTTCAAATCGCTGCAGGAAAAACTGGAAAACGGCGAAGATCTGGAAATGACCATCCAGCTGCGCGAAGAGATCGCTGAACAGCACCGCGCTCTGGCTCAGATCAAAGAGATGGCCGCCAAATACGGTTACGACATCTCCGGCCCGGCCACCAGCGCGCAAGAAGCGGTGCAGTGGACCTACTTCGGCTACCTGGCCGCGGTAAAATCCCAGAACGGCGCCGCCATGTCCTTCGGCCGCGTGTCCACCTTCCTCGACGTGTTCATCGAGCGCGACATTAAGGCGGGCAAACTGACCGAAGAACAAGCGCAGGAACTGATCGACCACCTGGTGATGAAACTGCGTATGGTGCGTTTCCTGCGTACCCCTGAGTACGATGAGCTGTTCTCCGGCGACCCAATCTGGGCAACGGAATCCCTGGCCGGTATGGGCGTCGACGGCCGTACCCTGGTCACCAAAAACAGCTTCCGCTTCCTGAACACCCTGTACACCATGGGGCCGTCTCCGGAGCCGAACATGACCATCCTGTGGTCTGAGAAGCTGCCGCTGAACTTCAAGAAATTCGCGGCGAAAGTGTCCATCGACACCTCTTCCGTTCAGTACGAAAACGACGACCTGATGCGCCCTGACTTCAACAACGATGACTATGCCATCGCTTGCTGCGTCAGCCCGATGATCGTCGGTAAACAAATGCAGTTCTTCGGCGCCCGCGCCAACCTGGCGAAAACCATGCTGTACGCCATCAACGGCGGCGTTGACGAAAAACTGAAAATGCAGGTCGGCCCGAAAGAAGCGCCGATGATGGACGAAGTGCTGGACTATGACAAAGTCATGGCGCGCATGGACCACTTTATGGATTGGCTGGCCAAGCAGTACGTGACCGCGCTGAACATCATTCACTACATGCACGACAAGTACAGCTACGAAGCTGCGCTGATGGCGCTGCATGACCGTGACGTTTATCGCACCATGGCTTGCGGCATCGCCGGTCTGTCCGTGGCGGCCGACTCCCTGTCTGCCATCAAGTACGCGAAAGTCACCACCATTCGCGACGAAGACGGCCTGGCCATCGACTTCAAAGTGGAAGGCGAGTATCCGCAGTTCGGTAACAACGACGCTCGCGTCGATGACATCGCCTGCGACCTGGTGGAACGTTTCATGAAGAAAATTCAGAAACTGCGCACCTACCGCAATGCGGTACCGACTCAGTCCGTACTGACCATCACCTCCAACGTGGTGTACGGTAAGAAAACCGGTAACACCCCGGATGGCCGCCGCGCAGGCGCACCGTTCGGCCCAGGTGCCAACCCGATGCACGGCCGCGACCAGAAAGGCGCAGTAGCCTCCCTGACCTCGGTAGCCAAACTGCCGTTTGCCTACGCGAAAGACGGGATCTCCTACACCTTCTCCATCGTGCCGAACGCGCTGGGTAAAGACGACGACGTGCGTAAAGCCAACCTGGCGGGCCTGATGGATGGTTACTTCCACCATGAAGCCTCCATCGAAGGCGGCCAGCACCTGAACGTCAACGTGATGAACCGCGAAATGCTGCTGGATGCGATGGAAAACCCTGAGAAATACCCTCAGCTGACCATCCGCGTTTCCGGTTACGCCGTGCGCTTCAACTCGCTGACCAAAGAGCAACAGCAGGACGTCATTACTCGTACCTTCACTCAAACGATGTAATACGCCAACCGGGCGGGAAACCGCCCGGTGCCAACGTCGGGGCCGGTTCTGCCGGCCCTTTTCTCCCACCGCTCTCCCCTGACTCTGTACGAGTCTGTTTTGCCGGACATCTATACTGAATGGATAGCCGGCAAAACAGTTATCCGGCAACTGACCTGCCGACAGGCATCATTACCCCCGGTGGCGGGCTCACCCCGCCACTGCATCGCAGATACCTGGCCGGCGGCCACGCGCCTATTTTTAGACTGCGTTTGACAGTCAATATTGGAGAAAACCCCGCAATGTCAGTAACTGGTCGCATCCACTCCTTCGAATCCTGCGGCACCGTCGACGGGCCCGGGATCCGCTTTATCGTCTTTTTCCAGGGCTGCCTGATGCGCTGCCTCTATTGCCATAACCGCGACACCTGGGATACCCACGGCGGCAAAGAAGTGACCGTCGAAGAGCTGATGAAAGACGCGGTGGCCTACCGCCACTTCATGAACGCCTCCGGCGGCGGCGTGACCGCGTCCGGCGGCGAGGCGATCCTGCAGGCTGAATTCGTGCGCGACTGGTTCCGTGCCTGCCACGCCGAAGGCATCAATACCTGCCTGGACACCAATGGCTTCGTGCGCCGCTACGATCCGGTGATCGACGAGCTGCTGGACACCACCGATCTGGTGATGCTGGACCTGAAACAGATGAATGACGAGATCCACCAGAACCTGGTCGGCGTCTCCAACCACCGCACGCTGGAATTCGCCCGCTACCTGGCGAAACGCAATCAGCGCACCTGGATCCGCTATGTGGTGGTGCCGGGTTGGTCAGACGACGATAAGTCGGCGCACCTGCTGGGCGAGTTCACCAAAGACATGACCAACATCGAGAAAATCGAGCTGCTGCCCTACCACGAGCTGGGCAAGCACAAATGGGTGGCGATGGGGGAAGAGTACAAGCTGGACGGCGTTCATCCGCCGAAGGCCGAGACCATGGATCGCGTCAAAGGCATCCTGGAAAGCTACGGCCACAAAGTCATTTACTGATTGGCGCAGCGCCAAAGAAAAACCGGCTCATAGCCGGTTTTTTTATGCTCAGGCGGCGGCGAACGGCGTGTGATGGTGATCCGGCTTCTGCTTCTTCAGCAGCATCAGCAGGTAAACCAGCGCCACGGCGGCGATCATCACGAACAGCACGCGATCGGAGTAGTTTTGCATCAGCAGCGCCGTCATCGACGGGCCCAGCAGGCTGCCGATGGTGTAACTCATCAGCAGTGCCTGGTTCATCGCCACCAACTCGTGCGGTAGCGCCTTCTCGCAGGCCCAGGACATCGCCACCGGGTACAGGGTAAAGCCGGCGCAGCCGAGGATGAACAGCGAAGGCGCCATGGCGTAGTTGCCGAGCATCGCTACGCTGGCGAGGATCACCACGAACACCTGAATGCGCAGCACCAGCAGGCGCCCGTAACGATCGGCCAGCCGCCCGACCGGCCACTGGCCGACGATGCCTGAGCTGACCAGCAGCGCCATCCAGTAACCGACGTTGGCGTCGCTCATGCCCTGATGGGAGAGGTACAGCGGCATCAGGCCGTACAGCGAACCGAGCACGATGCCGGAAATGATGCAGCCATTGATGCCGAGGCGCGCGCTGCGGCGTCTCAGCATTGTCCACACCGCCGCCTGCTGCGGCTCGTCTTCATGGCGGTTGACCCGCGCAAACAGCATCGGCAACATCGCGCTGATCACGATGGCAGTCACCCACGGCACCACGTGCAGCAATTCCGTCGAGGTCATGCTCAACAGCAATTGGCCGGTCACCGTACCGAGGTAATAGACAATCATATAGGCCGCCAGCAGCTGGCCGCGGTTGCTGAGATTGCCGCTGCGCAACAGCGCGCTTTCCACGATCACCCAAATCCAGGCGCAGCCGACGCCGGCGAAGAAGCGCCAGCCCAGCCAGCTCCAAAAATCGATCGACAGCACCATGCCGGCGGTCGCGGCGGCGAACACCAGACAAGAAAGATGATAGCTGCGGGTAAAGCCGACGCGCTGGATCAGTTTGCCCGCCACCAGCGTGCCCAACAGGTTGCCGCTGAAATAAGAGGAGCTGACCATTCCCACCTGCCAGGTCGACAGCTGAGCATGGGTTAACCAAAGAGGCACGAGCGTATTCAAAACGGCAATGGATACCGTGAGCAGCAAGAGACCGCAGAGCAATAAGAGCACTGGGCGGGAGTATGCGGACATAGTGAAATTGTGACCGAACGCGCAATGAGAGTGCGCGCATCATGCCACTGGCGATAAAAAAGTCAATCGCCTCTTATCATTCCACCGCACGATTTGTTTCCGGCTAACTGGCTGAAAAAGCGCTATGCTCAGCGCAGAGCGAATTTGACGACAAAGAGGCAAGATGAGTCAGGCAAATGATGCGGCGGTAGAGGCCCTGCTGGCAGACATCGGCAGCACGCAAGGTGACCTGCTGGCCATTGTGCAGCAGGTGCGGCGGATCGCTGCGGCGAGCGGCAACGGCGTCACCGAATCGGTCAAATACGGCGGCATCATGTTCTCGCATAGCCAATTTTTCTGCGGCGTTTTCGCCTATCGCCACCACGTTACAGTGGAGTTCGGCCACGGCTCCCGTTTGGAAGATCGTTATCACCAGCTCGAAGGCAGCGGCCAGTATCGGCGACACATCAAGCTCCACTCGCCCGACGAGGTGAAAAGCAAGCATCTGGCGGACTACATTCAACAGGCTTATACGCTGGCGACGGGCTGAATTCTCGGCATAAAAAAAGCGCCCTCAGGCGCTTTTTTCGTGGTTTGTCGTTTAGCCGATGTATTCCAGGCCGCCCATATATGGACGCAGCACTTCAGGTACCTGAATGCGGCCGTCGGCCTGCTGGTAGTTTTCCAGCACCGCCACCAGCGTACGGCCAACCGCCAGGCCGGAGCCGTTCAGGGTGTGGACCAGACGCGGCTTCTTGTCGGCTTTGCTGCGGCAGCGCGCCTGCATGCGGCGTGCCTGGAAGTCCCACATGTTGGAGCAGGACGAGATCTCGCGATAGGTATCCTGCGCCGGCAGCCACACTTCCAGATCGTAAGTTTTGCATGCGCCGAAGCCCATGTCGCCGGTGCACAGCAGCACCTTGCGGTAAGGCAGGTTCAGCAGCTGCAGCACTTTTTCCGCGTGGCCGGTCAGCTCTTCCAGGGCATCCATCGAATCTTCCGGACGAACGATCTGCACCATTTCAACCTTGTCGAACTGGTGCATGCGGATCAAACCGCGGGTGTCACGGCCGTAAGAACCGGCTTCCGCACGGAAGCATGGCGTGTGTGCGGTCATTTTCAGCGGCAGAGATTCCTCTTCCACGATCTCGTCGCGCACCAGGTTGGTCAGCGGCACTTCCGCCGTTGGGATCAGCGCATAGTTGCTGCTGTCGGCTTCTTCTTCCAGCGGACGGGTATGGAACAGATCTTCGCCGAACTTCGGCAACTGGCCAGTACCGTACAGCGTGGCGTGGTTGACCAGGTAAGGCACGTAGGCCTCCAGGTAGCCGTGCTGCTCGGTGTGCAGATCCAGCATGAACTGGGACAGCGCGCGGTGCATGCGGGCGATTTGCCCTTTCATCACCACGAAGCGCGAACCGGTCAGCTTAACCGCAGCGGCAAAATCCAGCCCGCCGGCCATTTCACCCAGATCGACGTGATCGCGCACCGCGAAGTCGTACTGGCGCGGTTCGCCCCAGCGGGTCACTTCCAGGTTTTCGCTGTCGTCTTTACCATCCGGCACGGCGTCGTCCGGCAGGTTAGGCAGCGTCAGGGCGTAATCGCGGATCTCGCTCTGCAGCGCATCCAGCGCCGCCTTGGCGGCATCCAGCTTGTCACCCAGCTCGTTCACTTCGCGACGCAGCGGCTCGATGTCTTCCCCACGCGCTTTGGCCGCGCCGATGGATTTCGATCGGGAGTTGCGTTCCGCTTGCAGCGTTTCAGTTTCTACCTGCAGAACTTTGCGACGTTCTTCCTGCGAACGCAGCAGATCCAGATCGAGTTTAAAGCCTCGGCGAGCCAGTTTGACGGCGACTGCGTCTAGCTCATTACGCAGCAGATTGGGATCGAGCATGCTAATCCTGTGCTTGTTGTTATTGAAAGAAGTGTTGTTGTTCTATGCGGCTGATTTATAGCCGCATAAAAGAAGAGTGATACCCGCTAACCTTACCGCAACGGCCTCGCTAGCGGTAGCGTTTTGTCGGGCTATTTTGATCCTGCTCAGCCAGCCATGCCAACTTTTCGCCGATTTTCCCTTCCAGCCCACGCGAGGTCGGTTGATAGTAGCGCGTATGGGCCATTTCAGGCGGGAAATAGTTCTCGCCGGCGGCGTAGGCGTTGGGTTCGTCGTGGGCGTAACGGTACTCCGCCCCCAGCCCCATCTCCTTCATCAGCTTGGTCGGCGCGTTGCGCAGGTGCTCCGGCACGTCATAATCGGCCTGCTCTTTGGCGTCGCGCATGGCGGCCTTGAACGCGGTGTAGACCGCGTTGCTCTTCGGCGCGCAGGCGAGATAAACGATCGCCTGCGCGATGGCGCGCTCGCCCTCCGCCGGCCCCACGCGGGTGAAGCAATCCCAGGCGGCGATCGCCACCTGCATGCCGCGCGGATCGGCATTGCCCACGTCTTCAGAGGCAATCGCCAGCAGGCGGCGGGCCACATAAAGCGGATCGCCGCCGGCGGTAATGATGCGCGCATACCAGTACAGCGCGGCGTCCGGCGCCGAGCCACGCACCGATTTATGCAGCGCGGAAATCAGGTCGTAATAACGGTCGCCCTTGTTGTCGAAGCGCGCGCTGCGTTCGCCCGACACCTCTTTCAGCAGCTCCGGTGTCAGCACCCGCACGCCTTTGGCGTCTAACTCCGCCATGTCCGCCATCATTTCCAGGCTGTTCAGCGCCCGGCGCGCGTCGCCGCCCACCAGCTCCGACAGCAGGCGGCGCGTTTCCGCCGGCAGTTCGACGTTCTGATTGCCAAAGCCGCGCGCCTTGTCGCCCATCGCCTGATCCAGCACCTGGCCGATATCTTCGGCGGTCAGCGCCTTCAGCAGGTAAACGCGGGCGCGGGACAACAGCGCCGAGTTCAGCTCGAACGACGGATTTTCGGTGGTGGCACCGATAAAGGTGATGGTGCCGTCTTCAATGTGCGGCAGGAAAGCGTCCTGCTGGCTCTTATTGAAGCGGTGCACTTCGTCGACGAACAGGATGGTGCGGCGGCCGGCGTCGCGATTTTGCCGCGCCCGCTCGATCGCTTCGCGGATCTCCTTGATACCGGAGGTCACGGCGGAGATCCGTTCGACATCCGCCTGACCGTAACGGCCGATCAACTCTGCCAGCGTCGTCTTCCCGGTGCCCGGCGGCCCCCATAAAATCATCGAGTGCAGCTGCCCGGCCTCGATGGCGCGCGGCAGCGGCTTGCCGGCGGCCAGCAGGTGCTGCTGGCCGATATACTGCGCCAGCGTGGTCGGCCGCATACGCGCGGCCAACGGCTGGAACTCGTTCTGGGAAAAATCGAGCGACAGATTATTACTCACTTGCACCTCACTGGCGCTGGTCGTCCAGCGTCACCCCCTTCGGCGGGGTAAATTTGAATTTGGCCGGATCGGCGGCGACGTTCTGCTGGCTTTTCAGCGTGTAGGAACTGCGCTGGCCATCCTGCTCCACCGCAGCGAAGCTACGAATGGTACCGCTGTTGGTCACGCTGATGGCGAACTGCTTCAGGTTGCCGCTGGCGGACTTCGGCGTCAGCTCGAAATCATCGCCCTTTTGCTTCACGTTGTACTGTTTCCAGTCGCTGGCATTATTGCGGGTGATCAGCATAAACGGCGTATTGCCGGTGGCGTTCTTCAGCCAGGTCGCCGTCACCTGCTCGACGAACGGGTTATAGAACCACAGGGTCTGGCCATCGGAGACCAGCACGCTCTCATCGGGCGACGTCATATGCCAGTTGAACAGGTTTGGCCGCTTCACCCACAGCTCGCCTTCCCCCTGTTGCACCGCGGCGCCGTCGGCGCTGGTCACGGTTTGTGAGAAGCTGGCGTGGAAACTGTTCACCTTCGCCAGGCGACTTTGCAGATCCTGCGCGGCATCAGCCAGCACGGAGGTAGAAGCGAATCCCGAAAGCAGACAGCAGGCAACTAACAGTTTTTTCATTATTCCAGATACCTTATGAAATGCGTTAACCGCAGGGCGACGCCGTGCGGGTCAAATCAACCCTTTACCCGCTTACTTTACCCGAAGCCGGCGATCGGCCGGTAGGCCAATGTTCCGAGAAGAAACGGGTTTACGCTTCTTTGCACAAGGGCCGCTTAAGCGGCCCTTTCTTATTGAATTGCAATGGCTAAACGACCATCAATCGTGCCGAGGCGGCGCCAGCACCTCGCGGTTGCCGTTGTGCCCCTGCTCGCTGACGATGCCCTGCGCTTCCATCTGTTCGATGATGCGCGCCGCGCGGTTATAACCGATACGGAACTGGCGCTGCACGCCGGAGATGGAGGCGCGGCGTTTATCCACCACGAAATCCACCGCCTGGTCAAACAACGGATCCAGCTCTTCGTCACCGTCCATTCCGCCGCCGGCACCGCCCTCGCCGTCTTCGCCGCCGCTGAGAATGCCCTCTTTATATTGGGGCCGCTCGCGCGCTTTCCAATCCTTGACCACCGCGTGCACTTCCTGATCGCGCACGAATGCGCCATGTACGCGCACCGGAATCGAGGAGTTCGGCGCCAGATAGAGCATGTCACCCATACCCAGCAAGGACTCGGCGCCCCCCTGATCGAGGATGGTGCGGGAGTCGATTTTGCTCGACACGGTAAAGGCGATACGCGTCGGGATGTTGGCCTTGATAAGACCCGTGATCACATCCACCGACGGACGCTGGGTCGCCAGCACCAGGTGGATACCCGCCGCACGCGCTTTCTGCGCCAGACGAGCGATCAACTCTTCGACCTTCTTGCCGACCGTCATGATCAGATCGGCGAATTCGTCGACCATCACTACGATGTACGGCTCCTTCTCCAATACCGGCGGCGTGATGTCCATGCTGTCGGTCGGCTTCCAGAACGGATCCGGGATCGGGCGCCCCATCGCTTCGGCCTGATCGACGCGCTCGTTGTAGCCGGCCAGGTTACGCACGCCCAAGGCAGACATCAGCTTGTAGCGGCGTTCCATTTCACCCACGCACCAACGCAGCGCATTGGCGGCGTCTTTCATGTCGGTGACCACATCGGTCAACAGGTGCGGAATGCCTTCGTAAACCGACAGCTCCAGCATTTTCGGGTCGATCATGATAAAGCGCACTTCTTTCGGCGTGGCTTTATACAGGATGCTCAGGATCATGGCGTTGACCCCGACCGACTTACCGGAACCGGTGGTACCGGCGACCAGCAAGTGCGGCATTTTGCCCAGATCGGCCACCACCGGCTCGCCGGAGATGTCTTTACCCAATACGATGGACAGCGGCGACGGGTTGTCACGGAAGGCCGGGCAATCCAGCACTTCGCGCAGGTACACCGTTTGCCGCTTGGCATTCGGCAGCTCCAGACCGACGTAAGGCTTGCCGGGGATCACTTCCACCACGCGCACCGCCGAAGTCGACAGCGAGCGCGCCAGATCGCGCGACAGGTTGGAAATGCGCGCCGCTTTAACGCCCGGCGCCAGATCCAGCTCGAAGCGGGTGATGACCGGCCCCGGCAGGATGTCCACCACATCGGCTTTCACGCGGTAATCGGCCAGGCTGGCCTCCACCAGGCGCGCCTTCTGTTCCAGCGCGAAGGAGTCGACCGGCTCCACCTCTTTCGGCGCTTCGGTCAGCAGATCCAGCGTCGGCAGCGGCGTGGTCGGCTTCTGCAGCGGCTGATCGTTGCGCATCAGGAACGGGTGAATCAAGCTGTCCATCGCCGGATGTTGCTCGGCCTGAGTTTGCTGAGGCGGCTGCTGCACCGGTTGCTGCGGCTGCTGATATTGCGGCTGCGACGGCTGCTGATACTGCTGTTGCTGCGGCTGTTGGTACTGTTGAGGCTGCGAGTGCGATTGCTGAGGTTGGGCAACCGGCGCGGCAGGCTCAAACTGGCCGAACGGCACGTCGTCCTCTTGCTCGCTTTGCTGTTCAATGCGCTCTTCAAGCTGCGGGGACAGCGTGAACATCGGCTCGCTCGGGCCATCGTCCACTAAATCCGCCATCGGCGAGAAGCTGAAAGCATTGCGGGTATCGACCGGGCTGGCAGCCGGCGCCTGCGGGGCCGGTTCTTGCTGGCCGTAGCGCGCCTGCTGCTGCTCGGCGAACGCCTGGCGCAGCGCGGCCTCTTGCAGCGCCTCTTCGTCGTTCTGTTGATAACCTTCGCCGTAACGTTGGCTCTGCTGTTCGGCAAACGCCTTGCTCAGCTCAGCTTCCTGCAGGGCGCTCTCGTCATCTTGCTCCGGCGCATAGCTTTCGCCGTAGCGTTGGCTTTGCTGCTCGGCAAACGCCTGACGCAGCGCAGCTTCCTGCAGCGCCTCTTCTTCCTGCGGGCTCACCGCCGTCGGCTGCTGAGGCTCCACCTCGGCCTGGCGCTGTTCCTGCTCGGCCGCACGCTGCGAAGGCAGCTTGATGCCGTAAGAAGCCAGCTCGCGGCGGGTCGGAATACGTACCGGATTCGGCCGAGGCAGCTCAGGACCGATGCCCTGTTTAACCTGCGGATTGCCGTCGCTGGTGGCCGTGAAAGCCGGCATGAAGGTCGCCGCTGCGGCGCCCGCAGCGGCAGCGGCTGCCGTATCCAGCTGTGGCTTGGCGCCGGTGGCGCTGAAACCACCCGCTCCGCTGACGTCGGCACTGTCGCGCTGCGCGGCAGTAAAATCAAAGGGAGAACGCGCCGGCGGCTGCGGCGCAGCCGGCTCTTGCCAATTGCCCAGGCGCGGCTCATCGTCGTCCCGATAAGGGTCGACGGGACGCGTCGCCTTAGGCGCAGGCGTTTCTTCCGGGATTTCGAAGGAATACAGCGGCGGCGTGGCGTCTTGCGCCGGGGCGCTCACCGGGTGCTGATTGACCGAGGTCGGCGCGGCCGGCGCCACCGTTACCGACGGCGCCTGTGTGGCGATCGGTGCGGCAACGGGCTCGTGGATCTCTGCCGTCACCGCCGGTGCAGGCGAAGCCGCCGGCGCGATTGGCGCGGCGTCGGCTTCAACCTCACCATCGTCGGCTCGCAGGCCGCTGAGCAACGGATCGGCGGCGTCTTCCGCCGCCTCTTTGGCGCTTTCGGTGACCGAAGGCGCGGAGAACAGCACGTCGTCATCGGCGGCCGCGGCTCCGGCGGCGGTCGCGCCAACCGCGGCTGCGGCGCCCTTCCCTGCCAGCTCAGGCTCGTCGTCAACGTAACGTTCGTCATCCTCGAAATAGCGCTCTTCGCGGCGTGAGCGGTTGGTCATCACCGTCGCGACGCCCAGCACAGCACCGCCGATCTTCTCGGCGATCACCAGCCAGGACCAGCCGGTAAACAGCGTCAGCCCCGCCGCCCACACGCACAGCAGCGCCAGCGTGGCGCCGATGCCGTTGAACCACGGCAACATGGCGTTGCTCAGCAGGCTGCCGATCACGCCGCCGGAAGCGAAGTAATAGAGATCGTCAACGTTCAGCGCCGCCAACCCACAGGAGGTAAGCACTAACGCCAGGGTGCCGATCAGGCGCAGGGAGAGCGCGAAATAGTCGATGTAGTCTCTGTTGCCGCGCTGGCGATAGGCCGCCCAGCACAGGACCAGCATGATCGGCGGTATCGCGTAGGCGAGCACCCCGAAGGTGAAGAACAGCGTGTCGGCCAACCAGGCCCCAACACCGCCGCCCAAATTGTGAATCGGCTCATGCCACGCGGTCTGTGACCAGCTTGGGTCAGACGGGTTGAAGCTGACCAGCGCAGCCATGAGGTAAACGGCAAAAATCGCTACCACGATAAGCACAGCTTCCAGCAAACGCCGGCCACTGCTGAGTCTTTTCAGGGTAACTTCTTTATCTTCTGTATATTCCTGGCTCAAGAAAGGCTCTCCAGGTTCCTGTTAGCTGACATAGCAACAGCGCCGAGAAGCTTCCCCGGCGCCGAAACTGTATGAATAAACAGGAGTGTAACCAATTTAATCAGGTTTTGCACCTGCACCTTACCGTGTTTTGATAACCAGACGGTTACTCTGTTTCACTTCTTCCATCACTACGTAGGTACGGGTGTCGTTGACCCCCGGCAAACGCAGCAAGGTTTCACCCAACAGTTTGCGGTAAGCCGACATGTCCGGTACGCGGGTTTTCAACAGGTAGTCGAAATCGCCGGAAACCAGATGACACTCCTGAATTTCTTCAAGCTTCTGCACTGCCGAGTTGAATTGCTCAAACACATCCGGCGCGCCGCGGTTCAGCGTGATCTCCACGAAAACCAGCAGGGACGCATCCAGATAATGCGGGTTGAGCAATGCGGTATAGCCATGAATGAAACCCTGGCGCTCGAGACGGCGCACGCGTTCTAAACATGGTGTCGGGGATAACCCCACGCGCTTCGAAAGCTCGACGTTCGAAATACGCCCATCCTTCTGCAGCTCATTCAGGATGTTGCGGTCGATACGGTCAAGATCTTTACCCGGGCGTTTCTTGTTGTCTGCCATTATTATTGTCTCTCTTATTTTCTTCCGTGCACTTGCCACACCCTAGCCAACGTCAATGTGTAAGGGTTCGTTCCAAGCGAAGACCCGATGCCTGTCATATGCTTCTTCACTACCATCATTCCACGCCGCGCAGCCTGTCTGTCCAACCCCGCGCGACGCCGGTAACGACGTTTAGGTCGAGAAAAAATCTGCAAACGCTTGCGCGCCCTGCTCCGCACATCCACCGCGCATTGCCGCCTCGCGGCGCAAATACGTACGATTTGCTGGTGTTACGGGGATAATTTCTTCTTCCTATGATGTTTTCGCAAATGCGCAGCGGATTGTCAAAGTAAAAGAAGCAAAATCAGAACAACGTACCGTCACGAAAAGTCTGCATCCCATTTTTGGTTATGAATCGCTGGCAGATAAACCCCGGCAGGGAGCGGCTGAAGTCGCAGAAGGCGCCGTTTTTGCGCGGTTGGCGATTCGGCAGCCGAATGCGGCTTTGATAAGGTAAATTTCTGCGTTCAGCGTACGATTTGCCGACAGCGGGTGCATTAATAGGCGACAACTATCATACAAATCGTTAACAACGTCGCCCGGCGCTTTTTTTACTGCGCCATTTTCCCTACAATCGGTTCCATTGTCCGCCATTGTGGAATAAAGAGGTTATTCATGGGCACGGCTAAACATAGCAAATTACTGATTCTGGGCTCCGGCCCGGCCGGTTACACCGCCGCCGTTTACGCGGCGCGCGCCAACCTGAGCCCGGTGCTGATCACCGGTATGGAACAAGGCGGCCAGCTGACCACCACCACCGAAGTGGAAAACTGGCCGGGCGACGCCGAAGGCCTGACCGGCCCGGCGCTGATGGAGCGCATGCGCGAGCATGCGGAGAAGTTCCAGACTGAAATCGTCTTCGATCACATCAACAGCGTTGATCTGCAGCAGCGTCCGTTCCGCCTGTTCGGCGACAGCGGTGAATACAGCTGCGACGCGCTGATCATCGCAACCGGCGCCTCCGCCCGCTACCTTGGCCTGCCTTCCGAAGACGCGTTCAAGGGTAAAGGCGTTTCCGCCTGTGCGACCTGCGACGGTTTCTTCTACCGCAACCAGAAAGTCGCCGTGGTCGGCGGCGGCAACACCGCCGTTGAAGAAGCGCTGTACCTGTCCAATATCGCCGCCGAGGTTCACCTGATCCACCGCCGCGACAGCTTCCGTTCGGAGAAGATCCTGATCGACCGGCTGATGGAAAAAGTGAAAAGCGGCAATATCGTGCTGCACACCGACCATACGCTGGACGAAGTGCTGGGCGATGAAATGGGCGTGACCGGCGTGCGTATCCGCAGCACCAAAGCGGAAAACGAAACCCGCGAACTGGAACTGGCCGGCGTGTTCATCGCCATCGGCCACAGCCCGAACACCGGCATCTTCGGCGGCCAGCTGGAGCTGGAAAACGGCTACATCAAGGTGCAGTCCGGCATTCACGGCAATGCGACCCAAACCACCATCCCCGGCGTCTTCGCCGCAGGCGACGTGATGGATCACATTTACCGCCAGGCGATCACCTCCGCCGGCACCGGCTGTATGGCGGCGCTGGACGCAGAGCGTTACCTGGACGGCATCGCCGGCGCAGAAGTCTGCTAAGACTTTCTCGCCACCAGCAAAAAGCGGCTCTCGAGCCGCTTTTTTTGTTCCTTTCTTCAGCGATCCCCTATCGCGTCTGTTATAGCCACATTTGGCCGCTTTATTATTTTCAGTCTGCCGGGTGACGAGGTAACATGGGACCTCGCTTGTTTGCCGCCGATTGCGCCAAACACTATTATTTAACAGTACGTTAACCCAGCCCGTAACAAACGGGCGCCGGCGATGCAGACGCATATCTGATGAAAAAAACCAGACAGCAACAGTTAACCCGTTGGCTTAAAACCCAGAGTTCGTTAGCGCAGCGTTGGCTGCGCCTTTCCATGCTGTTGGGGCTGTTCAGCGGCCTGCTGATCGTGGCGCAGGCCTGGCTGCTGGCCAGCCTGCTGCACGCCCTGATCATCGAACATACCCCGCGCGAACAGCTGATCCCTTCGTTTATCTGGCTGGCCGCCGCGTTCGCGCTGCGGGCGCTGTTAAGCTGGCTGCGGGAACGGATTGGTTTCCTGTGTGGGCAGGTGATCCGACAGCGCATGCGCCAACAGGTGCTGGATAAGCTGCAGCAGCTCGGCCCGGCCTGGATCCAGGGCAAACCGGCGGGCAGCTGGGCCAGCATCATCGTCGAACAGATCGAGGATATGCAGGACTATTACTCGCGCTATCTGCCGCAGATGTATCTGGCGGTTTTCATCCCGCTGCTGATTTTGATCGCCGTCTTCCCGATCAATTGGGCCGCGGGCATCATTCTGCTGGCAACCGCGCCGCTGATCCCGCTGTTTATGGCGCTGGTCGGCATGGGAGCCGCCGACGCCAACCGCCGCAACTTCGTGGCGCTGGCGCGCTTGAGCGGCAACTTCCTCGACCGCCTGCGCGGCCTGGACACCCTGCGGCTGTTCGACCGCGCGCAGGCCGAAACCGCGCAGATCGCCAAATCCTCCGAAGACTTCCGCAGCCGCACCATGGAAGTGCTGCGCCTGGCCTTCCTCTCTTCCGGCGTGCTGGAGTTCTTCGCCTCGATCTCCATCGCCGTGGTGGCGGTGTACTTCGGCTTTTCCTACCTCGGCGAACTCAACTTCGGCAGCTACGGCCTCGGCGTGACGCTGTTTTCCGGTTTTCTGGTGTTGATTCTGGCACCGGAGTTTTTCCAACCGCTGCGCGATCTCGGCACCTTCTACCATGCCAAAGCGCAGGCGATCGGCGCGGCGGAAGCGCTGGAAACCTTCCTCAGCGCCGAAGGCGAGCAGATGGGCAACGGCACGCGGCAACTGCCCGCCGATCAACCGTTGACGCTGCAGGCGAACGCGTTGGAAATCCTGTCGCCGAACGGCGTACTGCTGGCCGGGCCGCTGAGTTTCACCCTGCAACCGCAGCAGCGCGTGGCGCTGGTCGGGCTGAGCGGCGCCGGTAAAAGCTCGCTGCTGAATCTGCTGCTCGGCTTCCTGCCCTATCGCGGGTCGTTGACCGTCAACGGCATTGAGCTGCGTGAACTGTCCGCCGAAACCTGGCGCCAGCAGCTGAGCTGGGTCGGCCAGAACCCACATCTGCCGGCGCAAACCCTGCGCGCCAATATCCTGCTGGGCTGCCCGCAGGCCGACGAAGCGCAGCTGCAGCAGGCGGTGGAACTCGCCTACGTCAGCGAACTGCTCCCTTATCTGCCGCAGGGGCTCGACACCGAAGTGGGCGACAACGCCGCTCGCCTGTCGGTCGGCCAGGCGCAGCGCGTGGCGGTCGCCCGGGCGCTGATCGGCCCGCGCAGCCTGCTGCTGCTGGATGAACCGGCCGCCAGCCTCGACGCCCACAGCGAACAACGGGTGATGCAGGCGTTGAATGCCGCTTCGCATCAGCAAACCACCCTGCTGGTAACGCACCAGCTGGAAGATACCGAAGACTACGATCAGATTTGGGTGATGGATAACGGGCGCATCGTGCAACAGGGCGATTACGCCACCCTCAGCGCCCAACCGGGCCTGTTTGCCACTCTGATCGCCCATCGCCGCGGGGAGCTTTAATCATGCGCGTTTTGCTGCCGTTTTTGGCGTTGTATCGCCGCCATAGCCTGCTGATTAGCCTGGGCATCCTGTTGGCGATCGTCACTCTGCTGGCCAGCATCGGCCTGCTGGCACTCTCCGGCTGGTTCCTGGCCGCCTCGTCGCTGGCCGGATTGGCGGGCCTGTTGACCTTCAACTACATGCTGCCGGCCGCCGGCGTGCGCGGCGCGGCGATCTTCCGCACCGCCGGGCGCTATGCCGAGCGAGTCGTCAGCCACGACGCCACCTTCCGCGTACTGTCGCATCTGCGGGTGTTCACCTTCAGCAAGATCCTGCCGCTGACGCCGGGCGGCATCGCCCGCTTCCGCCAGGCCGAGCTGCTCAACCGCCTGGTGGCGGACGTGGACACGCTGGATCATCTTTATCTGCGGGTGATCTCGCCGTTGATCAGCGCGGCGGTGGTGATCCTGGTGGTCACCTACGGCCTGAGCTGGCTCGATCCTGCGCTCGCCCTGACGCTGGGCGGCATTCTGTTACTGTTGCTGCTGCTGGTGCCGCCGGTGTTTTATCGCGCCGGCAAGCCGATCGGCGGCCAGCTTACCGCCCTGCGCGGCCAATACCGAACCGACCTGACCGCCTGGCTGCAGGGGCAGGCCGAGCTGGTGGTGTTCGGTGCCGTCAACGACTTCCGCCAGACGCTGAACGCCACCGAACAGCGGTGGCAACGCCGCCAGTGGCAGCAGGCCTCGCTGAGCGGCAAGGCGCAGGCGTTGATGATCCTCGCCAGCGGGCTGACGGTGACGCTGCTGCTGTGGCTGACCGCCGCCGGCATCGGCGGCGATACCCAACCCGGCGCGCTGATCGCACTGTTCGTCTTCGCCGCGCTGGCGTCGTTCGAAGCGCTGATGCCGGTCGCCGGTGCCTTCCAGCATCTCGGCCAGGTGATCGCCTCCGCCACGCGGGTCAAACAGATCATCGATCGTCAGCCGGAGGTCACCTTCCCGGCCACCGGCCCGGCCGCCGCCGATCGCGCTCAGCTTAGCCTGCGGCAGCTGAGTTTCACCTACCCCGACCAGCCGCAACCGGTGCTGCGCGACGTCACGCTCGAGGTCGCGGCCGGCGAACACATCGCCTTGCTCGGCCGCACCGGCTGCGGCAAGTCCACCCTGCTGCAGCTGCTGACCCGCGCCTGGCGCACCGACGGCGGCAACATTCTGCTCAACGGCGAACCGCTGGAGGATTATGATGAAACCACGCTGCGTCGGATGACCACGGTCGTCAGCCAGCGGGTGCATATCTTCAGCGATACACTGCGGGAAAACCTGCGGCTGGCCGCGCCGGACGCCGACGACGCTAGCCTGAGCGAGGTACTGCAGCAGGTGGGGCTGGGCAAATTGCTGGACAGCGACGGCGGGCTGAACGCCTGGCTGGGCGAAGGCGGCCGACAGTTGTCCGGCGGCGAGCAGCGCCGTCTGGGCATCGCCCGCGCGCTGCTGCACCCTGCCCCGCTGCTGCTGCTCGACGAACCGACCGAAGGGCTGGACGCCGAAACCGAGCAGCAGATCCTGGCGCTGCTACGCCGGCATTGTCAGGGCAAGACGCTGATCCTGGTGACGCACCGTCTGTATGGCCTGGAGCATCTCGACCGCATTTGCGTGATGGACGACGGCCGGATTGTCGAACAGGGCGATCACGCCACCCTGATGCGCCGGCAGGGCCGCTATGCCCGCTTTCGCAACCGTATCAGCAACCTGGCGCCGTAATCGGCCCGTAGAGGACGCAGAGAGCCTGTATGCGCATCGTTAAGCTTTCCCCCCAATCGCTGGCGTTTCCCTCGCCTGAGGGCGCCCTGCGCGACCCTAACGGCCTGCTGGCTATCGGCGGCGACCTGACGGCGCCGCGGCTGCTGGCGGCCTACGAGCGCGGCATTTTCCCCTGGTACTCGCCGGGGGAAGCGATTCTGTGGTGGTCGCCCGATCCGCGTGCGGTGCTGTTCCCGACAGAGTTTCATCTCAACCGCAGCCTGAAACGCTTTTTGCGCCACGATCCGTTTCGCATCACGCTCAACCACAACTTCGCCGCGGTGATCGCCGCCTGCGCCCATCGGCCGGATGAAGGCACCTGGATCGGCCCGGAGGTACAGCGCGCCTATCAGCATCTGCACCGCCTCGGCTACGCGCACTCGGTGGAGGTGTGGCAGAATGATCAACTGGTCGGCGGCATGTACGGCGTGGCGCAGGGCGCGTTGTTCTGCGGCGAATCGATGTTCAGCCGCGTTACCAACGCCTCAAAATGCGCATTGATGGCCTTTTGCCGCCATTTTGCCGCTTATGGCGGGGAATTGATTGACTGCCAGGTGCTGAACGCTCACACTGCCCGCCTTGGCGCGCGTGAAATTCCGCGCCGTCAATTTTTGCAGCAGCTCAGCACCCTTCAACGGCGGCCTTTGGCGCCGGCGTGCTGGGAGCCGCAAGTCATATCCCCACAGCCGGCTGAACCGCCCTCTCCAGTAAACTAATTGGTGGAAACGGTGCAATGTTCACCGACACATCTTTACATAATGGGGGTTTTTCGGCATTATCTTGCCGGTTAAAAACTAAGGTAGTTAGACCTAGAGGATTCGATGGCCAAAGAAGACAATATTGAAATGCAGGGCACCGTTCTTGATACGCTGCCGAACACCATGTTCCGCGTTGAATTGGAAAACGGGCACGTGGTAACCGCACACATCTCCGGTAAAATGCGTAAAAACTATATCCGCATCCTGACGGGCGACAAAGTCACTGTAGAGCTGACCCCGTACGACCTGAGCAAAGGCCGCATTGTCTTCCGTAGCCGTTAATCGGCTCACCGCGCGCCACACGCTGGCGGCATCGAGGATGTAATCCCTCGGGAGCCCTTTCCGTTTACCCCCGCAGCGACGTTACACAACGGGTTGCAGGTGCGCAGGTAAACTGAGAGGGCTCACTCGTTTCTGTTGTACGGTGAATCTCACCCATAAAAAAAGCGATGCCGAAGCATCGCTTTTTCTTTGCCTGAAGGCAGCCTTAGTGTACCGCGCCCTCATCCGCCTTGCGTTTGGCGGCGCTGAGGAAGTGGTAGGTCAGCTGTTTCTTGTCCTTGTCCAACTCGACCTTCACGGAACCGCCGTCCACCAGCGAGCCGAACAGCAGTTCGTTGGCCAACGGTTTTTTCAGGTTCTCCTGCATGACGCGCGCCATCGGGCGAGCCCCCATCGCACGGTCGTAGCCCTTCACCGACAGCCAGTCGCGCGCTTCGTCGCTCACTTCCAGCGAGACGCCCTTCGCATCCAGCTGCGCCTGCAGTTCGACGATGAACTTGTCGACCACCTGCTGGATCACCTCGGTAGACAGATGGTTGAACCAGATGATGTTGTCCAGACGGTTGCGGAACTCCGGCGTAAACACCTTCTTGATCTCTTCCATCGCGTCGGTGCTGTTGTCCTGCTGCACCAGGCCGATCGACTTGCGTTCGGTTTCCCGTACCCCGGCGTTGGTGGTCATCACCAGGATCACGTTGCGGAAGTCCGCCTTGCGGCCGTTGTTGTCGGTCAGCGTCCCGTTGTCCATCACCTGCAGCAGCAGGTTGAACACGTCCGGGTGCGCCTTCTCGATCTCATCGAGCAGCACCACCGCATGCGGATGCTTGATCACCGCATCGGTCAGCAGCCCGCCCTGATCGTAACCGACATAGCCCGGAGGCGCGCCGATCAGACGGCTGACGGTATGCCGCTCCATGTACTCAGACATGTCGAAACGCAGCAGCTCGATATCCATCGCCTTGGCCAACTGTACGGTGACCTCGGTTTTCCCGACCCCGGTCGGCCCGGCGAACAGGAAGGAACCGACCGGCTTGCGCTCGTGGCCCAGACCGGCGCGGCTCATCTTGATCGCTTCGGTCAACGCTTCGATCGCCTGATCCTGGCCGAACACCAGCATCTTCAGGCGATCGCCCAGGTTTCTCAGCACGTCGCGATCGCTGGCCGACACGGTTTTCTCCGGGATGCGAGCGATACGCGCCACCACGGATTCGATATCGGCCACGTTGACGGTTTTCTTGCGCTTGCTGGCCGGCATCAACCGGCTGCGGGCGCCCGCCTCGTCGATCACGTCGATCGCCTTGTCCGGCAGATGACGATCGTTGATGTATTTCACCGACAGCTCCACCGCGGCGCGGATCGCCTTGGCGGTATAACGCACGTCGTGGTGCGCTTCATACTTGGCCTTCAGGCCGTTGATGATCTGAACGGTCTCTTCCGCCGTCGGCTCGGTGATGTCGATCTTCTGGAAACGGCGCGCCAGGGCGCGATCCTTTTCGAAGATGTTGCTGAACTCCTGGTAGGTGGTCGAGCCGATCACCCGGATCTTGCCGCTCGACAGCAGCGGTTTGATCAGGTTGGCGGCATCCACCTGCCCACCGGAAGCCGCGCCGGCGCCGATGATGGTGTGAATTTCATCGATGAACAAAATGCTGTTCTGATCCTGTTCCAGCTGCTTGAGCAGCGCCTTGAAGCGCTTCTCGAAGTCGCCGCGGTATTTGGTGCCGGCCAGCAGTGAGCCGATATCCAGCGAATACAGCGTGCAGTCCGCCATCACTTCCGGCACGTCGCCCTGCACGATACGCCAGGCCAGCCCTTCGGCGATGGCGGTCTTGCCGACGCCGGATTCGCCGACCAGCAGCGGGTTGTTTTTACGACGGCGGCACAGCACCTGAATCGCGCGCTCCAGCTCACGATCGCGGCCGATCAACGGATCGATGCCGCCCACACGGGCCAACTGATTGAGGTTGGTGGTGAAGTTTTCCATACGGTCTTCCCCTCCGGACTGCTCTTCGTTCACCGGGTTTTCCGCATTCGGCGCTTGGCCCGGCTCGTCTTTACGCGTGCCATGTGAAATAAAGTTCACCACGTCGAGACGACTGACGTCGTGTTTGCGCAGCAGATAGGCCGCCTGCGACTCCTGCTCGCTGAAGATGGCCACCAACACGTTGGCGCCGGACACTTCGCTGCGGCCGGAAGATTGCACATGGAAGACCGCGCGCTGCAGCACGCGCTGGAAGCTGAGCGTCGGCTGAGTGTCGCGCTCTTCTTCGCCGGCGGGCAGCGTCGGTGTGGTTTGTTCGATGAAGGCTTCCAGCTCCTGGCGCAACGCGGCCAGATCCACCGTACATGCCTCAAGCGCTTCTCGCGCGGCAGGGTTGCTCAGCAACGCCAGCAACAGGTGCTCCACGGTCATAAACTCGTGTCTGTGCTCACGCGCCCTGGCGAAAGCCATGTTGAGACTGAGTTCCAGTTCTTGATTGAGCATAAGCACCTCCCCAATAGATTGCCTTATTCAGGCTTTTTCCAGCGTACAAAGCAACGGATGCTCGTTCTCCCTTGCGTACCGGTTCACATGGACGACTTTGGTTTCCGCCACCTCGGCGGTAAAAACACCACAGATCGCCTTGCCTTGATAGTGGACCGTGAGCATCAGTTGCGTTGCGCGTTCAATATCATAAGAAAAGAACTTTTGCAGAACGTCAATCACAAATTCCATCGGTGTGTAATCGTCGTTGTTAAGTATAACTTTATACATAGACGGCGGTTTTACCGCATCGATTTGTTTTTCTTCGGCCAAGTGTTCAAAGTTTAGCCAGTCGTTGTTATTGCCCATCGCTGCTCATCTTCTCTGCTCTGCCCTCTTATATGGGGGCAGGTTTCGGTTATTCAAAGTGGGGGATAGTTACTATTTTATCATCTTCGGCTTCGTCCCGCCGCACTGTAACGTGCGCAAAAAAACGGGCCAATTGTGACTGAATCGTGGCAATAGCGTTATCTGCTTCAAACTTTGGTGAACTGCTCCCCGCCGACAAAAGCCGATCCCTTGACGGCCCGATCATTTGCTCTAGAGTGTAAATTCGTGGCTGGTGGTCTTTTAACCACCCTTTGTCCACGCTGCTACCCGCCCACGGCGGGTGCGAAATCAGTTATTCATCTCACTTAAAATAGCGTTGCGAGGGATGTAAAAGCATGGAGACGGGTACTGTTAAATGGTTTAACAACGCCAAAGGTTTTGGCTTCATCTGCCCAGCCGGCGGTGGCGAAGATATTTTCGCGCATTATTCCACCATCAAGATGGATGGTTACAGAACGTTGAAGGCGGGCCAGCAGGTCAGCTTCGACGTGCATCAAGGGCCAAAAGGGAACCATGCCAGCCTTATTGTGCCGGTGGAAAGCGAGGCGCTGTCCTAAACGCTTCCGGCAGCGTCGCGCTGCATTGACCGTGACTGCGATAAAAATGCCAGCCGCCGTGTGACTGGCATTTTTTATGCCTTTTACTTACTCGCGCGCCAGCGCATCGATCGGATTCAGCCGCGCGGCATTGCGCGCCGGCAGATAGCCGAACACCACCCCGATGCCGGTGGAACAAAGGAACGCGCTCAGCAACGCCGCCGGCGGGAAGCTGATCTGCCAGCCCGGCAATACCAGCTGCACCGCCAGACCGATGGCGAACGACAGCGTAATCCCCAGCGCGCCCCCCACCAGGCAGACCAACACCGCCTCGATCAGGAACTGCTGCAACACGTCACCGGAACGGGCGCCCACCGCCATGCGGATGCCGATCTCGCGCGTGCGTTCGGTCACCGACACCAGCATGATGTTCATCACGCCGATACCGCCGACCACCAGCGAAATCACCGCCACCAGCGTCAGGAACAGCTGCAGCGTGCGGGTGGTTTTCTCGGCGGTTTGCACCAGGCTGTCCATGTTATAGGTGAAGAAGTCCTTCTTGCCGTGGCGCAGCGTCAACAGACGCGACAGCTGCTGTTCCGCTTCCTTGCTGTCGTAGCCGTCGCGGATGCGAACGGTGATAGAGTCGAAATAATTGTTGCCCATCAGCCGGTTGGCCATGGTGCTGTAAGGCACCCACACGTTCAGCGTCTTGCTGCTGCCGAACATCGACTGCTTCTCCTTGGCCACGCCGACCACCGTCGCCGGCATGTTGCCTACCAGGATCACCTCGCCCACCACGTTCTTCTGGTGCGGGAACAGCCGCCGCTGGGTATTGGCGTCGATCACCACCGTCTGCGCTTGCGACTGCACCTGCAGCGGATCGATGCCGACGCCCTGGGTAAAGCTCATGCCGTACACGCGGAAGAACTGCTCGCTGACGCCGTTGACGTTGGCCGCCGCGTCGACGTTGCCCAAGCGCAGCCGCATGCTGCTGCTGATGCTCGGCGACAGCGCGCTGATGTAAGGCTGTTCGCGCAGCGCATCGAGATCGCCGTATTTCAACGATTGCCGGTAGGTCGGATCGTCATCGCCGAAGTCCTTGCCGGGATAGATATCGACGGTGTTGGTGCCGATGGATTTGATGTCCGCCAGCACCATCTGCTTGGCGGCGTCGCCGATCACCAGGATCGACACCACCGAGGCAATGCCAATAATGATGCCAAGCATGGTCAGCGCGGTGCGCATCTTGTTGGCCGCCATCGCACGCCAGGCCATCACCAGCGCCTCGCGGAAACGACCGCCCATCTGCCGCCAGGAAGCCGCCGCCGCGGCCAGCGCCAGCGGCTTGGCCTGCGCATTCTCCTGCGGTGCCGGACGCGAATCGGCGATAATCTCGCCGTCGCGGATCTCGATGATCCTCTCCGCCTGGCGCGCTACCGCCGGATCGTGGGTCACCAGGATCACGGTGTGGCCCTGGGCGCACAGCTGTTTGAGGATCGCCATCACTTCTTCGCCGGAGTGGCTGTCGAGCGCGCCGGTCGGTTCATCCGCCAGGATCACCTGCCCGCCATTCATCAGGGCGCGGGCGATGCTGACGCGCTGCTGCTGGCCGCCGGAAAGCTGGCTCGGCCGGTAGTTGACGCGCTCCCCCAGCCCCAGACGCCGCAACAGCGCCACCGCCCGTTCGCGCCGCGCCGCTTTGCCCAGCCCCGCGTACACCGCCGGCACTTCGACGTTGTGCGCCGCGCTCAGGTGCGGCAGCAGATGATAGCGCTGAAAGATAAAGCCGAAATGCTCGCGCCGCAGCTGCGCCAGCGCATCGTCGCTCAGGGTGGCCACATCCTGCCCGGCCACCCGATACACGCCGGCGCTCGGTTTGTCCAGACAGCCGAGAATGTTCATCAGCGTCGATTTGCCGGAGCCGGAGGCCCCCATGATCGCCACCATTTCACCGGCTTCAATGCTCAGGCTGATCCCCTTCAGCACCTCCACCGTCTGCTCGCCGGAACGGTAGCTGCGGCGGATGCCGCTCAGCTGCAACAGCGCCGCCATCAGCCGGCCTCCACGCCGCCGCGGCTGACGATCACCTCATCGCCCGCCTCGAGGCCGCTGAGGATCTGCACGTCGATATTGTTGCGCAGGCCGATAGCCACCTCGCGCTTCTCTTCCTTGCCCTGTTTCAGCACCGAGACGTGGTAGCGATTGTCGGCGATCTGATCGCCCAGCGCCGCCAGCGGGATCACCAGCGCCTGCTCGACGCCGGCCAGCTGAATATGCACCTGCGCCGTCATTTGCAAGCGCAGCAACCTTTCCGGGTTGGGCACTTCGAAACGCGCATAATAGAAGATGGCGTTGTTGACCTTTTCCGGCGTCGGCTGAATGTCTTTCAGCACGCCGTCGAAGCGCCGGGTCGGATCGCCCAGCACCGTGAACCAGGCCTTCTGACCCGGCTTGAGATTAATGACGTCGGCCTCCGATACCTGCGCCTTCACCAGCATGGTGCCGAGATCCGCCAGCGTCAGAATGTTCGGTGCCTGCTGCGCCGCGATCACCGTCTGGCCCTGCAGCGTGGTGATCTGCACCACGTCGCCATCCATCGGCGCCTCGATGCGGGTATAGGCCAGGTTGATCTTGGCGGTATCCAGGCTGGCCTGGTTCCGCGCGATCTGCGCATTGATGGTGCCCACCTGCGCTTTCTTCACCGCCAGCTGCGTCGCCGCCTGATCCAGATCCTGGCGCGACACCGCCTGCAGCTTGGCCAGCGCCTGGTTGCGCTGCAGCGTGACCGCCGCCAGCTGCTGTTCGGCCTGCGCCTGCAGCAGTTGCGCATGCAGTTCACGCAGCGTCGCCTCGCCTTCGCGGATGCTGTTCTGCGCCTGTTGCGGATCGATAACCCCCAGCAACTGGCCTTTCTTCACCTTGTCGCCGATCTCGACATACAGCTTTTCCAGCTGTCCGCTGACCTGCGCGCCGACGTCGACCTTGCGCACCGCGTCCAGTTGGCCGGTCGCCAACACGTTCTGCTGCAGATCGCGCTGGGTGGCCTTTACCGTTTTGAAATCGGTTGGCGCCGGATGGCGAAAGTGCCAAACGGCCGCCGCGGCAAGCGCCGCAATGACCGCCAGAACGAGTATCCAGCGGCGTTTATGTCCTTTAAACCCTGTCAAAATTGACCTGCCTGTGCTTGTGAATATCAACCGCCCATTGCGGCGGCGGAGCTAAATTAGCACGCACCGTAGGGAATAACTAAACCTTAGCTCAACACAATGTGGAGACACGCCTGGTTACAGTTCAGCATTGAACTCCCGTTTAGTGAAGCCTTGATGAAATAGCGCCATTCAATACAGCCAAGGATTTCATCATGTCACAGCTCAGCTACCCACTCGCCTCCGCCCGGCCGCTTAACGGCTGGCAACTGATGACGGCGCTGATCAATGGCGAAAAGGCACCGAGCAACGCCTGGAAAAAAACCTCGTTTCGCCTGAAGTTTCTCGGCCGTTCGCTGCTCAACTGGCGCACTACCAGCGGCCTGCTCAGCACCCTGGCCAGCAACCCGCTGCTGGAAGAGATCCTGAGCGCGCAGCCGAACCTGCCGTGCAAACTGCATCGCCCGTATCTGGCGGCCAACATGAGCAAGATCGAATGCCTGTTCGCCCTGCGCGATCATTACGATCTCATCGCGCAGCGCATGCCGCTGAAGATGCGCCTCGGCCACCTCGGCCCGCAGTCTTTCGTGCTGGCCAGCGCGATGGGCAAAAACGAAGCGCCGATCGCGCTGGAACTGGCGGCGATCGACAAGCTGAATAAGGAAGGGGAAGCCACGCTGCTGCTGCGCAACGCCAACGGCGTGATGCTGGCGGAGATCACCTTTGCGCTGATGCATTATCAGCAGCAACCCACGCTGTTCATCGGCGGCCTGCAGGGCGCCAACCATGAGGTGCCGCACGCCGAGATCCAGCACACCACCAAAGAGTGTCACGGCCTGTTCCCCAAACGCCTGGTGCTGGAAGGCATCTGCACGCTGGCGCGGCACCTCGGTATCCGCCAGATCGTGGCGGTCGGCAACGCCACCCATATCTATCAAAACTGGCGTTACCAGAGTAAGAAGAAGGACAAACTGCACGCCGATTACGATCAGTTCTGGCTGTCGATGGGCGCCAAACCGCTCGACAGCGGCTATTTCCTGCTGCCCGAACGCATCGCTCGCAAGCCGATCGAAGAGATTGCCAGCAAGAAGCGCGCCGAGTATCGCCGCCGCTATCAGCTGCTGGACGAGCTGGAACAAGGATTGGCGGCGCATTTCTGCGCCCGATAACGCCCGGCGGGCCGTCAGTCCGCCCGGCCGCGCGCCAGCCAGATCACCCGTGAGAACATTTTCTTCAGCAGCGGCGGCACCGAGTCCGTGCCCCATTCACCGGCCTGCATCGCGACCTCGATCGCCAGATCCGGTTTGGACGAGTGGTGGACCGCTTTCAGGATCACCTTGCGCACCGGCATCTGCGCGTTGAGCGGCACCGACGCCATCCGGTGATAGACCGGGCCGAACCCTTCGCGGAACATGAAGTGCTCCATGTCCGGCGCCGGCAGCGCGGTCAGCCGATCGCGCTCGTTGTCTTCATGATTGTCCAGCAGGCTGCGCACGGTATTGGCGTACTTTTTGCCCGCCTCGTCGCCGTCCACCAGCGCATGCCACTCGATGCCCATGCGGCGGGCAAAGCGCAGCAGCGGCTTCAGGCCGCACTGGGCGAATTCGATGACCCTTACCCCTTCCGCCTCGAAATGGTAGCCGCACTGGCGCGCCAGCTCGTTCAGCAGCCACACTTCAGTCTCGCCTTCCACCAGCAGCCAGCAGCGGGCGAACAGCGACGACGGCCGGTTGAAACGGATGTGAAACGCGATGCGCCGCCCGTCTTCGGCGCTCAGCCCGCGCGGCCCGAGACGGTAGGTCGCGACCCGCCCCGACTCGCGCACCAGCCGGCAGACGTGCTCCACCGGCACCAGCGACACCAGTTCGCTGGAGTTGGTGGTGGTGATGCGCTGCAGCGGCAGCTGATTGAGCAGCCCCCAGGCCACCGACAGCATGATCGGGTGCAGGCGAGTTTCCGGGTCTTCCACCAGCAGCAGCGGCCGGGCATGCGGATCCAGCTTGACGTCGCCCTTGGCCTGCAGCAGGGTGGAAAACATCCCGAGCAGGATCAGGCGCATGCTGCGGCTGTTCGGTTCGGCCACCATGCGGTTGATGCCATCCAGCGCACGCCAGGCATCCTGCTCCGGTTCGCCGCCGCGGCGGCGCGGCCGCGCCACCTGCGAACTCTGCTCGGCAAAATAGTGCTCCAGCAGCTGCTGCATGGCCGCCAGGCCCTGGCGCAGCTCGCCGTTGGTCAGCTTCTGCGGATTGCGCACCAGCTCGCGCGTCAGCTGATCCAGCTGCTGCGCCAGCGCCTGGGTATCGGGTTTGCGTTCATCGCCGAGGCTGCTGGGGCGCAGGCGGCGAATAAAGCGCGCGTCGCGCAGGCGCAATACCGGGTGGATGCGGATGATGGCGTGGGCCAGCTGTTCGATATGGTGCAGTTGAAAGGCGTTGCCGTCGGCGTCGAGAAAACCGCGCCAGGTGCACACCGTGCCGTCGTCGGCCAGCTCGCCTTCGCAGCGGTAATGAATGCGGCTCAGGCCATCCTCGCCCTTGACCCACAGCGGCGTCAGGTGGCGATAGCGCGGCAGGTGCGCATGGCCGATGTCTTTTTCGCAGAAGGTGAACACCACCTGCAGGTGGCGCTCTTTGGCCGACTCTTCACCGGGGGGGAAATGGAAGTCGTGCGCTTCAAACCGATACAGCTTCTGCTCCGGCGCCAGCAGCAGCGTCAGCGCATCCAGCAGGCTGGATTTACCCCAGGCGTTTTCGCCGAGCAACAGCGTGTTGTCGTCCAGCATCAGGGACAGCCGATTAATGCCGCGAAAACCTACAATTTCGATACGCTCCAAGAACATCCGCCGCCTCCCGTGCGCGCCGTCGCCTCTTCAATGAGGTGACCTTCACAGAGCATGGTCAAAAAACCCCTTGCAGGTCAAGCGGCCAACGTCAAATCTGCCGCTTTACTCCAGCCGGGCTTTTGGTTAGCGTGTGCTCCTCGCCGCCGTTCGGCGCGCTTCAAAACTCAAGGACACAAGCTGCACCATGTACTCAGGACTGTTGATTATTCTGTTACCGCTGATTGTCGGTTACCTCATTCCCTTACGCCATCGCCCGCTGCTGGTGCTGATCAACCGGCTGCTGAGCTGGATGGTGTACGTGATCCTGTTTTTCATGGGTATCAGCCTGGCGTTCATGGAAGATCTCAGCAGTAACCTGGTGCTGATCTTCCAGTACAGCGCGGTGTTCTTCTTCTGCATTCTCTGCGCCAATCTGCTGTTGCTGGCGCTGCTGGAGCGGCGCATGCCGTGGCGCAGCAGCCATAAACAGGAAAAGCTGCCTTCGCGCGTGCACATGGCGCTGGAGTCGCTCAAGCTGTGCGGCGTGGTGCTCGGCGGCTTCCTGCTCGGCCTGACGCAGTGGCAATGGCTGAAGTTCGCCCATAAAGGCAGCGAATATGCGCTGATCTTCCTGCTGTTGCTGGTCGGCATTCAGCTGCGCAACAGCGGCATGACGCTGCGCCAGATTGTGCTCAACCGCCGCGGCACGCTGGTGGCGTTGGTGGTGACCGTCGCGTCGCTGGCCGGCGGCGCGCTGGCGGCGCAGCTGCTGGGGCTGCCGGTCAAGGCCGGGCTGGCGATGGCCTCCGGCTTCGGCTGGTATTCGCTGTCGGGCATTCTGATCACCGACGCCTACGGCCCGGTGATGGGCAGCGCCGCGTTCTTCAACGATCTGGCGCGCGAGCTGGTGGCGATCATGCTGATCCCGACGCTGGTGCGCCGCAGCCGCTCCACCGCCCTCGGCCTGTGCGGCGCCACCTCGATGGACTTCACCCTGCCGGTGCTGCAGCGCAGCGGCGGGCTGGACATGGTGCCCCCCGCCATCGTGCACGGCTTCCTGCTCAGCCTGCTGGCGCCGGTGCTGATCGCCCTGTTCTCCTGATCCTTTCCCCTGGGGGCCGCCCGGCCCCCAAAGGGTAATAATTCCCATCCGCACGGCAAAATTGCGCTAAATCAAACTTGCCCGCAGTAGTCGCACAAAAGCCTTTTGCAACCCCGAGCGCCGATCTATGCTTTTAAACAAGCATTACAAATGCAACTTTAAAAATAAAAGGAAGCGACTATGTTCTGTGTGCAATGTGAACAAACCATCCGTACCCCAGCAGGCAACGGCTGCGCGTATGCTCAGGGCATGTGCGGCAAGACGGCGGAAACCTCCGATCTGCAGGATCTGCTGGTGGCGGCGCTGCAGGGGCTCTCCGCCTGGGCGCTGCAGGCGCGTTCGCTGGGCATCGTCGACCACGAGATCGACAGCTTCGCCCCGCGCGCCTTCTTCTCCACCCTGACCAACGTTAACTTCGACTCTCAGCGCATCATCGGCTACGCGCGCGAAACCCTGCTGCTGCGCGATTCGCTGGCCGCCCGTTGCCGGCTGCTGGACGCCAGCGTACGCGTCGATCACCCGATGGCGGCGCTGCAGCTGGCCGGTGACGATATGCCTGCGCTGCTGCAACAGGCGGCGCAGTTTGCCCTCAACAGCGACAAAGCCGAGGTAGGCGACGACGTCCACGGGTTGCGCATGCTGTGCCTGTACGGCCTGAAAGGCGCGGCGGCCTATATGGAACACGCGCACGTGCTCGGCCAGTTCGACGAGCAGCTCTATGCCGACTACCACGCCTTCATGGCCTGGCTCGGCACCCGGCCGCGCAACGTCGATACCCTGCTGAACAACGCCATGGGCATCGGCAAGATGAACTTCAACGTGATGGCGATCCTCGATCGCGGTGAAACCCAGGCCTACGGCGATCCGCAGCCCAGCGCGGTCAACGTGCGCCCGGTGGCCGGGAAAGCCATTCTGATCTCCGGCCACGATCTGAAAGATCTGCGCATGCTGCTCGAACAAACCGAAGGGCAAAACGTCAACGTCTACACCCACGGTGAAATGCTGCCGGCGCACGGCTATCCGGAACTGAAAAAATTCAAGCATCTGGTGGGCAACTACGGCAGCGGCTGGCAGAACCAGCAGACGGAATTCGCCAAATTCCCCGGCCCGATCGTGATGACCTCCAACTGCATCATCGATCCGAACGTCGGCAACTACGGCGATCGCATCTGGACCCGCAGCATCGTCGGCTGGCCGGGCGTCAATCATCTGGAAGGCGACGACTTCGGCGCCGTGATCCGCCAGGCGCAGGGCATGAACGGCTTCCCTTACACCGAGATTGAGCATCTGATCACCGTCGGCTTCGGCCGCCAGACGCTGCTGAACGCCGCCGACACGGTGATCGATCTGGTGTCGCAGAAAAAACTGCGCCACGTCTTCCTGGTGGGCGGCTGCGACGGCAGCCGCGACGAGCGCAGCTACTTCACCGACTTCGCCCGCAGCGTGCCGCAAGACTGCCTGATCATGACGCTGGCCTGCGGCAAGTACCGTTTCAACAAGCTTGACTTCGGCACCCTGGAAGGGCTGCCACGCCTGCTGGACGTCGGCCAGTGCAACGACGCCTACTCCGCCATCATGCTGGCGGTCAAGCTGGCGGACACGCTCGGCTGCAGCGTCAACGAGCTGCCGCTCAGCCTGGTGCTGTCCTGGTTTGAACAGAAGGCGATCGTCATTCTGCTGACGCTGCTGTCGCTGGGGGTGAAAAACATCGTCACCGGCCCGACTGCGCCGGGCTTCCTGACCGACAACCTGATGGCGATCCTCAACGAGAAATTCGGCCTGCGTCCGATCACCACCGTCGAGCAGGATATCAACGCGCTGCTCGCCTGATGCCGTTACGTTATGGGGCCGCCTGCGCCGGCCCCTTTGCTTTTTGAGGTGCCCCGATGACTCAACCCACTCCGCTTTGCCCGAACCGCATGCAGGTGCATTCCATCCGACGTGAAACCGCCGACGTCTGGACGCTGAACCTGATCTGCGACGTTTTCTACCCTTATCAGGCGGGCCAGTTTGCGCTGGTCAGCATCCGCAACAGCGAGGAGACGCTGCGCGCCTATACGCTCTCCTCCTCGCCCGGCCAGAGCCGCTTTCTCAGCATCAGCGTGCGCTGCCTGCCGGACGGCGTCGGATCGCGCTGGCTGACGCAAGAGGTCAAGCCCGGCAACACGCTGTGGCTGTCCGATGCGCAGGGCGAGTTCAGCTGCGAGCGCCACCCGGCCGATCGTTATCTGATGCTGGCCGCCGGCTGCGGCGTGACGCCGATCGTCTCGATGTGCCGCTGGCTGACCGCCAACCGTCCGGCCTGCGATATCGCCGTGATCTTTAACGTACGCACCCCCGCCGACACGATTTTCGCCGATCAATGGCGCGCGCTGTGCGCCGCTCATCCGCAGCTGCGCCTGACGCTGATGGCCGAGCGGGATCTGCAACCCGGCTATCTCAGCGGCCGCATCGATGAACAGACGCTGCGGCAGGCGGCGCCGGATATCGCCGAACGCACGGTGATGACCTGCGGCCCTGCGCCCTACATGGAACAGGTGGAGCAGCTTTGCCGCCGACTCGGCGTGCCGGCCGAACGTTTCCATAAAGAGCAGTTCCACACGCCGACAACGCAGGCCGATGCCACTGAAGGGCTGACGCTGCGCGCCGCCCGCCCGCTGCGCGAATTCCGCGTGCCGGTCGGCAGCACGCTGCTGGCGGCGATGGAGGCCAATGCCCTGCCGGTCAACGCCGCCTGCCGCGCCGGGGTGTGCGGCTCGTGCAAAACCCGCATCCTCGAGGGTGACTACACCACCACCAGCACCATGACGCTGAGCGCGGAAGAGATAGCGCAAGGCTACGTGCTGGCCTGCAGTTGCCAGCTGCAGGGCGACGTCACATTGGCGTGATCCCCAGGCCCCATCGCCGCGATGGGGCATTTATCGGCAAGCTCCCTCATCCCCGCCCGGTTACACTTTCCTCCGTCCTACGCTCTTTACCCTTCCTGACCGCATCTCGTCCACAGCCGGTAAGCTATGCTTGCAGTTGTTCTGCTGACACTCACCGGATCGAGTACACATCGTTTTTCAAACCATGTTTGGGGGAACCATGAAGCAAACCGTAGCCACACTGATCGCCAAAACGCTGGATCAAGCCGGCGTAAAACGCATTTGGGGCGTGACCGGCGATTCGCTCAACGGCCTGAGCGACAGCCTGCACCGCATGGGCACCATCGAATGGCTGGGCACCCGCCATGAAGAGGTGGCCGCCTTCGCCGCCGGCGCCGAAGCCCAGCTCACCGGCCAGCTGGCGGTGTGCGCCGGTTCCTGCGGCCCCGGCAACCTGCACCTGATCAACGGGCTGTTCGACTGCCACCGCAACCATGTGCCGGTGCTGGCGATCGCCGCACACATTCC
This sequence comes from Serratia sp. TMDUHS_CL, assembly GCF_037137105.1. Classification (NCBI taxonomy): domain Bacteria; kingdom Pseudomonadati; phylum Pseudomonadota; class Gammaproteobacteria; order Enterobacterales; family Yersiniaceae; genus Serratia; species Serratia sp. TMDUHS_CL. The sequence continues at coordinate 118,098 of NZ_JBBBDV010000002.1, forward strand.
TTCCAGCGAAATCGGCAGCGGCTACTTCCAGGAAACGCATCCGCAGGAGCTGTTCCGCGAATGCAGCCACTATTGCGAGCTGGTTTCCAACCCGGAACAGCTGCCGCGCGTGCTGGAGATCGCCATGCGCAAGGCGATCCTCAACCGCGGCGTCTCGGTGGTAGTCTTGCCGGGCGACGTGGCGCTGCGCATGGCGCCGGAAGACGCGACCCTGACCTGGCATACCCCGGCGCTGCCGCTGGTGCAGCCGCCGATGAGCGAGCTGAACAAGCTGGCGGAGACGCTGAATCAGGCGAAGAACATCACCCTGATGTGCGGCAGCGGCTGCGCAGGCGCGCACGATGAGGTGGTCAAGCTGGCCGAGCTGCTGCAGGCGCCGGTGGTGCACGCGCTGCGCGGCAAAGAGCATATCGAGTGGGATAACCCGTACAGCGTCGGCATGACCGGGCTGATCGGCTTCTCCTCCGGCTATCACGCGATGATGAACGCCGACACGCTGGTGCTGCTCGGCACCCAGTTCCCCTACCGCGCGTTCTACCCCACCAACGCCAACATCATTCAGATCGACATCAACCCCGGCAGCATCGGCGCGCACTGCCCGGTCAACATGGCGCTGGTGGGCGATATCCACACCACCCTCACCGCCCTGCTGCCGCAGTTGGAGCCCAAGCGCGACCGGGCGTTCCTCGACAAGGCGCTGGAGCATTACCGCAACGCCCGTAAGGATCTCGACGGGCTGGCGACCGCCAACGACGACCAGCCGATCCACCCGCAGTATCTGGCGCAGCAGCTCAGCCAGTACGCCAGCGACGATGCCATCTTTACCTGCGACGTCGGCACGCCGACGGTGTGGGCCGCCCGCTACGTGAAAATGAACGGCAAGCGCCGCCTGCTCGGTTCGTTCAACCACGGTTCGATGGCCAACGCCATGCCGCAGGCGATCGGCGCCCAGGCCACCGCGCCGGATAAACAGGTGATCGCCATGTGCGGCGACGGCGGCTTCACCATGCTGATGGGGGATTTCCTGTCGCTGGCGCAGCTCAAGCTGCCGGTGAAAATCGTGGTGTTCAACAACAGCGTGCTGGGGTTCGTGGCGATGGAGATGAAGGCCGGCGGCTACCTGACCGACGGCACCGACCTGCATAACCCGGACTTCGCGGCGATCGCCAACGCCGCCGGCATCAAAGGCATCCGCGTGGAAAAAGCCTCGGAGCTGGACGGGGCGCTGCAGGAGATGTTGGCGCACCCCGGCCCGGCGCTGCTGGACGTGGTCACCGCCAAGCAAGAGCTGGCGATGCCGCCGCAGATCAAGTTCGAACAGGCGAAAGGCTTCAGCCTGTACATGCTGCGCGCCATCATCAACGGCCGCGGCGACGAAGTGGTCGAGCTGGCGAAGACCAACTGGCTGCGCTAAGCAAGCTGCCCCCGGTAAAATAAGGGTATATGATGCCATGTACCCTTTTCCTCTCCCTTACATTCCAGGAACCCTATGCTTATCGATCTACGCAGCGACACCGTCACCCGCCCCAGCGCCGCCATGCGCCAGGCGATGGCTCAGGCAGAGGTCGGCGACGACGTCTACGGCGATGACCCGACGGTCAACGCGCTGGAGGCCGAGGCGGTACGCCTGTCAGGCAAAGAAGCGGCGCTGTTTTTGCCCAGCGGCACCCAGGCCAACCTGGTGGCGCTGCTGAGCCACTGCCAGCGCGGCGACGAGTATCTGGTCGGCCAACAGGCGCACAACTATAAATACGAGGCCGGCGGCGCGGCGGTGCTGGGCAGCATCCAGCCGCAGCCGATCGAGGCCGACGCGGACGGCACGCTGCCGCTGGACAAGCTCGCCGCCGCCATCAAACCCGACGATATCCACTTCGCCCGCACCCGGCTGCTGAGCCTGGAAAACACCATCAGCGGCCGAGTTCTGCCGCAGGCCTACCTGCAGCAGGCGTGGCAGTTTAGCCGCGAGCGGCAGCTGGCGCTGCATATCGACGGCGCGCGCATCTTCAACGCCGCCGTGGCGCTGAACCTGCCGCTGAAAGAGATCGTGCAATACTGCGACACCTTCACCATTTGCCTGTCAAAAGGATTGGGCGCGCCGGTCGGATCGCTGCTGTGCGGCAGCGAGGCCTTCATTCAGCGCGCGCTGCGCTGGCGCAAGATGACCGGCGGCGGGCTGCGTCAGGCCGGCATCCTGGCGGCAGCCGGCTTCTACGCGCTGGAGCATAACGTCGCGCGGCTGCGCGAAGACCATGACAACGCGGTCTGGCTGGAGCAACAACTGCGGCAGATCGGCGTAGAGATCGCCGAACCCGGCGCACAGACCAACGTGCTGTACCTGCGCCAATCACCGGCGCTGGCGGCCAAATTCGGCCCGTGGATGCGCGAACGCGGCGTGCTGATCAGCAGCGGCCCGCTGACGCGCATTCTGACCCACCTCGACGTCAGCCGTCAGGATCTGCAGCGGGTGGTCGAGCTGTGGCGGGAGTTCCTCCAGCAGCACGCCTGATCCCTCCTCCCCGGCGCGCCGGGGAGCCCTTCACCGCCCGCCGATGGCCTCGACAAAACGGCGAGTGATCTGCTGCGGGCGCGTAATGGCGCCGCCCACCACGACCGCATGCGCCCCCAACGTCAGGCAGCGTGCGGCCATCGCCGGCGTTTCGACATTGCCCTCGGCGATGACCGGCACCGGCACCGCCGCCAGCACCGCGCGCAGAAAACCGAAATCGTCCTCCGCCAGTCGGGCGCCCCGGCTTTCGGCGGTATAGCCGTGCAGCGTGGTACCCACGCAGTCGAACCCCAACCTGGCAGCCTCTTGCGCCTCTTCCACGGTGGCAATGTCCGCCATCAGCAGCAGCCGGGGATACCTGGCGCGGATCGCGGCAACCAGCGCCGCCAGCTGCAGCTCCCCTGGCCGAGGGTGGCCGGTCGCGTCAAGCGCAATCATCTGTGGCGCCGCGGCCATCAGCTCATCGATTTCACGCAGGGTCGGCGTGATATAGACATCGCTACCGGCATAATCGCGCTTGATAATGCCGATCACCGGCAGCGCCACCGTGCGCATGATGGCTTTAACGTCTTCGACGCCGTTGGCGCGAATCGCCGCCGCACCGCCTTGCTCGGCCGCCAGCGCCATGCGTGCCATGATAAAATCGCTGTGCAGCGGCTCGTCGTCCAGCGCCTGGCAAGACACCACCAGCCGGCCCTTAATCTGCTGCAAAATGGAAAGCGTCATAAATCCAACAACTCCTCGACTTCATTTTTAATAATGGTCACGTGCGGGCCATAGATCACCTGAACGCCGTTGCCGCGAACGATCACCGCCCGCGCGCCGCTGGCCTTCAGCCCGCCCTCGTCCAGCAACCGGCTCTGTTTTACCGTCACGCGCAGCCGCGTGGCGCAACAATCCAGTTCGACGATATTCTCTTTGCCACCCAGCGCCGCCAGCACCTGCTGCGAGCGTTCGGTGCCGCTCATCACCGTTTCCGGCACGGTTTCCACCTCGCGCCCCGGCGTTTTGAAATTGAAGCGCAGGATCAGGAAACGGAACGTGAAGTAGTACAGGAAGAACCAGGGCACCCCGACCAGCGGCACATACATCCAGTGGGTTTTCGCTTCGCCCTGCAGCACGCCGAACAGCATGAAATCGATAAAACCGCCGGAGAACGTCTGGCCGATGGTGATATGCAGAATGTGCGCGATCGCGAACGCCAGGCCGTCGAACAGCGCGTGCACCACGTACAGCGCCGGCGCGATGAACAGGAACGAGAATTCGATAGGCTCAGTGATGCCGGTCAGGAAAGAGGTCAGCGCCGCCGACAGCAGCAGCCCGCCGACGCGCTTGCGGTTCTCCGGGCGCGCGCTTTGGTACATCGCCAGGCAGGCGCCGACCAGGCCGAACATCATGGTGATAAAGCGGCCGGACATGAAACGCGCCGTGCCGATGTAGAACTGCTGCGTATTCGGGTCGGCCAACTGGGCGAAGAAAATGCGCTGCGTGCCTTCCACCAGCTGTCCGTTGATCACTTCGCTGCCGCCGAGCGCGGTGGTCCAGAACGGCAGGTAGAAGATGTGATGCAGGCCGAACGGCCCAAGCATGCGCAGCACGAAGCCGTAGATAAAGGTGCCGAGATAGCCGCTGGCGTCCACCAGGCCGCCCATGCTGAAGATCAGCCGTTGGAAAGGCGGCCACACCACGGTCATCAGGGCGCCGACCGCCATCGCCGCCAGTGAGCTGACGATCGGCACAAAGCGCGAGCCGCCGAAAAAGCCCAGGAACGGCGGCAGCGCTATTTTGTTGTAGCGGCCGTGCAGATACCAGGTCACCAGACCGATGACTACCCCGCCGAACACCCCGGTCTCCAGCGTCTGGATCCCGAGAATCGTTCCCTGCCCCACCGCGCCGGCGTCCTGCGTGGCCAGCGTGCCGTTGATTTTCAACAGCGCATTGATGGTGGCGTTCATCACCAGATAGGCGATCAGCGAGGCCAGCCCCGCCGTGCCCTTGTCGCTTTTGGCCAACCCCACCGCCACGCCGACCGCGAACAGGACCGCCAGGTTGGCGAACACGATGGCGCCGGCGCTGGCCATCACCGTAAATACGCTTTGCAGCCAGCCGACGTCGAGCCAGGGATACGCCTCGACGGTATTGGGGTTGGACAGCGCACCGCCGATCCCCAGCAGCAGGCCGGCCGCCGGCAGCACGGCGATCGGCAGCATGAACGATTTGCCGAACAGCTGGGCTTTTTCGAACCAGCCGCCGGAGCGCGACAATTCTGGTGTTGACATAAATTTTTCCCCGCTATCATTTTTATGATGAAAATTTTTACCACATTAAAATTTATTTAATGAAAATTTTATTCATAACGATGATCGGCTTCACAATCCGTCGATTTTGCTGGCGAGCGGCGGCGTCTTTCCGCCACAATAGAAACGGGCATACTCAGAAAGGTAACGTGATGAATACAGGCAACTTGTTATTGCGGCTGCGGCAGGATTTAGCGGGGTACAGCCCCACGCTGCAAAAGCTCGGCAACTATCTTCTTGCGGAGCCCTCCCGCGCCGTTTACCTGACCATCACCGAACTGGCGCGTGAAAGCGCCACCAGCGAAGCCAGCGTCACGCGGCTGTGCCGCCATCTGGGCTGTAAAGGCTATACCGAATTTAAAATGGCGCTGGCCCTCAGCCTGCAACAAAACCAGCCGGAGGCGACGACGCGGCAAAGCGCAACGGAAAATTTGGTGGAAGAGAGCGTGCAGGCGCTGCGGGATACCGGCGCGCTGTTGGATCCTCAGGCGCTGCAACAGGCGGCGGACAGCCTGCAGCGTTGCGCTTCGGTACAGATTTACGGCGTCGCCGCCAGCGCCATCATCGGCGATTTTCTGCACTACAAACTGTTGCGCCTCGGCAAACCGGCGCAGCTGTTCAGCGACATGCACCGGGCGGCGATGAACGCCGCCTCGCTGAGTGAGCGGGATCTGCTGATCGTCATCTCCAGCTCCGGCTCCACCAAGGACGTACTGCATGCGGTGGCGTTGGCCAAAGGGCGCGGCGCACGCGTGATCGCAATCAGCAACACCCAACGCAGCCCGCTGGCTAAAATGGCGGATACGCTGCTGGTGGCGGCCAAACCGGAAGGGCCGCTGACCGCCGGCGCCCTGCCGGCCAAGGTCGGCGCCATGCTGCTGGTGGAGTTGATGATCGCCGCACTGGCTCAGCGCGATCCCGCCTACGCTCAGGCGATGCAGGCCACCGCGAGCGCTACCCTGCCGCTGCTGTTGTAATCAGAAGATCCAGCGGCCATAAACCCAGTACCACAGCCCCAGCACCGCCACCAGGTTGAGCGCCACGCTGAGGATGAACCAGGTTTTAAACGGCTGCTTTTGGGTTTTGTGGCGAAACAGCTGCTGTGCCGCCAGTGCGCCCAACCACCCGCCCAGCGCGCCGAACAGCAACAGCGTCGCCTCCGGTACCCGCCGCCACCCTTTGCGCGCCGCCAGCTTATCGCCGCCGTAGATCAGAAACGTCAGCAGGTTGGCCAACAGCAACCACATCCACACCGGATGCAGCGAGAACAGGCTGGCGACCAGCGCCAGGCCCAGCAGGGCGTAACAAATCACATTGAGCTTCATGACATCCGGTTTTTCGTTCGGTAAGGGGGCGCGTAGTGTGAACCTGCACCAGGATGGATGCAACCGGCTTATACCCATACAAAAAGTGCATTTAAACCCTGAATTTGGCATCCTGTCGTTCAGCCAATCCTCTACCGCACAAGGCGGCCCGATGACACCCCAACGCGTACTGGTTCTTGGAGCCAGCGGCTATATAGGCCAGAACCTGATCCCGCACCTGATCGAACAGGGGCACCAGATTACCGCCGCCGCGCGGCGCATCGAGTGGCTGCAGGAGCGGAACTGGCCGCAGGTCAACTGCCTGTATGCCGATCTGTATCGCCCGGAGACCCTGAGCGCGGCGCTGTGGGAAATCGATACGCTTTACTATCTGGTGCATGCGATGGGCGACGGCGACGATTTTATCGAGAAGGAGCGCCAGGCGGCGGAAAACCTGCGCGACGCGCTGCGCAATGCCAGCGTCAAACAGGTGATCTTTCTCGGCGCGCTGCAGCCGAACGACGATAGCTCACCGCACCTGGCGGCCCGCCGCCTGACCGGCGAGATCTTGCGCCAGAGCGGCGTGCCGGTGACCGAGCTGCGCGCCGGCATCATCGTCGGCCCCGGCTCGGCGGCGTTCGAAGTGATGCGCGACATGGTCTATAACCTGCCGGTGCTGACGCCGCCGCGCTGGGTGCGTTCGAAGTCGTCGCCGGTGGCGCTGGAGAACCTGCTGGTTTATCTGGCCGATCTGCTGGCGCACCCGGCGCAGGAGCACCGCATCTTCGACGTTGCCGGGCCGGAATACCTCAGCTATCAGGATATGTTCAAACGCTTTATCGCCCTCAGCGGCAAGCGGCGCTGGCTGATCCCGATCCCTTTGCCGACGCGGCTGATTTCGGTGTGGTTCATCAGCCTGATCACCTCGGTGCCAACGCCGATCGCCCGCGCGCTGATCCAGGGGCTGAAGCACGATCTGCCCGCCGACGGCCGGCCGCTGCAGGCCCTGATCCCGCAGCGGCTGCACACCTTTGAGCAGGCGGTCGCCACCACGCTGCAGCGCGAACAGGAGGTGGTCGATTCCGCCGACTGGGGCTACGATCCGGCGGCGCGGGCCCGCTGGCGCCCCGGCTACGGTTACTATCCGAAACAGGCCGGTTGTTCGCTGGACACCGCCGCCACCCGCGAGGCCCTGTGGCAAACGGTGCAGCAGCTGGGGGGCGAAGAAGGCTATTTCTACGCCAATATTCTGTGGCGCATCCGCGCCCGCATGGACGACATGATCGGCAACGGGGTGGTCTACGGCCGCCCGGCGCGCGCGACCCTGGCGCTGGGCGACGAGATCGACGGCTGGAAAGTCATCACGCTGAAGCCGCTGCGGCAACTGGCGCTGCTGTTCGGCATGAAGGCACCGGGGCTGGGGCGGCTGAGCTTCAGCATCACCGATCACGGCGATCGCCGCACGCTGGACGTGCGCGCCTGGTGGCATCCGGCCGGCTTCAGCGGGCTGCTGTATTGGTTCGCCATGATGCCCGCACACCTGTTCATTTTTCGCGGCATGGCGAAGCGCATCGCCGAGCTTGCCGAGAGCCTGGACCGGCAACGGCGCTGAACACCGTTCATTTGTCGATCAACCGCACAGTTTGCCGCTGCGCTTCGGGGCTTTCCGATTGCATAGCGCACGAAATCACGGAAGAATGGCATCTTATTTGCTGGGAGCGCCGCAAGCGCCCGCCGGTATTCCGATTTTGGGTGAGAATAGAGTCCGTTATGAAGGTATTGGTCACCGGTGCCACCAGTGGGTTAGGCCGTAACGCCGTTGAATATCTGCGCCGCCAGGGCATCAAAGTGCGCGCCACCGGCCGCAACCAGGCGATGGGCGGCCTGCTGGAAAAAATGGGCGCGGAGTTTATTCATGCCGATCTCACCAATCTGATCTCTTCGCAGGCCAAGGCGATGCTGGCCGACGTCGACGTGCTGTGGCACTGCTCCAGCTTTACCTCGCCCTGGGGCACCGAAGAGGCCTTCGAACTGGCCAACGTCCGCGCCACCCGCCGCCTCGGCGAATGGGCGGCGGCCTACGGCGTAGCGCAATTCATTCACATCTCTTCCCCGGCGATCTATTTCGATTACCACCATCACCGCAACGTGACCGAAGACTTCCGCCCGCAGCGCTACGCCAACGAATTCGCGCGCAGCAAGGCCGCCGGCGAGCAGGTGATCCAGCAGTTGGCACTGTCCAATCCGCAGACCCATTTCACCATTCTGCGCCCGCAGGGATTGTTCGGGCCGCATGACAAGGTGATGCTGCCGCGGCTGCTGCAGATGATCAAGCGCTACGGCAACCTGCTGCTGCCGCGCGGCGGCGCGGCGATGGTGGACATGACCTACCTGGAGAATGCGGTGCACGCCATGTGGCTGGCGACGCTAAAAGAAGATACCCCGTCCGGCCGCGCCTACAACATCACCAACCAGCAGCCGCGCCCGCTTCGCACCGTGGTACAGCAGCTGATCGACGATCTGGGCATGAAATGCCGCATCCGCTCCGTCCCCTATCCGATGCTCGACATGATGGCGCGCGGCATGGAACGCCTCGGCAGCAAAAGCGAGAAGGAGCCGGTGCTGACCCACTACGGCGTCGCCAAACTCAACTTCGACCTCACGCTCGATACCACCCGCGCGCAGCAAGAGCTGGGCTATCAGCCGATCGTCTCGCTGGAAGAAGGCATCGCGCGCACCGCCCGCTGGCTGAAAGATCACGGTAAGCTGCACGGCCTGTAATCAACGCGCCGCGCCGTACTTCACCAGCAGCGCATCGACAATCGCTTCACTCTCTGCATCCGGCTCGCCGCGCACATCGTCGGGCCGGAAGTGCATCTGAAACGCCGCTACCACGTTGCGCCGCTGCCGCGCATCCCATGACGGGTCGATCGCATAGCCGTAACGCGCCAGCTTTTCGAGCAGCGGCGCCATCGGTACCGGCGCATGGCGATCGCGCCCCGCCAGCAAACGCTGCACGTCCCGTTCATCCGGCCAGGCGCCGATGCCGGCCTGCGCCAACTGCCGCCAGGGGAACAGCGGGCCGGGATCCTGCTTGCGCTGCGGCGCGATATCGCTGTGCCCCACCACGTCCTGCGGCTGGATGCCATAGCGTTGGATAATGTCGCGGCTCAGCGGGATCAGCACGGCGATCTGCTCCGCCGTATAGGGTTGCCAGTGGGTGAACAGCATGCTGCGGGTGAAGCCCTTGTTGACGATTTCGATGCCGATCGAGGTGTCGTTGAGGTTGCTGCGGCCGCGCCAGGCGCTGGTGCCGGCATGCCAGGCGCGCATCGCCTCCGGCACCAGCCGGTACACCGTCGGTTTGCCGTGCTCGCGCTGAGGGTGTGCCGGCAGCAGATAATGGGCGCTGACGTGCTCGTCGGTCAGCGTTTTCAGCGATGAATGGAAGTCTTCCGCCGTGTAGTGCATCACCAAAAACCGGATGCGCTGATCGGCACCCTGCGCCTGATGCAGGGTTTCGAGCTGGTAAGCGCCGCGATCGACGAGCGTGTCCTGCTGTGGATTTTGGCACCCCGCCAACAGCGCGGCGGCGATAATCCCTGGCCAAATTTTCACTTATCCTCCTGATTGTCGTCCGTGAAAATGGTAAGGCGACGCGATTAGCCTGTATCCAATCATCACGCTCATCGAGAAATGATGACAGATAGCGCCGATGTGCAAGCGAGTGTTTCTCTCGGCTGGCGCCCTGCGCCCCCCATGATAGTCTCAAAGTATCATCTGCGCTGAAAGAGCGGAGTCGAACATGTTCACACCACGCTATCTGTCCTGGTTGCTCTGTGCCGCCATGCTGCCGCTCAGCGGCTGCGATCAGCAAAAAGTCGCCGGTGCGATGGGCGGGAGCACGCCGCCCCCGGCCGCTCCCGCCGCCACTGCAAGTGCGCCGGCCTATACGCCGCTGACCGCCGATCAGCTGTACCAGTTGGTCAGCCCGGTGGCGCTGTTCCCCGATAAGTTGCTGGCGCAGGTCTTGGCCGGCGCGGGCTATCCCGACCAAATCAGCGCCGCGGATGCCTGGCTGGCGCAAAACCGCGGATTGCAACCGGCGGCGCTCAGCTCGGCGGCCGACGCTCAGCCCTGGGATCCCAGCGTGCGCGGCCTGGTACAATTCCCCGACGTGCTCGATCAGATGGCGAAGAATATCCCCTGGACCACCGCCCTGGGCAGCGCCTACCTCAACGATCCCACCGACGTGATGAACGCCATTCAGGTGATGCGTCAGCGGGCGGCCAGCCAGGGTACGCTGAAAAACACCCCGCAGCAGCGCATCGTCGTAGCGCCTACGACCCGTTACGTTGAGCAGCAATCCTATCGCCAGAGCGTGGTGGCGGCGCCGGGCGAAACCATCGTCATCGAGCCCAGCCAGCCAGATACAGTTTACGTTCCGCATTACGACCCCTGGGAGGCCTACGGCACGCCGATCCCCGCCTACCCCAGCTATCAGTATCAGCCTTCGGGCTATAGCGGCGGCGACATGTTGGCGGCCGGCGTGATCAGCTTCGGCGTCGGCATCGCGGTCGCCTCATTGTTCAATCAGCACAACAGCGGTTGGCACAACTGGGATATGCGCTGGGACGACCGACGCCAACCGGTGGTCTACCGCAATGCGCCTTACGTATCGCACTCCACCACCGTGGTAAATCGCGTCACCAACATCAACCAATATAACAACGTCAACAATGTGAATCGCAGCAGCACCAGCACGGTGAACAACTACAATACGTCCCCCGCCGCGCCGACGCCGCGCTTCAACGCATCGGCGCCGAACGCGGCGCCGCAACAGCCGCGCGTCGCGCCTGCAGCCCATGCGCCGATGACCATGCCGAACTTTGCGCATACCCAGCCGGTAGCGGCCGCGCCGCACGTGCAACAATCGGTCAACGCGTCCCATGTGCAGCAACCGATGAGCATGCCGACGTTCACGCATACCGCGCCTGCGGCGCCCCACGCGCAGCAGCCGATGGCCGTGCATTCAGCGCCGGTACAGACGCATCCGATGCCGGCCGTCGCGCCGGTGCATCAATCCGCCGTGCGGCCACCGGTTCAGGTCGCGCCGCACGTCGTTCAGCCGGCGGTACACGAACCGGCCGTAGAGCCGCACCCGGCGGTAGTGCGCCCGACGCCGATGCCGCAAGAACGCGTCATGCCGCATCCGGCCCCGGCGCCGCAGATCCGCCCGTCGTTCGTTCAGCCGATACAGCATCGCCAGGAGCCGGCGCCGGTAAAACCGCAGGAGCACCGCCCGATCGTCGAGCAGCACAAGGTGGGGTAAAGCAAGAGAACGTCGCCCCGGCAGAATGGCCGGGGCGCGAGAATGGCGTTAGCGGCTGACTTTCACCGCGGTGCCGCTGACGGTCACCATCAGCATGCTGCCGTCTTTACCAACAGTTTCATAATCGATATCAATGCCGACCACCGCGTTGGCGCCCAGCTCTTTCGCCTGATCTTCCAGCTCTTCGAACGCGATCAAGCGCGCCTTGCGCAGCTCTTTCTCATAAGCGCCCGAGCGGCCGCCGACGATATCGCGCACGCCGGCAAAGAAATCACGAAAAATGTTGGCGCCGAGGATCGCTTCGCCGGTCACGACGCCGCAGTATTCGGTGATGGTGAACCCTTCCAGGGTCGGGGTAGTTGAAAGCTGCATCAGAATTCCTTGTTTGATTAATTCAACGTATCTATGACCAGAGGATTGGCATTATGTTCGCTTAATCAATGGCACGCAGTACGAATGCAAGGCCAAAAAACGCATTTATACTGTAAGCTATCGGTCTTCATGGTAGAGACTTTCACATAAGGTAATAAGATGAAAACAAAAACGATTGCGGCTGTTTTACCCTTAGCGCTGTTGCTGAGTGCCTGTACCACGGTGGAACCGGCATACAAGGATATCGGCACCCGCAGCGGCAGCTGTGTGGAAGGCGGCCCGGATACGGTCGCGCAAAAGTTCTATGACCTGCGCATCCAGCAGGGCGCCGGCCTGCCGGACAGTAACCGCCTGGCGCAGCTGCAACCTTACCTGAGCAAAGTGCTGTATCAGGATCTGGTCAGCGCCGGCCAGAACCCGGGCAAGCACCGGATAACCGGCGATCTGTTCTCCGGCAATGCGCAGGGGCCAAGCAGCGCGTCCGTCGCCAGCGCCTCGACCATTCCTAACACCGATGCGAAAAACATCCCGCTGCGCGTTGACTTGAGCTACCAAAAAGACGCCAACAGCACCGTGAACTGGCAGGACGAAGTGCTGATGGTGCGCGAAGGCACCTGCTGGGTGGTTGATGATATTCGCTACCTGAATGTTCCAGCGCACGCCACCAACGGCAGCGTGCGCCAGGTGCTGGAAAACCAGTAACCCGCCATGCCCCGGCCGACGCGGGCTTGCCGCGTCGGTCATCCCCGCCGTCCGCCCACCGCTCGAATTTCGTCCAATAGAAAAAATTTCGCTACCGATCTCACAGCCTGCGCCACAAATCCCCTCCCTCGGCTTGAGTCGCGGTATCTTGTGCTAATCTTTTACTGTCCCGCCGCACACTCATAAATTTTAACGCACAAAGATTGCATAAGTATTCTGTGGAAGTTAACATTTGCGGCATCAATGTCTATTCAATTCTGGCGCATGAGTATTCAACTTAACGGTATCAATTGCTATTACGGCGCTCACCAGGCGCTGTTTGACATCACGCTGGATTGTCCAGCCGGGGAAACCCTGGTGCTGCTTGGCCCAAGCGGCGCCGGGAAAAGTTCATTGCTGCGGGTGCTGAACCTGCTGGAAATGCCGCGTTCGGGCCAACTGCAGATCGCCGGTAACCAATTCGACTTTAAGCAGGCGCCGGGCGAGAAAGCCATTCGCGAACTGCGCCAAAATGTCGGCATGGTCTTCCAGCAATACAACCTGTGGCCTCACCTCACCGTGGTTCAGAACCTGATCGAAGCGCCTTGCCGCGTGCTGGGTCTGACCAAGGCTCAAGCGATGGAGCGTGCCGACAAGCTGCTCAAGCGTCTGCGCCTGACCGACTTCGCCGATCGCTTCCCGCTGCACCTTTCCGGCGGCCAGCAGCAGCGCGTGGCGATCGCCCGTGCCCTGATGATGGAACCGCAGGTGCTGCTGTTCGATGAACCGACCGCGGCGCTGGATCCGGAAATCACCGCTCAGATCGTCAGCATCATTCGCGAACTGGCCGGCACCGGCATCACGCAGGTGATCGTCACCCACGAAGTGGAAGTGGCGCGCAAGACCGCCAGCCGCGTGGTGTACATGGAAAACGGCCACGTGGTGGAGCAAGGCGACAGCAGCCACTTCACGCAGCCGCGGACCACCGAGTTTGCCAACTACTTATCACACTAACAATTAACTTGCTGTAATTTGGGGAGTTTGCGATGAAAAAACTAATAATCGCCGCCGTTCTGGCCGGCATCAGCGTTTCCGCCTCCGCAGCCGAAACGATCCGTTTCGCTACCGAAGCCTCCTATCCTCCATTTGAATTTATTGACGCCGGCAACAAGATTCAGGGTTTTGATGTCGATCTGGCCAACGCGCTGTGCAAAGAGATGCAGGCCGAGTGCACCTTCACCAACCAGGCGTTCGACAGCCTGATCCCGAGCCTGAAGTTCAAGCGTTTCGATGCGGTCATGGCCGGTATGGACATCACGCCGGAGCGTGAAAAGCAGGTGCTGTTCACCAAGCCGTACTACGATAACTCGGCGCTGTTCATCGCGCAGAAAGGCAAAATCGCCGACGTGGCGGCGCTGAAAGGCAAGAAAGTGGGCGTGCAAAACGGCACCACCCACCAGAAATACCTGACCGACAAGCACCCGGAAATCACCACCGTGCCTTACGACAGCTACCAGAACGCCATTTTGGATCTGAAGAACGGCCGCGTTGATGCGGTGTTCGGCGATACCGCGGTGGTCAACGAGTGGCTGAAGCAGAATGACGCGCTGGCGGCAGTGGGCGCCAAAGTGACGGATAAAGACTACTTCGGCACCGGCCTCGGCATCGCGGTACGCCAGAAGAACACCGATCTGCAGGGCAAGTTCAACGCCGCTCTGGACAAGATCAAGCAGGATGGGACCTATGAAACCATCTACAAAAAATGGTTCCAGCAGTAATACGCCCCGATGAATGAATTACAACCTTTAGCAAGCGCCGCCGGCATGACCGTCGGCCTTGCCGTTTGCGCCCTGATCCTCGGGCTGATTCTGGCGATGCTGTTCGCCGTATGGGAATCGTCCCGCTGGAAAGCGGTCAGCTGGCTCGGCACCGCCTGGGTGACCGTGCTGCGCGGCCTGCCGGAAATCCTGGTGGTGCTGTTTATCTATTTCGGCTCGTCGCAGCTGCTGCTGATGCTCTCCGACGGCTTTACCCTCAACCTCGGTCTGTTCCAGCTGCCGATTCAGCTGGCGATCGACAATTTCGAAGTCAGCCCGTTCCTGTGCGGGGTGATCGCTCTGGCCCTGCTCTATTCCGCCTACGCTTCGCAGACGCTGCGCGGCGCGCTCAAAGCGGTGCCGCAGGGGCAGTGGGAGTCCGGCCAGGCGCTGGGGCTCGGCAAGGCGGCGATCTTCTTTCGCCTGATCATGCCGCAGATGTGGCGCCACGCCCTGCCCGGCCTCGGCAATCAGTGGCTGGTGTTGCTGAAAGACACCGCGCTGGTGTCGCTGATCAGCGTGAACGATCTGATGCTGCAAACCAAGAGCATCGCCACCCGCACCCAGGAACCCTTTACCTGGTATGTGATCGCCGCGGCCATCTACCTGCTGGTGACGCTGTTCAGCCAATACGTCATCAAACGCATTGAGCTGCGCGCCACGCGCTTTGAGCGGGGGCCAGTCTGATGATTGAGTATTTACCGGAGATCCTCAAAGGGTTACACACCAGCCTGACGCTGACCGTCGCCGCGCTGATCGTCGCGCTGGTGCTGTCGCTGCTGCTGACGGTGATACTGACGCTGAAAACGCCAATCCTGACGCCGCTGGTCAAGATCTACGTGACGCTGTTCACCGGCACACCGCTGCTGGTGCAGATCTTCCTGATCTACTACGGCCCCGGTCAGTTCCCGGCCATCCGCGACTACCCGTGGCTGTGGAACCTGCTGTCGCAGCCCTGGCTGTGCGCGATGATAGCGCTGGCGCTGAACAGCGCGGCCTACACCACGCAGTTGTTCTACGGCGCGGTGCGCGCCATTCCCGCCGGACAGTGGCAGTCGTGCGAAGCGCTGGGCATGTCGCGCCGGCAGACGCTGCGCATCCTGCTGCCGTTCGCCTTCAAGCGCGCGCTGTCGTCTTACTCCAACGAAGTGGTGCTGGTGTTCAAAAGCACCTCGCTGGCTTACACCATCACGCTGATGGAGGTGATGGGCTACAGCCAGCTGATGTACGGCCGCACCTACGACGTCATGGTATTCGGTGCCGCAGGCCTGGTGTACCTGTGCGTCAACGGCCTGCTGACGCTGCTGATGCGCTTGGTGGAGCGCCGCGCGCTGGCGTTTGAACGCCGCAACTGAGGCCGCCTCCCCCATGAGCCCCGCCATTGTGCGGGGCTTTTTTTATCCCCACTGCAATACTTAATCATTTATATTGCATTTTAATTCACCCAATGGCAGGGTTATCAGCAGGCGCACACGTAAAAACCTCTGGCGATTACCAGTAAAAACAAACGATAGCGAATAATCACTTTCAGGATTCAGACAGGAGCTCTACGCATGAAAAAACTGCTGCTTGCCGCGACGATGTTGGCCGGGATCACCTTTAACGCTACCGCGGCCGAGACCATCCGCTTCGCCGCTTCCGCCACCTACCCGCCGTTCGAATCGCTGGACGCCAACAACCAGATCGTCGGCTTCGATATCGATCTGGCCAACGCGCTGTGCAAGCAGATGCAGGCGCAGTGCACCTTCACCAACCAGGCGTTCGACAGCCTGATCGCCGCGCTGAAATTCAAGAAATACGATGCGGTGATTTCCGGTATGGACATCACGCCGGAGCGCAGCAAACAGGTCGCTTTCACCCAGCCTTACTACGCCAACTCGGCGATCGTGATCGCGCAAAAAGGCAAGTTCAGCTCGCTGGCGGATCTGAAAGGCAAAAAGCTCGGCATGGAAAATGGCACCACCCACCAGAAATACATGCAGGACAAGCATCCGGAGATTAACACCGTCTCTTACGACAGCTACCAGAACGCCATTCTGGAGCTGAAAAACGGCCGTATCGACGGCGTGTTCGGCGACACCGCCGTGGTGAACGAGTGGCTGAAAACCAACCCGCAGCTGGCGCCGGTGGGCGAGCACATCACCGATGCGCAATACTTTGGCACCGGCCTCGGCATCGCGGTACGCCTCGACAACCAGGCGCTGCTGGCCAAGCTGAACGCCGCGCTGGACGCCATCAAGGCCGACGGCACCTACAAGGCCATCAACGACAAGTGGTTCCCGCAGTAAGCAATAAGGCCCGGTTATCCGGGCCTTATGTTTTATAAAATCCGCACCAACAGCGTCAGCACTTCGTAGTGCGCGGTATGCGGGAACATGTCAAACAGCTGCACCCGTTCGATGCGGTACCCCGGCAACATCTCGATATCTTTCGCCATGCTCTCGGCATTGCAGCTCGAATAGAGAATATAGTCCGGCGCCATCCGGCTCAGGTAGTCGCACAGCGCCTGGCCGATGCCACGCCGCGGCGGGTTGACCAGCACCAGCTGCGGCACCTGACCTTCGGCGGTGGCGAAGCGGGTGGAATCGAGCGCCTGAAAATCTACGTGCAGCAGCCCTAACCGCTGCGCCGACTGGCGGGCGCAGGCGATCGCTTCCGCGCTGATTTCGATGCCGGTCAGCCGCGTTTGCGGTTGCGCGCAGTGCAGGCCGAAACCACCGACGCCGCAGAACAGATCCCACATGCTGTCGATACCCAGCGCGCGCACCCAGTCGCGGGCGGTGGCATACAGATCGGCGGCCACCTGCGGGTTGGTCTGGAAGAAGCTTTGCGGGCGGATAAACAGCGGCACCTGATTGAACCGCTCCTCCAGCGCCTGCTGTTCGGTCAGCGCAATCTCGCGCTCCCCTTCCATGATCGCCATGTGCACCGGCTGAATATTGGCGGAGATCACCTTGAGCTGCGGCAACTGCTGCTGCAGCCACGGCAGCGCGGCGCGCAGCTGCGCCAGCTTGGTTTCCGAACGCAGCACGAAGCGCAGCATCACGCCGCCGTCGAGCGTGCTTTCGGTCAGCAGCAGGTACTTCAGCTCGCCGCGTTTGCGCGCCACGTTATACGGCGTCAGGCCCGCGCGGGCGATAAAGCTTTTCAGCACCGCAAACATCGGCGCAAAACCGGCGGGATACAGCGGGCAGTCGCTCAGATCGACCGGCGTGCCGTCGCGGTGCAGCATGCCGAGCAGCGGGCGCTCTACGCTGCCGCTGACCACCATCTTGGCTTTATTGCGAAATGCGCTCAGCTCTCCCGCCACCGGCTGCAGCCACTGCGCGACGTCGCGCCCGGCCAGCAACGATTGCAGGTGATGCTGTTTGTCGGCCAGTTGCTGCGGATAGGGCTTTTCCAGCCACTGACAGGAACGGCAGGTGCCCGCCGTATACAAAGCGCAATGCATGAAGATTACCGTGAAGTTCAGGATGACGAATTAAGGGCGCAGAGTTTACCACTCCGCGCGCCTAAAATCTCACTTGCGCGCGGCGAAGAAGCGGCGGCTGGCGGTAGGAACGAACAGCAGCGCCAGGATCACCACGTCGGGGATCTTTTGCAGGATCAGAACGTGCAGGATTTGGCCGCTGGTTTCCCCTTCCACGGTAAACACCTCGGGGAAAACGCTGCCGATGGTGGCCAACAGCAGGTAAAGCACCACGATGCACTGGCAGACCACATAGCCCCAGCGCCCCCAGTTGCGGCCGCGCATCACCGCAAAGCCGCAGCTGATTTGCAGGCACAGCAGCATCAGGCCGGCCAGAAAAATAAGGGTAGAATCCCACGCCTGCGCGCTGGTGTTGACGAACTCCTGCGCACCGTCGACGCCCAGTTCGCCCAACAGCAGCACCACGCTGATACACTTGATCGCGACCATGGCGGTACCCGCCACCATCACCGGCACCGGCGCATCCGAAGTCGATCCCATTCCCTGCCCGCTTTTCAGCATGTCTGACATATCCGTGTTCCGCTACGACGCGCCACCAATACAGATGGCGCATGTAAAGTCAGGTAGTTAGTTGCAATACTTATTGATTGCAAAAATAGCAGGTTTGTTACGATTCAGCTACGGGCCGCCCGCTGTAATTCACGCGATCGTTGTTTTTCCGAGCGCGCCATAAACCACCAGGCGATCAGGCCGAGAATGCCCACCACCAACAAGATCAGGCTGGCCAACGCGTTAATTTCCGGATTCACCCCCATGCGCACGCTGGAGAATACCAGCATCGGCAGCGTGGTGGCGCCCGGGCCGGAGACGAAGCTGGCGATCACCAGATCGTCCAGCGACAGGGTGAACGCCAGCATCCAGCCGGAGATCAGCGCCGGCGCGATCATCGGCAAGGTGATGACGAAGAACACCTTCAGCGGCGGCGCCCCCAAATCCATCGCCGCTTCTTCAATTGAGCGATCCACCTCGCGCAGGCGCGAGCTGATCACCACCGCCACGTAAGCGGTACAGAAGGTGACATGCGCCAGCCAGATGGTGAACATGCCGCGTTCCGACGGCCAGCCGAAGGCGTGCCCCATCGCCACGAACAGCAGCAGCAGCGACAGGCCGGTGATCACGTCCGGCATCACCAGCGGTGCGGTCAACATAAACGCAAAACCGGTCGAACCGCGAAAGCGGCCGAAGCGCACCATCACCACGGCGGCGATGGCGCCCAGTACCACCGCGGCGGTGGCGGAGGCGGCGGCGATGGTCAGGCTGAGCCCCACCGCGCTGATCATCGCCGAGTCGTGAAACAGTTCGGTATACCAGCGCGTGGACCAACCGGCCCACACCGTCACCAGTTTGGAGCTGTTGAAGGAGTAGATCACCAGCATCAGCATCGGCGCATACAGGAAGGTAAAGCCGACCGTCAGGATGGCGATGCGCCACGGTGAACGCACTACCGGCAAGTTGTTCATTCCTGCCCCCCCATTTCCTTGTTCTGGTGTTTGTGGAACCACAAAATTGGCACGATCAACAGCAGCAGCATGATGGTAGCGACCGCCGAGGCCACCGGCCAGTCGCGGTTATTGAAGAACTCCTGCCACAGCACGCGGCCGATCATGATGCTGTCCGGCCCACCGAGCAGTTCCGGGATCACGAACTCGCCCACCGCTGGAATGAACACCAGCATCGAACCGGCGATGATGCCGCCGCGCGTCAGCGGCACGATCACGCTGAAGAAGGTTTTCAGCGGCCGGGCCCCCAGATCCAGCGACGCCTCCACCAGCGAGTAATCCAGCCGGATCAGCGCCGTGTAAATTGGCAGCACCATAAACGGCAGATAGGAATAAACGATGCCGATATACACCGCCAGGTTGGTGTGCAGGATCACCAGCGGCTGGTCGATCACCCCTAGCCACATCAGAAAGTTATTCAGAATGCCGTTGTTTTTCAGAATGCCCATCCAGGCGTAGACACGGATCAGGAACGAGGTCCAGGAAGGCAGGATCACCAGCAGCAGCAGAATGTTGCGGGTTGACGCTTTGCTGTGGGCCACCGCCCAGGCCAGCGGATAGCCGATGATCAGGCAGCACAGCGTCGAGACCGCCGCCACGCGCAGCGACTGCAGATAGGCGTCGATATACAGCGGATCGTCGGTCAGCTGCAGGTAGTTGGCGAAGTTGAGCGCGATGTTCAGCTTGCCGTCCGCCCAGCTCAGCAGCTCGGTGTAGGGCGGCACCGCCAGCGCCAGCTCCGCCAGGCTGATCTTGAACACGATCAGGAACGGCAGCATGAACAGCAGCGTCAGCCATAAATACGGCAGCGCGATCACCAGCTTGCGGCCGTGAGCCATCAGCAGGCGGTGGAACAGCGCCTTGAAGGTGCCGGGCGTTTTGGCCGGCGGTTCCGGCGTGCGTTCAGAAAGCAGGGTCATACGGGTTACTCCTCACCGGCTCCACTACACTGTCAACACTACGCAGCTGTCGGTTTCCCAGCACAGACGCACTTCATCGCCCCAGGTCGGCATCCCCTTGCGGAAACGGTGGCCGTTTTGCAGCTGGGCGCTGATAATCTGCCCGCTGTGCAGCTTCACGTGATAGATGGACAGATCGCCCAGGTAGGCAATGTGCGCCACTTCCCCCACCGCGAAGTTGCAGCCGTCTGCCGGCACCTGTTCGCACAGCAGGATCTTCTCCGGCCGCAGCGCCACCTGGATCGGCACGCCGTCCACCACCGAGGCGTCCGGATCCACCTTGATCGCATGACGCAATCCGGGGCTTTGCAAGATCAGCGCGTCGTCGTGCCGCTCCTGCAATACGCAGTCGAAGACGTTGACCGAGCCGATAAATTCGGCGCTGAAGCGGCTGTTCGGATGCTCGTAGATCTCTTCCGGCTCGCCGATCTGCACGAACTTGCCGCGGTTCATGATGGCGATGCGCCCCGCCATGGTCATCGCCTCCTCCTGATCGTGCGTCACCATCACGCAGGTCACGCCGACGCGCTCGAGAATGTCGGTCACTTCCAGCTGCATGCGATCGCGCAGCTTCTTGTCCAGCGCGCCCATCGGCTCATCCAGCAGTAGCAGCTTCGGCCGCTTGGCCAGGCTGCGTGCCAGCGCCACCCGCTGCCGCTGGCCGCCGGAAAGCTGGTGCGGCTTGCGCCTGGCGAACTCCTGCATGTGCACCAGCGCCAGCATTTCCGCCACCCGTTCGGCGATTTCTGCCCGCGGCATTTTGTCCTGCTTCAGGCCGAAGGCGATGTTCTGCTCTACCGTCATATGCGGGAACAGCGCGTAAGACTGAAACATCATGTTGATCGGCCGCTGGTACGGCGGCACGTGCGACATATCCTGCCCATCGAGCACGATCTGCCCTTCCGAGGGCTGTTCGAAGCCGGCCAGCATGCGCAGCAAGGTGGATTTGCCGCAGCCGGACGGGCCGAGCAGCGCAAAGATTTCGCCCTTGTAGATGGTAAGGCTGACGTCTTCGACCGCGTTCTGCCCGTCGAAGGTTTTGGTGAGGTTACGGATTTCCAGCAGAGGGGTGAAAACCTTCTGCGACTTGGCTTGAGGACGAGGGATGGCGTCGTTCAATCGGGGTGCTCTCCGGCGTAAAGCGGCACAAAACCACGGCGAGCGCCGTGGCCCAAAACGGCAATGCAGGCGGGGGCACCCGCCTGCCGGTTTACCGACGATAGGGGGCTATCCCCCTATCATCACTTCCCGCTTTTAACTTTAGTCCATGCGCGGGTAATGACACGGTCCAGCTTCGGCGACTGCACGTTGAGCGTGAACAGCTTGGCGCGAACATCGGCCGGCGGATAGACGTTCGGGTTATCGCGCACTTCGGCATTCACCAGCGGCGTGGAATCCTTCACCGCATTGGCGTAGTAAACGTGATTACTGATGTCCGCCATCACGTTCGGCTTCAGCAAGAAGTTCAGGAACTGGTAGGCGGCATCCTTGTTCTTGGCGTCCGCCGGCATGGCGAACATGTCGAAGTAGGTCAGCGCCCCCTCTTTCGGGATCGCATAGGCCACGTTGACGCCGTTCTTCGCCTCTTTGGCGCGGTTGGCCGCCTGCATCACGTCGCCGGACCAGCCGATCGCCACGCAGATATCGCCGTTCGCCAGATCGTTGATGTACTGGGAAGAGTGGAAATAGCGGATATTCGGCCGCAGCTTCAGCAGCAGATCGTTGGCCGCGCCGGTATAGTCCGCCGCGTTGGTGCTGTTGGGATCTTTACCCAGGTAGTGCAGCACGGTGGCGTAGACTTCGCTCGGCGCATCGAGGAAGGAAACGCCGCAGCTTTTCAGCTTCTCGAGGTTTTCCGGCTTGAAGATCAGATCCCAGCTGTTGACCGGCGCGTCTTTCCCCAGCACCGCCTTCACCTTGTCGACGTTATAGCCGATGCCGGTGGTCACCATCATGTAAGGGATGCCGTATTTGTTGTCCTTGTCGTTGTGCGCCACCAGCTTCAGCATCTCGGGATCGAGATTTTTGTAGTTGGGGATCTTGCTCTTGTCGAGCGGCTCGAAGATGCCGGCCTGCGACTGACGCTCGAGGAAGTTGGACGAAGGAACCACCAAATCGTAGCCGGTGCTGCCCGCCATCAGTTTGCCTTCCAACACCTCGTTGGAGTCAAAGACGTCGTACACCACCTTGATACCGGTTTCTTTCTGGAATTTGGCCAGGGTATCCGGCGCGATATAGTCGGACCAGTTATACACGTGCAGCGTTTTCTCTTCGGCTGACGCCGTGACGGACGCGGCCATCAACAGACCGGCAACCACACCCGATAACCACTTTTTACGTTGGGTGACCATCCGTAACTTCCTCCAAAACAGGGTGAATCATAGAATTGAACTTGTATCTGCAGCGATACAAAACCTTTCCTGATTGAGCGCAATCGTTGCAACCGCGAACTGAATGGCTATGCATATGATTGCATGTGCCTTTTTTCACTGCCCTGCTCGCGTGGTCACAAGGGAAATCGCAAGCCCTTTGCAGAATCAGCAGCATAGCCGCTGCTACCGCAACCCGCCAGCCCCCAGGGTAAAAAACGCCTTTTATCGATTTTTTATGCAGTTTTTCTCTATGTGATACGCCATTAACGGCACAAAAGGCGAGAAAGATCGGGCGGCAAAGGCCAAAGTGCAGAATATTTTATTGCGGAGGGGAATAACGGCAGCATGCCGCCGGAGCGACGGCATGCTGCAGGTACGGCGAGGATCAGTGCAGCATCGGCTGACGCACAGCGCCAGCGGGGATCTCTTCTTCATCCCCCATAAACAGCAGATCGTTCGCCCGCGCTTCGAGGATCACCATCGAGACCTGCTCTTCACCCTGCTGCATAAAGTGGGTGAACTGCTCATAGGTGATGCCGACCGCCACGCTCAGTGACTGGCAGACGATCAGCTTCGGCAGGTTGTCGTCCTGAATGTCGACAAAGGCTTTGATGGTCAGCGAACTGGCGTTGATTTGGCTCAGATCCGCCACCAGCGGGATCAGCGCGGTCGGCTTCACCTCGGCCAGCGCGGAGAACAGAATGACGTTGTCCACCAGATCTATCTTGGCATCGAACACGCCGTCGAAGTTCTGCATGTGCGGCAGGTGCAGCGCCTGGCAGGAATCGCACTCAAAGAAAGAAATGCCCGACTGATCCAGCCAGCGCCGCAACAGCGCCAAATCGGGGACAATGAGTGAATCCATAATAACCAGCCTCACAATATTCAATACGCGAAAAGGCGCATAGCTTACGGAATATTCACCCGATACGCCACGATCAATGCGGCTTAATTCACTAATTAAGATATTGCTCGGCGAGAAAAGCGCGCCGCCCGCCCCGTCACCCGCCGGATTTCAGGCGAAAGCCAGGCCGGCCGCGCTGCTCGATGTATTCGATCATCATACCGGCGATGTCCAGCCCGGTGGTGGTTTCCACGCCTTCGAGCCCCGGTGACGCATTGACCTCCATCACCAGCGGGCCGCGCTCGGCGCGCAGGATATCCACCCCGGCGACGTCCAGCCCCAGCGTGCTCGCCGCTTTCACCGCGATCGCCCGTTCTCTGGCGGTGATGGTCACCTTGCGGGCGGTGCCGCCGCGGTGCAGGTTGGAGCGAAATTCGCCGGGCTTGGCCTGCCGCTCGATGGCGGCCACCACCCGGCCGCCCACCACCAGGCAGCGCACATCGCTGCCCTGCGCTTCGCGCACGTATTCTTGCACCAGGATATGCGCGTTCAGGCCGCGAAAGGCATCGATCACGCTTTCCGCCGCCTGGCGGGTTTCCGCCAGCACCACGCCGATGCCCTGCGTGCCTTCCACCAGCTTGACCACCAGCGGCGCGCCACCGACCAGCTCGATCAGATCGCCGGTGTCGTCCGGCGAATGGGCGAAGCCGGTGATCGGCAGATCGATGCCCTGCCGCGCCAACAGCTGCAGCGAACGCAGCTTGTCGCGGGCGCGGGTAATGGCCACGGATTCGTTTAGCGGGTAGCTGCCGAGCAGCTCGAACTGACGCAGCACCGCCGTGCCGTAAAAGGTGATGGCGGAGCCGATGCGCGGGATCACCGCATCGTAACGCTCCAGTTGGCGGCCGCGATAATGAATGGTCGGCGCCGCCGGATTGATGTTCATATAGCAGGAGAGCGGATCGATAATATCGATGCTGTGCCCGCGATCTTCTGCCGCTTCACGCAGCCGCTTGCATGAGTAGAGCGTTCCGTCGCGAGAAAGAATGGCAATTTTCACTCGTCACCCCAAAAAGACCAACGCCTGCCCGGCAGGCGGGTTAGCGGCCGCGGCGCTCAGGCGCGCGGATCGCTGTCCTGATTATCTTTCGATTGCGGCTTGCGGCGATCGTTTTCCGGCGGCAGACCGCCGCGCATCAGCGGCCCGAAGCCCTGCACCACGCGCCACACCAGAAACGCCGCCGCCGGCACCATCAGCGCCACGCCGAGGAAAATCATGCCGACCGCCGCCTGCTGCGACGCCAGCCAGCCCGGCAGCTGCAGGTGGCCGTGAATGCTGAGGTAGGCCAACACCAGCATCACGATGCCCAGCCCTTCCAACACCAGCACCGGGCGCGGTAAGTCACCGAATGAACGCATATTTTTCTTCTCCAGAAGGTCTGCCCCCAGTGTAGTGAATTCCCGTCGGCGGCGACAGCCCCGGCCGACTAATTGGTTACATGAATCAGATTAACAGGTAATTCCTGCTTTTTTTTCACCGCCTCAACGGGCATAGTAGGCGCCATCTGACGCAGGTAATGACTTTTTCGGTGACGGGATGTCGTTGCGGTAGCGAACAATTTATTGAAAATCCAATTAAGGAGCGTTGCATGTTTGCAGTAATCTTCGGGCGTCCTGGCTGTCCTTATTGTGTCCGCGCTAAAGAACTGGCGGAAAAACTGACTGAAGAACGCGACGATTTCAACTTCCGTTACGTTGACATCCACGCGGAAGGCATCACCAAGGCCGATCTGGAAAAAACCGTCGGCAAACCGGTTGAAACCGTGCCGCAGATCTTCCTGGATGAGAAGCACATCGGCGGTTGCACCGATTTCGAAGCTTACGCCAAAGAACACCTGAACCTGTTCCAGTAAGTTTTTGAACGAAAAAGACAAAAAAGGCGCTTAACGCGCCTTTTTTTATTGCCGCTGCCGCCGGTGCAGCTGCTGCAGCGTCTGCAACAGGCCGAGGGCGAACAGCATCAGCATCGCACCGAACACGCACCAGAACACCGCGCTGGTGGCGTACGCCAGCTCCTGCCAGAACGAAGAGGACGGCGTCAGCCAGAAGTGGCGGATCAACAGGCACAGCGGCAGCGCATACAGCGCGCCGAGCAGCGGGCAAAGCAGCCGCTTGCGGCTCGACAGATAGCTGGCGATCGCACCGGGGATCACAAACAGCAGCAGGCCGGTTTCGCCGTGGTGCTCATGATCCGTGCTGCCGAACAGGCCGGTTTGCTGGCCGAGAAACACCAGGCTGAACAACAGAAAACAGCTGAGAATGCCCAGCCAATATCTATAACTCGTCATGCGAATTCTCCCCCGCCCAATTACTGCATCAATAGAAATCGGCCTGGCCCCCGCGCGGAGACGCTGAACCGAATTTTTTCCTTGGTCAAAAGAGAGTTAAATGCGCACGGCGGCGCAGGAAATCAGCTTTCTGTGCTGGCTGTCATCGGTCATAGCGTCTAGAATGAACGCCGCCGAACGATGGTTCGCTTCGCCTTACGCTGGTGGTGATTTATGACGTCGTTTTAAGGCTGAATTTATCTCTTATAGTTATCTATATCAAGCACTTACTGGTAAACAATAAGTTATCCTCCGTGAACATAAACGTCGCTAGTTTGTTAAACGGTAACTACATTCTGTTACTGTTCGTGGTACTCGCACTGGGGCTGTGCCTCGGTAAACTCCGTCTGGGCTCCGTCCAACTCGGTAATTCCATTGGCGTTTTGGTGGTTTCGCTGCTGCTCGGCCAGCAACACTTCGCCATTAACACCGAGGCGCTGAATCTCGGCTTTATGCTGTTTATTTTCTGCGTCGGCGTGGAAGCCGGGCCCAACTTTTTCTCGATTTTCTTCCGCGACGGCAAAAACTACCTGATGCTGGCGCTGGTGATGGTCGGCTCGGCGATGGTGCTCGCCATCGGTCTCGGCAAGCTGTTCCACTGGGACATCGGCCTGACCGCCGGCATGCTGGCCGGCTCGATGACTTCGACGCCGGTGCTGGTGGGCGCCGGTGATACGCTGCGCAACACCATCGTCAACGGCCCGGCGCTGCTGGCGGCGCAGGATCATCTGAGCCTCGGCTACGCTCTCACCTACCTGATCGGTCTGGTCAGCCTGATCTTCGGCGCGCGCTACCTGCCGAAGCTGCAGCACCAGGACCTGTCCACCTCTGCCCAGCAGATCGCCCGCGAACGCGGCCTGGACACCGACAGCCAGCGCAAGGTCTACCTGCCGGTGATCCGCGCCTACCGCGTCGGCCCCGAGCTGGTGGCCTGGGCCGACGGCAAGAACCTGCGCGAACTGGGCATCTACCGCCAGACCGGCTGTTACATCGAACGCATCCGCCGCAACGGCATTCTGGCCAACCCGGACGGTGACGCGGTGCTGCAGGTGGGCGACGAGATCTCGCTGGTCGGCTACCCGGACGCCCACGCGCGGCTGGACCCGAGCTTCCGCAACGGCAAGGAAGTGTTCGATCGCGATCTGCTCGACATGCGCATCGTGACCGAAGAGATCGTGGTGAAGAACAGCAACGCGGTGAACAAGCGCCTGAGCCAGCTGAAGCTGACCGATCACGGCTGCTTCCTCAACCGCGTGATCCGCAGCCAGATCGAAATGCCGATCGACGACAGCATCGTGCTCAATAAGGGCGACGTGCTGCAGGTGAGCGGCGACGCGCGCCGGGTGAAGAGCGTGGCGGAGAAGATTGGCTTTATCTCCATCCACAGCCAGGTGACCGACCTGCTGGCATTCTGCGCCTTCTTCATCATCGGCCTGCTGATCGGCCAGATCACCATTCAGTTCAGTAACTTCTCGTTCGGCATCGGCAACGCCGCCGGCCTGCTGATGTCCGGCATCATGCTCGGCTTCCTGCGCGCCAACCACCCGACCTTCGGCTACATTCCGCAGGGCGCGCTGAACATGGTGAAAGAATTCGGCCTGATGGTGTTTATGGCGGGCGTGGGCCTGAGCGCCGGCGCCGGCATCGGCCATAGCCTGGGCGCGGTCGGCGGCCAGATGCTGATTGCCGGGCTGATCGTCAGCCTGGTGCCGGTGGTTATCTGCTTCCTGTTCGGCGCCTACGTGCTGCGCATGAACCGCGCCCTGCTGTTCGGCGCCATTATGGGCGCCCGCACCTGCGCACCGGCGATGGAGATCATCAGCGACACCGCACGCAGCAATATTCCGGCGCTGGGCTATGCCGGCACCTACGCCATCGCTAACGTGCTGTTAACGCTGGCGGGTTCACTCATCGTGGTGCTATGGCCGGGGATACTCGGCTGATCGATTAGCGGGAGAGATGGATCGGCGATAAAAATATTTTGATTTTTTTGTCGCCGGCCAGAACTTTCGTTGGGGGCCGCAGTCTGAATTAGTGCCACTGCTTTTCTTTGATGTCCCCATTTTGTGGAGCCCGATAATCCCGCCTTTTAGGTTCAAGATTATCGGGTTTTTTGTTGCCTGAAACAGCCCGCAATACCTGCTGTCGCTGCCTCGTCGTCAGACATAAAGCATCGTGCCTCTGGGTGTCGCTTACGCCAGCATCCCCATCAATGTGCAGGTTTCAAAATAGAAACGCTGCTTGTGGGTTCGCCACTGTTCGGTGGCGCCAAAAACGGCTCTTAACAGCACCACTCTCGTCACCACCGGCTGGCTGCTCTTTGATGGCACATCCCATCATCTTCCTGTATGTCATCATGTCATGGTACTGCACTGGGGGAAGTGCCGGCATTGTCCCCCATGAGAGTCGGGACCATCTAATTCACCTGTTTTATTTTTTCTTTAATTTTAATTAGCTTTTTTATGTACGCATTGCTCTTATCCCCTTTGGCTATTTCCGCAGAAATCAGAGAAAGGAAGCTGTCATTAAAGTCATCTTTGGCTAAGGGGTTAGCGCCATGAGCCAAAAGAACCTCAATGTGCTCAGGGCAGCTGTTATACAGCGCATTAATTAATGGCATTCGGCTCATAGCGCCTTTGATATTAACATCAGCTTTGTATGCAATTAATATCTTTAATGTTTCGGTGTTCGCCGCATCAAAACTTTCAAATATAATGGGTTGATTATGAACCTTATCTCTGGCATTTGGAGAGAGCCCGCCCTCTAACATAGCTTGTATCCATACGCCTTTATTCGCCTTCATAACAAATTCAGCTGGGCTACTCCCCCCCTCAGCTCTTGGCTGCAGTGGGTCTGCTCCCGCCTTGACCAGATCCGTAATGATCTTGAGCCGCTCTGGCGTGTTCTTGTCAAAGATAGCGTTATTTATCGCCCAGAATAATAACGTCATCTCCGCCTTGGCCGGCCGATTTAACGTTTCTTTGCTTACCGTCGGTAAAACCTTATCCAGCTTTTGCCGGTCCCCCTCGTAGATGATCTTGGCGATGTCCAGCTGCTTTCCTTCAAAGTAATCCTGTGGTTGTAGATCCCTACCTTGTTTGCATCCCTGCATCATGAGCATCGACAGCAACATGATAATGATAAGAGCGCTGTGCCCCATGCCATCTCCATTTTTAACATAACCACGGCCCAACTTTGCTTTATTACCGTATCAGTATCCATCTACACCCTTGGGATACTGAGAATGGCTTATTTACTGACAGGAGCAGGCGGCCATTTCCCGCCACGCTTAATTAGCTCGTCTCTGATGCGCTCAAGAGACTCTTTCGCCTCACTGCCGTCCGGGCTTCTATTAATCAGCCGTTGCAGTTGATTACCCATCGTCCAACCCGAGTTGCCTCTTATATCGCTATCGGCACCTTTTTCTAAAAGAAGAATGACGTGGTCATAGGAGTGATAGTCTAAAGCATCGATGAGCAGCGTATCACCCAGTGAATTTCTTATATTTATGTCCGCACCATAATCCAACATGACCTCTAATGTCTCTGTATTCTTCGCAAGAATACTTTTAAATATAATTGGCTTATTGTTGATTTTATCTTTTGCATTAGGAGAGAGCCCCCCATCTAACATGGATTTTATCCAGATTCCCTTATCTGCTTTCATAACAAATTCAGCGGGGCTACTTCTCCCTTCCGGCCTTGGCTGCAGTGGGTCTGCCCCTGCCTTGACCAGATCCGTAATGATCTTGAGCCGCTCTGGCGTGTTCTTGTCAAAGATAGCGTTATTTATCGCCCAGAATAGCAACGTCATCTCCGCCTTGGCCGGCCGATTTAACGTTTCTTTGCTTACCGTCGGTAAAACCTTATCCAGCTTTTGCCTGTCACCCTCGTAGATGATGTTGGCGATGTCCAGCTGCTTTCCTTCAAAGTAATCCTGCGGTTGTAAATCCATACCTTGTTTGCACCCCTGCATGATGAGCGTAGACACTACCATCGTGATAATGAGTATGATTTTTTTCATATTCTTCCCTTGATTGTGGCAATGTCATCGTCTTTTTCATTTTCAATGCATTGTATCGCCTGGTCTATACCGTGCTTGTCCAGCAGTGAGCCTGTTCCACCGGGAAGCGTGTGTTTTACTCCCACGGCGTCAGGCGCCAACATGGACAACCGTTCTTTCGCCATCACTGCGGGCGGATAAAATTTAAGGTCTTTGGCATCCTCCCACAAATCAACCTCCTGCAGCTTGGTCAACAGCTCCCCTTTCACGCGATACGCCTGAATATTATCGGCGTTGCCTATTATAGAGCCACCGTATTTTTCGACGGTTCCCGCATTCAGGCCTGCTGCATTAAACGTCCAAGCCAGTTTGCCGCTGGCCATGGAGGTCGCAGAGGCCATGCCACCGCCTAATGAATGACCTGCAATGTCAATATTTGATACTTTCGAAATTTTATCGCCAATTATAACGGCTTGTTTATAGTATTCAGAATTAAACCCCAACCCCTGAGCGCCGTTATTTGACCAGTCACTCAGATTTTTAATGCCTGACAAATCGCCATTCAGTAACGCTTTCTGGGCAGCCTTGCTTATTCCCTCCGGGAACTCGGGCGCACGCGATCCACGGAACACCACCGTCGGATTCATCGCTTTACCAAAGACCCTTTCATCTGGCTGATAAACCCGAGCCAGAAAGCCCGGCGTATCCTCATCGTCATAGAGCATATCTTTGCTTAAACCGAGTTTACCCAGCGCCCCATCATTGTTACTGATGTCCTTCCAGCCCTCAGGGATGTCTATCGTGTCCTTGAGTGGGTTAGTGGTCTTGTAAACATTCTCAGCCAGCTTCGCTTTTTCGACCGCGACGTTGTTCTCCGCCAATCGCTGTGCCGCCATGCGCGCATCCGGGTAAATGCTGCGGTTGCCTCGCCCTATCAGGTACTGGCGTTCTTGCCAGCGTTCTGCCTTGGTCATCGGACGAATGGCCTGTACCGTGGCGGCAACGGTTGCCACTGCGGTAGCGATGGCTTGCTGCAGAGGGGGATTCCGGGTCGTATTCTGCCTCGCCGGCAGCACCGTCGGTTTTGCCCGCCGGCCATAGCGGCTGACCATTTCTTCATAGCGGGCGATCACGCGCCCTG
The DNA here is from genome assembly GCF_037137105.1 of Serratia sp. TMDUHS_CL. Classification (NCBI taxonomy): domain Bacteria; kingdom Pseudomonadati; phylum Pseudomonadota; class Gammaproteobacteria; order Enterobacterales; family Yersiniaceae; genus Serratia; species Serratia sp. TMDUHS_CL. The sequence goes on from NZ_JBBBDV010000002.1 coordinate 149,101, forward strand.
TAGGATAAAAGGCAGGAAGAGAGCTGCCGGGATAGCGCTGTAATCGGCCTTCCGCGTCGACGTAAAACGCGTATTTGGTCGGCGTCCAGGCGCCTATTTCCTCATCAATCGCCAGCAAACCGCCCCGGTTGAGATCATCGAACACGCTGCGCTTCACAATCGCGTCCTCACGATAACCGGTGACGCCAATACCGGATTGAGTATTACGGGTTATGGAATACCGGCTGCTTATCGATATGCCGGCTGCGCCGCCGAACAGATAATGCCGTTCCAGCTCATGGCACGCTTGTGTCGGGGTGAGTATCCGGGAGAAACTTTCCGGCGCCGTGTGTTCAGAAAAGAGAGAGAGCAGCTTCATACGGCACCAGTCCGTACGTCGCTTCCCTGGGGCGGCGTTCCGGCCCCTTTCCTTGTCACCTCGCCGAGATTTAGCGAACGATAACGCATTGGATATCCTTATCTTGCAGGTCACTGCATGTCCGTGAATGTTCGAAAAACTAGCACAATTCAGCAAAGATTGCTTTGTTGTCTTGCTGTTCACACCGTAACACTCGGTGGAGGAAATTCATGCAGTGGCGTTTTTCGGCAGCGGCGTCTGGCAAACGCCATAGGAAAATAAATCTCAGATAAAAGTCTGGCGGAGAATCAGAAGGGATATAGAGAAAAAGAAAAATGGCACACCCGACGTTGCTGGGCTGCTTTTGCTGCGCCGGCCCAGGCCGGCGCAGCAACGCCCGTTTAGAACCGCTGTTTGATAGGTTCATCACTGTTCAGATTGCCGTTGGCCTGCGCTTCTCCGCAGGTGGTGGGGCCAAAGGCCACCACTTTGCCGTCGCTGTTTCTGAAGCCGACGTAGAACGGCGTCACGGTGCCGTTCGGCAAGCGGTGGTTATAGTCGTGGCACACGCCCTGGCCGTTCAGCGTCGGCCGGGTGGCAATCGGCGCGCCGAAATCCCGGCTGACCGAGCGCTTGTCGGCGCCGACGTGAAAGGCCTCGGCGATCTTTTGATCGCGCAGCAGGCTGAAGGTATCGCAGCCGGTTAACAACAGGCTCACCGCCACAACGGCACTCCCTAACCCTTTATTCATTTTTCACTCCCTCTATATATATTGAACCTGGCGGCAATTACGCTGTTTTGCCGGGTAAACGTCGGCGAGCGCCCAAGGGCGTGCCTGCTCGCTAGAGCATTAAAAAGAGAAGCCATACAAATTAATGATTCAACGAATGAGATAACCGCCCCATCGCCGTGGAAAGAACCGAATGGAGACGCGTTACAGTTTGCGGATCACATTGCCAATCAGGCATTTCACGGCGTTGACTTGCGCCGTCAGCCCCGGCTTGTCGGCGGGAAACACGCCGTCCAGCGCCGCGGTACCGACGGTGAAGCCAACCGCATTGCCCGTCACCACGGCGGCGATGCGATCTTCGCGGTCGATAGACCCGGCGATATAAACCGGTTTGTCGACCGCATCGCACACCCGCCGAATCAACGTCGGCACGTCGCCGGCAAAGCGGTAGGCCAGCAGATCCAGCCCTGTCACGCCCGGTAAAGCGGCGCGCTGGCGGGCGCTGGCGACAATATCGTCAATGTCACCTTCCAGCACGCTGGGGTGGCCGCTGATGCGGCCGGCAAACGGATAGTAGCGTAGGCCAGACTGACGAATGATCGGCAGCACGCTTTCCGGCCGCGTTCCCCCCATCAAGACATCAACGCCCAACGCCAGCGCCGCGCGCGCCGAATTCATCTCGCTTTCCTCATCCAGGCTAACCACTTCCAGATAAGCGGTGGCGCCACCGGCGTGGATCGCCTGCGCCAACTGTTTGAGTTGATCCAGCGGCAGGCCGATATCCTTAAAGCCGATATGCTTCACGCCGGCAGCCAGCACCTCTGGTAGCCGCGCTTGCGCATCGGGCACCGTGCTGTCGTTGCGCGTCAGCATGAAAATAAACTCGGGTGTGTGCATGGTGTTTCCTTATTGTCTTCAGGTGATATGAGTTATTGGGCGTGCAACATTTTTTCCGCCTGCCGGAAGGCGTACAGCAGGCTGGCGTGTTCCGCCCGTCCGCTGCCCGCGATATCGAACGCCGTACCGTGGTCGACCGAGGTGCGGATAAACGGCAGGCCGACGGTGACGTTAACGCCATGATCCACCCCGAGATATTTCACCGGGATCAGGCCCTGATCGTGATATTGGGCGACCACGATGTCGAACTCCCCGCGCCGGGCTCGCATGAAAACGGTATCGCCGGGCCAGGGGCCGCTGACGTCCAACCCCTGTTCCCGCGCCAGGGCGATGGCGGGCACGATGACGTCAAGATCTTCGCGGCCGAACAGGCCATTCTCCCCGGCATGCGGATTCAGGCCGGCCACCGCAATGCGCGGTTTCGCTATGCCCAGCGCCCGACAGGCCGTTTGCGCCAGATGAAACGCGCGCAGTTCGTTTTCCACGGTCGCCGCGTCGATGGCGTCCCGCAGCGAAACGTGAATGGAAACCAGGATCACCCGCAGCTCGTCGTTGGCCAGCATCATGGCGAAGTCCTGGGTGCCCGAGCGCGCCGCCAGGATCTCGGTGTGCCCCGGATAATCGATCCCCGCCAGGCGCATCGCCTCCTTGTTCAACGGCGCGGTGACGATGCCGGCGATGCACCCCGCCAACGCCAGATCGATGGCGGCAACTACCCAGGCATAAGACGCCGCGCCTGCGCGCTTATCGAGCCTGCCGAGGGGCAGGTCCGCCGGCAGCGCAACGCCGGCGGAATAGACGGCGGTTTCTCCCCGCATCCAGGCTTCGTCCCATCCCGCCAGCGAGGCGGGCAGCTCGCGGATGTGCAGCGTCAGCCCCAGACTGGCCGCCGCGCGCGCCAGGGCACCGGCATCGCCAATCACCACATAAGGCGTGCTCAACCGCTCTTTGGCCGCCAGTTTGGCGATGATCTCCGGCCCGATGCCGGCGGGATCGCCCATGGTTATCGCCAGCGGCAAGGTGGAAAGGGTCATCGTTCTTCTCCTTCTCGGTCAGCGCGCAACCGGGTTACGCAGTTCAACAACGTGGCAGCCCGGCCAAAACCGCCCGCCTTGGTGGCGAACGGCAGCCTGCGGCCCGGCAGATTTAACAACCCGAAAGGCACGCCGGGTTCCACCTCACCGAACAGCGTCAATGAGCCGGCCGCCATGGCGTCGACGATGCGCCGCGCGGTATCGCCGCCGGTCGCCACCAGCCCGTCGAAGGCGGGCGTGCAACGGCTGACGACCGCGCCCAGCGCAGCGGCATGATCCGCCGCGGCCGCTCGCGACCGGGGCGACATCAGGCAAACCACATCGGCACGCGCAAACGCCGCTCGCACCTCTTGCGCTACCGCCTCGGGATCGGCCGCTTCCGGCAGCGTGACTAGCACCGCGCCCGCCTGCCGCAGGCTTGCCAGCTGGGCGTCATTCGCCGGATGCAGGCTGCCAATCGCCACCAGCACCTTGCGGGCTCGCAGCGGCGGTTGAGCGGGCGGCGCGTTCTCCTCCGAGGACAACGCACGCGACAGCGCCGCCGCCAGGCCCGGCGATCCCACCCACACCACCGGTTCGGCAATGCCGATCCGCCTCACGACCTCATCCAACTCGCCGTTGTCTGCGGCGTCGAATACCTGAAAGCGCGTCGGTTCCAGCCCCGCCATGCGCTCCATGACGTAGCCGGTGACGATCGGGTTCTTCGGATCGCGCGCAAAGGCGGTCTGCTCCAGCGCGACGCCGTCGACGTATTGCCGGCCGCCCACCGTGGTGCGGCCGGCATCCGGGAAGGCCGGCGCGACGATGGCGAGACGGCGCCCGCTGCCCGTCAGCGCCCCGCGCGTTTCCGGCCCCAGATTGCCGCGCAGCGTGGAATCCACCGTTTTGTAGATGAGGCGCGCCGGTTTCACGCAGGCGGTGGCATGGCGAAAACGCCGCTCCGCCTGCTCCGGCGAAACGAAGCGGGAATCTAAATCGAAGGCGACGATCTCCGCGTCCTGCAACGTGGCATCGGGCAGGCGCAGCATGACGCAGGCATTCAGTCCGCGTGCGGCGAACGGGGCCGCGCCGTCGAGCGCGCTGGTAAGATCATCGGCGAGAATGGCAATCATCGCAGTTACCCGTAAGTGGAAAGTGATGCACACTTTGGCGGATTTGGCTGGCAATAAAAAACGATTTGCGTAGTATCGATGATTGACAAAAACTCAATCAAAAGGGGGCGCAGTGCGTCAACGAAGATTGCCTAACCTGGCGGTATTGCGGGCTTTCGAAGCTACGGTGCGGTACGGCAGCGTGTCGAAAGCCGCCAAATCTCTCAACGTCACCGACGGCGCCGTCAGCCGCGCGGTGCGCGAATTCGAGCAGACCCTGGGATTCGCGCTGTTTCAACGCACCAGCCGCATGGTGCACCCGACGCCGCAGGCGCAAGAGCTGGCGAGCGAGATCGGCCGGGGGCTGGACAACCTGCAGTCGGCGATCGACCGCGCCTGTCGGCATCATCAGAATCGCCCATTGGTGATCTCCTGCGAGCCGACCTTTCTGATCCGCTGGCTGATCCCGCGTCTGGCCGGTTTGCAGCAGGCGGTGGGGAAAGAACGCGATCTGCAGCTGGTCTCCGCCGGCGGCGCCGTCGCCTTCTCACGGGAAGGCATCGATCTGGCGATTCGCCGCAACGATTTCCCGATCGCCGACGACGTGGTCGCCCGACCGTTCCTCAAAGAGCGGGTCGGCCCGGTATGCCGCCGGGAGCATGCCGCGGCGGGGCGTGAACTGCGCGGTACCCTGCTCCACACCGAGACGCGCCCGTACGCCTGGCGCGACTGGTGTGCCCACAGCGGCATCGAGATCCGGCCGGGTAACGAGCTGCGTTTCGAACATTTCTATCTCAGCCTGCAGGCGGCGGTCGCCGGTGCCGGTATCGGCATCGGCCCGTTGGCGCTGGTGGCGGATGATATCGTCAACGGCGCGCTGGTGGCACCATATGGCTTTGCGCCTGACGGGACGGATTACGTGCTGATGACCCAGGCCGACGCCCAGGAGGATGCGATCTTCTCAACGGTGTTGGATTGGCTGATCGCCATGGGGGAAGAAACCGAACGGGCGGTGTTGGTGGGCGAAAAGAAAGCGTAACGGGGAGAAGTCTCCGCCTGCCGCGCAGGGCAAGCGGAGTGGCGTCAGGCGGCGATTACTTCTGTTCGGCCTGGCTTACGGTGTCTTCGGCTTTCCAGATGCGGTATTTCACTTCCGCGTCTTTCGGCGCGTATACCACGATCGGCAGGCGGCTGTTGTAGCGCTGCATCGCGGCATCACCCAGGTTGGCGGCGATAAATTGCTTGGTCTTGGTGTTGTCCGGGCAGCCCATCAGCGTGGAGGCCGGATCGGACAGCTTCTCCAGTACCAGGTAGTCATAGCCCCAGCCGGAGAGGGTTTTGGTCTCCAGCGTGCCGCCAATCATGTGGCGGTTGCAGTCCACTTCCAGCGTCTTGCCAATCAGCAGCTCCACCTTGTAGTTCTCTTCGTGCTCTTGCTTCGGCAGGTAGATAACCTGGCGGTTCATGCCCTTCTCGGCTTTCGGGTAAGGCGCGATTTTTTCCAGCGGCTGTTTGCTGATATCCGCATCATCACCAGAGGTCGCCGCCATGGCGCCGGCGGAAACGGCCATCAGCAGGCCAGAAAATACAACGGATGCCTTGTTCATGTTTTATCCCTACACGTTGTCAAATAATCCGCCTATAAACTAATACACTACAGCCAAGCCCGCCACAGGTTTAATCTTCTTTACAATAGGCGATCAATAGTGACAATCGCCTGATATCGCCGATTAACCGGAGTAATGACTCAGCGTTTCTTCAGGTTGGCAACATAGGCCTTCACCACCTGATAGACATAATCCTGGCATGCCAGCCCGGTTTGCGGATCGTATTTGCCCTGATTGGTGATGTTGTTGGACAACACGCGAATGCCGACGAACGGCACCTTGAACTCGGCGGCGATCTGCGCGGCGGAGGCGGTCTCCATCTCTTCGACCGACGTCCGGTAGCGGTCGTGGAAATAGCGAATGCGATCCAGCTCGCTGTTCCATACGTCGGCCGAGCCGATCACCCCTTCCACGACCTTGCCCTGTCGGTAATCGCTCTTAACGCTTTGCGCAATCGCCAGCAGGTTGGGGTCGGCGGGAAACTGACGCAGGCTGTGCGCCTTTTTGTCCTCGCCGGCGCTGCCTTTGGAAGCCAACAGATCCATCGGCTGCCACTGCCGCGAGTCGCTGCCTTCCCCCAACGCCTTGGCCGGCGTTTTGAACGCACCGAGATTGACCGAATATTTGCCCAGCACGATGTCATATACTTTCAGTGCCGGATCATGGCCGCCGGCGGTACCCTGGTTGATGATCGCCACCGGGTGAAACTGCGTGGCGGCGATCGCCGTGGCCGCCGCGGCGTTGGACATGCCCTTCAGCGTCTCCGACACCACCACCGGGTAGCCGTCTACAGTGCCGTGCCAAAAGCGCCAGCCGCCGATCTGCTCCTCGCGCGGGTTTTCCAACCGCTGGGCAAAACGTTCCGCCTCCACCGGCATGGCGCCCTGCACCACGATCGGCCCGGCCGCCGCAGGTTGGCCAAAGCTCAGCGGAGAAAAAGCCGCACCGGCAGCCGCCAACAGTAAGACACGCGCTTTATTCTGCATCACCACACTCTCATCCCGAAAAAGCAAACGATTACCTTAGCCGAAGGCGGTGGCCTCGGATAGGGTTTTCTTACCGGTGGACTAAGGTTTTCTTAAGACAGAATTATTACAGTGGCGTTATTCAATCCTGCCACCGAGCCTGCGCGTGAATCCAGAATCGTCATTAAATCAATCCTCAACGGCACCGCAAATTAAGACAACCGCCCTTTACTCCCTGCCGGCATCCTTTTACCGTTGGCAGGTTTTTGGCCTGCTGATCAGCGGCCTGCTGTTCCTGTGGCTCTCCCGCAACGAACAGCTGGACTGGGCGATCAGCAACTTTTGGTACGCTCCCGCCAGCCGGCATTTCCCGTGGCAAAACAATTATTGGCTGGATCTGATCAACCACCGCCTGCTGAAGCAAATAGTGATCGTCGGGGCGGTGCTGACGCTGTTTTGGGGCATCTATCGCCGCAGCGCGCGCCTGATCGTGACCATGCTGTTGATCGGGATCGGTCCGTTGGTGGTGGGCATTCTCAAGGCCACCAGCGCGCACTCCTGCCCGTGGGATCTGATCGAGTACGGCGGCAAGGCGATGTCCTTCCCGCTGTTCGGCGCGGTACCGGCGCTGCCGGGCCCCGGCCGCTGCTTCCCCGGCGGGCACGCCTCGAGCGGTTTCGCGGTCATGGCGTTGTTTTTCCTGTTTTATCCGCAGCGTCCGCGCCTAGCCTGGTGGTGCTGGTGCGGCGGCATTGCGCTCGGCATGCTGATGGGCTTTGGCCAGATCATGCGCGGCGCCCATTTTCTTACCCATAACCTGTGGGCGGGTTGGTGGGTTTGGTTAAGCCAGTTGGCTATTTATTGGACGGTTAGCGGCTATTGGCGCCGCAAGACGAGGTAACGGTTATGGAACAGTTGAACCATTTTCTTTTCGCCTGGATCAATGCGACCCCGGCGTCTCCCGAGTGGATGATCGATTTCGCCACCTTTTTGGCGCGCGATCTGATCATCATCGTGCCGCTGCTGATCGTCGGCCTGTGGCTGTGGGGGCCGCAAAGCCAGCTGGTTTCGCAGCGCCAGGTGGTGGCGAAAACCACTATCGCGCTGCTGTTCGCCATGCTCGCCGCCGCCACCATCGGCGCGCTGCTGCCGCATGAGCGCCCGTTCGTCGCCGGCGTTGGCTATACCTTCCTGGCACATGCGCCGGACAGCTCGTTCCCAAGCGATCACGGCACCGCCATCTTTACCTTTGCGCTGGCGTTCCTGTTCTGGCACCGGGTCTGGTCCGGCGTGCTGCTGATGATCGTCGCCGTCGGCATCGCCTGGTCACGCGTTTACCTCGGCGTGCACTGGCCGCTGGATATGGTCGGCGGTTTCCTGCTCGGCCTGGTCGGCTGTCTGTTCGCCCAGCTGGTGTGGAATCTGTTCGGCGATGTCATCGCCGACAAGCTGTCGCGCCTGTATCGTTTCCTGTTCGCCTTCGCCATTCGCCGTGGCTGGGTGAAAGAGTAACTGCACAACATGACCGGGGCGTTACCGCCCCGTTATTTCACACCACGCCGGTGGTCACGCAAAACGCCCGCGTTTTTCCCGCCCCCAGCATCATTCCCGCCTCTTCCTCCAGCGCATTCGGGCGACAGTTCGCCGGCTGGATAAAAGCCAGCAGCCGCCGGTTGCCCTGAACGGCGATGCGCCGCAGGCCATAGTTGAATTGCCCTGATGATCGTCGCCGTCGGCATCGCCTGGTCACGCGTTTACCTCGGCGTGCACTGGCCGCTGGATATGGTCGGCGGTTTCCTGCTCGGCCTGGTCGGCTGTCTGTTCGCCCAGCTGGTGTGGAATCTGTTCGGCGATGTCATCGCCGACAAGCTGTCGCGCCTGTATCGTTTCCTGTTCGCCTTCGCCATTCGCCGTGGCTGGGTGAAAGAGTAACTGCACAACATGACCGGGGCGTTACCGCCCCGTTATTTCACACCACGCCGGTGGTCACGCAAAACGCCCGCGTTTTTCCCGCCCCCAGCATCATTCCCGCCTCTTCCTCCAGCGCATTCGGGCGACAGTTCGCCGGCTGGATAAAAGCCAGCAGCCGCCGGTTGCCCTGAACGGCGATGCGCCGCAGGCCATAGTTGAATTGCCCGGTAGCGAAGCGCGTCACATAGCGCCGGCCTTGCGACGCCAGCATAAAGAACTCGGCCTGATCCACATAGCGCGACAGATCGTCGGAGCACAGCAGTTCCTGCCCGAGCGCATCCCCCAACAGCGCCGGCGCCGGCAGGTTCTGACGGAATACCGCGTCGGGAATGCAGCCGTAGTTGAGGCGACACACATAGCGCAGCGGCTGCGGCCGCTCGGCCAGGTTGGTGACCGTCATCTCAATGGCGAACTGTGCGCTCTGCGCCGCCAGACGCAGCGCCGGGCCGATGCGCCAACGCCCACCCGCCCGCTCCCCCTCGCCGTGCAACGTCAGCTCATCGCCCGCCAGTTGGAGCCACACGCGTTGCATCTGCAGCGGCTCACCGTCCTGATTCGGCCAGGCAGGGCAGAACGCGGCATCGTCAGCGCGCTTTCTTCCGGCGCCCTTTACGCTGCGGCGGCCCGACTTCAGCGAATAACCGTCAAACTCGGCGTCCCAGATCGCGAGGCCCTGATACGGTAAAACCGTCAGTGCGCCACGATGATTCGCCAACGTCAGCATCGGCCCGCGTTCTGTGCAGCGATGCGTGCTCACCGCGAAATCCGCATTGCGGAACAGTTCCTGCCGATGCGCCCCGAAAGCTTCAGGAGCCAGATCGATGTTGATCTTCATCTTTTTTCCCTCGACGTTGCGCCCGCGCAGGCCGCGAGCCCTTAAATGTTATTTAAATAACAAATGAAACGCCTTTAAGTTATACCTATAACAGCCTTATAGCGACGATCGGATCGACATTTTTTAAACATCACTAGGTTTATCGGCATCTGAATGTTATTATTTTCACATTACCCATCCCGCTTACTGTCTTAACCTCACTAAGGAATCGCGATGACCACCGAAACCATCGATTACGCCAGCTATGTTGACCACACCCTGCTGGCGATGGACGCCACCGAACTGCAGATCGCCAAACTGTGCGAAGAAGCGCAGCAGCACAACTTCTATGCGGTCTGCGTCAACTCCGGCTACGTGCCGCTGGCAGCCCAGCTGCTGCAAGAAAGCACCGTAAAAGTCTGCTCGGTGATCGGTTTCCCGCTGGGTGCCGGCCTGACCGTCGCCAAAGCCTTTGAAGCCAAAGCGGCAATCGCCGCCGGCGCACAAGAGATCGATATGGTGATCAACGTCGGCTGGTTGAAAAGCGGCCTGTTGGACGAAGTGAAAGCCGACATCGCCGCCGTGCGCGAGGTTTGCGCGGCGATCCCGTTGAAGGTAATATTGGAAACCTGCCTGCTCAGCGATGCGCAGATCGTCCAGGTTTGTGAAATGTGTCGCGAACTCGATGTGGCCTTCGTGAAAACCTCCACCGGCTTCAGCACCGGCGGCGCTCGGGAAGAGCACGTCAAACTGATGCGCGAGACCGTGGGCAGCGAAATGGGCGTGAAAGCTTCCGGCGCCGTGCGCGATCGCGCCACCGCCGAGAAGATGATTAACGCCGGCGCCACGCGTATCGGCACCAGCTCCGGCGTCGCCATCGTTTCCGGCGCCCAGCCAGCGGCGGGCAGCTACTGATCGTCGGCATGCCCTGACGGGCACAGCCAATACACTCCGATGCGGGACAATACGGGCGGCCAAGGCGGCCCGATATTGCCCCGCATTGTTGTGTTTAGCGCCGGACACGCCGGCACGCCCTTTTATCTCTACTACCTGTGGGAAGACGGACCTATGGAAACGCGGCGCGAAGAACGTATCAACCGGCTAGTTCAGGCGTTAAAACGCGCTGACAAGATCCACCTGAAAGAAGCCGCCGTGCTGCTGGGGGTCTCGGAGATGACCATTCGCCGCGATCTGAGCGCCGAACCGGCGGCGGTGGTGCTGCTCGGCGGCTATGTGGTGACCGATCCTCGCAGCAACGGCGTGACCAACTACTTCGTTTCCGATCAAAAAGCCAAGCAGGTGACGGAGAAACGGCGTATCGGCCTGCTGGCGGCCCCGTTGATCAATGAAAACGACACGGTGTTTTTCGACTGCGGCACCACTACCCCGGCGATCATCGACGCCATCGCCGACGAGCTGACCTTCACCGCCGTCTGTCATTCGCTGAACACCTTCCTGGCGCTGCAGGACAAACCTAACTGCAAGGTGGTCCTGTGCGGCGGTGAGTTCAAGCCGAACAACTACATCTTTTCCAGCGTCAGCGGCCGTAACGAGCTCGATCACATCTGCCCGAACATCGCCTTTATCTCCGCCGCCGGCCTCAGCCTGCAGCACGGCGCCACCTGCTTCAACTTCGACGAGCTGGAGATGAAGCATCGCGCCATGGCGATGGCGCAGCAAAAGATCCTGGTGGCAGACCACAGCAAGTTCGGCAAAACCAAACCGGCCTGCATCGGCCCCCTGACGCAGTTCGATCGGGTGATCAGCGACCGCCAACCGGACGCCGACTTCATGGCGTTCTTCAACGACAACGCCATCGCTACCCGCTATTAGTCCGCCTTCTGCGCCGTCGAAACCGACGGCGCACCGTTGCAATCCCCTTCTTTTCCCGCCCGAAAATGAACAAATAATGCGCAATCGATTCGCGTTTTTCGCTTATCCGCACGCAACATCAGGTTAATAAAATGCAACAGATCACCCGAGTGATTATTTTCTCGCAGGCTAAACCGGCTGTCGGCTGCGTGAATTAACGACTATTTATGGCTTTTATATGATAAATCGCGCCAAAGGCCGGGATGTTTAAATAAACGGCGGTTTAAGCGATTGCAGCAAATCTCGCCAATACCTGTTAGTTATCTGTTATTTATATGATGAATGGTTACGCATTTTTATCCGCTAACCACGTAAGTAATTTCCCTTCGTTATTAGCGGTGATTTTTAACAAAAAACCATTAAAAACAAATAGATGAATTGAATTTTACTTAAAAATACAATGTGATCTACGTCACTAAAACTGCTTAATCCGGGTTTTTCGCTAGATCCAAAACCACGCATAAAATATATTGCTCGGCTTGCTGCTGAGCACAGCGCTTTATCCGGCTAATTATTGTACAAACCGCATAATCGCAGAAATCTTTATGAGAGCGTTCTCAGCACAAAATCTTACACAAATGTGCAACAAATGCGCGAAAAATCGATAAAACAGCGGATAACTGCACATATTACGCATTTGAGAGCAGGATCACGGTTGTTTCTACTGTAAATCGTTATCTTGCCGCCAACAAAAATCGACAGGCAAAGACCTGTCGGCAGCGATAACGACTTTTATCACCCGTGACGGTGAAAAGTCTTTAGTGAATTACCCGGCGCTGTGCCTTGGTAATGAACGCAATAAACAACCAGGGGGACGCCAAAACATCCCCGCAAGCAACACCTGATTCTTACCGCAAGCGTTGCCTGAATAGGACGTTTGACGGTTTAACCTTAAGTTTTGCCTTTTAATTTTAAATTCGTGTTCACTTCGGAGATATTTATGGACACTACACAGACCGGCACAATTGCCTCTGCGGCCTCGGGCTCCAGCAGTACCTGGCGTAAAACGGATACCATGTGGATGTTGGGCCTGTACGGCACCGCCATCGGCGCAGGCGTCCTGTTCTTGCCAATCAACGCCGGTATCGGCGGTTTGATTCCTCTGATCATCATGGCCATCATCGCTTTCCCGATGACCTTCTTTGCCCACCGCGGCCTGTGCCGTTTCGTTCTGTCCGGCAAAAATCCCGGTGAAGACATCACCGCCGTGGTAGAAGAGCACTTCGGCATCACCGCCGGTAAGCTGATTACCCTGCTGTACTTCTTCGCCATCTACCCGATTCTGCTGGTTTACAGCGTGGCGATCACCAACACCGTCGACAGCTTCATCACCCACCAGTTGGGCATGACATCGCCACCGCGCGCCATCCTGTCGCTGATCCTGATCGTCGGCCTGATGACCATCGTGCGCTTCGGCGAGCAGGCCATCGTGAAAACCATGAGCATCCTGGTCTTCCCGTTCGTCGCGGTGCTGATGCTGCTGGCGGTGTATCTGATACCTAACTGGACCGGCGCCATCTTCGAAAACGTGTCGCTGTCCGGCAGCGGTACCGGCATGGGCCACGGCCTGATCATGACCCTGTGGCTGGCGATCCCGGTAATGGTGTTCTCCTTCAACCACTCGCCGATCATCTCCGCCTTCGCCGTCGCCAAACGCGAAGAGTACGGCGCAGACGCCGAGAAAAAATGCTCCCGCATTCTGGCTTATGCACACATCATGATGGTGCTGACCGTGATGTTCTTCGTGTTCAGCTGCGTGCTGAGCCTGACGCCGGAAAACCTGGCGGAAGCCAAGGCGCAGAACATCTCGATTCTGTCTTACCTGGCTAACCACTTTAACAACCCGATGATCGCGTACATCGCGCCGGTTATCGCCTTCGTCGCCATCACCAAATCGTTCCTGGGCCACTACCTGGGCGCCCGTGAAGGCTTCAACGGCCTGGTTGCCAAGTCGATGAAGAGCCGCGGCAAAACCGTCAGCACCGCCAAGCTGAACCGCATGACCGCAATCTTCATGCTGGTGACCACCTGGATCGTCGCCACCCTGAACCCAAGCATCCTGGGCATGATCGAAACCCTGGGCGGCCCAATCATCGCCATGCTGCTGTTCCTGATGCCGATGTATGCCATCCGTAAAGTGCCTGCCATGCGCAAGTACAGCGGCCACATCAGCAACGTGTTCGTGGTTGTGATGGGTCTGATCGCCATCTCTGCTATCGTGTTCAGCCTGCTCGGCTAATCACGTCCGGCCGGCGCCGCTGCGCGCCGGCCCTCCCGCACTCCCCCATTTCCCGTATTCACCGCCTGAAACCTGAAGAAGGAGGCGAGACCATGGTCAGCGTTTTCGATATTTTCAAAATTGGCATCGGCCCATCCAGCTCCCACACCGTTGGCCCGATGAAAGCCGGCAAACAGTTCGTCGACGATCTGATCGCCCACCAGCAGCTGCAGGACACTACCCGCGTGGTGGTCGACGTGTACGGTTCGCTGTCGTTGACCGGTAAAGGCCACCACACCGATATCGCCATCATCATGGGCCTGGCCGGCAACCTGCCGCACAACGTGGACATCGACAGCATTCCGGGCTTTATCCGCGACGTCGAACAGCGCGGCCGCCTGTCACTGGCCAACGGCCATCACGAGGTGGATTTCCCGCTGCACGGCGGTATGAACTTCCACAGCGACAACCTGCCGCTGCACGAAAACGGCATGCGCATCCGCGCCTTCGCCGGTGAACGCCTGCTGCACAGCAAAACCTATTACTCGATCGGTGGCGGTTTCATCGTTGACGAAGAGCACTTCGGCCAATCCGCCGAGGGCGCCACGCCGGTGCCCTACCCGTTCAAATCGGCGCACGACCTGCAGCAGCATTGCAAAGACACCGGGCTGTCGTTGTCCGGCCTGGTGATGCAGAACGAGCTGGCGGTGCGCAGCAAGGCGGATATCGACGCGCACTTCGCCGACGTCTGGCAGGTGATGAACGCCGGTATCGAACGCGGCATCAACACCGAAGGCTTGCTGCCCGGCCCGATGAAAGTGCCGCGCCGCGCCGCCGCGCTGCGCCGCATTCTGGTGACCGGCGACAAGAACAATATCGACCCGATGAACGTGGTCGATTGGATCAACATGTTCGCGCTGGCGGTCAACGAAGAGAACGCCGCCGGTGGCCGCGTGGTCACCGCGCCGACCAACGGCGCCTGCGGCATCATCCCTGCGGTGCTGGCTTACTACGACAAGTTCATCCGCCCGGTGAACGCCAACTCCTACACCCGCTATTTCCTGGCGTCCGGCGTGATTGGCGCGCTGTACAAGATGAACGCCTCGATCTCCGGTGCCGAAGTGGGCTGTCAGGGGGAAGTGGGCGTAGCCTGTTCGATGGCGGCGGCCGGGTTGACCGAGCTGCTGGGCGGCAGCCCGGCGCAGGTGTGCATCGCGGCGGAGATCGCCATGGAGCACCATTTGGGGCTGACCTGCGATCCGCTCGCCGGCCAGGTTCAGGTGCCCTGCATCGAACGCAACGCCATTTCCGCCGTCAAGGCGGTCAACGCCGCGCGCATGGCGATGCGCCGCACCAGCGAACCGCGAGTTTGTCTGGATAAGGTGATCGAAACCATGTACGAAACCGGCAAAGACATGAACGCCAAATACCGCGAAACCTCCCAGGGCGGGCTGGCGATCAAGGTCGTGGCCTGCAATTGACCGCCACGGCGAATCACTAAAGGCGCCGGCCGTTCCGATCTGGCCGGCGCCGTTTCAATGCCGCTCTTTCCCTGCCGCAACGCCCGGCTGAATGCCGGCTCGAGCCCCCACGGCGCCGGGACGGGCGCTGTGCCGCAGCCAACCGTAAAGTTCGGCATTACGCCGGAATCCCATCTTGCGCATAACGCTCATCTTGTGATTGCTGACGGTTTTCACGCTGATGTCCAGCATCCGCGCAATTTGCGTCACCCCCATCTCCCGCGTCATGCAGCGCATGATCTCCTGTTCCCGCAGCGTCAGGCCTCGGTGCTGACATACGCAGTTCATGCCACAACCCGGCCTACCCGGCCATTTGCTGCGCCGCTCCAGTTCGGCGCTCACCTGATACAATGCCGATACCAGCGGCGTATCGTGGTAAATGACGCCGGCCTCCAGCGAGCAGCGGGTGCCGACGGTGCGTTTATGCCGCCCCTCCGGCGTTCGCAACGAGAAATACAGCGTTTTGCGCCCTGCGGCCTGCGCCTCAAAGAAGTGACAAAAGCAGCTTTGCACGCCGGGAGGAAAATAGCAGAACACCAGATCGGCTTCGTGAATCTGCTGCGCATCCAGTAACAGCGTGCGCTTGCCGTAAGTGCTGAAATGCAGCGCCAGGGCCTCCTGCCAACCGGCGCTGAAGTAACGGTTTTCATCAAATAGCGCGATTTTTATCATGGTGTTCATCCCTGCCCTCCCGCCGTTCCGGCTTCCCGTTTAACCGCCTGGGCCCCCTTTGTCGGAGCCTGACTGTTGTCGATGCGTAATTCATAAATCATGGTGGCGTTAGGTGGCACTTTCGGCGGGTAGCCGGTTTCGCCGTAGGCCAGCGCCGGTGGCACGACCATCGTCAGCGAACCGTGGTTATGCAGATGGCTTATCGCCTCCCTGAACAGCGGCGGATACTCGGACAGCGGTTGCGACAGCACCTTGCCGCTCAGTTCCATATCCTGGATCACCGTGCCGTCGGTCAATTTCTCCTTCACGACCACATCGACCACCGCCGTTGGCGCCAGCGCGCCCTCTCCGGCGTAATCCACCCGATACCAAAAGCCCATCGCCGATTGTTTTACGCCCTTTTGTTGACTGAACTGCGCCAGATAATCTTCATCACGCCGCCGCTGTTCGTTAACGCGTTTCTCACGCGCGGCCATGGCGGCGGCATCCGCCTGCGCCGTCAGCGTATTCAGTTCATCCGGCGGCAGCTGCAAACGCCCCGACACGCTATCGATGACGCCCGCCAACAGGCTGTCGCGGTCCACCGGTACGCCCCAGCTTTGACGCTCCGTCACTACCCCCTGAATATCCCGCCCCAGCGCACTGCCCGCCGCATAGGACAAACGCTTGCGTTCATCCTTCAACTGCTCCGGCGTCACCTCCCATTGCAGCCGCTTATGCAGCGCCAACAGCGCTTCGCGCGCCTGCTGGGTCACTTTCTGCTCATCGGCCCGCTTCTGCTCACTCGCCTCCAGCGCGGTACGCAGAGCGTGCAGTTCCTCCTGGTGCTCGCGCTGGCGTTGTGCAAGCGTCTGTGCCGATGCCTGCGCAGCGGACTCCAGCTCGGTGACGCGCCGTTCGGCCTGCATCGCCGTCGCTTTGGTTTTGGCGGTTTCCTGCGTCGCCTGCCGCAGCAGCGCCTCGGCGCGCTGCGCATCGGGCGAGCCGCGCCAGGCGGCGCCCAGCCCGGCGATCCACTGCTGCAGCGTTGACGAATCGGGCAACGTCGCGACGGGTGGTGCTGCTTTCTCCGCCCGCAGCGCGGCGAGTTCCTGGCGCAACACCGTCAGTTCCATTCGCTGGCGCGCCAGCTGTTGGTCACGCGCCAATAATTCCTGGCTCAGCGTAAAAGCTTTGGCCGGGGAACCAGGCTGGTGGGTATCCGACGGACGCTTTGCCGGCTCACGCTTTTTTTGCCCCGCCCCGCGGTCGGCGGGCGCCGCGTTTTCGCTCGCCGGCCCGGTGTTCTGCCGTTGATACTGCTCGGCAAACTGCAGCAGCGCCGGCACGCCGTCGTCCGCCTGCGCGACGCCGGTGAACAGCAGAGCCGCACAGCCCAGCAGGCGCAGCCTCATTTAACCTGCTCCCCGCGATCCGCCAAGCCGGTCAACACCGCCTGATTCACCCCGGCGCACAGATAGTTGACCTTGTAGCGATACAGCGCATCCACCGTCTCCTGCGTGTCGCCGTTTACCCGTGCGCGCAAGTTGGCGTACTGCGAAGCGCCGCTCATCAGGCTGTCGAAGGCCTGTTTATAGCGCTGATATTGTTTCTCGTCGATCGTGCGCAATGCACCCAGTTGCTCCTGGCACTGCTGCAGCTGCTCGGCCTCACGCTGCTTGCGCAAAGCCTCTTCTGACGGAGCTTGCACAGCCTGATTTTTGGTGTTCACAGCCGGCTTGCCCGACTTTTGGTTTTGACAGGCGGCGGCGCTCAACGCCAACAGGCACAGCAGGCCCATGCGCAGGGCGCGATTGAGGGGCTTTATCATCATTGCGTTTTTTGTCCTTGTAGACGCTTATTCGTATTCCAACGTAAAAGTGGCCACCGCGCTGAAGGTGCCGCGGCCGATGGACTTCGATTGGATGGCCTCCGGCTCCCCCTGCACATAGGCCTGCAGCGTGAGCGTGGTGTTACCGGAATTCAGGCGGAATTTATCGCTGGCGCGATTGAGCGGCAGCGCCTTGCCGGTGCTGTCCTCCAGCCCGATGCCGATCCCCGAGGCCAGGCTGCCGGCATCCAGCGCCAACAGGCCGGGCAGCTTAGCGTTCTCGGTGCCGGTAAACGTGATGGCCACCGTATTGCCCAGGCTGAGATCGCACTCGGTCAGGTGCAACGCGAAGCTTTGGCTATGGGTGCGGGTGTTCAGATACAGGTATTTGTCGACGATGGTGCCGAAATCCAGTTGGATATCCTCATCTCCCGGCTGAATGACGCACGGCTCGGCTACCAGCGTACCGTGAAAGCGCATGTTTTCCGCCGCAGTCGCCGGCGGCGCCATCATGCCGGCCGCCATGACCATGCCTGCCCCCAACAGCGCGCTCCGGCGCCGGTTCGTCTCTGTCGCGCGCATGTCGCCACTCCCTTTGGTTGTGCTTGCGCCGGTCCGACGCAAGCGGCGTATTAGTCGTAATAAAGGCGGAAATCGATCGCCGCACGGTAGGCGCCGGCGCTCAGCGTCGCCGGGGTTCGCACCGGCGTCACCGTATACGTCAGGGTGTTTTGCCCCGGCGTCAGCAAGATCGGTTTGTTACGCGCGCCGAGGCGCACCGGCAGGCCGCTGGCATCCGCCAACAGCAGCCCCAAGCCGGTGACGCCGGCTACCCTGACCAAACCCGGCGCGTCGTCATCCGCAGGCGCGGCAAACGCCACGGACACCGCAGGTTGACTGCCGCTCCAGGCCAGAACCCCGGTCCAGGCGTCGCGGTTACTCGCCGGCGCCCGCAGACAGTCTTTCAGCGTCAGCTCGAACGCCACCGGCGTGCCGCGATCGCCCGGGCGCTGGAAGTGCGCCGTTCCCGTCTCCCCCAGCCACACTTCCTGACGAGCGGTGGTCATTTCCAGACTGCAGGCGCTTTCCGTCAACGCGCCGTAGACGTGGAGCGTGCCGTTCGCGCCCTCCACGTCCCAGTTGTCCACCGCGCGGGCCGGCGGCATCAGCATCAGCATCGTGCCTGCCGTCAGCGGTACCATCAGCGCGGCCAATACCGTCAGGCCGATAGTGCGTCGCTGATGACGTTCATAGGCCTTTCCCAACAGCATGGGGATCTTTCGTTGCATGATTCGTTCACTCCGCTGTATTCACTCTGTCTTCCCTGCTTGCGCGCGGATCGTCATTTGGCGACCGGCACGACCTGGCAGGCATTGCCGGCGCAGCGGAAGTTCAACTGCGGCCGCCCACCGTAATCGTTGATGTATGCCAGCGACGGGCCGTTGCCGAGGCTCGCGGCGGAGACGTTCAGCGGGGCACTGGCCTTCGGCGCCACCATCAGCGGTTCAAAGCCCGCCGCTCCTTTTCCGCCCTTGCCGGCGCTCGCCTCAACGATCGTCACGTAATAAGGGGTCGGGTTGTTCACCACGTACTTGTCGCCCTGCCGGGTCAGCGTCAGCTGCTCCTGCCACGGTGCGGCGTTCTTTTTCGGGGCGAGCGCCGCCGGGCGATAAAACATTTTGATGCGCGTCTGCAGCGCTATCTGCAGCGTGTTCGGCTTATTGCTGCGCGGCGGGATCTCGCGCAGGTTGAAGTAATACAGCGTCTCCCTGTCCTGCGGCAGCTGACGCGCGGCCGGCAGCGACTGGATCTTCACCTGGCTCGGTTTACCCGGCTCCACCCGTTGCACCGGCGGCAGCACGGTGAAAGGGCTTTGGATTTTGTTGCCGCGATCGTCTTCGATCCATCCCTGCGCCAGATACGGCAACTGTTTGTTCTGGTTACTGATGTTGAGACTGACCGTTTTCAGGTCGCCGTCGAAAATCACGCGCGTGCGATCCAGCGCGATAGCCGCATGAGCGGGCAGGCTGACCGCGCCGATCGTCAACGCGGCGGCGAGCGGGCCCACAAGGAAAACGGTCTTTCTGGTCATAGTCAGATTCATCATGTCTTCACGGTTCCAGTCGGCCGGAAGCGGACGAGCCCGCTCCGGCGGTTTAGCGGCGGAGCGGGCTCCGCCGGGTGTATGTCAGTTGGCGTCAGCCGCCGGCTTGCTGCCGGCAAGAGGACGGCAAGGCAGCAGCAACGTGTTCATCAACATTTCGGCCGGCAGCGGCGACGGCAGCTGGATTTCACACTGCGCCGCGCCGTTCCAGTGCACGCTCATGCGCTCGCCGGGGTTAAGGCCGGACAGGTAAACGCTGCCGCCGTCATTGATGATGCCGGTCTCCTGTTTGCGGGCATTCAGCACCGTGGCGCCAAACGGCGGCTCGCTGCCGTCCGCCAGCTTGACGATCGCCATCGCCTTCTCACCGGCAATCACTTCAAACTTGCGGTAGCCGATGGCCCCCTCGGTCAACGTGGCCTGCACCACGGAACGCGTCGCCTCGACGTTGTCGCTCAGGCTGTTGAGATCGATGCTGGCCTTGTTGCGGTAGTAGCTATTTACATCCGCCACCACCGCCTTGCCGTAACGGTTGGTCAGCACCGTACTGCCGTAGCCACGTACCGGCACACCGGCGACGCCTTCGGTATCGAGCAGCAAGCGCGTCCCGCCCGGCGTATTGACGCGGTGCAGCACCGCCCCTTCCGCCGCCATCGTCAGGCCGCCCTGCGCACCGATGCCGACGGCGCTGTAGCGGCCGGCCTGGTAGCTGGCGTTGGCGTTGATCTGCGCCATGTCGCCCTGATGGCTGTAATAACCGCTGGCCGTCGCTCCGCTGCGTGCGGCGCCGGCGCTGATCTGATAGTTGTTGTGTTCATCGACCCGGTTGTAGTACCCGACCCGGTGAGCGTTCTCTTCGCGATCGAGCGTCATGTTGTAACTGAGCGTGCCTGCACTGCCCCAGGGCAGCGACAGCGACAGATACATCCCGTCGTCGTTGCGCTCGTTATAACGGTTGCGATAGGCCGACAGCGACACGCTGACGTTCTTGAAATCGCCGATGTCGAAGTAGCGTGATACCATCAGGTTGTAACGATCGTTCGGCGCCCGATCCCAGTAGGTTTGGTGGCTGTAGTTGAGATAGGTGCTCAGCCCCAGTTCGCGGAACTGCTTGTTGAAGGTGATGGTGTACATCTCCTTGCTCTTGCCGCTGCGCCCCCCTTCGTAACGCGCATCCAGGTAGTCCCCCATGCTCATGAAATCTTCCTGGGAGAAGCGGTAACCGGCAAAGGTGACCTGGCTGTCGTATTCATCGAAGTTCTTCGAATAGCTCAGCCGGTACGAACCGCCGGTCAGCGTGCCATCCTGCGGCAAACGCGCACGCGACTGCGTGGCATCGAACGACAGCGCCCCCAGCGCCATCAGATCGCGCCCGATCCCCAGCGACAGCGCGTTGTAATCGCCGCCGGCGATGCCCCCGCCGTACAGCGACCAGCCGTTGCTGATCCCCCAGGAGAACTCGCCGGTGCCGAACATCGGCCCGCGCAGATGGTGCCCCCACTCTGACGGTTTGCCCGTCGCCAGCTTGTAACGCACCGTACCCGGCCGCGTCAGATAAGGAATGTTGGCGGTGTTCATCTTGAACTCCTGCACGCTGCCGTCTTGCTCTTCGACACGCACGTCCAGCTCGCCGGAAACCGCATCGTTGATGTCCTGAATGCGGAACGGCCCCGCCGCTACCTGCGTTTCATACAGCACGCGCCCCTGCTGGCTGACCACCACCTTGGCGTTGGTTTTCGCCACGCCGGTCACTTCCGGCGCATAGCCGCGCAGGTTGGGCGGCAACATGCTGTCGTCGGATCGCAGACTGACGCCGGTAAAGCGCAGGCTGTCGAAAATGTCGGAGTTCAGGTAATCCTCACCCATCGTCAGCCGCGAACGCAGCGCCGGGATCGCCCGGTAGGCGTAATAGCGGCTCCAGTCGAACTGTTTATCGGTAGGCTGAGAAGAACCGGTCTGATGGTTGAGGTTGGCCTGCCAGTCGGCGCGCAGACGCCAGGCGCCCAGGTTGGCGCCACCGGTACCGTTGCCGCTCAGGCTGTAACTGCTGCCGCCTTTCTGATGCTTTTGCGTTTGGGCGTTGACGTTATAGTCAAACAGCAGCCCGGGAATACCGTCATCCCAGCGCGAAGGCGGGTCCCAGTTTTCCGAGCTGTATTCCAGATAGGCCTGAGGAATGTTCAGATACAGTGAGGAGCTGGCAAGATCGCCGCGGGCTTCCATCCCCGCCAGACTGGAGGCGTCAAGGCAACGGCCGCCGTGCGTCCAGTTCAGCGTGCTTAACAGTTTTTCTTTCAGCCCCAGTTGGTTGACCAATTCCGGCGAAAGACAGGCTTCGCTGCCTTTAGGATCGTTCTCGGTCGCCATAAACGTTACCGGCTGTTCCGGCAGATCGTTCTTATTGACGTGCACCACCATGGTATAAACGCCCGGCATGATGTAGCCGCTGCGCGTAAATTGGCTCAGATCGATATTTTTACGATCGTTGATGTCCAATACGTCGGTATTGAATTGAATCACGTCGGCGGCATAGACCAACGCGATTGGATTTCCCAGAGAAAGGGCAACGCAAAGCCCCAAGGCCTGAAGACGAAATAACTTCCCTGCCGGTGAAAGCATAATAAAGTCCTTTCAATAACGAATTAACCGTCAGTACGAGAAAAAATCAAAAATAATCCAGCTTAAAACGCACTGTGGAAAAATACGCTCCCACCTTCAACGGCTGGTGATTCGGCATCAACGTCATGGAATAATTCAGCACTCGGTTTCCCGGTATTATTCCCTCCATCGGCAAAGGTTTCCCTGGAATAACCGCCGTGCCGCTGCTGTCTTTTATCTCCAAGGCAACGCCGCGCGCATCGCCCTGTACGCCAAACAGAGCACCTTCCGCATAACCATCAAACGTGACCTGAAAGAATTTCCAGTCGGGCTTGTTTTCCGGCCGTTCCAAAATGCAATTGACCAATTCGATACTGAAAGGTTTGGTCATCCCCTGGCCGTCACGAATGATCTGTCCGAGAGGAATAGTGTCCATATCGATCGTCTGATCGCGGCTGCCGGCGGCAATGGCGCAGGCGGTGTCGATAATGGCGCCGTGCATGTTGACTTTGCCCCACCCCTGCGCGGCGGAAGTTGCATAGCCGGGCGCAAACGCCAACGACGCCAAAAGAACGGCACCCGCTCGATTCCTTGGTAAAAACATCGCGACATTCCTTTGACAGGGAGATTCACCAGGCATGCGGCGAACCCCATGCCTGGTTGATTAAGCCTTCGGACTCACTTACTGATAAGCCAGGGTGAAATCGGCTACGGCAGTGAAATCGCCCGGAACGATGGCGGCGGAAGCGCCTTCACCCTGCAGGTAGGCGGCGAAATGCAGAGTGTTGTTGCCGGTGTTCAGGGTCTGCGCGGTAGTCGCTTCACCCAGTTTGATCGGCTGACCATTGTAAGAGATGGCTACGCCGGCGCCGCTGGCGGTACCCGCGATACCCAACAGATCCTTGTCGGTGGACGACGCTACGCCGCTGAAGGTGGTTTTAACGGTTTTCAGCGTGGTGATATCACACTGCTCCAGTTTGATTTCAAACGGACGCGGGTTGGATTTGCCGCCGTTTTTCAACGCCACGTTGGAAACCTGGCCCAGATCTACGGTCTGATCGATCGACTCGGGTGCAATAGAGCATGGCGCATCAATAATAGAGCCCGTGAAGGTGACCTTACCGTGTCCCTGATCGGCTGCCTGTGCAAAAGAACTTGCGCCAAATGCAATCACTGCAGCCATCATGATTTTGTTAAGTTTCATAGAACCTATATTCCTTATAAGAAAAAATGCATATTCCAATCAAGAAAAAGAGCAACAGGAAACCCGCTCGCGCTTATATATGCGCAGCCCTGATTCTTTAGCATCTTGCTGGTTGGTTAACTGCCAAAACCCAAAGGCGCCGACAATAAACATGTCGATTACGGCAAGTTCGCAGCGGCCCACCCATTAATGAATTCGTCATATAAAAATAAACAAAATCACAACAAGCAGAGACCAATACTTTCTAATCCGCCCTTCTTGTTCGGCGATGAATATTCTGGCAAATGCCTCCAAGCAAAAAAAGGCTTTTTTTGATCAAGGCGAACATTCGCAATTTATTTCCTAATTGAAGTTAATTTACTGTTATTTTTAGGCTCATAGATCGTAAAAGATGCTTTTATAGAGCAATATCCTGTTTTTCTGTGATTCCCAAGTAATCAGATCGCAAAGTGGCACTTTGTGAATATAATAAACCAAAATTTTAGGTTTCAGCGTGACGCCACCCCTGCCTTGGTATAGGTAAAAACGGGGCGGGCAACGCCTTTTTTTTCAATCCTGATAAATAGATAGGATTTTTCTTTGTTCGCGTTTTACCTCGTTGTTGGTAGGCAGCGAAAGTTTGTTTTTTCTTAGGAATACGGCAATCGGAATACAGAGGAAGTGCTATGGAAGCGTTATCTCCGAAACAAAAGGAAATACGGCAATTGCAGCACGATCTGCTGCAAACATTATTTGCGCAGTCACCCCGCAAGTGCCCCGTCGCCGGTCTGCCGCCGCCGCAGCAATGGCTATCGACGCGGCAACTGGCCAATGCCGTCAACGTCGGTGTTTACCGGGCTCGGCGGCTGTTGTTGGATCTTGTCGCCCGGCAAAAAGTGATTGTGACGGACGGCTCTATCAACAACTCGTTGAGGTGGTATCCCACCGCGTTGCTGAACGGTGATAACGACGGCATCCCCAACAGAGATGCCCTCACTCCCCTTTAACGGAATAAATATGGCCAACCGGCCTGATTGGCGATATTTCATTGCGGAGTAATGCCGCACACTATTTATATATATTGGGATATTATCGTGAGAAAAACAGCCCTGCTATTTTTACGTTGCTGCCTGGCATTATCTTTCTTCATGCTGCTTGGCAATGCCAACGCATTTACCTGCCGCACGTCCGATGGCGGACTGATTCCACCCGGGGGCTCGACCACGCCGGTTGACGTCCGGGTACGCATCGGGCCACAGCTTTCTTATGGCAAAAACGAAATCGTCAACGTCAGCCAGGTCACCTGTAAAAACGACGTCGCGAGCTGGTATGACTATCTCAAAACCGACAGCCCGGCGCTGTCGATGAACAGTGCGATTTTTGGCACCATCGGCAGCGGTACCACCATCAACGGTAGCGATTACAACTCTCCGGTGCCATCAGGTATCAGCGTACTCAGCCTTACCGGGTTACAGACCCAGTCGGTCGCCATCCGGGTCTATATCGTGTTGAACCGTTTCCCAACGCCGGACATCAAGGTGAACAAGGGCGACGTCATCGGCCAAATAAACTTTATTCAGACCAACGATCAGCCGGGTTGCCCGCAGTGCGGCGTTTATCGCTGGCGCCTGATCGCCGACAACGACGCCTACTTCGTCACCACCAGTTGCACCATCAACAACGGCCAGCAAATCAATGTCGACTTTGGCCAGATCCGCCAGGACTTTCTGACTCAAAGCGCCAGCGACGCCCAAATCAAACAGGACAAGGCGCTCAGCTACCAATGCGACGACCAGAGCGCGACGCAGGATATTCTGATCCGCATGGTCAGCGACGCCAGTGGCTTCTCCAGCGATTTTATCAAAACCAGCAACCCTAACGTCGGCGTGGCCATGGTGTACAACGGCGCGGTGGTAAAGCCCAACAATGCCTTCAGAACGCGCATCGTCAACGGGCTGGGCAACGACACCGTAACCTTTGTGCCGGTGAAGAACAATGTGCCTTACACCAGCATCGCCACCGGCCCGCTGTCAGGCTCGGCCACGCTGATCTTCAGCGCACCTTGAAACGGGAGCCAGAATGAACATGACGAAAAAAACACGCTGCGCTCTGCTGTGGTCGCTGAGCCTGATCAGCGCCACCACCCAGGCCGCCGACCAGGGCACCAAGGTCAACATCACCGCCACCGTGGTGGCGCCTCCGCCTTGCGTGATCAATGACGGGCGCACCATCGATATCGACTTCGGCAAGGTCGGCATCAAGCGCATCGACGGCAATCGCTATATGCAACGCATCGATTACAGCATCAAATGCGAGTTTCTGGATAACAGCCGCCAGCTGAAAATGAAGATCATGGGCGGCGCGGCGGCCTTCGACGGCAGCGTGTTAACCAGCAGCGTCAATGGATTGGGCATCAAGCTGTTGGCCAACGGTAAGGCCTTCGCCATCAATACGCCGCTGAACATCGATTACGCCAATCCGCCGACGCTTGATGCAGTGCCGGTGAAAAACAGCGCCGTCACCCTGGCGGAAGGCGATTTCACCAGCGGCGCCACCATGCTGGTGGACTACTTTTAATCACCGCGCCCCAGGAACTCGCGAAAAAAAAGCCGCAACGTCTCCGTTGCGGCTTGGTCGAGAATCTTGCACCCGGGGCGCGCGCCTCACATCAGGGTATTTAGCCGAAGATCCCGCCGAACCACTGGCTCAGCTTCATCATCACCATATCCCAGATGCGGCTGAAGAAGTTGCCCTCTTTCACCTCTTGCATCACCACCAGCGGGTGTTGCTCGATGGTTTTGCCGTCCAGCTGGAAATCGATGGTGCCGACCACCTGGTTTTTCGCCAGCGGCGCTTCCAGCGTCGGCTGGGTCAGCTTGTAGCTGGCCTTCAGGTTTTTCATCTGCCCTTTCGGAATGGTGACCGAGGCGTCTTTCGCCACGCCGAGCGGCACTTCGCTGACGTCGCCGAACCACACTTTCTGGGTGACGAACGGCTTATCGGCCTTGATCGGCGTCGCGGTTTCATAGAAGCGGAAGCCCCAGGTCAGCAGCTTTTCGCTTTCACTGAAGCGTACGCGATCGCTCGGCGCGCCCAGCACCACCGAGATCAGACGCATCGGGCCGTCGGTGGCCGACGCCACCAGGTTATGGCCGGCGCCGCTGGTGTAACCGGTCTTGATGCCGTCGACGTTCAGGTTGCTGCTCCACAGCAGGCGGTTACGGTTAATCTGGCGGATCTTGTTAAAGGTGAACTCTTTTTCTTTATGCAGCGCGTATTCGTCCGGCACGTCGCGGATCAGCGCCTGGCTCAGCAGCGCCATGTCGCGCGCCGTGCTGTACTGCCCTTCCGCATCCAGACCGTGCACCGTCAGGAAGTGGGTATTCTGCAGGCCCAGGGATTTGGCGTAGTTGTTCATCAGGCCGACGAACGAATCCTGGCTGCCCGCCACGTAGTCCGCCAGCGCGATGCTGGCGTCGTTGCCCGACTGGATCACGATGCCCTTATTCAGCTCCAGTACCGGCACCTGATCGCCCGGCTTGATGAACATCAGCGAAGAACCGCGCAGCGCCGGGTTACCGGGCGCCCAGGCGTCTTTGCCGACGGTGACCAGGTCTTCCGGCTTGATCTTGCCGGCCTTGATCGCCTGGCCGATCACGTAGCTGGACATGATCTTGGTCAGGCTGGCGGGATCGAGACGGGTGTCGGCATTGCCTTCGGTCAGCACCTTGCCGCTGTTGTAATCCATCAGAATGTAGGCCTTGGCGTCTACCTGCGGCGGCGCCGGCGGCTCGGCCGCGTGCACGGCCGGGGCGGCCAGCAACAGGATGCCTACGCTGAAGGTCAGTTTTTTCAGGGAAGTGGATAAGTTTTTTTTCATCATGACGTCGCCAGAGTGTCCATTCAAACCATTGAAATAGCGTTAACTTTCAAACATGTTCACGTTTTAAGCCAACCAGCGAGAGTGGCCCGGTGCGCGCGTGCCGGCCGCAACCCCCTGCGGCGCCCATAGCGGGTAACGCAACGCACCGAAAATGCCCTTGCTGTGAGTTTATGTGATTTATCTTATTTTTGCAGGGTTTAGCGTGAATTTTCAGCATTTTTACATAACTGTACGCAGGCCCCCGCTTATCGTTCAAAAAAGCATCGCGACGCGTATTTTTGCATCCACCCACGGCTACACGGCCAAGCATCTGCACCGCTAAACATCTGCGCATCTATACGTCTAAAAAAGATTAATATATTCCATAATGGCATATATAACCGTTATTTGTTCTTTTTAAAGCGCTTATCCTCAGCGTTATCATCCATATAACGACTTTTATACCGAATAATCCTGGAGATGAGTCATGGCGATCCCCCATTCCGTCATCGAGATGATTGGCAATACCCCGATGCTGGAACTGACCCAGTTCGATACCGGCCCGTGCCGGCTGTTCGTCAAGCTGGAGAATCAAAACCCCGGTGGTTCGATCAAAGACCGCGTGGCGCTGTCAATGATCGAGCAGGCCGAGCGCGACGGCAAGCTGCAGCCGGGCGGCACCATCATCGAAGCCACCGCCGGCAATACCGGCCTGGGACTGGCACTGGTGGCGGCGCTGAAAGGCTATAAGCTGCTGCTGGTGGTACCGGACAAGATGAGCCGCGAGAAGATCTTCCACCTGCGCGCACTGGGCGTGGAAGTGCTGCTGACCCGCTCGGACGTCGGCAAGGGGCATCCGGCTTACTATCAGGATTACGCCAAACGCCTGGCCGGGGAGATCCCCGGCGCCTTTTATATCGATCAGTTCAACAACCCGGCCAACCCGGCGGCCCATACCACCACCACCGCGCCCGAACTGTGGCAGCAGATGGAGCATGACGTAGACGCTATCGTGGTTGGCGTCGGCTCCGGCGGCACGCTGGGCGGGCTGAGCCGCTATTTCGCCGACGTTTCGCCGCAGACGGAATTCGTGCTGGCCGACCCTGCCGGCTCTATCCTGGCGGACTATCTCGACAACGGCCACATCGGGGAAGCGGGCAGCTGGCTGGTGGAAGGCATCGGCGAAGACTTCGTCCCGCCGCTCAGCGACTTTGACCAGGTCCGCCACGCTTACCGCATCGGCGACGCAGAAGCCTTCACCACCGCGCGCGATCTGCTGCGCAAGGAAGGCGTGCTGGCGGGCTCGTCCACCGGCACCCTGCTGGCCGCCGCACTGCGTTACTGCCGCGCACAGACCGAACCCAAGCGGGTAGTGACCTTTGTCTGCGACAGCGGCAACAAATACCTGTCTAAAATGTATAACGACCACTGGATGCTGGAACAGGGCCTGCTGAGCAAACCGCAGCACGGCGATCTGCGCGATCTGATCGCCTACCGCCACGACGAAGGCGCCGCCGTTTCTGCCGCGCCGGACGACACGCTGGCGATCGTGCACGCCCGCATGCGGCTGTACGACATCTCGCAGCTGCCGGTGCTGGAAGGCGATCGGGTGGTCGGCCTGATCGATGAGTGGGATCTGCTGAACGCCGTCCAGGCCGACGCCGCCCACTTCAGCCTGCCGGCCAGTAGCGCAATGACCAAGCGGGTCCATACGCTGCAAAAAGAAGCCGGCTACGAAGAATTGCAGGCCACTTTCAACCATGGCCACGTCGCGGTGGTGCTCGACGGCGAGCGCTTCCTCGGCCTGATTACCCGCACAGACGTGCTAAACGCCTGGCGCCAAAAATTACGTTAATAAGGACCCATTATGGCCAAGTTTGATACGTTGACCGTTCACGCCGGTTACACCCCGGACGCCACCGGCGCCGTGATGCCGGCAATTTACGCCACCTCCACCTACGCCCAACCGGCGCCGGGCGAGCATACCGGCTACGAATACTCCCGCAGCGCCAACCCGACGCGCACCGCGCTGGAAAGCGCCATCGCCGAACTGGAAGGCGGCAGCCGCGGCTACGCCTTCGCCTCCGGCCTGGCGGCCTGTTCCACGGTGCTGGAGCTGCTCGATAAAGACAGCCACCTGATCGCGGTAGACGACCTGTACGGCGGCACCTATCGCCTGCTGGAAAAGGTGCGCAGCCGCACCGCCGGCCTGCGCGTCACCTACGTGTCACCGGCGGATCTCGCCGGGCTGGAACAGGCGATCGAGCCGGATACCAAAATGATCTGGGTGGAAACCCCGACCAACCCCTTGCTGAAACTGGCGGATCTGAGCGCCATCGCCGCGATCGCCAAAAAGCATCAGCTAATCAGCGTGGCGGACAATACCTTCGCTTCGCCGTATCTGCAGCGTCCGCTGGATCTGGGCTTTGACGTGGTGGTGCACTCCGCCACCAAATACCTCAACGGCCACTCCGACGTGGTGGCCGGCGTCGCGGCGGTGGGGGATAACCCGGCGCTGGCGGAGCAGCTCGGTTTCCTGCAAAACGCGGTCGGCGGCATTCTCGATCCGTTCAGCAGCTTCCTGACGCTGCGCGGCATCCGCACCCTGGCCCTGCGCATGCAGCGCCACAGCGACAGCGCGCTGCGCATCGCCCAGTGGCTGGAGAGCCAGCCGCAGGTGGAAAACGTCTACTATCCCGGCCTGCCGAGCCACCCGCAGCATGAGCTGGCGGCGCGCCAGATGACGCGCTTCGGCGGCATGATCTCGGTGCGGTTGAAAGGCGACGACGCCTATGCGCGCCGGGTCATTCAGCGCTCGCGCCTGTTCACCCTGGCGGAAAGCCTGGGCGGCGTGGAAAGCCTGATCAGCCAGCCGTTCAGCATGACGCACGCCTCCATTCCGCTGGAACAGCGCCTGGCAACCGGCATCACGCCGCAGCTGGTGCGCCTGTCGGTGGGGATTGAGGATGTGGAAGATCTGATCGCCGATCTGCAGCAGGCGCTGGCGGAATAATCGCCCGAATCAATCGCCATCAGCCCGGCCGGCGCGCCGGGCTTTTTTGTGCCTGATGTTCAGACGCCGATGACGTCCCGATAAAAGCGCTGTGCCACATCGGGGTGGGAACGGATGCGGCCTTTCAGGTAGTTATACCCCACGTCGCGCAGCAGCGGATTGAGCGGATCGCTGGCCGGGCCGCGCGCCTGCGCCGCCAGCGACGGCGGCAGTTGATACAACGGCACCACCGCGTCCAATCGCGCGCCGAGGAAGAAGGCGATCGACAGCCTGTCGCGCCCCGCCGGCGGCGTTTCCACCCGGTGCACCGTGGCGCGCAGGTAGCCGTTGGTCGCCAGCTCCAGCAGCTCGCCGATGTTCACCACGAAGGTGTCCTCACGCGGCTGGGCGTCAATCCACCGCCCTTCGCTCACCTCCACCTGCAGCCCTTTTTGCGCGTCCTGCAGCAGGAAGCTGAGAAAGCCGGAGTCCTTGTGCGCGCCGACGCCCTGTGCGCTGGCGGTAGCGTCCCGCCCCGGGTAGCGAATCAGTTTGATGTGTTCGTTGGGCTTCTCGCCGTACAAGCGATCGAAAGCCTGCTCCGGCAGCGACAGCGCCAAAGCGAAAGCGCGCAGCAGCCGCAGCGACATGGCGGTCATCGCCTGTTGCCACTGCAGCAGCAGCGGTTTCAGCGTCGGCAGCGCCGCCGGCCACTGGTTTGGCCCCTGCAGACGCGCCCAGCGCGGGGTGTCGTCAGACAGCGTTAGCGCCGGGCGTTCGGCGCCGATATCGAACTGCTCACGCCAGTCCGGCTGGCCACGCGTCAGCTCCGCCGCCGCCCGGTTGTAACCACGAAAGTGCGGCGAATGCACCATCTGCACCGCCAATTTGTCGGCTTCCGGCAGCGCGAAGAATTGTCGCGCGCCCTGCTGCAGCCGCGCATTCAGCGCACTGTCCACACCGTGCCCGCGCAGATAGAAAAAACCGACGTCGCGGGCCGCCGCGCGCAAATCGTCAAGAAAGGCGCGCCGCCGGCGCGCATCGCCGTCAAGCTGCGAAAGATCCAGCAGCGGCAGCGTCTTCAGCGTCGTCAGGTGCGTCATCATGCGGTTCCTCTTCTTCCCCGATCGCGATCGGGCTGCCGTACAGGCGAATAATCAACATTGTCTCTCTCCAGCGGGTGGCTGCGTTTGCCTCATAGTTATCACCGCGCTCGCCGGGGCGGCCAATATTGTTGCGTTCTAAGTTATGCAAACGTTCAACAAACTGTCGCAAAACCGTCATCAATGTTTCTTATGCTCTGCGCAATTTCGCCGACGCCGCTGGCTGGCGATGGGCGCTATCCGCTATCCTGTAAACGACCTCATACCCTGCCTGCCGGAGAAATACTGATGGATTTAGCCTTATTCGACCTGGATGAAACCCTGATTGACGATGACAGCGCCAGCCTGTGGATCCGCTGGCTGGTCGGCCAGGGCTTCGCGCCGGCGGAGCTGGAACTGCAGGAGCAGCAGCTGATGCAGCTCTATTATCAGGGCAAGCTGTCGATGGAAGACTATATGCAGGCTACGCTGGCGCCGCTGACCGGCCTGAGCGTGCAAACCGTGGCCGGCTGGGTGCAACGCTACATTCGCCGCGATATCCTGCCGCGCGTCTATCCCGCCGCCCGTGAGCGCCTGCAGTGGCACCGCGAGCGCGGCGACTGCATCCTGGTGATCTCCGCCACCGGCGAGCACCTGGTGGCGCCGATCGCAGAACAGCTCGGCGCCGACGATGCGCTGGCGATCGGCGTGGAAATCAGCGACGGCCGCTTCACCGGCAACACCTACGGCACCATGACCTACCAACAGGGTAAGGTGATCCGCCTGCAACACTGGCTGGCGCAGCATCCGCACCTGAAATTCGAACACAGCCACGGCTACAGCGACTCCCTCAACGATAAGGCGATGCTGCAATTCGTCGACAGCGCTACGGTGATCAACCCCGACAGCGAGTTGAGCGCGCTGGCGGCGGAACACGGCTGGGAAGTGTGCCGCTGGGAGCGCTGAGCGGCAGGCAAAAAGTGCCCTGCGGTGTGACAAAAAGCGCGTTGTGGCGTAGGTATTAAGGGTCTTTAATCCGCTAACGGAGTTATCCCATGCTGACCATTTGGGGTCGTGAGAATTCGAACAACGTCAGGAAGGTGCTGTGGTGCGCCGCCGAACTGGGGCTGAGCTATACCCACATCAACGCCGGCGGCGCGTTCGGCAAGGTGAACGAAGAGAGTTACCGCGCGCTGAACCCGAACGGCCTGGTGCCGCTGCTGCAGGACGATGACTTCGTGCTGTGGGAGTCCAACACCATCGTGCGCTACCTGGCGGCGAAATTCGGCGACGCGACGTTCTATCCGCAAGATCTGCAGGCACGCGCCGCCGCCGAGAAGTGGATGGACTGGACTACCTCGACTATCGTCCCGGCCTTCACCATCGTCTTTTGGGGCCTGATACGCACCGCGCCGGAATTGCGCGACATGGCGAAAATCGAAGCGGCGATCGCCACGCTGGAAAAACACTTCGACGTCATTGAACAGACGCTGGCACGCCAGCCTTACCTCTCCGGCGACGCGTTCGGCTTTGGCGATATTCCGCTCGGCAGCTTCGCCTACGCCTGGTTCGAGATGCCGATAGCCCGCCGTTCGCGGCCGAACATGGAGCGCTGGTATCAGCAGCTGCGCGCTCGCCCGGCCTACCAGCGCGGCGTGATGAGCGAACTTACCTGATCGCTACGGGGCGTTACGACGCCCCGACTTTCAGCAGCTTGCCGTCCCGCTCGTCCGTCAGCAGATACAGGTAGCCATCCGGCCCGCTACGTACCTCGCGAATGCGCTCGCCGCGATCGCCCAGCAACCGCTCTTCCGCCACCACCTTGTCGCCTTCCAGCGTCAGGCGAATCAGTTCCTTTTGCGCCAGCGCGCCGATGAACAGCGAGTGCCGCCAGGCGGGGAAGCGCTGCCCGTCATAAAACGCCATGCCGCTGAGGCCGGGCGAAACCCGCCAATAGTGCAGCGGCTGTTCGGTGCCGGGCACCCGTTCCCCCCTGGCCTCCGGGATCGGCTGGCCGGAATAATTGATGCCGTAGGTGGCCAGCGGCCAGCCGTAGTTTTTACCCGGCTGCGGGATGTTGAGCTCATCGCCGCCGCGCGGGCCGTGCTCGTGCTCCCAGATCGCGCCGCTCCACGGGTTCAGCGCCAGCCCTTGCGGATTGCGGTGGCCGTAGGACCAAACTTCCGGCCGTTTGCCGGCCTGGCCGACCCAGGGGTTGTCCGGCGGCACTGCGCCTTCGGCGGTCAGCCGCACCAGCTTGCCCTGCAGCTTGTCAGTCTCCTGCGCCGTCGGCCGCTGGTTGTTTTCGCCCAGCGCAATAAACAGGTAGCCCTGCCTGTCGAACGCCAGCTTGCCGCCGAAGTGATTGCCGACCGACAGCTTGGGCAGTTGGCGGAAGATCACCTTGAAGTTTTCCAGCCGCGCGCCGTCGTCGCTCAAACGGCCGTAGCCGACCGCCGTGCCGGCTTTGCCGCCCTCGCCCGGTTCGGCGAAGCTGAGGTACACCCGGCGGCTGGCGGCGAAGTCGGGGGCCGGCAACACCTCCAGCAGGCCGCCCTGCCCCTCGGCGTAAACCTGCGGCACGCCGGCGATCGGCGGCGACAGGCCTTTGCCCTGCTGCCACAGCCGCAGCCGGCCGGGCCGTTCGGTGATAAGCAGGCCTTGTTCCGCCGGCAAGAAGGCCAGCGACCACGGGTGTTCCAGGCCGTCCTGCAGTTGGCTGACCGTCGGCGCAGCGTGCAGCAGGCCGCTGCACAGCAGCAAACCGGCCAGCAAAGTCAATCGGGGCATGGCGTCCTCCTGGGGTGAAATGACCCGTTTAGTGTAGCCCACTCAGCGGATGTGGTCGTTTGCATTACATTTCAATAGGTTGCCTTTTGGCCGTAGTGTGCTTAAGTTAACGCATCACCCAGGAGGAATCATGGACATTACCGTTACCGACGCGATTGACGAACACACCCTCGATGCGATCAGGCAAGGCCTGCGCGCTTACAACCTGCCCCATATCGACGCCCGTCACCGCAAGTCGCTCAGCGTCTATGCGCGCGACGAGGCCGGCACGGTGATCGGCGGGCTGACCGCCGAAACCTGGGGCAACTGGCTGAGCGTCGAGTGGCTGTGGGTGGCGGACTCCCAACGCGGCAGCGGCCTCGGCGGCCGGTTGATGCGCGCCGCCGAACGCGAGGCGCAGGCGCGCGGCTGCCGCTACGCTCGCCTGGATACCTTCAGTTTCCAGGCGCGGCCGTTCTACGAAAAACTCGGCTATCAGCTGCAAATGACGCTAAAAGATTATCCGGTGGAACATGAGTGTTATTTTCTCACCAAAACCCTGACTGATTAATGGATGGACGGATGGACAGCAAAAGCATGGTGGTGAACTGTGTGGCGTACAAAGCCGGCCAACGGCTGGGCGAAGTGACCATCGACGATATCAGCGAGGTGGTCAAACAGCCGGACACCTTCGTCTGGCTGGGGCTCCGGCAGCCGGAACCGGCGTTTATGCGCAAGGTGCAGGAGGAGTTCGGCCTGCACGATCTGGCGATCGAAGACGCGCTGTGCGCGCACCAGCGGCCGAAGCTGGAGACCTACGGCGATTCGCTGTTCATCGTGGTTAAAACCGCGCAGTGGGGCGAGCACGACGAAATCGAATACGGTGAAACCCACTTCTTCGTCGGCAAAAACTTTCTGGTGACGGTGCGCCACGGCGCCTCGCCCAGCTACGCGCCGATCCGCGCCAAGGCGGAAGAGAACCGCAAGCAGATGTGCCGTGGGCCGGGCTTCGCCCTCTATTCGGTGCTGGACTTCGTGGTGGACAACTACCGCAGCGTGGTGGCGCGCTTCGAGAGCACCATCGAGAATATCGAAGCCAACATGTTCCAGTCGGAGTTCGATCAGGCGGCGATCGAGAACGTCTATACCCTGCGCCGCCATCTGCTGGCGCTGCGCAACGCCGCGCTGCCGATGGATGAAATCTGCAACCAGCTGATCCGCCTGCACGAAGAGGTGATCCCGAAAGAGCTGCGCGCCTACGTGCGCGACGTGCAGGATCACGCGCATCAGGTGGTCAGCAATATCGACGACATGCGTGAAATGCTGACCAACGCCATGCACGTCAACCTGGCGCTGGTGACGGTCAAGCAGAACGAAGTGGTGAAACGGCTGGCGGGCTGGGGCGCGATTTTGGCCATTCCGACGGTGGTCTTCAGCCTGTACGGCATGAACTTCGCCGACATGCCGGAGCTGAAGTTCCCGTGGGCCTACCACGCCACGCTGGGGGTGACCGCCGTCGGCTGCATTTTCCTGTATCAGAAGCTGAAGAAATCGGGCTGGCTGTAAGCGCCAAAACGGCGGCTGTTGCCGCCGGCAAAAACCCTCTGCGGGGCAGCCCGCCCCGCCGCTTCAGTACAGCATCGGCCTCCGATCGCGATGCACGTGATTGTGGCGGCCGATGCGCTTGTCATCGGCCGCGCCGATATCCATCGATGCCAGCACCATGCCTTCGCCCGTCAGGCTCTGCGTCAATGGATAGCCGTCGGCGTCGACGATCGCCGAGCCGCCGATCCACGCGACGCCGCGCTCCGTTTCGCAACGATCGCACACCGCGATGAACAGCCGATTGACGGCGGCATTGGCCTGCGCCTTCACCATCTCCGCCGGCCGTTCGCCCTGCGGGCGCGGCGCCAGCGGCCAGTTGACCGGCGCGCACAACAACTGAGCGCCGGCCAGCGCCGGCAGCCGCACCCACTCAGGGAATTCGAGATCGTAACAGATCATCACCGCCAACCGGCCGAAGCGGGTCTCGACGACCGGCGGCGGCCGATCGCCGGCGGTAAAAATGGTGCTCTCTTCATGCCACAGGTGCGCTTTGCGATAAATCGCCCTCACCCCCTGCGCATCGATCAATGCCGCGCTGTTGGCCACCTCGCCATCAGGCAGGCGCTCGCAAAAACCGGCGACGATCGCCACATCCAACTCGCGCGCCAGGCCCCGCCACAGGCTGAGGCTAGGCCCGTCTTCGGCCTCGGCCAACGCGCGCGCCTCCGCCTTATCACGCAGCACGTAGCCGCTGTTCACCAGCTCCGGCAGCACGATGACGTTGGCGCCGCGCTGCGCCGCCCGGCGGATCGCCTGGGCGGACAGTGCCCGATTGTGTTCCGCTTCCCCGACCCGCAACGCTAACTGGCAGCATGCGACGCTGATTTTTTCCTTCACTCCCGTTCTCCTTCCAATAAACCTTCGCAGCACAACGCCACCCGCCGTTCGGCTTCAAGATCGAGCTTCCGGCACATCACGACATAAACGCTCCCGGCCACCAGCAGGCCGACCAGAAAAGCGATATCCGCACCGCCCAGTAAAACAGCAAAGGGGCCGGTGTAAAAGCCCAACGTCATGAACGGCACCATCGCCAGCAGGCCGATCGCATAGGCCGTCAGGCCAGGGCGCCCCCAGCGGCCGTAGATCCCCGCCGGGTTGAAGATTTCACCGATCGCGTAATGCCCGCCGCGCACCACGTAAAAGTCCATCAGATTCACCGCCGTCCAGGGCACCAGGAAATACAGCATCAGCAGCACGAAGGTGTTGAAGCTGGCGAGATAGCTTGCCGGGATAGCCAACGCCACCGCAAATACCGTCAGGGCGACGACGCCAATGCCGATCATGCGTAATCTCAACGTCGGCGTCACTTTACGGAACGCGTCAATCGCGCCGAGGCTGGTCAGCATTGCGCCATAACAGTTGACCGCCATGATGCCGACCAGCGAGGGCACGGCGATCAGCACGGCCAGCGTGCCAAACCCCGGGTAAACGGCATTACCCACCGCCTGTACGCTGCCGATCGCATCGGGGGCCGGTAAGGCTGAAGCCAGAAACGCGCCCAGCGACATCAGCCAAAGCGCCGATCCTGCCGCCCCCAGATAAGTCCAAAAGATCACTTTGGCAGACGGCGTTTCCTGCGGCAGATAGCGCGAATAGTCGGAAACGTACACCGCGTAGCTGATCTGGTAGCCGGCGGCGGCCGACAGCTGAATCAAAAAGGCCGCCCACGAGAAATGCCCGGCGCCGACGGCGGCATCCATCCGCAGCGACAACGCGGCGCCGATCGTCAGCACGCCGAACACCGCCATCATCACATAGGTCAGCCAGCGCTGCACCGCATGCAGCATATCGTGGCCGACGATCGCCAACAGCACGGCCACCGCGATCAGCAACGCATACCAGGGCAGACGGTGCCCCGGCAACACCGTGTTGATCGCATCGGTCGCGAGAATAACGTTGAACACGTTGAAACCGATGTAAACAAACACCACGGCGGCAAAGGGCACGATGGCGCCACGCAGGCCGAATTGGGCCCGCGACTGGATCATCTGCGGCAGCCCCATGCGCGGCCCCTGATTGGCATGACACGCCATGAAGAACGTGCCGCACCCTACGCCGGCGGCAATGGCCAGCATCGAATAAAGCGCGCCCAACCCCAACGCAGGGCCGGTGAAACCGACCACCATCGTCGTCAAAACGAAATTACCGGTAAACCAAAACGGCGCCTGATGCCAAACCTTGCCATGCCGCTCGTGACGGGGCACATAGTCTATCGAGCGCACTTCAATTTTTGGGCGTGACGCCACATTGCGATTGTTCATGTTCCACCTCGTCGCGATCATTAGCCTCGTCTCAACGCTCGGTTTGCGGCTGCAGCTGCGCTGCCGGGCGGCTCAACAGGCTGCCCAACACGAAGGCGACGCCGCCGCCCAGCAGGCCGCCGTAGATCGGGCTGTTGGCGTCGATGCCGTGCCAGATCATCAGCCCCACCACGCACAGGCTGCCGGTCAGCATGCTGGCAATGGCACCGGCGCTGGTGGCGCGCGGCCAGAAGATCGCCCCCACCAGCGGGATCAGCATGCCGCCCACCAACAGGTTGTAAGCCAGCGTCAGCGCCGCCAGCACGTCGCGTACCACAAACGCCAGCCCCAGCATGACCACGCCCATGAGAAGCGTGGTGAAGCGCCCGGCGGCCAACCCGCCGGAAGGTTTGCGCCGGATGGCCGGCAATACGTCCTCCAGCGCGATGGTGGAAGAGGCCAGCAGGCAGGCGCTGGCGGTGGACATCAGCGCTGCCAACGCCGCGGCGGCCACCAGCCCGCTGACGCCGACCGGCAACACCGCCTGCGCGATGGCGGCGAAGGCGCCGTCGGTGTTGCTGAGCGACGGCTGTACGATCTTGCCGGCCATGCCGATCAGCGCGCCGGTCACGCCGTACAGCACGCAATAGACGCCCGCTCCCAGCCCGGCGAAGCGCGCCACGTTGGCGCTGCGGGCGGTGAACACCCGCTGCCAGATGTCCTGGCCGATCAAAATGCCGAAGAAGTAGATCAGGAAGAATACCAAAATGGTGTCCAACCCGATCGACGACAGCTGGTAGTAACCGGCGGGCAGCAGGCTGGTGAAGGCTTCCCAGCCGCCGGCCTTGACGATGCTCATCGGCATCAGCACCAGCATCATGCCGACGGTCATGATGATGAACTGAATGATGTCGGTCAGCGTCAGCGACCACATGCCCCCCAGCGTCGAATACAGCACCACCAGCCCGCCGCCGAGCAGGATAGACGCGCTGAACGACAGGCCGAACATCACCTGCATCACGCTGCCGATGGCGATGATCGAGGTCACCGCCACCATCAGGTCATACGCCAGCATGATCGCGCCGCTGGTGACCCGCGCCGCCGGGTGATAGCGCCGCGACAACACCTGGCTGACGGTATACAGCTTCAACTTGAGCAGCGGCTTGGCCAGCACCAGGCTCAGCACCACGATGCCCAGCCCGAGCGCGCCGCACAGCCAGACGCCGGAGATGCCGTAGGTGTAGCCGAGTTTGACGCTGCCGATGGTCGACGCGCCGCCGAGCACCACCGCCGACAGCGTGCCCAAATACAGCCCCGGCCCCAGATTGCGCCCGGCGACCAGATACGCCTCTTTGGAATTGGCGCGGCGAATGCCCATCCACCCCACCGCGCCTATCACCAGAAAGTAAAACACCACGACCAGCAGATCGAGATTCATGGGTACCTCCACTCCGTTGTTATTGTTATCAGGGGCCCCGGCGCAACCGCTCCGCCGGTAGGGTCAGCGCACCGGCCTCAGCGGGCCGGCAGCACGCACAACATTTCAAACAGCAGGTTGGCGGCCAGCAGCGCCGTGTTGCCGGAGCGATCGTAAGGTGGCGACACCTCCACCACGTCGCCGCCCACCAGGTTCAGCCCGTGGCAGCCGCGCACGATCTCCAGCCCCTGCCAGACCGACAGCCCGCCGACTTCCGGCGTGCCGGTGCCCGGTGCGAAGGCCGGATCCAGTCCGTCGATATCGAAGCTGAGGTAAACCGGCGCATCGCCCATCTGTTCGCGGATCTCCGCCATCAGCGGCGTCAGCGACCGGTGCCAGCAGGCCTCGGCCGGCACCACGCGGAAGCCCTGGCGCCGTGACCAGTCGAAGTCGTCCGCCGCATAGCCGCTGCCGCGCAGGCCAATCTGCACCACCTTTTCCGGCGCCAGCAGCCCCTCCTCGAACGCGCGGCGGAAGGTGGTGCCGTGCGCCAGCTGTTCGCCGAACATCTCCTCATTGGTGTCGGAATGCGCATCAACGTGGATCAGCCCGACCGGGCCATGCCGACGGGCGACGGCGCGCAGCACCGGCAGCGTCAGCGTGTGGTCGCCGCCGAGCGTCAACGGCATGCAGCCGTGCGCCAGGATCTCGTGGTAAGCCGCCTCGATGCGCTGCACGCTGTCCGCCAGGCTGTAAGGGTTGATGGCGACATCCCCCAGATCGGCCACCTGCAGCCGTTCGAACGGGGCGGAGCCGGTGCCCATGTTGTAAGGGCGGATCATCACCGACTCCTGGCGGATCTGGCGCGGGCCATAGCGGGTGCCGCTGCGGTTGGAGGTGCCGATATCCAGCGGAATGCCGACAAAGGCGGCATCCAGACCGTGCGCCTGGTCGGCCGCGGGCAGGCGCATCATGGTGGGAATACCGGCAAAGCGCGGCATGTCGTTACCGCTTTGGGGTTGGTTCAGCATGGCGTTTCCTTGTCTTTATCTGCGATGAATTGAAACATTTGAGCAACATTCGCAGACTACCCCGTTGGCCACCCCGGCTACCATTCCCGCTTTTGCATGTAAACATCGAAAAACGCGATGCAACTAACTTATTGAAGTATTGATTTTTATTTCCAATTCATGCCATAAGGAAGGCCATATCTTCAGCGCCGCCCCTATTTCTTCGATGTTAAAAATGGGTTAACCGGCCGACGTTCTGCGGAGGGGGAATGCTCACCAACCTAAGCGATATCGATCTGAAACTGCTGCGGGTGTTCGTCGCGGTGGCAGAAGCCCAGGGCGTCAGCGCCGCGCAGGAAACGCTGCTGATGAACCAATCCACCATCAGCACCCACCTGGCCTCGCTGGAAACCCGGCTGGGTTTTCGCCTGTGCCAACGCGGCCGCTCAGGCTTCCGGCTGACGCCCAAGGGCGAACGCATGCTGATCGCCTGCCGTTCGCTGTTCAACGCCGCCCGCGACTTCACCCGGGTCAGCCAGTCGCTGAACGGCCTGCTGACCGGCGATCTGCAGATCGGTCTGGTGGATAATCTGGTTTCGCTGCCGGGCAACCCGTTCAGCCAGGCCATCAAACACTTCCAGCGCCGACATCAGGACGTGCAATTGCAGTGCCGCATCTGTTCACCGAACGAGATTGAGCAGGGGCTGCTGCACCGGCAGCTCGATCTGGGCATCGGCTACTTCGGCCAACAGTTGGAGGCGTTGCGTTATCAGTCATGGCTGGAGGAGACGCAGGCGATCTACTGCAGCGCGGATCACCCGCTGTTCGCGGTGGAAGAACCGGAGCGCGAGCAGATTGAAAACGCGCGTTGGGTCAAGCGCGGCTACCTGCTGGCGCAGCAGCTGTGCCCGATCGCGCCGCCTCACCTGGCTGCGGTGGCCCACCATATGGAAAGCGTCGCCCATCTGGTACTGAGCGGTTCCTGTCTCGGCTACCTGCCCACCCACTACGCGGCGCGCTGGGTGGAACAGGGGCTGCTGCGGCAGCTGGGCGGCGCGGCGCTCTCTTACCGCGCCACGCTCAGCCTGGTCAGCCGCCCTGTCCAGCCCGACGAGGCGTTGAACGCGCTGCTGGAGGATTTGGCGCGTGCCGCACGCCAATCACCTCATCGCTGAGAGGCCAGCGCCCGATTCATGGCAAACAGCGTGCCGGTTAAAGACAGGATGAGGAGCCCGATGATGGCCCAGGCAAAAGAGGCCGCTCCGCCCTTGTCGAGCAGCATGCCGCCGATCGCGCCACCGGCGGCCACGGCGGTATTCCAGCCCGTCGTATACATGGACTGCGCCATATCGGCCGCGCGGCCGGAAAGGCGTGACAATGCCGTCTGCGTGAGGGTGGCGAAACCGCCGAAAGCCACGCCCCACAATGCGACCGCGAGATAAACCATCGGGGCTATCCGTCCCCCACTCCCCAGCAGCACGGCGGCGAGGGCAAAGGTGACGATGCTCATTACCGTAAGAGATTGGACTCGTCGATCGACCAGCATCCCGGCGACGCCCAATCCGGCAATCGCGCCCAGCCCGAAGATAAACAGCACGATATCGACCCGCTCGGATAACCCCGACGGCTTGAGGAAAGGCTCCAGGTAGATATACAGAATGTTGTGGGCAACGATGAAGGTGAACACCACGAACAGCACGGCGCGGATCCCGCATTGCAAGAATACGCCGCTCAGAGACGGGCGATGCGCCTTAGCCTGGCCGGGGAAATCCGGCACGATGGCGATGATCCACACCACGAGCATCACCGCCATCAACGTCATCAGGCCAAAGGCGCCTTGCCAGCCGATGGCTCGGCCAAGCAACGTGCCGAGCGGTACGCCAAGCACCAGCGCCAGGGTGGCGCCGGCGCCGGAGATCGCAATAGCGCGGCCGCCAAGATGGGCCGGTGACATGCGCACGGCGTAACCGGCCAGCAAGGACCAAACGATGCCGCCGAAAACGCCGGCGAAGAAACGCGTCGCCAATGAGACGTGGTAATCATGCGACAGCGCCGTGACGAGGTTGACGATGGCAAAGCCGCCGATCGCACTCAAGAGCAAGGGGCGGCGCCGCATGCCCTGCGTCAATGCGGTAAGCGGAATGGCGGCGACCAACGCCCCCACCGCATAGGCGGTGATGAATTGCCCCGCCAGGCTTTCAGACACGCTCAAATCGCCCGCAATCGAAGAAAGCACGCCCGCCGGCATGATCTCGGTCAGCAGCGTGATGAAAGCGGCCATCGCCAACGCCAGCAGGCCCCCCAGCGGCAACCGATCGCTTCTCGCGGCAGGCGCAGATATCGTCGTTTGATTCATCAATCACTCCCCATTCAAAGATGTTTCCGCCCATTGCGGATGACGTTTGCATCATGCTGCCCACTCGCCGATAAAAGAAAAACAGGCTAAAGTGAATAACACTCATGACGTAAAGGTCATCAATAGAATGGAAGCCTATGGAAAGCTTGGGTTCTCTCGACGTTTTCGTGCGGGTCAGTGAAAGCCGCAGTTTCACGGCGGCCGGGCAACAGCTGGGGATCTCCGCGTCGGCGGTCAGCAAAACCATCGCCCGGCTGGAGGAACGGCTCAGCGTGCGGTTGTTTCACCGCTCCACCCGCACGGTCAACCTGACGCCGGAAGGCGCCTTGTTCCTGGAGAGGTGCCGACGCATTTTGAGCGAGGTGAAAGACGCGGAAGCCGAACTGTTGCAAACGCGAGGAACGCCCCAGGGTAAGCTGCGCATCAGTCTCCCGTCGCTGGGCACGCTTTTCATGCCAAAACTGGGGGACTTCAAGCGCCGCTATCCTGAGATCGAGCTGGATATTGATTATTCGGATCGGCTGGTTGACGTGATTGAGGAAGGTTTCGATGCCGTTATCCGCAGCGGCACCCCGAGCGATTCACGGCTGGTTGCCCGCCGGTTGGGGACCTGCCGCAAGGTTTTCGTTGGCGCGCCAAGCTATTTCAGCCAAGCGGGTATACCGCGCAAGCCCGAGGATCTGACAAGCCATGCCCGTTTGCATTATCGCTTTCCCAGCACCGGCAAACTGGATGTCTGGCCGCTGGGGGACAAGACGGAGACGATCCCCGAACGGCCGGCCAGCATGGTGACAAATACCCTCGATCCGCAGGTGTGCTTCGCGGAGCAAGGGCTCGGCATCGCTTATTTGCCGGAGATCGCCGTGC
Organism: Serratia sp. TMDUHS_CL; assembly: GCF_037137105.1. NCBI lineage: Bacteria > Pseudomonadati > Pseudomonadota > Gammaproteobacteria > Enterobacterales > Yersiniaceae > Serratia > Serratia sp. TMDUHS_CL. The sequence continues at coordinate 192,725 of NZ_JBBBDV010000002.1, forward strand.
GCAGACAGCTGGAACAGGGCAGCCTGGTGACGGTTCTGGATGAATACGACCGCGAGAACATGGTTTTTCATGTCCTCTGGCCGTCGGGCCGCCACCTGTCAGTCAAAATCAGGCTGTTCGTCGACTTTGTGACGAGCCACCTTTTCCCGCTTTAAACGACGTATGCTGCCTTAACTGACCGGCATGCGCGCCGGATCGGGATACTGGTACTCAAAACCCAGCTCGTTGCAGATGCGGTTGCCGTCCACCAGCCGCTCATCCTGCTCCGCTTCGTCGGCGAACTGCGGCGGCTCCAGGTGCAGCTGCTCGGCCAGCGCCGGATAAAATTCGCGTTTGGCCGGATGACGCGGCGCGCACAGGTTGTACACGTGACCGCCCTTCGGCAGCTTCAGCAACAGCTGGATGGCGGCGATGACGTCGTCCTGGTGCACCAGATTCACCCCCTGCGAACCGCCCTTCACATCGAGCTTGCCCGCCAGGAAGCGACCGGGGTGACGATCGGCGCCCACCAGCCCCGCCAGCCGCAGAATGTCCACCGAGGTGTTCGGCAATTCATGCAGCCAGCGCTCCAGCTCGGCCAGCACCCGGCCCGACGGCGAGACCGGCCGCAGCGGCGACTCTTCGCGCAGCGTGCCGGCGGTTTCGCCGTACACCGAGGTGGAACTGGTAAAGATCACCCGCGGCACGCCGAAGGCCATCGCGCTGTCCACCAGCATGCGCACCGCATTGAAATAGTTCTCGCTGCCTTCGACGGTGCGGCGAGCGGGCAGCGTCACCACCAGCGCATCCACACGCAGCAGCGATTCCAGATCGTCCGGATCGCACACCAGCTCCGGCGTCAGCTCCAGTTGATAGCATTCGATGCCGCTCATGCGCGCGGCCTCGACGCCGTCCGGCGTGGTTTTGCTGCCGACCACATCATACCCGCGCCCCATCAGCGACAGCGCCAACGGCATGCCCAGCCAACCCAAACCAATAATGGCTACCTTTTTCATCCTCTTCCTCTCCTGAAGATCGCAGCGCCCTACCCCTAAGGCTACGCCACTGTGCACGGCGATACAATCTGCCCGGCTTAAGGTTAGGTAAAGCCGTCTGTGGCTAATAACCTAACCTGTTTCAATAAATTAAATTTATGACGTTAAAAAAGGGTTGCGCGGTGGACAGCGGATAGTTTAGCTTAATTGGCATACGGTTTTTACCGGCTTTTGATTAGAGAAAAACACCATGACACGCGTTCAGTTCAACCACCATCATCACCATCACCCTGACTAGTCTTTCAGGCGATGAGTGCTGGAAGACGGTTTGTTAATCTTCCAGTGGCGCGCAGAACGCAAAAGAGAGCCCTCGGAAGATTTCTTCCGAGGGTTTTTTTTTGGCTCCGGACAGACAGAAAAGAATAGTTTTTACAATAAATTCATAAAATTACAGATTAAACAGAGGTTACCATGCTGGACAAGACACGTTTACGGATCGCAATGCAGAAGTCGGGCCGCCTGAGCGATGAATCCCAGGAGCTGCTGGCGCGCTGCGGCATCAAGATCAACCTGCAGCAGCAGCGCCTGATCGCCTTCGCGGAAAACATGCCGATCGATATCCTGCGCGTGCGCGACGACGACATTCCGGGCCTGGTGATGGACGGCGTGGTCGATCTGGGCATCATCGGCGAAAACGTGCTGGAAGAAGAGCTGCTCAGCCGCCGCGCTCAGGGCGAAGACCCGCGCTACTTCACCCTGCGCCGCCTCGATTTCGGCGGCTGCCGCCTGTCGCTGGCCACCCCGCTCGACGCCGAATATACCGGCCCGCAAAACTTGCAGGACGCCCGCATCGCCACCTCTTACCCGCACCTGCTGAAGCAATACCTCGACAAGCAGGGCGTGCGCTTTAAATCTTGCCTGCTGAACGGCTCGGTGGAAGTGGCGCCGCGCGCCGGCCTGGCCGACGCCATCTGCGATCTGGTCTCTACCGGCGCCACGCTGGAGGCCAACGGCCTGCGCGAAGTGGAAGTGATCTACCGCTCCAAGGCCTGCCTGATTCAGCGCGACGGTGAAATGCCGGAAGCCAAGCAGCAGCTGATCGACCGCCTGATGACCCGCATTCAGGGCGTGATCCAGGCGCGCGAATCCAAATACATCATGCTGCACGCGCCGAGCGAGAAGCTGGACGAGATCGTCGCGCTGCTGCCGGGCGCCGAGCGCCCGACCATTCTGCCGCTGGCCGGCGCGCAGAACCGCGTGGCGATGCACATGGTGAGCAGCGAAACCCTGTTCTGGGAAACCATGGAAAAACTGAAAGCGCTCGGCGCCAGCTCGATTCTGGTGCTGCCGATTGAAAAGATGATGGAGTAACGCCATGTCGACCTTCAACACGCCGATCGATTGGGCAACGTGCAGCGCCGAACGCCAGGCCGAGCTGCTGATGCGCCCGGCAATCGCCGCTTCCGACAGCATCACCCGCACGGTGAGCGAGATCCTCGACAACGTGAAGGCCAACGGCGATCGGGCGCTGCGCGACTACAGCGCCCGTTTCGACAAGGCGGACGTCGCCGCGCTGCGCGTCAGCGCCGAGCAGATCGCCGCCGCCTGCGCCCGACTGGGCGATGACATCAAACAGGCGATGGCGGTGGCCGTCGCCAACGTGGACACCTTCCACAACGCGCAGCGACTGCCAGCGGTGGACGTCGAAACGCAGCCGGGCGTGCGCTGCCAGCAGGTGACCCGCCCAATCGACTCGGTGGGCCTGTATATTCCCGGTGGGTCGGCGCCGCTGTTCTCCACCGTGCTGATGCTGGCGACGCCGGCGCGCATCGCCGGTTGCCGCCGGGTGGTGCTGTGCTCGCCGCCGCCGATCGCCGATGAGATCCTGTATGCGGCGCAGCTGTGCGGCGTGCAGGAAGTGTTTCAGGTCGGGGGCGCGCAGGCGATCGCCGCCCTGGCGTTCGGCACCGAAAGCGTACCGCGCGTGGCGAAAATCTTCGGGCCGGGCAACGCCTTCGTGACCGAAGCCAAGCGGCAGGTCAGCCAGCGTCTCGACGGCGCGGCCATCGACATGCCGGCCGGGCCTTCGGAGGTGCTGGTGATCGCCGACGCCGGCGCCACCCCGGCGTTTGTCGCTTCCGATCTGCTGTCGCAGGCCGAACACGGCCCGGATTCGCAGGTGATCCTGCTGACGCCGGACGCAGCAATGGCGCAGGCAGTGGCCGAAGCGGTGGAAAGCCAGCTGGCCGAGCTGCCGCGCGCCGAGACCGCCCGCCAGGCGCTGGCGAGCAGCCGCCTGATCGTAGCGCGCGATCTGCCTGAGTGCGTGGCCATCAGCAACCGCTACGGCCCGGAGCACCTGATCATTCAGACCCGCAATGCGCGCGAGCTGGTAGACGGCATCACCAGCGCCGGCTCGGTGTTCCTCGGCGACTGGTCGCCGGAGTCCGCCGGCGATTACGCCTCCGGCACCAACCACGTGCTGCCGACCTACGGCTACACCGCCACCTGCTCCAGCCTGGGGCTGGCCGATTTTCAAAAACGCATGACGGTGCAGGAGCTGACGCCGCAGGGCTTCAGCAACCTGGCCGCCACCATCGAGACGCTGGCTGCCGCCGAGCAGCTGATCGCCCACAAGAACGCCGTGACCCTGCGCGTCGCCGCCCTGAAGGAGCAAGCATGAGCATCGAAAAACTGGCGCGCGCCAACGTTCGCGAGCTGACCCCTTATCAATCGGCGCGTCGCCTCGGCGGTAAGGGCGACGTGTGGCTCAATGCCAACGAATACCCGATCGCGCCCGAGTTCCAGCTGACCGCGCAAACCTTCAACCGCTATCCGGAGTGCCAGCCGGCGTTGGTGATCGAACGCTACGCCGCCTACGCCGGGGTGAAGAAAGAGCAGGTGCTGGTCAGCCGCGGCGCCGATGAAGGCATCGAGCTGCTGATCCGCGCCTTCTGCGAGCCGGGTAAAGACGCCATCTTGTTCTGCCCGCCGACCTACGGCATGTACGCCGTCAGCGCCGAAACCTTCGGCGTGGAGCGCCGCACCGTGGCCGCCAAAGAAGACTGGCAGCTGGATCTGCCGGCCATCGCAGACAGCATGGACAACGTGAAGCTGATCTACGTCTGCAGCCCGAACAACCCGACCGGCAACCTGATCGATCCGGACTCTCTGCGCAACCTGCTGGAGCTGGCCAAAGGCAAGGCGATCGTCGCGGTGGACGAAGCCTATATCGAGTTTTGCCCGCAGGCCTCGGTGGCCGGGTGGCTGAGCGACTATCCGCACCTGGCTATCCTGCGCACGCTGTCGAAGGCCTTTGCGCTGGCCGGCCTGCGCTGCGGCTTTACGCTCGCGAACGAAGATCTGATCGCCCTGCTGCTGAAAGTGATCGCGCCTTACCCGCTTTCGACGCCGGTGGCGGATATCGCCGCGCAGGCGCTGAGCGAAGAAGGTATCCGCACCATGCGCCAGCGCGTCACCGACATTGCCGCCACCCGCAGCTGGCTGCAGCAACAGTTGGAAAAATGCGCCTGCGTCGAGCAGGTTTTCACCAGCGACAGCAATTACCTGCTGGCCCGCTTCACCGCCTCAAGTAATGTGTTTAAAAGCTTGTGGGATCAGGGCATTATCTTACGAGACCAAAACAAACAGCCCGGGTTGTCCGGCTGCCTGCGCATCACCATAGGCACCCGCGACGAATGTCAACGCGTGGTGGACGCCTTGTCCGCCCTGCCCGGTGCCAACCAGACTCGCCAGGAGCCAATGTGAGCCAAAAAATCCTCTTTATCGATCGTGACGGCACGCTGATCGCCGAGCCACCGGAAGATTTCCAGGTTGACCGCCTGGACAAGCTGGCGCTCGAGCCGGACGTGATCCCTTCCCTGCTGGCGCTGCAACAGGCGGGGTATCAGCTGGTGATGATCACCAATCAGGATGGGCTCGGCACCGCCAGTTTCCCGCAGGAAACCTTCGACCCGCCGCACAACCTGATGATGCAGATCCTCAGCTCGCAGGGCATTCAGTTCTCCGATGTGCTGATCTGCCCGCACCTGCCGGCGGACAACTGCGACTGCCGCAAGCCGAAAACCGCGCTGGTGAAGGGTTACCTCGAACCCGGCGTGCTGAATGCCGCCCACAGCTACGTGATCGGCGATCGACCGACCGACGTGCAGCTGGCGGAAAACATGGGCATCCAGGGGCTGCGCTACCAGCGCGGCGTGCTGGGCTGGAAAGAGATCGTGCGCCAGCTGACGCTGCGCGATCGCCATGCGCGGGTTAATCGCGTGACCAAAGAGACGCAGATCGACGTCAACGTGTGGCTGGATCGCGAAGGCGGCAGCAAGATCAAAACCGGCGTCGGCTTCTTCGATCACATGCTGGATCAGATCGCCACCCACGGCGGCTTCCGCATGGAGATCGACGTCAAAGGCGATCTGTATATCGACGATCACCACACGGTGGAAGACACCGGCCTGGCGCTGGGTGAAGCGCTGAACAAGGCGCTCGGCGACAAGCGCGGCATCGCCCGCTTCGGCTTCGTGTTGCCGATGGACGAATGCCTGGCGCGCTGCGCGCTGGATATCTCCGGCCGCCCGCACCTGGAGTACAAGGCCGAGTTCAACTATCAGCGCGTCGGCGATCTCAGCACCGAAATGGTCGAGCACTTCTTCCGTTCGCTCTCTTACACCATGGGCTGTACTTTGCACCTGAAGACCAAGGGCAAAAACGACCACCACCGGGTCGAGAGCCTGTTCAAAGTGTTTGGCCGCACGCTGCGCCAGGCGATCCGCGTCGAGGGCAATACCCTGCCGAGCTCGAAAGGAGTGCTGTGATGAACGTGGTGATTTTGGATACCGGCTGCGCCAACCTGGCCTCCGTCACCTACGCGGTGCGGCGCCTGGGCTATCAGCCGGAGGTGAGCCGCGATCCGGAGATCGTGCTGCGCGCCGACAAGCTGTTCCTGCCGGGCGTCGGCACCGCACAGGCGGCGATGGATCAACTGCGCGAGCGCGATCTGATCGAACTGATCAGGGCCTGCACGCAGCCGGTGCTGGGCATCTGCCTCGGCATGCAGCTGCTGGCGGCCAGCAGCGAAGAGAACGGCGGCGTGACCACGCTCGGCCTCATCGATACGCCGGTCAAGCAGATGACCGACTTCGGCCTGCCGCTGCCGCACATGGGCTGGAACCAGGTGTCCGCGCAGGCGGGCCACCATCTGTTCCGCGGCATCGATGACGGCGCCTACTTCTATTTCGTTCACAGCTATGCGATGCCGATATGCCCCAGCACCATCGCCCAGGCGAACTACGGCGAGCCCTTCACCGCCGCCGTGCAAAAAGACAACTTCTTCGGCGTGCAGTTTCATCCAGAACGATCTGGAGCGGCCGGCGCGCAACTGTTGAAAAACTTTCTGGAGATGTAGGCAGCATGATTATTCCGGCTTTGGATTTGATCGACGGCAACGTGGTGCGTTTGCATCAGGGCGATTACGGCCAACAGCGCGACTACGGCAACGATCCGCTGCTGCGCCTGCAGGACTATCAACAACAGGGCGCCCAGGTGCTGCACCTGGTCGATTTGACCGGCGCCAAGGATCCGGCGGCGCGCCAGATCCCGCTGCTGCGCAAGCTGCTGGCGGGGGTTGACGTGCCGGTGCAGGTCGGCGGCGGCATCCGCAACGAGCAGGACGTCAGTGCCCTGCTGGAGGCCGGCGCCACGCGCGTGGTGATCGGCTCCACCGCGGTGAAACAGCCGCAGTTGGTGCAGAGCTGGTTCGAGCGCTACGGCGCCGACGCGCTGGTGCTGGCGCTGGACGTGCGCATCGACGCGCAGGGCGTGAAACGCGTGGCCATCAGCGGCTGGCAGGAGGATTCCGACGCCACGCTGGAACAGGTGGTGGAGCAGTTCCTGCCCTACGGGCTGAAGCACGTGCTGTGCACCGACATTTCGCGCGACGGTACGCTGGCTGGGTCCAACGTGGCGCTGTATCAGGAGATCGGCCGCCGTTATCCGCAGGTGGCCTTCCAGGCCTCGGGCGGCATCGGCAATCTGGACGACATCGCCCAGCTGCGCGGCAGCGGCGTTGCCGGCGTGATCGTGGGGCGCGCCCTGCTGGAAGGTAAATTTAGCGTTGAGGAGGCGATCGCATGCTGGCAAAACGGATAATCCCGTGTCTGGATGTTAAAGACGGGCAAGTGGTGAAAGGCGTGCAGTTCCGCAACCACGAAATCATCGGCGACATCGTGCCGCTGGCGCAGCGCTATGCGCAAGAAGGTGCGGACGAGCTGGTGTTTTACGATATCACCGCCTCGAGCGACGGCCGGGTGGTGGACAAAAGCTGGGTATCGCGCGTGGCGGAGGTGATTGATATCCCGTTCTGCGTCGCCGGCGGCATTAAAAGCGCCGAGGACGCCAGCCAGATCCTGTCTTTCGGCGCCGACAAGATTTCGATCAACTCGCCGGCGCTGGCCGATCCTGAGCTGATTAGCCGCCTGGCGGAACGCTTCGGCGTGCAGTGCATCGTGGTAGGCATCGACACCTGGTTCGACAGTGAAACCGGCAAGTATCACGTCAACCAATATACCGGCGATGAGAGCCGCACCCGCATCACCCAGTGGGAAACCCTCGACTGGGTACAGGAAGTGCAGCGCCGCGGCGCCGGTGAGATCGTGCTGAACATGATGAACCAGGACGGCGTGCGCAACGGTTACGATCTGCAGCAGCTGCGCCTGGTGCGCGAGGCCTGCAAGGTGCCGCTGATCGCCTCCGGCGGCGCGGGCACCATGGAGCACTTCCTGGAAGCGTTCCGCGATGCGGACGTCGACGGCGCGCTGGCGGCGTCGGTGTTCCACAAACAAATCATCAATATCGGCGAACTGAAAAGGTTCCTGGTTGAACAAGGCGTGGAGATTCGCGTGTGCTGACAGAACAACAGAGAAACCAGCTGGACTGGGAAAAAACCGACGGTCTGATGCCGGCCATCGTGCAGCACGCCGTTTCCGGCGAAGTGCTGATGCTGGGTTACATGACGCAGGAAGCGCTGGCGACCACCGAGCAGAGCGGTAACGTCACCTTCTTCTCACGCACCAAGCAGCGTCTGTGGACCAAGGGTGAAAGCTCCGGCCATTTCCTCAAGGTGGTCAGCATTACGCCGGACTGCGATAACGACACGCTGCTGGTATTGGCCAACCCGATCGGCCCGACCTGCCACCTCGGCAACAGCAGCTGCTTCCACCCGGCCGCCAGCGACTGGACGTTCCTCTATCAGTTGGAGCAGCTGTTGGCGGAGCGCAAGCACGCTAGCCCGGACAGCTCGTACACCGCCAGCCTGTATGCCAGCGGCACCAAGCGCATCGCGCAGAAGGTCGGGGAGGAAGGCGTGGAAACCGCGCTGGCCGCCACGGTCAACGATCGCGAAGAGCTGACCAACGAAGCTTCGGACCTGATCTATCACCTGCTGGTGCTGCTGCAGGACCAGGATCTGGATCTGAGCGCGGTGATTGGCCGGCTGCGCGAGCGGCATAGGAAATAAAATCGCGATATAATGCCATAACATCACTCACTTAACATTTTTGGCCATAAAAAAACCGGCAATAAATATCATGACTTGACATTTATTGCCGGCAAATTGAACCCTAAATTAATATGATTAGATGTATTTCTTCCAGAATTTCTTCCTATTTATGCGCCGATAACCTTCTTTCCAATAGCTCTGTTCAAACATTTCGTAATACTTATTTCCCTGAAGCAAACGATCTTTCAGATTTAATTTTTTCGCCAAAGCAATACGCCCACTATTAGCCCCTGCAGCCTCAGAGTGAGTGATACCAACTAAGACGTCCAACTGGTGACTGCTTGGTTCAGAAACAAGCGTAAAGAAAGGTTCAGACAACAAACGACTGCTCATAGCCTCTGCCGGTACGACCGCAAGAATGGAAGAGACATATTCAAAGAAGGACAAAATACCCTTTTGTAAAAGCTGCGCCTTTTTTAGGTATTCCAATTCTTCGTCACCGACAATTTCTTTTACAGGCTGCGTTTTACCATTAATTTTCTCATAACCCTTAGTCGAACCCGTGTTGTCTGCCATAGCAAACTCCAACAGTTCTACCCCACCAGAGAGAATCAAGTCATGATGACTTCTTGGTTCGCCATAATTGGTCAACCAACCTTTCATATCATTATAATATGATTTGTTATCCTTAGCCCCTTCAAAAGTCGCTAGATATAGCCCACTTATTTTCTTATCTGCCCATACGTCACCTAGAGCACGACTAAATACAGATTGAATGTTGCCCATCCAACCAATATCAACTAACGCAACTGACTTATAGTCACCCACTGCTTCTCTGAAGTAATCTGAGAATTCATCTCGACACTTCTTATTTTGCAATAATGCATGCGTGAACAACTTATTAATCAGCCAGTGAACTCTATCGCGCTCGTGATGACTCGGAACATAATTTTCGTCTGGGAAACCAACATCGTGAATATCAGAAAGATGGTTTTCAGCATTTAATCCAATAACAGAAAGAATGCTTTTTATACTTTTCCTATTCTTACCCCCAAAAAGATGCCAAATACGATGCATGGGCCAGTCAGTCATTCCCATTTTGTAAGTCGAGGCACGGGAAAGATAAACATATTGATAGTCAAATTGACGATCTTTATTGTAGAAATTCAGGAAAATATCGCGAATTAAATGTGCATCACGAGCTAAAAACAAGAGTTTTTCAACATTTAGTTTTTTTGCCGTAGCGTAGATCCAAGATGTATAGCCCAACATCAATGGGCCAAAAATTTTGAAACCAATCTCAGTAAGCGGGTCATCAGCGAAAAATTGCTTTGCTTGGATATTCGTTACAGAGAGATTAATAGACTCGCCGATAACATCCTTAATCTGCCAATGCCGCGAAACACCACCATCATATTGTGACCAATCAGCATGTAATCCATCAATCGAATGACACTTCGCCATTTCAATATCAGAATGCTTATTATCACCAATATGCAACCAACGTTTTCCTGTTAGCCCAAGTTTTTCTCTAACCCTAGGGTATAATTTCCCCGAGTGTTTAGATACGCCCTCCTCGCCTGATGAGAAAATAGCCACATCATCAAGATCTTTATAACCAGAGTTTTCCAGCAGTTCGCGCAACACTTTAGATGGTAAATACATATCGCTTATAACGATAATCTTACACCCTGCTGCCCTAGCTTGATCAAAAATGGTTTCCGCAGCAGAACTTTTAAAAAGGACGGCTTTCTCCATCTCTATTTCTAAAGCAATCAATATGTCAATTATATTACTGGGTAATGCGGGAACCCTCTCTCTTACTTGATCATAGATATCCGAAATCAAAATCTCAGGCTCACCGCCGTACAGTTCAACCTTATTTTTTCTAGCTTTTTCCTCTGCTTTTTCTCGGATAACAGAAAAATTATCGACTAGTTCAGGCCATGCAACATATTTATTATCATACGACAAATTAGCCTGAATCAGCGAAAACAAATCCTTAGGCCGTGCAATTTTTCGACTTAAAAGCGTATCAAAAATGTCGAAACTAACAAAATCGTAATTATTAAAATTCATAGTTCCCTCTACTGAGCAGGAATTATTTATTGATCTACGAGGCGTGAAATTTTGTTATCAATCGAGGTTACTCGATGAAAAATAGCCTCATTAAAGATGAAACTAGAAATAAACCGACATGTGTAGTCATCGGAAGCATTTCTAGCCATGCTATTTAGAATAATTTTAGATGAAAAAGCATAGTCTTCTGCATGAATAATACTATAGTTACCCAGATTGAAATCATCTTCCCTACGAAAGTGATAGAAAGATAACGATTCAGGAATGAACCAAACATCATTTCTGCTCATAAATGATATTAAGAACACCCAGAAAAATGCCGGCTCTAGAATATTATAGGACTTAACATCATGCATAAATGCACTATATTCAAAGATGCATGATGATATAGGAATACTGTTCCTATAATACAATGCATCGATGCAAACTGGCCCCGCAGAAAAATAATGATTCCACGGCTCTGTTTTATCTATTTTTATTCTATTGCCTTCAGCTATTTCAGAAACCCTATTTACATGGCATGCCACAGCACCAATGGATGGGTATTTATCTTTACTTTTTTCAAAAATAGAAAGGCAGCGTGTTAAATATTCAGGAGCCCAAGTATCATCATCGTCAAGAAAACATACATACTCAAATTGGATGCTGTGTAGTTTATTAATAAGTTCATCCTGGGAGGCTACAACATTAACATTGTCACACCCAGAAATTAAAACCAAGTCCTCAATGTCAGACGATATGTTAAATTTACTCATCATGACAAAAACTTCATATTTTTTATATGATTGATTCTTCACGGACTCAAGGGCTCGTAAAAGCAAGCGCTTCCTAGTCTCGTGGTGTCTCAAAATAATAGCAACTGAGCCTTTCATATTTCCTCTATGAATACTATTCAGGCAAATGAATCAATATTGACTTATATTAACTACTATAATAATTTTTTATTTTCTGAAAAATATAGAAATCAGAAATCAAAACTTATGACAGTAAAGCCGGACATAGTCCGGCTATTTAGTGTAATGAATTTATTCCATCCATTCGGTATGGAACACGCCTTCCTTGTCGATACGTTTATAGGTGTGCGCACCGAAGTAGTCGCGCTGCGCCTGGATCAGGTTCGCCGGCAGCACCGCGGAGCGGTAGCTGTCGTAGTAGGCGATCGCAGCAGAGAAGGTCGGCGTAGGAATACCGTTCTGCACGGCGTAAGCCACCACGTCACGCAGCGCCTGCTGGTACTCGTCGGCGATTTGCTTGAAGTATGGCGCCAACAGCAGGTTGGCGATATCGGCATCCGCCGCGTAAGCGTCGGTGATCTTCTGCAGGAACTGGGCGCGGATGATGCAGCCGGCGCGGAAGATCTTGGCGATTTCGCCATAGTGCAGATCCCAGTTGTTTTCTTTAGACGCGGCTTTCAGCTGAGAGAAGCCCTGCGCGTATGACACGATCTTGCCCAAATACAGCGCGCGACGCACTTTCTCGATGAACTCAGCTTTGTCGCCGGTGAACGGCGCCACTTTCGGGCCGGTCAGCACTTTAGACGCGGCAACGCGCTGGTCTTTCAGCGAGGACAGGTAGCGTGCGAACACCGACTCGGTGATCAGCGACAGCGGTTCGCCCAGATCCAGCGAGCTCTGGCTGGTCCACTTGCCGGTGCCTTTGTTGGCGGCTTCGTCCAGGATCACATCGACCAGGTATTTACCCTCTTCGTCTTTCTTGGTGAAGATATCTTTGGTGATGTCGATCAGGTAGCTGTTCAGTTCGCCCTTGTTCCACTCGGCGAAGGTTTCGGCCAACTGCTCGTTGCTCAGGTTCAGCGCCTGCTTCAGCAGAGAATAGGCTTCGGCAATCAGCTGCATGTCGCCGTATTCGATGCCGTTGTGCACCATCTTCACATAGTGGCCGGCACCGTCAGCACCGATATAGGTCACGCAAGGCTCGCCTTCCGCAACCGCAGCGATTTTCTCCAAGATTGGCGCCACCAGCTCGTAAGCTTCTTTCTGGCCACCAGGCATGATGGAAGGCCCTTTAAGCGCGCCCTCTTCACCGCCGGAAACGCCAGTGCCGATGAAGTTGAAGCCCTGGTCGGACAGTTCACGATTACGACGAATGGTGTCCTGATAGTAGGTGTTGCCACCGTCGATCAGAATATCGCCCTTGTCCAGGTGCGGAGTCAACGAGGCAATGGTTTTATCCGTTGCTTCGCCCGCTTTCACCATCAGCAGGATGCGGCGCGGTTTTTCCAGCGATTCGACAAACTCTTCAACGGTGTAATACGGCGCCAGATTCTTGCCCGGGTTCTCAGCGATCACTTCGTCAGTTTTGTCGCCAGAACGATTGAAAATGGAAACGGTGTAACCACGGCTCTCGATGTTCAGCGCGAGGTTGCGGCCCATTACCGCCATGCCGACAACGCCGATTTGTTGCTTGGACATTTAGGAACTCCTGTCTGAGGATGACCCTGCCAGCAACGTCGGCCAGCAGGTTTTGTGATGTGGCACACATGTTAACTCAGGATTGAGCCGGGTGGGTAGTGATTGGTGCGATAGGCTTTGCAACAGATTACAAAGCGTTAAAAATTGTACAGCTGCGCCAATAACAGCTGCTTAGCCTGTTGAATTTGTTCCAGACCCTGTTGGCGGTCGCCACGCGAAAATGACAATAAGATAGCCCGTAACTCTTCCTGGTTGATATCCGGTCGAATCATTGGCCAGTCTGACATGCGTTGCAGACTGGAGAACTTGTTGTCGTAGTAATCGGACCACGAAAGCGCGACCCCTGGAATGCCAAGGCTGGCAGCGATAACCTGAAAATGGAAACGCGAGCTGATACAAAAATCATGTGACGCAAATTTCAAGCCATCATGCCAAACCTGCTCAAATGACACAAACTCAGCCTGGGGGAAAAACTCGAGGATTTGACGGAAGAAAACACCATCTGAGCCAGGGCGAAACTCATAAAACTTGATTATCGCGTTCGGATGCTTTTCCAGGAATAGCGCTGTTGTTTGCCCCAACAACCCCAATAAACTCTCAGTGAGAACATCATCTTCCGATAACTCGGTATGAATGCACAGGTGTAAAGTGAACTGCTCATTCTCAGCAATGTATCCTAGAGGATAAGACGAAAAAGCAAAATAATCGTCTCCTGTAAAACCGAGCGCTGGCAGTTCAAACGGCGCTAAAACGTCGTAACTCGCCTGATCCCGGACATCAAACTGGTCAAACTGGCGAATATAAGGTGCTAGTTGCTCGGCCTTTTCAGAAGAGAGCGGCTGCAATCCCAGCCCTGTAGCATAACAAGCGAGCTGGTATTTTTGGGCAAAATAGGCAACCACTTCAATTAGCCGCGAGTTGGCACCCCAGAGCTCATTGATGTATCCCCCACCCAGTAGATGAATACTTTCGGCGGAGATAAATGCCTTGGACATCAAACGCTCACGAAACGGTAGCGTGTAAGGATCGGCAAGCTTTTCTTCCAAAGAGCCATCATTGCCCAATGCTTGAACCAATCGCCACAGATAATCCACGCATCGCACTCCGGGAAATAACCGTGAAGCAACGACGGCGTCAACTGCATCCAGATAAATGGTGCAGCCCGGGAACCGCCGTTGCAATTCAGTGACCCAAAATCGCGTCAGCATATCATCGCCAAAATTAGGCATACCTGCAGCCGACACTAAATAGAATACTTTCACTGGCGGAACCGGAACGTCCTTTTCACATTTTCTCGTCCATAGCTTCGCGAAGAAAGTCAAAATACCCCCTAAAATCAATACGTTCCATTAGCAATGGCGCGTTGATAGAGTTTCAACGTGTCATCGATAACTAATGATGAGGCGAATTTGCTTTCGATGCGCTCTCGGCTGCGCACACCCATCTCGACACGCTTGGTAGGGCTGGTGAGCAGCTGTTCCAACTTCTCTGCCAAGACTTCGATATTGCGCATCTCAACCAAGCTGCCGGTATATTCATCAATAATCAGACTTTGGCACCCGCCCACGTCGTAAGCGATGCAAGCACGCCCAACCGAGGACGCTTCAAGCAAAATACGCGGGATGCCTTCCGAATACGTAGAAGGCAGAGCGACAACGTTAGAGGCCTCAATCAGACTGTAAACATCGCTGCAGCGGCCCAGCCAGTTAATAAGCCCTTGCTGGTGCCATTCTTCTATTTGCGACAGCGGGATGGCATCTGGATCGTCAACAATCGAAATCCCAGCCACATTAAGCACAAAATCCACACCTTTACTCGCCAACCGTTTTTTCACCTCAACCAGATCGCCCAATCCTTTGCTCCACAGCAAACGGCTGGCGAACAAGACGACCGGTTTTTCGCGGTTGATTTCTAGCGAGTAGTGATAAATATCGGGGTTAATGCCAGCACCATCGATCACAACCGTTTGGTTTTTTTTCGCTTCAGTCAGCGCCAGAAGTCGATCGCGGTCGTGTTCATGCTCAAAGGCCAGCAAGCATTTTTTGTTCTTAAAGATATGATTGTACGAATGTAACGTCAGATAACGAATGACGTTCATTGACAATTTATCCTCCATAAAGACGCGCCCAAGCCCGACAAAGCCGAGAATAATCGGCTTGTTGTAAAAACGCGCAAAGAACCCGCCCATCAAGCAAGGTTTGATAGTGATGCAATGCAGTACGTCAGGGTTGATTTTTTTGAGTAACGTCCAAACTTTGGCCAGCGAACCAAAGAAGTTAATCGGATTGATAGACAATTCAGATACAGATGAGTCATGGCAGATAAAACCCTTATCCGCCAGCTTTTGCTGAATGTCGTCGCCCACAAAGTGACTAACAACGTGGATCTCATAGCCTGCGGCCTGAGCCGCCAGCGCTCTTTCAACCCAGTGCAGTTCAAAGTACCAATCTGAGTTGATAAAATAACAAATCTTTTTCATTTAACTCTTACCGGCTAATGTTGTTTACCATTTTTACGTGATATACCGTCAACAATACCGCGCACTACGTATTTAATATATTCGCCTTTTCTGCCTTGAGAGGTAAAAGAAAGTAAATATTTAGCAATACGTAACACGATAGCTCCGAGTGAGTATGGTCTTTCATGTTTTTCGAAAAGCATCCTTGAAAGGAGCAAGTTTCTGACCAGATAGTACACTTTCCAGGGCGGCGTTATCCCACCCTGGCTAGCAGGTACATCATGCAGAAACATCAGCTCCGGTGAGTATCGGAACCGATACCCTTGTTGACTCAACCTGTAAGAGAAGTAAAGATCATCATAATAAATAAAAAGCTCTGGCCAGATGTACTCGATGTTAGCGGCTAAAACGTCTTTGCGTATTATTGCGCCAACAAATGAGAGAGTAACAACATCCGCGGGTTTATGCTCCGCGGGGGTGTAACGTCCGGGCTCAGTTATGTAGTCCAATGTTTGTAACAGCGACGTTGGCATCTTGCTGAAAGGCACGTTCATTTTGCATAACGCCCCTTGCTTGTCCAGTACCCGACTACAGTAGGCCGCATAGTCGAACCGTTGCGCCAAATCGCAAAAACGCGTCAGCAATGCGCTATCAGGATAGGCATCGTCATCGAACATAAACACCCAGTCGGTATCTATCTTGCTCGCAATATACTCTGCACCGAGCCTGAAACCACCTGCACCACCATCGTTTTGCGTAGCGCGTATGACGTGCAAACGGCTATCTTCGATGCTATTCAGCCACGGCTGAGTTTCGTCGGTCGATGCATTATCAACAATGATAATCTCTTCAAACGGCAACGCAGAGGTTGTCGCCCAACATTGTTTCAATTTTTCCAGGCGATTGAATGTAACAATTAACGCCGAGCTTTTCATCTGATGCTGACCGTAAATACCGGCATGGCGTTTTCTTGTTCCAGGCCTGCCAGGTAGGTTTCAGCCGTTTTCAGCGCTTCGGCGATGGTCACATCCATATCCAGGTAGCGATACGTTCCTAAGCGGCCGATGAAAGTAATGTCATGCTCTTTTTCAGCCAAATCGACATACTTCTCCAACAACGCCATTTCGCCGACCTGGCGAATCGGGTAATAAGGAATATCGTTTTCTTCACAGGCGCGACTGTACTCTTTATAACAAACCGACCCTTCGTGTTGCTCCCACGGGGAGAAGTACTTATGTTCGGTGATACGGGTATATGGTACCGACTGTTCACAATAGTTCATCACCGCGCAACCTTGATAATCCCCTTCCACGGTGAATTTTTCAAAGTCCAGAGTGCGGTATCCCAGGCGCCCATACTGGAAATCATAAAACGCATCCAATGGACCACTGTAAAACACATGATCGTAGCCTTCACGATCCTGCATTTGGAATTGGGTATCCAACGCCACCGAGATATTCGGGTGATCTAAAATACCTTCCACCATTTTGGTATACCCGTCTTTCGGCATCCCCTGGAACTTATGATTGAAATAGTTATCATCATAATTAAAGCGGATAGGCAGGCGTTTGAGAATAGAAGCCGGCAACTGTGCCGGGGACATTCCCCACTGCTTGATAGTATAGCCTTTGAAGAAGGCTTCATACAGCTCTTTGCCGACAAAGCGTAGCGCCTGCTCTTCGAACGATTGCGGGTCAGTAATACTGGAATCGCCTTTCTCGGCGATCAAGGCTTTCGCCTCCGTTGGCGAGCAGGTCTTTTTGAAGAACTGGTTAATGGTGTGCAGATTAATCGGCAGCGAGAAAACCTGGCCATTCACCGTCGCTTTTACACGGTTAACATATGGCATCATCGTGGCGTACTGATTCACAAAGTTCCATACTTGCTCGTTGTCTGTGTGGAAAATATGCGGACCATAGGTATGCACCATCACGTCTGTCTTTTCGTCCCGAGCGTCGTAGCAGTTGCCTGCGATATGAGTACGACGATCGATGATATGAATTTGATGACCTTGCTCAGCCAATTTCCGCCCGATGACCGCACCGGAAAAACCTGCACCTACAATTAAAATTTTTCTACTTTTCATCATCAAATCATCCAATAATTGCACGTCTAACTTTGTAATAATACTTAGTCATAAAATTGCGACGTGAAGTGCCTTTAGGTGCCATCTTGTTAACCATGGGCATCAAGGCTCGTTTCACTTTGGTTTGAAACAGCACGACCGGTGCACTTACAACTTGCGGCACAGTACGCGAGGAGATGCTCGAACCAACCAAACGCTCATAAGCCTCCAGAGCCCAAGGTGTTTCTACGACATTTTTGTGGTAATTATCGAAGAAATCCACATGACGCGTGTTCCATGGTTTGTTCTCACCTGCGAAATGGATCATTTTAGGCTTGCTGCGCGCATCGAGAAAACGCATATAGGTCGAAAATGGCAAGTTCGGGAAGAAATCATCTGTATTTCCATTGCCATGATAAACATTCCACTCCAGTGGCAAATAATGGACACGACCATGGAAGACTTTATTCATTATGTCTTGGTCGAGGAACCAATAGGTTTTGCTTTTCATTGCATCCATCAGGCTGGAGAACGTCTTCTCCTGGTTCATCTGCTTAATGTTAAACACTAAGATGCCCGCCTGGAAATAACCCTTCGGATCCGTCATTCCCAATGAAGTTGACAGATATTCCTTCGCCGGCATCACGCCATCGCTGGACTGCGACATTGCGCCAAACAAGACAAATCCTTCCATCACGATGTCTTTAACCGCCGCGACCAGGTTATCGCCTAGCGGTACAGCCAGCAATTCGGAGAGATCACTTTCCACTACGGTATCCGAGTCGATAAAAATAACTTTGTCAAACTCGGCAAAAAGCTTAGGAATAAACAGGCGTGCATAGGTCGCTGCACTGAAATGTGCTCGTGTAAAGACGCTTTTTATCTCGGAAAACGCATTAACATCAAAGAAGCGAAGCTTAATATTATTATGCTCAGATACCATCGAGAAGAAGCGCTTTTTGCTCGCCAGCGAAACGCCGTTCTCTAACACTACCACGTCATAATTCAGCTCTGGATTGGCATGCTTGATAATAGAGTTAATCAATGCTGCGCCACTAATTGCGTAGTTATCATCAAAGCAGATGACTACCGGCACATTGTTCTCGGCAAAGGCCGGTTTCAGTGTGGCGGTAAAAGTTTCTTGTTGAATGAAGGTTCGCTGTAATTCTTTTATTTTGAAGTTGCGTTTACTAGCTTGATATTCAACATAAATGTTCAGTAAGCGTTCGGAAATATGCCCAACCACCCGTTTCTCTTGAGCATTGTAGTTTTTGAACCTAAGTTTCGACTCAAGCTTATCTAAAATAGAAAACAACCAAGAGGAGTAGTCATCAAACATGTCCTTTTTCATCACGAACATATTTGTATAATAACCATCCGATGCATTATTAAATTTATCAGCTGCAGCTTTATACTCTGGATAGAATTCATCAATAATTTTTAAAGCTGCATCGTAATCTTCAATATGCAAATAATTAGATACTTTGTAATGCTGATAGTTATTTTTGCTACCTGCCGCACTGACATCCCATTTTTTTGGCAAGATAATATCAACATCAGTTAAACACTGAGCGATATCCTCATCATTCAGACCAAACTGTTTATGATAAGTTTCGTCAATTTTCTCATAGTTGACAACCCCCCAATTATCTTCTTGGAGGTTTTGATCTTTTGAGAAATTAAAATGGCGGCGATAATGCATAAACCCAACATAATCAGCCGGTTCTGCATTTTTCCACGCCCAATAATGTGCAGTCAGTTCGCAATAAAATGGATTCTTGAACGAGATGTTATCGCCAGTATCGTCACCTGGACAGCCAATTTCATTGAGACTATTCGCTTTTCCAACATGGATGGGCTGAACCAACGTGGAGTCAAGAAAAGCACTTGGTTTATGGTGACAAGTGTATATCTTAATACTTTTCATTTGAATTACCTAGTAGTCATATTTATAAATTTAGGCCATTGCTGTCTTATACTGAGAGATAATAGAGTGAGCATCACCCATGGCTTTCATTTTATGGTTTTCAATCCAAATGACCTTATCACAAATTTTCTCGACATCTTCAAGATTGTGGCTAACAAAAAGAATAGTAACGCCCTTGCTCTTAAATTCGTTGATCGTTTTTATACATTTGCGTTGAAACGCAATATCCCCTACAGCCAACACTTCATCAATAATCAGGATATCCGGATCAACTTGCGTAATGACTGAGAACCCCAGCTTCGCCAGCATACCGCTGGAGTATACTCGGATTGGTTCATCGATAAATTCCCCCAACTCGGAGAACTCGATAATCTTATCCAGGCGTTGTTTTAATTCTTTACGACGAAGGCCCAACAGCGTGGCATTCAATCGGATATTCTCTCTGCCGGTCAGTTCCGGATGGAACCCACCGCCCAATTCCAGCATGGAAGCCACCCGGCCAACGACATGAACAGAACCGGAAGACGGTTTCATCACGCCAGCGACCAAACCAAGCGACGTACTTTTCCCCGCGCCGTTTCGGCCAATGAGAGCAACGGACTCTCCTTTTTGCACCTGGAAACAGATATCCTCGATCGCCAAATAACTGCGCCCACTGAGCAAACTCAGCGCCCGGCGAGGATTAAAAATCAGCTCCTTAATGCCAGATCCAATATGATGGTATAATGGATAGCGCTTAGTGACATTTTTAAATTCTATAGCTACGCTCATTATAATATCTCTGCAAATCTGTACTTCAACTTATTGAAAATGCTGACACCAACGATAATGAACAGCAGCGCATATCCGTAGAGCATACCGATTTGTTGATAATCAATAACCCCATTCATAAACAGATCGCGCCAACTCAGTATCATGTTAGCCAACGGATTGTAATCAACCATAAAGCGATATTCTTGGGGAATCATATCACCGGAGTACAGAATTGGCGTGCAATAAAACATCAACATGATACCCAGCGTAATGAAACGCTCCAGATCGCGGAAGAAAAGGTTCAGCGTTGACAGCATCATCGCGATCCCGAAAGTCATCATCATCTGCGCAATACCGATAAGTGGGACTCCCCACAGCCAATCAATCGATGGACGCATATCATAAACATAGAGGAAAACAATAATAACCGGAATCGTACAAAGGAAATGCAGGCACTCCATCAGAACATTACTAAAAGGAATGACCGAGCGTGGAAATACGGTTTTTTTGATAATCTGCGCGTTAGCAATAAACGAATATAAAGAGTTAGTCGTTGAACTGGCAAACCACTGCCAAGGGAACAGACCTGTAATAATAAAAACGGTATAGTTTGGTATTTGAACCCGCATGACCAATTTAAAAATAAAATAGTAGATCATAGCAAAGAGTAATGGATTAGCAATTGACCATAAATAGCCAAAGAAGCTGCTTTTATATCTTACTTTTAATTCTTTCTCTGTGATGACCGAAGCCAAATCCCAAAGATAACCTAAGCTATACTTCATATAAAAACTCGATTTAAGATTGAAATTCCCTGACAGATGAAACATGGCCGCACGTCTTCAGGTCTAACCTAGCCTGGGTAGCAAGACGGGTAGAATGCGTTTCTCAACTAATCGCAACCACGCTACCGCCCCTGGCGTTGTGGCAACCAGAGCACACTTAAAACAACCTGTTGATTTTACTTCATAACCGGGAAAACTTCCTGCCCCCAGTTCGCTACACACCTCGGTGAGCCCGTGTAGCCTGCCCTCAAGCTACATCCAGCCGGTCCATTTTACTTTAGGAATCGGCTGGATTCGTCAGGTACAGCAGGCGCTTAAGCCTGCAACATCCCCTTTAACCACTCAGAAAATGCTTCACCCTGCGTTGGATGACGAAGACCATACTCAACAAAGGCCTTCATGTAACCTAATTTATCGCCACAGTCATGCGAACGCCCAACCATGGCGAAAGCCTCAACCGGTTTTTGCTCCATCAGCATGGCGATGGCATCGGTAAGCTGGATCTCACCGCCTGCGCCATAAGGCGTTTTTTCCAGCAGCGGCCAGATATCCTCAGCTAAAACATAGCGGCCAACGACGGCCAAATTTGAAGGAGCCTCTTCTTGAGAAGGTTTTTCGACGATCGCATGCATCGGCACGCTTTGGCCTGGCGCCACGGTCACACCGCGACAATCGACCACGCCGTATTTGGACACGTCCTTTTCTGGCACAGGTTCTACCATGATCTGGCTGCGACCGTGCGCTTCGAATTGGGCAATCATGCAGGCGAGGTTATCTTTCGTCAGATCAGAGGCAATATCGTCCATCAGCACGTCCGGCAGCAATACGGCAAAAGGCGCATCACCGATCAGGGGTCTGGCACAGAGTACCGCATGGCCCAATCCTTTAGATTGCCCCTGCCGTACATGCATCAGGGTCACGCCTTTCGGACAGATAGACTGAACCTCTTCCAGCAGTTGGCGCTTAACGCGTGACTCCAGCATGCTTTCCAATTCAAACGAGGTGTCAAAGTGGTTTTCAATCGCATTTTTTGACGAGTGCGTGACAAGAATAATCTCTTTAATACCAGCAGCAACGCATTCATTTACGATGTATTGGATAAGAGGTTTGTCTACAACCGGCAGCATTTCCTTAGGAATTGCCTTTGTGGCCGGTAACATGCGGGTACCAAGACCGGCAACTGGGATGACAGCTTTCAGCATATCTGTGGGGGCTCCCAACGACTTCAGTTTCATTAATGCAACATGTCAAAATTATCGCGATAACACTCAACGTTATCACCGCCCTCTGTTATGCAACCAAGGGGCCTCTATTTTCTTCGGGCTGAATTATACACCCATGTGGGAAGTTAATACATTAACGCCACATAGACAAAACGTCATTTGTCTACGCAGTAACCGCCAGTCACCAAGAAAAATCTCAATGCATTGAATAACAATAAAAAAAGCGAAATCCTGCACGCTTTCTCACTAACCCTAAGAGTCTTCTGGCCCTTGGCACTTTTTGCACCTGCAGGGTTGGAGGGGACCACAAAAGGAAAATATAATTAGCACACTAACAAAAACATCAAGTTATTGAGAATGATTGCTAATTACTAAAGCTACGTTTCCCTCTTTCGCCACAGATAACAACGAAAAAGCCCACAGCTTAATGTGGGCTTTTCATTGTTTAACTTTATATCAGTATTCTTACTTATACCCTTGCGGATTTTTTTTCTGCCAGTTCCAGGTGTCGCGCATCATGTCATCGATACCCCGACGAACTTTCCAGCCCAACTCCTGATAAGCCAGATCGGCGTTCGCCCAGAAAGCAGGCAGATCGCCGTCGCGGCGAGGCAGTATCTGGTAAGGGATCGTTACGCCGGACGCTTTTTCAAATGCCTGAACCATCGCCAGCACCGAATGCCCTACACCGGCCCCCAGATTATAAGCTTTAAATCCGTTGATCTTCGCCAAATGGTCCATCGCTTTCAGATGGCCCTCGGCCAAATCCATGACGTGAATGTAATCACGCTCTCCCGTGCCGTCTTTCGTTGGATAGTCACCGCCGAAAATACCCAACTTCTCCAGCTTGCCGATAGCCACCTGAGAGATGTACGGCAGTAGGTTATTGGGAATACCGTTGGGGTCTTCACCAATCAAACCCGATTCATGGGCACCCACCGGGTTAAAGTAACGCAAGGCAATGATCGAAAATTGCGGTTCTGCCTTAGCGAAATCTTGCAGGATCTGCTCTACCATCAGCTTGGACGTACCATAAGGGCTGGTCGTGCCGCCGATCGGTGTCGTCTCGACGTAAGGCACCGGCGAATTGGCCCCATAAACGGTGGCGGAGGAACTGAAGATGAAATCATGTACGCCGGCACGGCGCATCGCATCCAACAGCACCAGCGTGCCGGTGACGTTATTCTGATAATATTCGAGAGGTTTGCGCGTTGACTCCCCGACGGCCTTGAGGCCGGCGAAGTGGATCACGGCAGTGATCTCATGCGCACCAAAGATGCGATGCAGGCATTCAGCATCCTGGACGTTCCCCTGATAGAACACGGCGGATTTCCCCGTAAGCTTTTCCACGCGGCTTAATGACTCGGCAGAAGAGTTCGACAAATTGTCCAATACCACCACGTCTTCGCCACGTTCCAACAGAGATAAAACGGTGTGAGACCCAATGTAACCGGCACCACCGGTAACTAGAATTGCCATATCAACCCCTTATACTTCGGCAACACCCTTGGTTTGCCAAAAACACCCCATTGATAATGGATGTATCGTACAACCTTCTGAGCGCACCATGAAGAGAGAGCGGCAAAAGCCGCCCTCATCCTGGACTCTTCAATATGCTAAGCGTTAAATTTTTGCAGCGAGCAGCGCAAGAATTTCATCAGTTTTCTCTTGCATCAGCGCAACATCAGCACGCGATTCGACATTAAGACGCACCACCGGTTCCGTATTGGAGGAACGCAGATTGAAACGCCAGTTTGCAAACGTCATGCTGATGCCATCGGTATAGTCCACCTCGTCGGCATGCGCTAAATAGTGTTGCTTAACGCTTTCGATAGACACGGCCGGCTGAGCCAGTTTGATATTGATCTCACCGGAAGACGGGTAGGCGGCAATGCGATCCTGTACCAGCTGTCCCAGAGTTTGTCCCTTCACGCTGACCAACTCAGCGACCAGCAGCCACGGGATCATGCCACTGTCACAATAAGCAAAATCACGGAAATAGTGGTGAGCGCTCATCTCTCCGCCATAAATGGCGTCTTCCGCACGCATGCGTTCCTTAATGAAAGCATGGCCGGTTTTCGACATCACAGGTACGCCGCCGGCACCGGTGACCACATCGACGGTGTTCCAGCTCAGACGCGGATCGTGGATGATCTTCGCCCCTGGCTGTTTCTGCAGGAAGGCTTCCGCCAGCAGGCCGACGATGTAATAGCCCTCGATGAAATCGCCTTTTTCATCGAACAGGAAGCAGCGATCGAAATCACCGTCGAACGCAATGCCCATATCAGCGCCATGCTCACGCACCGCATCCGCGGTATCCGCGCGACACTCAGGCAGCAATGGGTTGGGAATACCGTTAGGGAAAGTGCCGTCCGGCTGGTGATGCACCTTGATAAACTCCAGCGGCACGCCCCGCGCCTTCAGTTGCGCTTCAATAGCATCGATCACATGCCCCGCCGCCCCGTTGCCCGAGTTGATCACCAACTTTAACGGTTTGAAGTTTTTTACATCGACATAGGAGAGAATATGCTCAACGTAAGCCCCCAACACATCCTGGCGGGCATAGCTGCCGCGCGTTGCTGCTGGTGCATCAAATTGGTTGTTCTCCGCCAGTTCTTGAATAGCCCGTAATCCGGTATCGCCGCTAATCGGGCGAGATCCTTCGCGCACCAGCTTCATACCATTGTAATCGATAGGGTTATGGCTGGCGGTCACCTCCACGCCACCATCCGTTTTCAAATAAGTCGTGGCGAAATAGATTTCTTCGGTACCGGTTAAGCCGATGTCGATCACGTCGGTACCCGCATCCTGCAAGCCTCTCGCCAACGCCAGCTTCAAACTTTCGCTGGTCAACCGCACGTCACTGCCCAATACGATAGTTTTAGGCTGCAAAAACTCGCCGTAGGCGCGCCCAATACGGTACGCGATGTCCTCGTTAAGCTCTTCGCCCAATTTCCCCCGGATGTCGTACGCCTTAAAACACGTCAACTTTTGCATTGCCCAACCCTTTTTTAAACTCTGCCATAGCGATCTTGTAAGCGTTCAATATCATCTTCTTCCAAATAGCGGCCTGATCTGACCTCAATCATTTCCAAATCGATTTTGCCGGGGTTTTCCAACGTATGGACACTCCCCGCAGGAATAAAGGTGGACTGATTTTCCGATAAGAAGAACTCTTTATCATCAACGTTAACTTTTGCTGTCCCGCTCACGACCACCCAATGTTCAGCACGGTGGAGATGGCGTTGTACTGACAAACCTTCACCTGGGCGAACAATGATCTTTTTCACCTGGAAATGCGAGCCGCTGTCGATGTCGCAGATTTTTCCCCAGGGGCGATAAGAGGCTGAATGCTGGCGGAAATGGTGAAGATTTCGCTTTTTAAGCTCATCAACGACTTTCTTAACATCCTGCACTTTGTCTTTATGAGCAATCAGTAGAGCATCACTGGTGTTAACCACAACAAGGTTTTCCAACCCTATTGTCGCCACCAACGCAGACTCAGAGGAAATGTAGTTGTCATTAGAATCGATCGAGATAATTTCACCCACGTTGACATTACCCAAATGATCCTTCTTTGACACTTCCCACAACGAGGACCAGGAGCCGACGTCGCTCCAACCCGCATCGATAGGAATCACCACCGCATCATGCGTCTTTTCCATCACCGCATAGTCGATGGAGTCACTCGGACAATGTTTGAAGATGTCTTGCTCAACCCGGATAAAATTCATGTCTCGCTGACTATTGATCACAGACTGCTGCGTTGTGCTGAAAATTTCAGGACTGAACTGCCGCAGTTCTTGCAGGAACTTAGCGGTCTTGAACATAAACATACCGCTGTTCCAGCTGTAATCACCGCTGGCGAGATATTCGATCGCTTTCTCCAAACGCGGCTTTTCAACGAACGAATCAACTTTGAAACACGCATCGGAAAGGTGCTCGCCACGCTTAATGTAGCCGTAGCCTGTTTCAGGATGCTCAGGAATAATGCCAAACGTCACCAGTTGATTGTTGTCTGCAAACGAGATAGCTGTCTGGATAGCCGCGTGAAAATTATCCACTTTGGTGATCAGATGGTCTGCTGCCAACACCAGAAGCATACTGTCTTCGTCTTCCTCAGCAGCAAGATGAGCGGCTAACGCCACTGCCGGTGCGGTATTACGCCCTACGGGCTCTAAAATAATATTGGTCGCTAATTGTCCAATTTCGCGTAATTGTTCAGCAACTAAAAAACGATGTTCCTCGTTGCAGATGACCAGAGGGGCGACAACTTCAATGCCTGCCAGGCCTGACAAACGCTGTAACGTCTGTTGCAGTAGGCTTACGCCACTGTCATCAATAGACAAAAACTGTTTAGGAAACGATTCTCGCGACATCGGCCATAGACGACTCCCAGTACCGCCGGCCATAACCACAGGAATTAGTTTGGACATTATCTACCCTTTACTCAGCCATCGTTCTGATAAGGATAACACCACACATCAGCAGCATTATTCTAAACTTCGTACGTTAATTAACCAATTATTGCATTTTACGAAAAGTATGCATCCCTCTAACTTACCGTTCCTTAAAAGAAATTTATGTATAGAAATAAACCAGGCAAGTATAAATACTGAAGGAAGCACCGGCCGATAACATAACGTATTAACGCAAAAAAGAGCAGCGCAGTGCTGCTCTTTCAGATTAATGCTCATAGTGAATATGCTGTTAGCGACTGTGGGCGAAATACTGCGCCACGCGCAGCACATCCTTCTCGTCCAACGTGCCGGAGTCGCTCAGCAGGGTAATCCAGGACTTGATGTAGGTGTACTTGGCAGAAGCCAGATCCCGCTGGGCGCTATAGAGCTGCTGTTCGGCGTTGAGCACATCGACGTTGACGCGCTGCCCCGCCAAGACGCTCTGCCGGGTCGCCGTCACCTGCGTGGTCGCCGACTTCACCGCCAGCTCGTAGGCCGCCAGCTTGGCGCGGCTGCTGATGCACAGATTGAACTGTTTGCGCAAATCGTTCAGCGTCGAGCCAACCTGCGTGTCCATCTCAGCCATCGCCTGGCCGTAGCGTGCCGCCGCCTGCCGCGTTGAGGCCGCCACGCCGCCGCCGGAGTATATCGGCAAACTCACCTGCACCCCGATACTGTCGGTTCGGTATTTCTGGTTAACCGTGTTGTCGCTGCTGGAATCGTTCTCCGAATGCGAAGCATAGAGTTGCACGTTCGGCATAAAGCCGGCGCGGTTTCTCTCTACCTCGTATTTTGCCGCATCGACGCCATGGCGCGAGGCCGCCAGCACCGGGTTATTCTCCAGGGCGATCTTTTGCCACTCTTCGAACTTCGACGGGATCAGCGGTGCCACCTGGAACTTGCCTGGCCGTAGGGCCTGCAGCTCATCCAGTTGATTCAACGGCACGCCGATGATCACCTCCAGCTCGCGCTGCGCGGCATCCAGCGCGTCGCGCGCCTCGATCACCTGCGCCTCGGCCAGGCTGTAGCGCGCCTGCGTTTCGGAAACGTCGGTCAACGTCCCCTCACCCGCGCTCATCAGCCGATCGTTCAACGCCAGCTGCTCTTTATAGGCCGCTTTTTGCGCCTCGGCCAAGGCGATTTGATCTTTGGAATAGGCCACTTCGACATAGGCGCTGATCACCCTCACAGCCAGGTCGAGCAGTTTGCCGCGGTAGCGTTCATCCGACATCATCGTTTGCGCCACGCCGCCTTTGTAGCGCGCATAGGCCTCATAATCGAACAGCGGCTGCGTCAACGTTATCGAACTGGAATGGCTGCGATACTGTTGTCGCTTGGTTGCCTCTCCAAGGCTGTTGCCGAAAATGTCACTCGCCGGATACTTCTGCGTTTGCCAGTTGCGCGGCGAATTCTGGTAGTTCAGCGATACCTTCGGCAGCAGCCCCGCCCTGCCAATATTTTCGTTCTCATCTCCCGCTTCTTTTTCTTTTATAGCCGCCCGGAAGGTCGGGTCCTTTTCTAATGCCAGCGAATATGCGTCTAAAATCCCTATCGAATAAACCGGCGCAGACATCGCAAACAAAAGGGTGCCGATAACCAGACCGGCAGCCTGTCGTTTTGAATGAATCAAAATTATTCCTCGGTTAATGAAGTATGAGCGCGATCCAAAATAGGTTTAAACAGATAGCTCAGCAGCGAGCGTGACCCCGTTTTCACGAACACCTCCACCGGCATCCCCGGCTTGATGTCCTCGCCACTGAGCATTTTCATGCCCTCCGGCGAGACCGTGACCTGCATCTGGTAATAAGGTTCGCCATTGGTTTTGTCGACCAGACGATCGGCGGAAACCAGCGTGACCGTTCCCGGAATTTTCGGGGTTTTGTTTTGGTTGAAGGCGGTAAACATCAGATCCACCGGCAACCCGTTGTACACCTTATCGATCAGGTCGACTTTGAGGCGAGAATCCACCACCAATGTCGCCTGGCTGGGTACCACGTCCATCAGGTGGTCACCCGCTCCCACGACGCCCCCCTGAGTGAAGATATTCAATCCGACCACGGTGCCGTCCACCGGTGAGGTGATGGCGGTGTTGCCCAGATCGAAATCGGCCATTTGCAGCTTGTTGCGGAACTCGCTGGCGTCCATTTGGGTTTGCGCCAGCTGCGTTCTGACTTCGCGCTGATAGTCGGCGAAGCGCTGATCGATGCGTTGCTGAGATTCCTGCAGCTGCTTTTGCAGTTGGCCAATCCGCCCGACGGTTTCATCGATGCTGCTGTTCACCTCGGCGAACTGGCGCTGAATTTCCAGATAGCGGTTACGCGGCAGGTAACCGTCCGCCGCCAGCTGTTTCATGCTGTTCATCTGCTCACGCAGGCTGGAGAGCTGGATCTGTTTGTTGGCACGTGAGTCCTGCAGGCCTTTCAATTGGAAACGGATCCCGTCCATCGACTGCTTATAACCGTCAATTTCACTTTGCAGCCCTTGGCGACGGGAGGCGAACAGCTGCGTCTGCAGCGCAATGATCTCCGCGACACGCGGCTGAGCCTTAACCTGAGCGAAAACAGGGGAAAAAGTGACCTTGCTCAGACCGTCCCGTTCAGCCAGCAAGCGCCCTTCGGTCGCCAGCGTGGTGTAATACTGATCGCGCAGCGAATCGACCTGCGCCTGTGCCTGCACCTGGCTCAACTGCACCAGGACTTCGCCGGCTTTCACCTTGTCGCCGTCTTTCACCACGATATTTTTGATGATGCCGCTGGCCGGTGCCTGCACCGTTTTACGGTTGCCGGAAACGGTTACCGATCCCGGCGACGCGACCCCTTTGTCCAAAGGTGCAAACGCCGCCCAGGCCAAGAAACCGAACACGCCCACACCCAGCGCCAACCACCCGAGACGGGTATAACGGCGCTCATCCAGCGGGATCTGTTCTGAGTACGAGTCATTCGGCTCGCCAATATGCGTAGACATACCAACTCCTTTGACTGCCGGCGACGCAACGGCGCCGCCAGGCCAGTTCACGGCTTAATTAATTTGAGTTTTAGGAACATCGCCTTCATCCGGCTCGGAGTTCACCGCACGCACCGCCTGCGTAGGCACCTGCGCTTTTTGCGCATTCGCCAAGGCCTGCAGCACCTGCTGCGTTGGGCCAAACGCATTGACGTTCCCGTTAACCAGCAGCAACAGCTTGTTGGTCATCGCCAGCAGATTGGTGCGGTGCGTAATCAGGATCACCGTCTTATTCCGCTGTTTAAGGAACGTAATGGCCTGGTTCAACGCCCGCTCGCCGGCATCGTCCAGATTGGAGTTGGGTTCATCCAGCACGATAAGAGAAGGATCGCCATACAGCGCGCGCGCCAAACCGATACGCTGCTTCTGACCGCCGGAAAGCCCGGCGCCCCCGCTACCAATAACCGAATCATAGCCATTGGGGAAGCGCAGAATCAGCTCATGCACCCCGGCCAACTTGGCGGCCTCGATCACTTTCTCCGAGTCCAGCTCGTTGAAGCGGGCGATGTTCTCCGCGATGCTGCCGGCGAACAGCTCAATATCCTGCGGCAGATAGCCGATGTAAGGCCCCAGCTCGTCCTTGTTCCACTGGTAGATGTCGGCGTTGTCCAGGCGCACGATGCCTTCGCTGACCGGCCAGATGCCGACCAGCAGACGCGCCAACGTCGACTTGCCGGAGGCGCTTGGCCCGATAATCCCCAGCACGTCTCCCGGCTGAATGGCGAAGCTGACGTTATGCAACACCGCGCTCCCCTTCGAGCCGGGCGGCGTCGCGGTCACCCCTTCAACGGAAATCACCCCTTCCGGGCGCGGCAGCGACATGGCGGTACCACGCGGCGGATGCTGCTCCAACAAACGCACCAGGCGCTGGTAAGCCAGTTTGGCGGAGCTCCAGCTTTTCCAAACGTTAATCACCTGCTCGATAGGCGCCAACGTGCGCCCCATCAAAATGGAACCGGCGATCATCATGCCCGGCGTGATGTGCCCATCGATCGCCAGCCAGCCCCCCAGGCCCAAAACCAGCGACTGAAGCGACAGACGCACAAACTTCGTGATCGACGTGACCCGTGATGCCCGTTCGCTGGCGATACGTTGGCTGTTCAGGAAGCGCTGATGCAAACTGAACCAGCGCCCCTTCAGGTTGGGTAACATCCCCAACGCTTCAATCACTTCGGCATTGCGCAAGTTGGTGCTGGCCAGATTGCCCGACATGATTGAAAGCCGGCTGGCATCCGCCAACGGTTTCTTCGACACCACTTCGTTGATCACCGCCAGGGCGATCAACAGCAAGGAGCCCACCAGCGCGAACAGCCCCAGCCAAGGGTTAAACAGGAAAATCACCAGCAGATAAATAGGGAACCAGGGCGCATCGAAGAAGGCGAACAGCGCACTGCCGGTCAAGAATTGACGCACGTTGGTCAGATCGCTCAGCATCTGGCCGGCATCAGAAGATCCGTTCTTTAAATTCGCCTCGTAAGCCGCCGTATAGATGCGCGTATTGAGGCGCATATCCAGCTGACTGCCGATGCGGATCACCACCATGCTGCGCACGTATTCCAGCAAAGACATCATGCCGAACATACCCAGCATGATCAGCGTCAGCATTAACAGCGTGATTTCATTGCGCGAAGGAAGCACCCGGTCGTAAACCTGGAGCATGTAAATGGAAGGCACCAGCATTAACAGGTTAATAAACGCAGTGAATATGCCAACGGTCCAGAAGACTTTACTGCGCGTCCGTATAACATCCGCAATTTCGTTGCGCGGGATAAATTGATTCACGTTCTGCCCTTACATCATGTGCACTGTCAGTCCAATCCGCATTGACCCCTTCCCTAAAGAAATTCCTAAAAAAGAATTACCCCGAGAAGACTCACCCCAAAGAAATGCCCGAGACTGCAGATACTTTTGTTAACTATAGGTAGAGAAAGTGAAAACCGGCAAGGTAGGGTATAAAAAAAAAGCCGGTCATCGTGCATTGAAAAAACATGATAAAACAGAATGATACGGGAAAATGAAAAAGCAGCGGGAAGATAACGAAATGGAATAACTTAGAGAGGATGATGCCGCTCACAAATTTAAACATGCGGGGGGATAACCTCCCCCGCATTATTTAAACCTCAATAGTTCCATAGGGAATTATTGATTATTGTGGTTTACCCTTAGGCGTAGTGCAGAGTATCCACCAATTGCTGGTGGTTCTGGCCCGTCAGGTAAATGACGGTATCGTTAGCATCCAGCGTGTGGTTATTGTTATTGTCAATAATCACATAGGAGTCAGCATTGTTACCTGTACCACTGAACACCACCGAGGCCACGCCCACCTTCGCCGTCAGCGAGTTAGGATTGCTCAGGCCCAGGATGCCGCCCAACAGACCGACAACGCCGGTAGTCAGACCGCCAACCAGCGACCCCAACAGCGCATCCAACGTATCTGAAGCGCGAGTACCGTAATCCGCCACCGCGGTACCGGTGTTGGACAGGGTCAGGCCGGAGGCCGCATCCACGATTTTGTCTTTCGCGGTGCTGAAGTCGGTGATGGTGACCCCCGCCTGCGAAGTACTGGATTTCAGATCGTAGATATTTGCCCCGGTGCCGCCGGTCAACGTGGTGTTACCCAGTACGTTGAAGCTGTCGGCCGTCGACGTCCCTTCTACCGTCAGTTGGTAACCGTTCAGACCCAGCGTGTTCAACAGCGGAGTCAGCAATGCGGTGGTAACCGCACTCAGTGGCAACGCGTTCAACAGCTGCACGATAATACCGTCACCGGTACCCGCATGGTTTGAATCCAGGTTCAAACCGCCGGTATTGGTAGAGGCGTTAACGTCACGAACGTTGCTGAAGCCGCTGCCCAACGTCAAGTTCAGCGCATGGTCACCGGTCACGTTGACGGTCTGAACCTGCGCATTGGTGCCAGCCAGGGACAGAATGTTGTTGAACGAGCCGGTACCGCCGGAAGCCACATTCACCGTCGTCAGCGCGGTGCCCAACAGCGCACTGCTGCTGCTGTTCAGGCTGATGGCGCCGGCATTCACGTTCGCCGAACTCACCGCATCAAAGTTGATGTTGAAGTGGTCGGTGGCGTTTTGGACGAAGGTAAAGTTCAGCGTACTGGCGGAGGTCGCGTCCCCTTTCACCTCCAGCTGCGCGGCATTGCCGCCGGCGGCATTGATGACGTTGACGTTAGCCAGGCCAGAGATCACGAACCCTTGTGCCC
Organism: Serratia sp. TMDUHS_CL; assembly: GCF_037137105.1. Classification (NCBI taxonomy): domain Bacteria; kingdom Pseudomonadati; phylum Pseudomonadota; class Gammaproteobacteria; order Enterobacterales; family Yersiniaceae; genus Serratia; species Serratia sp. TMDUHS_CL. The sequence goes on from NZ_JBBBDV010000002.1 coordinate 225,614, forward strand.
CCAGGTTGGTCGCCGCTGCGTTCTGGGTGACCGTGCCGCCCGTAGTGCCTTCGACCGTAGACGTGCCGTTGGTCAGGCCAAAGTCGAAGGTGTTGGTTGGCGTAGTGACGCTGGTGGTGGTTGGTGAACCAATCAGCGGTGTCGTAATCAGCGTACCGACAGACTTACCGATATAACCGGTCAGATCAATCTGCTCAAAGTTCGAGAAGTTGTTGGCGTTGCTGGTCACGGTGCTGGTGCGAACGCCCAGGGCGTTCTGGTTGGTCACGACGGTTTTGGTGATGAAGTTGGCAGAGATGGAATCCGTGCCGGTACCGCCGTCAGCCTTGACGGTATTGGCAACGGTGTTCGCACCGCCGGAGACCGCGTTACCCGCCCAGTGCAGGCTGTCGTTGCCGGCGCCGAGGTTAAACTGTGCGGTACCGGTCGCGATGTTAGCCGTCGAAGTCACGACCACGTTGTCTGAACCGGAGCTGGCATTCAGAATGACGTTGCCGTTGTTGACAGTCACCGCCACGCCAGGGTTGACGCCGTTGTTAGACAGGTTGACCGTTGCAGCGCTGGTGCCGTTAATGGTCAGGTTAGCCAGATGATCGGCGAACTGCAGGTTGACCAGGCTGGCGGCGTTGGCGTTCAATACCGCGTTAGCAAGTACAGCGGTTTCTGCATTGCTCAGGGTATGACTAGCACCAGTATTTACAGTACCAGTAGCGTTCCCTCCCCCAGATGTGACTGAAAGCGTGGCCGCTGTTTTGTAAAGTAAGCTGCTACCAATATCATATTCGAAAGCATGCTGTTGAGTAACGGTCGCATTATCAGTTGCTACTGATGTGCGGAGGTCATTAATAATTGCACTGACGATTAAGGAGTTGTTTGCCAGCCCGCTGTATTGGGCCAACTGAGCCGCGGTCGCAGCCGTGCCATGAACAGCTGTATATACATGCTGAATAAAGTCGTTACCGGTGAGCTGGGCTCCTTTACGCTGAAACTCGGAAGAAGCTAAAAGCGTGCTGATTAAACTATTAAAGGTTTGACCCGCTGCAAGGCTTTTCGAATAAGGATCTACACCAGATGCATCAATATCTCGACCTGGAACAGCTAAATAAATCGAAGAAACTTGTTCCTGATAAGACAATCCGGCAAGTTGACCAGGGTTATATACTACAAGTGCGCCATTAAAGTGGGCCTGAGCAGCTGCATCGGAAGAAGCAACGGTTCCTTTCAGTGAAGCAATCACCTCCAGGGCAACCTGAGCTCTTGTTGTACCTGAAGATAACTCACTCAGATACTGATTTAATTCAGTCTGAGTAGGCGTTCGCTGATAACCATTAGTGAAAAGACGTGCTACAAAGTCACTATTACTGATTCCGGACAGATACGTTCTTGAATTTATTATTGCAGCAGCAACATCAGAAACGGTTTGAGCGCCAGATGCAATGGCCGCACCATATGTATTTAAAGCATCGGTCGTTGTTCCCATGCCAAAAACGTAGAAAAGGCCTTGAACATCAGCGGCCCCAGGAGCTGCGGCAGCATTTACAGAAGGATAAAGAATAGTATTAATAGTGTTCGTAAAAGAATCTTGTGCGGCAAGTTGAGTAGCATCAAAACCACTGTAATTCAATACATTATTAATAACAGAAGACAAGATAACAGGGAGAGAACCTAGCGAAAGGAGGTTTGATAACTCAGCGGCAGAAGGCGCCTGCCCATAAACAGTTGTATAGATAGCCTGAACAACGTCTGAGGTTGATTTCCCTTGATATAAGGCCACTCCTTGCGAAGAAGAAAGCAAATTCTGAACATATGCGCTGCTAGAAAGAGTACCACTCTCAAACTGCGCCCCAACTTGATCAAAAGCAGAAATAGTAGCTTTAGTCCCCAATACGGCATAAAGAATAGCTGCGGCTTGTTGCTGATATGCTAACCCCGACATAGAATCCCCCTGCGAGATATAGGTAAAACTGTTAAGAAGCCATAAAATAAACAAAAAGAGATGCCACAAAAGATGAGATGGCAGCCAAAGTGAGTACAGTTCATAGTTTTGGCATTGTCAATGCGAGCCAAAAGAAATTAAAATAATCAGAATATACAATGAGTTAAGCTTGAGGTAAAAAATAAAAAAACAAAATAATTTCTGTTGAAAAAGTTTAATTAGCAACATTATCAAGGATGTCAAAGCCAAAAAACAACTTAATTCAAAGAGATAGGCAGGGAATATTTTAAAAAGTCCATGAGGGAAACGCGAAGATATTGAGATGTATAGGATTTTTTACCTAAATACATTTTTTGAGGAAGTTAAGATATGGTGCAGGATATAAAATAGTAACTAAACAAGGAATGAAAAGTGGTGTTTATAATAAACTTTTATGTAAAAATACAAACACCACGGTAAACTCTTACAGAAAACGCCAATATTACAATCGGTTAAAAATCAAGACTTTTCATCTTCCTGGATTTTAGCCAACTTGACGCAAGCTTCCATTCAAAAATAAGAATTGAAACACAGTAGAGCAATATACCTAAAACCACTTTCAGAATAAGCGCAGATACACTTTCCATGGAATAAAAATCAATATAATCAGATAGAACCATCAAAAGTACTGCCATCACCGCAGCCGCCAACAGTGGACGAATTATCACGGAAAGAAAAGAAATGAAGCCCCCCCCAATTTCCTTTACAGCCAAGTACATATTTGGCACAAACATAAAAACATTTGCGATAAGATAAAGTTTTATGAGGACATCAATACTAAATAGACCACCTACAACGAATGCTCCTACCTGTAAGATGGAGTTATACAAGGAAATCTTTAAAAGGAGATCCGTCCTCGCTCGAGACATGAAGACCGACCCCGTAGTACTTACCATAGACTGCATTATTGCAACTGGGGCCAACCAAATTAACATATTAGCCACCATGGTCCATTGTGACCCAAAAACAATGAGCACAAAGTCATGGCTTACCACCGCCATTCCTAGCATTAATGGGGGAATAACAATAGCTATCGTTTTAATTACTTTAAAATAAGTAGCAACTGCCTCAGTATTATTTTCCTGCAGTCGACTTAATACAGGATAAAGAGAGCGCGTTAGTACAAATGTTATATTCTGTATTGGAAATAGCATTACCCTATACGCAAGGGAATACTGGCCTAACACAGCTGAATTAAAGGAACGACCGATAATTATTTGGTCCGAGTTTCGTGAAAAATAATTTATAAAATTAAAGCCCACTAAATTAGAACTAAACCTGAAAATTGACCGAACATCATCAAATTTGAATTTAAATTTAGGAAACCATCCAGAATAGATCCAAAAACCTAGTGCACTTATTATCGCATACAATACAGTTTGAATAACTAAGCTGTAAACACCCGCTCCATATATGACAAAAAAAACAGCCATAACAAGGGCCAATATCGAGGCAGTAATTTCAACCACAGCTGTTTTATTAAATTTTGACTCTCTCTCAAGTAAAGCAAGATGTACTGCTGTCATGCTATTAATAGGGAAGGCAATCGCTACTATTTTCACTGTGTCTGCCAGCTCCGGCTCTTTGAAGAAGTCGGCTATAACACCAGAGAGTGAAAAAGCTATAATAAACAAAAAAATGCCTAGGGATAAGTTGAGAAAAAACACACTACATTTGAGACTGTCGGTAAGTTCATCTCTTTGTATTATAGCCGCCGATGAACCCATATCCCGTAAAACATTTACGAAGTTGACAACAATCAGCGTCATTGACATCACGCCTATCTCTCCAGGGGTCAAAAACCTAGAGAAGATAATCATACCTAAAAGCTGACAAACGACTTTTATCAATTGAGATATGGTAACCCATTTGACGTTATTAAATAACCCCATAAGGCCCTCTTGAATTACGAAAAAAACTTATCAGTGATGGCAGAAATAAAGTATAAAGACACTAAATCAATCAGCTTTTTCTTTCTATGGAAAAATATGCATCAATCTTACGCATAATCTGATCATTGTTAGAAAGAGAAACACCAAAATAACCAAAAATCAAATTCTTAACCTTCACCATAAATTTAGAGAATCCTTTAGTCTTAAAAATAATATTATTTGTTTGGCTCAGCGCATCATTCGAGTGCTGAATTTCCATGACATGTACGAGAGCTTTAGGACAAGTAACAACCTTACTTCCCGAGAGTTCAAGTAATTTACTGATCCAAAGATCATCAGTACGCGGAGCGATATTGATAAATTCGCGATTATTTATGAAGGATTCACGCACATGTTCCTTTTTGAGAACACATCCTCCCACACCGGTAATAATAAAATCATTAGACATCTCCCGCTCGGAAAGAGAGACTGCGTATCGATTATAACTCTGGTACCGCCCAAATAAATTCTTATTTTTAATTCTGACTCTGGCCGCAACAACAGCCTCACCATTAAATCTATTAAAAGTAGAAACTAATGTTTTTAACCAACACCTACCATATACAACATCATCATCAGCATAAACCAATATGTCATCTTGAGCGCACTCTGCCAATGCAGGAAAAATCTTCCGGTAGGGACCAGTGTTTTCGACGTACTTAATATTAATAATTCTTTTTATATTATTTAATTTATCATACCAATCAGGGAGACTATCTATTCCATTATCAGCCATGTAAGCATCATGAGATATGTATAAATCAATTCGATCGGGCAACAACTCTTGATGAATGAGGGACCAAAGAGTAACCGCACATAAATCTAATCGTCCAGATGTTGTCGTTAAATTAACAACCAGCATAAAGTCCTCTACTTAACATTCCGTGATAATTAATAAACGATTTTTTTTCGTCTTTGAATAATTCATATTTTTCGTTTATATACTGCGCTATTTCTTGCTTGAACCTGGCCGAAGAAAATCTCATCGCATTGTTTCTGCAAGCGTCAGGAGAAACAGCGTCAACATGATTTTCAAATTGCGAGACGGCATCTACGATCGAAGCAATAGTTTGCTCTCTAAAGAAGAAACCCGTAGCATTATCAATGCCATAAGGTCGTACCGTTTCTAACGAACCGCCTTTTCCAAAAGCTATCACAGGCGTACCACAGGCCTGCGCCTCAACAGGCGTGATACCGAAATCTTCTTCAGCGGCGAAAACAAATGCTTTCGCATTTTGCATATGTTCTTTCATAACATCATTACTTTGATAACCAAGAATTTCGATGTTCCCACTTGCCTTAGACTTTATCTTTTTCATTTCTGAACCATCGCCGATGACAACTAATTTTTTATCCGGCATATGGCTAAAAGCCTCAACAATGAGGTCTATTCTCTTATATGGTACCATCCGAGAGGCAGTGAAATAATAGTTATCTTTTTTTGACACCAAAGAAAAACGCTCCACATCTACGGGCGGATATATTACATCGGCCTCACGGCCATAGACCTTTTTTACTCTTCTTGCAATGAATTGAGAATTAGCAATAAAATGGTCAACTCCGTTTGCAGTTCGATAGTCCCACATTCTAATTTTGTGGAGTAAGAAACGGGCCAACATGCTTTTAAGCCCTTTCCTCATACCTGACTCGTTCAAATACTGATGCTGCAGATCCCAAGCATAACGAATTGGAGAGTGCACATAGCTAATATGTAATTGATCAGGACCAGTAAGTACTCCCTTTGAGACTGCATGGCTGCTAGACAATATTACATCATGCTTAGAAACATCTAACTGCTCAATAGCAAGTGGCATAAGTGGCAGATAGGTTTGATACTTCTTCTGCGCGAACGGTAAGTTTTGGATAAATGTAGTTTTGGCTTTTTTATTATTAAAAAGCTCTCGTGATTTATCGGAAAGAAAATCAACAACTGAATAGAGCTCTGATTCAGGAAAAATATCAATAAACTCTGAAATAACCTTCTCAGCCCCGGCATAACTGACCAACCAATCAGCAACAATACCGACATTTAAATCCTTTGACATAAAAAACCCTTAAAACCTGTAATTAAACTTCAATTAAAAAGCAATATTAATAACTTTCTTCAATGTTATTCACAAGAGTTATAACTTTACGAGCAGATTGTTCCCAAGAAAATCTGCGCACATTCTCAAGACCTAGCGAAATCAATGAACTGCGTAAATCCGGATTTTCAATAATTTTCACCATTGCATCACTAATGTCCACACAGCTATCGGGATTAAAATATAATACGCTGTTACCAAGAACCTCCGGGATAGCAGCCTTATTTGATGCAATAACAGGACAGCCAGACGCCTGAGCTTCTAGAGGTGGAATGCCAAACCCTTCATAAAAAGAAGGAAAAATAAAAGCCAGAGCATTCTGATAGAGTCCTGCAAGCTTTTTATCATCGACCCTACCAATAAACTCTACATTATTAGAGTATTTGTTCCGCTGGTACTTTGGTTTTGAAAATACGGAGGAAGAGGCGCCGATAATTTTAAGTTTTATAATATTGCTGCAACTTACTCTCTCCATTGCACTCAAGAATGCGTCCAACATACCATGGAAGTTCTTATGGTAATTAGGAGAAGAGACAGCTAGTAGATATACTTCCTGATTATCATTACGCTCTAAACTTTGTTTAGGCTCAAATAAAACATTTGCTGAATTATAGATAACAGATATTTTACTTAGCTCGGTTTTATATGCTTGATTTATTTCAGACTTTGAAAACTCACTAACAGTAATAAGATGCTTTGATCTTTTCACCATTAAAGGAATGATCAATTTATAAAAAAAAACGAACGACTTAGAGTAACTTCTAGGATACCTAAGATATGATACATCATGATGAGTGACTATTTTATTTTCATAGAAAACGGGCCCAGTACTCCCTAAATTTAACAAAAGAGGATTGTCAAGTTTTTTAAGAAAATTAGGTAATTCAATCTGCTCCCATAAAGGTCCCGAGAAACGGCCGATAATCTTAACATTCAATTTTTCTGCTGTGCCAAGCCTCAAAATTCCAGGAGGGCATAAGAAACATATATCTTTCTTTAAACGAGAAAGTTCTAGAGAAATCATCTCTGCAAACCGCTGCACGCCAGTAACTTCTTGTGTTAAAAACCGAGCATTAACATATAGCATCGAACGGCCTCTGAAGCTTGGTAAGATTTACTATTGCCAACATCAATCTAAAAAAAGCTTTGACACATAAAGATATCATATGTCCACACAAATTGCTCTAACGCTAGTCGGAACATCAAATAACGAGAGAAAGTAATAATTTGTATTCACTATTAATACTTACTTTTAAAATACTCTTCAGTGTCATTTGCCATGTTAGAGAGTGAATCATATACTCGTATTGCTATAACTAAATAGTAACACAATTGGAGCTAGTCATGAGAAAATCGTTGCTTCATGTAAATATCTTAACTGTGCTGGGATTAAGCCTTGCATGCAGCACTGCATACGCCTTCGAATTGGGTATCGGCGTTCATCCAGCGGAATTCAGTGCGCCTACGGAAAACTATGTAAATCTAGCAAAACAGTATGGGTTTAACTCATTTAGAACCGACTTTAGCTGGAACAGCACTGAAAAAGAAAAAGGAATGTACTCAATTCAGGGTCCACTTGGAAAAATTAATGAGCTGTTACAAATAATCAGCAAAGACAAGTCAACAACTGCGCTGCTTGTGCTGGACTACGGCAATGAGCTATATACGCCATCAGGCTATCCATATACTCAAGACCAGATCAATGCCTTCGCAAATTATGCTAGCTGGGTTTCCCATCACTATAAAGGCAAAGTGAGATACTATGAAATCTGGAATGAATGGCTGCAAGGAACAGGTGTAAAGAAGAATTCAACTCCACCAGAAGATCCTTTAGTTTACACGGCATTAGCACGAGAAAGCTATAAAAGAATAAAGCAAAACGATCCTAACGCAATAGTCATGGTTGGCTCAATAAACCCTACCATCCCCAAATATATGACATGGCTTGACGGGCTAATTGACAATGGCATCCTGGATTATTCTGATGCCATCTCAGTCCATGCTTACTCAACAAGAATTTCGACCCCTGGAACTAAACCTCCGGAAAGAGGAATTGAAGAAATAGAAAAAGTTGAAAAACTTATTGTTAACAAAACTGGCAAGCCTAAAGATATATATATCAGCGAAAATGGCTACCCTACAATGTATAATGTCAAGGACCTATCTCAAGATGGTGTTGCCCAGAATATAATAAAATTCACTATGCTAGCCAGAAGTAAACCTTATATCAAGGGACTTTGGTGGTATGATCTCATTGACGATGGCAGCAATAAGGATGAGCCAGAAAATAACTATGGTTTCTTCAGCACCACGAATATACCGAAAAAATCTGCTGTTTCAGTAAAAGAACTCGCCAGAGTTGTTAAAGATGATTCCTATCGATTTACAGAAAGTGAAAGCAGCAAAGGAATTATCACCATATCGATAGTTTCACCGACAAACAAGCAAGCGCAAATCTCTTGGAGAAAATATCATCCAATCAATGTTAACGAGTTCAATGATTTTTTGACAAGCCTAAGCTCAATGTAAGTCAATATTCAAAGGGCCCTGCCTTAGCAGGGCCTTAATTTGTTCTTCTCTAGCTAAAGGCGATTAATTGCATTCTCTATAATGCCCCGCGTTTCTGACCACTGAAATTTCGCAGCCTGTTTATATCCTTTTGCCACCATTGAATCGCGGATGTCTGCATCATTGACAATTTTTTCAATTGCGCCAGTTATCTCATTTAAATCATTGGGACTAACTAGTAAGGCAGCATCTTCTGAAACTTCTGGTAAAGAAGTCGTATTAGAAGTAATAACGGGTGTTCCACAAGCCATGGACTCAATAACAGGCAGCCCAAACCCCTCGTATAGAGAAGGAAAAAGTAAGCAAGTAGCCCCTTTGTACAAGGACGCTAACTCTTTATTTGTAACTTTACCAAGAAATCTTACTCTATCAGAAGCGTTATTCTTATCCAAAATATCAGTCAACTTTGGTGATGAATCACCAGTCAGCAATAATTGATAATTAGTAGAGATTTTTGCTTTTAAAAAAGCAAGCAATGCCATATCTTCATTCTTATGCTCCTTTCTATTCCCAACCATCAGAATATAAGGTGACACATTTTTATACGCGACTGCATTTTTATTGAACTCATCTGATACGCCATTTCCAACGACAATAACTTTTTCTTCGCTGGTACCTGACCATTCAACAATTCTTTTCTTAGAAAACTTTGACACAGTAAAAACTATAAGTGCATTTTTACACGCTCTTTTTAAAACGTAGTTATAGTAAACTCTTTTCAAAAAAGAACTGTTTGAATCTATATCAATATGATTCAGGTCATGCACAGTAATAATAGAGCGCTTTGCACATAAAAGAGGGGCGTTATATCCAGGGGAAAAATAATATTTATTTTTATTAACAAGTAAAAAAAGCGTTAACTTCAGTACATCCAATTTCCCCGCAGGGTTTCCTGCTAGTTTTATTTCTTCTAATTTTAAATTACTTTTTTGCACTTCTTTAGCAAAGCGGCCTATCCCATGTTCGCCGATCCATCTGTTATCAAAAATAAACTCTTTTTCGATCATATAATTTCACTCGCTAGTAACCAATACGATTTTTAATACTCTACATTCTTTCAGCACTGTTCGATTTAATTGCATCATCATAAATCTTTACATATTCTCTCATAACATTTTCACTCGAAAATTTTTGTGAAAACAAAACAGAGTTTTCTGATAATACGCTATATTTATGATCGTCCAACATTAAAACATTCTGCAACAATGTAACTAGTGAGTATTGATCATCGGCATCAAATACAAACCCAGTTTCGTTCTCAACAATGATTTCAGGGATCCCTCCTCGATTGCTACCTAAGACAGGAACGCCAAATGAGTTAGCCTCAACAACCACTCGGCCAAATGGTTCATGCCACAATGATGGCGTAATCAGGTAATCTATTTGAGGGAAAAAATCATTAATCTTGACTGTGCCTATAAATTCAAAATTAATTTTTGAATATTTTCTTTCCAAAAATCGTAGGTATTCGTCATCACCCTTACCGGCCACTAGCAAACTTAGATCTTCCCTGTCCAGTTTATCTAGTGCATCAAGCAGAAACTCAATTCCTTTATTTTCCTCTATCCTGCCTAAATATCCGAAAGTAATCTTGCCACCATCTTTATATTTTCTTTTATTCGGCCATGAAGTTCTTTTTATATCAATACTGTTATAGATAACTTCGGATATTTCATTCCTGAAAAAACCGTTTTGAACATGTAATTTTTTAATATACTGACTAATTCCCACAAACTTAGTAACTTTCCGCGCCTCTCTTCTCTTGACGAAAGAGAAGATTAATGAATCAATTGTTTTCGGTGAATGATTTTCCCCTTTGCGAAATAATTTCGCATTAGGATTCATCAGATAGTAATCTCGTGCAGTATGTACAATAGGAAAATTTCTTTGTTTTGCCCATTCCCACACAGCTACAGAAAATCCACAAAGGTTATTGGTATGTACGACATCATAGGTTTCGTTGGAAAACTTATTTTTGACTGTCTCCAACATTTTATTGTTATAGATGTCACGTATATGCCAAAATAGCTTCGTTATTCTCCCCTGTACTTCCCCCCATGGCCAATAAGAGTTCAACAATGGCAACTTTACTACATTCACACCGTTATAATTGACCTGTTCCACATCATTGCCATCATGTAAGCTAACAACGGTAACTTCATCTCCATTGTTACTCAAACTCTCGGCAAGAAGCTGCACTGAGCGCTCCGCGCCACCAATTTGGTATGGGTGATAGAGCGTATTAAAAATGATAATTTTCATTTTAGTTGAATCCAAGTATTGCCTTATATTACAAAAACCATCACTTCTACTTCAGGTAATATAAGAAAGTTTCACCTACCCAAGGGTAGCTAAACCAAAGGTTCATAAAGCTATCATCGCCAGTATCAGGTGAGAAATAAGGCCCTATTTTAAATGTCCTATAGACACAATATCCTATTAAGATAATTCTATAGACCCATAGCATCCTAAAAAATGCCAAAAACATTAGGTAGCCGTTCATAAATGCAACCATCAACAAAAGCAATCGATGAGAAACAACCGGAATCGGCGTTAAGACGAAGTAAATGAATGTTCCATAGAAAAGAAGGCTTTTATATTTTTTATGCTCCGGTGAGAAATAGAAAATACCAACAACACACGTTATAAATAAGTACTTCAGATAGCCAAGTGTCATATCACCTGAGTCTACATCCGCATAAAATAGAAGTTTATATGTTGCAGTTCCAAGCAAACCTTTCGCGATTATAATGCCTATAACGATGTTAAAGAATAACGAGACAAATACTGCTGTGGCAGCAAGTATCTTCTTCCTTCTTTCATTCTCCCCCATTAGGATAGCGAACAGAGGAAATATTAAGAGAGCAGTAACATGTGATATCGTTGCCAAGAATAGGAATACGGAAAATAGCAGCCACTTTCGCTCAAAATAAAAAGTTATAACGTAAAGCAAAAAAACACATGATATTGCCTGCCTCATATTTTGCGTGGTTACAGCAAATACCAAAAGGGCAAGTGATGATGCAACACATAATGAGCGCTTATTTTCACTAATACTCTTCAAACCATATTTTTCAAGCCAAATATAAAACAACCCTAAGCACAAAGCGGTAACTGCAGCCATGATTGGTACTGGCTGAGAAATACCAAAAACGTTATAGATTATTTTAAAATATAGTGGCAGGAAGAATTCAGCCCCCTTAGTGAATTGATAATAAAATATTGTACTTCCGTGGGTAAGCATATTAAATACAGGAAAGTATATATTGGCAAAGTCATCTTTTATAGAACCACTGGCAATATTTCTTGATGCAAAGACAAACATGCTGCTATACAATATTATTATTGAAATTAATATCCTGAATGTTTTATTACTTCCAAAGTTCAATGCCAAGAATATTATCGGGACATAAAAACCAAGCACGGGCGAAATAGCCGCAAGAAGAGAGAAAGAAACTAAGAAGAAGGCATAAAATAAGAATTCGAATCGCTTAAGATAACTTTCATTCATCATGCAGCCTTAAATTATTATTGCACATCATAGCAAAAATGAAAAACACAACTTTATGGGGTAGTAAGCGAGCATTGTTTACAATTTATGGCCTCCTGAAAATCAATAAGCCACACTAATAAGCACCATCTCTCTTGACCACGACCCCAATAGTTTTAAATAAAATCGCAATATCATTCCACATTGACCAATTTTTCACATACCATGCATCAAAGTATACTCGTGTTTCATAGTCAACGTCATTGCGGCCACTCACCTGCCATAAGCCCGTCATGCCTGGTTTTGCCATAAGATAATAATCTACATCGCCGGCATAGCGCTCCAGTTCTTTTTCAATAATAGGTCGAGGTCCAACCAAACTCATCTCGCCTTTTATTACATTAAAGAGTTGGGGTAATTCATCAAGACTCGTCTTGCGAATGAATTTACCCACAGCAGTTATTCTGGGATCATCTTTCAGCTTGAAATCCTTGGCCCATTCTGCTCGGGCTTCGGCATTGTTCTCTAAAAGTCCTTGCAATACTTCCTGCGAGTTTACAACCATCGAACGGAACTTCAAACATTTAAATTTTTTACCATTGTGCCCAACTCTTTCATGTCCATAAATGGCAGCACCGCCATCTTTTGAAACGAGATAAGCTAAAATGGCCAGAACCGGTGAGAGCAAAACAATTATACTCGCTGAACCAATAATATCGAAAACACGTTTGCAAAAACGTGAGGTCCTTTTCGCCAAATTATTATTCACCCTTAATATCATCACTTCATGGCTAAAGATGAACGACATATCAGTGCCATACAGCGGAACACCGCGAAGTGTTGGAATGACCGAAACGGAGCGACAATTATGCGTTGTCAATCGTTTTAACCATTCGTCTCGGATTATATTTTCCTCAAACTCTAATGCCACTATAAATTGAGTCGTCGCCGGGTCACACTGTGCCCATAACTTATCCTCATCATATACAATAGGAATACCCAATAGTTCTTTTTTGGAATCTGGAGTCGGTGAGAAAAAGCTCGTAATGGCAAATCCCATGACCTCTTCACTTTGCAAAGCTGCATAGGCATCCCGTGCATTCTTCCCTGCACCAATAATGACGGTGTGCTTCTTCCACAACCCAATTTTGTTGAGGAAGTGTTTTGTACATGCCCTTGCAAAAGGAACCATCAGCAAAGCAAGAGTCCACGTACAAACCCACACATAACGGGAAAATTGCCATTTTGAAAAAGCGACGAGAGCCAGATCACAGACGGAAAAAATAAGAAGCGTTCTGAGAATTTCTTTGAGTTCAAACCAGAATGGTTTTCTATATGTATAATGGCGTAACCGCACCCAAAACCATGTCACACATAACAGCGAAAGCATTATATGGGTAAAAAGCCTTGCTGGCATTTCAGTTTCAGGTAAAAAATTATTTATGTCACCGCCAAAAAACTCAACGATAAATATACCGATAAACAATGACAAATTAAAAAATAAAAAGTCTGATAATGCCAAAAAAATTTTAACTAAATTGGTTTTTTTTGAGTAACTCATGGCACTCATAAGCTTTCCCATCCCTAAATGCTAGATAAGCAGAGACCCTAACAAATCTCTTTTGTTATCTTCAATATATACCTAACTTATAAATCACAGGGAAATCAAGTGACTACTCTGTATATAGTCGAAGACGGCATTAAAATCATCTAATGCCGTCTTCCGTTTTTCGCCAATTAACTCCGGCTTTTCTTATCTTCATAACTATAGTCGTAATAATCATAACCATAGTTATAGTAGTTTATCGCTTTTCTTATTACAGCGTTCAAGATCACGCCTTTTATTTCGATGCCATTTTGTTCGAACCGACGGATACTGATATCAATTTCTTTCGGAGTATTGACTTCGAATCTGGCAACTACGAGCGACGTACCTGCATGCTTTCCTATGATGGCGGCATCCGTGACCGCAAGAATAGGTGGCGTATCGACCAATACTAAATCGTAGTCTTTTGATACCTCACTCAGAAGCGTGGAAAAACGCGAGTGCATCAAAAGCTCGGAAGGATTCGGAGGTATCTGGCCTCTAGAGATAAAGTCAAAACCACCTTCACCGACAGACTTAATTGCAGATTTATAATCAAGCTTTCCAGATAAAATATCTGATAGCCCATTATTTCCCGCAAGCCCTACTAGCTCGTGAGCATAGCCTTTACGCATATCACTATCGATAAACAACACGCGTTGACCAGATTTCGCGACAACTGCAGCCAAGTTCGCACTGATAAATGTCTTACCGATCCCAGGACTCGCGCCTGATATCATTAAGACATTATTCTTCGCTTCCATCATGGCAAAATGCAAACTGGTTCGCAGGCTGCGAATAGCCTCAATGGCCAGATCAGCCGGATTACCAAATGCTAGCAAGGTATTCGCATCTGTATTCTTCTTTTTACCCTTTATCTTATTAGCAAAGTCGAGATCTTTTTTACGTTGCCATTCAGAAAGCGGCACACTTGCATATACATTTATGCCAAGCTCTTCCAGTTGTTCAGGGCTTTCAATGCCACGATGAAGGAATGAACGTAATAATACATAAGCAAAGGAGAAGAAAGTTCCAAGAATCATACTTACCAGTATGACCACAATTTTCTTTGGTTCTACTGGTTTTGGCTGCACCATCGCTTGGTCAATGATGCGTACATTGCCGACAGTACTGGCTTTTGAAATGCGTAACTCTTGATCTTTATTTAACAACTGCATGTATACGGCTTGCCCAGACTGAACGTCACGGCTCAATCGCAAGATTTCTTGCTGTGTTTCAGGCATTGCGTTTACACGCTTATTCAATCTGTCTCTTTCTTTTTCCAGTGTATTACGCTTCTCTAAAAGAGCTTTGTATGATGGATGCTCTTTAGTATACAACTTAGAGATTTCCGCCTCTTTGAACGTCAACTCATTCAACTGAGAATCGACAGATACGATAGTATCCAGTACCGACTTTGCTTCAAGTGAAAGGTCAACAGAGTCTTTTTTCTGTCTGTATTGGTTTAGTTTCTCTTCAGCCCCATCCAAGCCAGCTCGAATTTTCGGCAGTTGTTCTTTCAAAAAATCTAAACTTCTCGCATCCTCTTCAGACTTCCGTGCAACATTCTGTTCTAAATAGTTCTGCGTAATAGATTGAAGAGTCTCTCTTATTAAGACAGGATTTTCACCCGTCATTGACAAAGCAAGAATCCCCGTATCTTTTCCTTTATCAGCTACATCAAGCTGCTCTAGTAAATTATTGACCGCTTCAAGTTCACTGATCTTATACACTTTAAATTTCGTGCCTGCATCAGCACGAATATCATCTACTTGTATAGAGAAATCATCAGCTTTAGTGACAAGCTGACCAATTTTACCTTTAGCAAACTCATCGCCATCTTTGCTAAGAGTAAAACTAGAGTCATCACCCACTGTCAGCGTAATATAATCACTCTCTTCCCAAGATGAGGGAACAGTAAGCTTAGAAATAGCTAACTCACCTGGCTTCTCGCCGCTTAATCGCGCAAATCCTTTGCCAACTATCGGAAAGTACTTTTCCTTGACGACTATTTGTAAGTTTAATTCATTGACTGTCTTTCCCAGAATCATTCGCGACTTGAGAAGTTCGATTTCTGGAGCCGACTCAGGCTGACTTGTTGGCAACATTTGACTGATATTATTCAGCAACGAGTTACCAACACTTTGCTCTACCTGAACCAAAGCATCAGCTTTATAAATTGGTGTAGCGAAAATGCTATATAGTATGCCTAATGTTAAGAAAATAGCCGTTGTCCCAATAATAAGCCAACGGTTATCTATTGCCTCACCTACAATGCGAGTTAAATCTACCCCATCGGACTTATCGTTACTCGCATTACTTACTTTTGTTTTTTCTGACATTGGATATCCTGAATGACTATCGGCTTAATGCGTTGGCCCACTTTCTAGCAGACTCATCAAGAAGCTGGTAAACAAATTCAAAGGCTTCACGGCTCTGGCGATATGGATCAGCAATTTCACGCTGCATCAGCCAATGGCCAAACAACATCGTTTTTCCTCTAACTTCCGGAGCTATACGGCAGACCGCGTCAATATGGCCTTTCTCCATAACAAGTATGAGATCATATTCACGACACATAGATGCTGTTAGTTGCTGTGCAACATGGCCCTCAAGAGAAGTTCCATTCTTTAACGCAACATCAACCGCTGATGGATCTGCGGGTTTTCCAACTAATGCACCAAGTCCTGCAGAAGCAATGTTCTTCGTAGGTAATAAGTTTTTCAACAAATGTTCCCCTGTAGGGGAACGGCAAATATTACCTACACAAACCACCAAGATTGAATCAAACATTTGTCAATTCCACTGTTTGATAAACCGTACCGTTTCGGTCATATCGTGTACGCCGGTAATGGTCGGTACCAACTGGGTAATCACACGATTCCAACGAACTACAGGCGCGGTTGTCACATAGACAATATCGTAAGGCTGCAATTGGAATTCTGTGCCCATAACAAGCGCAGAAGCATCGGCGGCGTTTAACTGATAAATGTTGGCAATCTTCTTCCCGTCACTTCCACGCAGAGGCCGGATAACGAAGACACCCGTTGCATCAGACATTGCCTGATCCATCCCCTCCGCGTTCCCCAAGGCTTCGGTTAAGGTCATCCCACTCCGATCCATACGCAAGGTAGACTGCTTTTTCACTTCTCCCATCACAAATACTTTCAGATCGTCATTGCGTGGGATGTACAGAATGTCACCTGGATAAAGCAGATGATTCTGTGTAAGGTCACCCTTCTGCATCAATGCTTGCAGAGATATACGATGCTCTTTGCCATTGTGCGTTAATACCACATTTCGCCAATCAGCATTTGCGCTCAGCCCACCCGCAGCATTCACAGCGTCCATAATCGTCAATGGGACGTTCGTAATAGGTTGTTGACCTGATTTCTCGACCTCACCGGTCACATAAACTTTCTGCGAACGGAAAGCAGCGATGCTGACGTCAACTTGCGGGCTCTCGATATACTGAGCGAGACGGCCGGCAATATCACTGCGCACCTGACTGACCGTCTTTCCTGCAACTTTCACCTTGCCAATATACGGATAGAAAATAGTCCCGTCCGAGTTGACCCAGTTACCGGTATCACTGGCACTGCGGTATTGCCCCGCTGGCGTTGTCAGTTCTGGGTGATCCCATACGGTCACCATCAGCACATCGCCGACGCCAATACGGTATTCGTAATTCTGCAATTCACGTTCTAACGAAGAATTAGGCTGTGCAACCACTGGTTTCGACCGTAACTTCTCGATAAGGCCAGGTGTCAATGGGTAAATATTAACCAGCTTGTCGAGATCAAAATCGCTATCTTGCTGTTTTACGACATCTTTACCACTAGTTGAAAGATGAGAGCCCGGCACGATAGTACAGCCGCTAACCACACTGATAGATACCAGAAGCGGTATCAGTTTCCATTGTTTTTTTGCCATCGAGTTATCATCACTTTCAAAGTAAAAAATGCATGTAATGCCAAGCCCCAGGCCAACCATGGCGCCTACCGCGGCACTTAGCGAAATGAGTTATCAATGCTCGCATGAGTACACCCTAAAATGCACGGTCATTGAGCAAGCGTTGAATTCAGATTTGTTAGACTTAAAACTGTAGGAGCATTATTGCATAGTTCTTAAATAAAAAGAGCAGCATAAGCACCGTCGTTTTTGCCTAAACATAGCAGTGGCCGGTCGGATATCGCTCCAAACCAGCCATCATAAAGGCAATTGATAAACTCTACAGAGAGAGTTGCTCCGCCCACTCACGGAAGGCCTTCCCTTGCGTTGGATGGCGTAAGCCATACGTCACGAATGCCCGCAAGTAGCCCATCTTCTCGCCGCAGTTAAACGACTCGCCAACCAACTCAGTGGCCTCTACCGTCTGATGTTTCAGCAATTCGGCAATCGCGTCCGTCAACTGAATGCGCCCCCAGGCACCCGGCTCGGTTTTTTCCAAAATGGGCCAGATAGCGGCTGAAAGCACGTAGCGCCCAACGGCTGAATAGTTGGATTTCAGTTGAACACCGCTGTCCGGTTTTTCGATAATCGCGGTAATGGGTGAGGATTCACCTTGTCGCAACGCATTGTTCTGGCACTCCACAACAGAATAGTCGCGCAAAACATGCTCATCCACGGGTTGGATCAATACCTGACTCAAACCCGTCTCTTCGAAGCGGGAAATGAGGTGAGCCAGGTTATCTTTTTTCAGATCGGCTTTGGCATCGTCAAGCAGCACATCCGGCAACAGCACCACGAAAGGAGACTCTCCGATCAATGGTTTGGCACAAAGTACCGCATGACCCAGCCCTTTAGGTTGCCCTTGCCTAATATGCATCAACGTTACGCCTTTCGGCGTTATCGATTGGACTTCATCCAACAACTGGCGCTTAACGCGTGCCTCGAGCATCGCTTCCAATTCAAAGGACGTATCGAAATGGTTTTCTATTGCATTTTTAGATGAATGCGTAACCAGAATGATCTCTTTGATACCTGCCGCTACGCACTCATTAACAATATATTGAATCAAAGGCTTATCGACGATCGGCAACATCTCTTTAGGAATCGCTTTGGTCGCCGGTAGCATATGCATGCCAAGGCCAGCGACAGGAATGACAGCTTTCAACTTCGTCATGCTCGTCCTCTTCAATCTTGTGAACGTACTCAGCCACATGTTAGTTGTTATTCAAGGCCAGCTTCAACCATCGCGAGAAATCTTCACCTTCAGTGGCATGGCGTAGACCGTATTGCACAAAGGCCTTCATATAACCAAGTTTATCGCCGCAGTCGTGTGATTTACCGCTCATATGGAAGGCTTCCACTCTTTGCTCATCCATCAGCATGGCGATAGCGTCGGTCAACTGGATCTCATCGCCCGCGCCTGGAGGCGTTTTCTCGAGCAACGGCCAAATAGCGGCGGAAAGCATGTAGCGCCCCACAACCGCCAGGTTCGATGGCGCTTCCTCGCGTGCGGGTTTTTCAACCACGGCAGACATCGGCGCACTTTCACCAGCAACCAGTGCTACTCCCGCACAATCCACTACGCCATATTTCGACACATCCTGCTCTGGTACCGGTTCAACCATGATTTGGCTGCACCCTGTAGCCTCAAAGCGTTGGATCATTTTAGCCAGGTTTTCTTTACGAAGATCCGCGGTTGCATCATCCAACAACACATCTGGCAGCAAGACGACAAAAGGGGAATCCCCTACCATGGGTTTCGCACACAATACCGCATGCCCGAGCCCTTTCGCTTGCCCCTGACGCACCTGCATCACGGTCACATCCGGCGGACAAATGTTTTGCACTTCAGCCAGTAACTGACGTTTTACACGAGCTTCCAGCACCGCTTCCAACTCGAAAGAAGTGTCAAAATGGTTTTCAATCGCATTTTTCGAAGAGTGGGTGACCAGCACGATATCCTTAATGCCGGCGGCGACACACTCACCGACAATGTATTGGATAAGTGGCTTATCGACCACCGGCAACATTTCTTTAGGGATTGCCTTGGTTGCCGGCAACATACGAGTTCCTAAACCCGCCACTGGGATCACAGCTTTCAGTCTTTTCTGCATTTCCACTTCCACAAGCAATTAACTGATTTATATAGTATAAAAAACGGATTTTAGGCAAAATATCGCAGCGCAAACAATTCGATTAGACACGCTACCGCCCTTGGCTTATAGCTGCCAAAACGCTGTTATGAAAATTCCTGTACGCAATCCAATGAACGCTAAGCACGCTTCTGTACATGACAAAGAGCACGCATCACACGTTGGTATTTCGCAGTTTGAAGAACAACGAGAATCTATGCCCTTATAACCAAAAAACGCGAGTTATCTTCGCTTATATGGCTAAGATTCTTATACTATTGACTTGCTGATACAAGCCTTAGATACCCGTGGCTAGGTGTTTTCAGAATAAGACTACTAACGTGCTGGAGCCATGCAAATAATAGCATAAGAAACCTATTTCAATACGTTGATATTATTGATGTTTAAAGCATGTGTTTTTTATGAACAGCCCAGTTGGCATTCTCATACACCGTTTCCCCGTGATGCCAGATACACCTGAATGTGCTTTAAATTATTGGATGCTTTTTCTGCCGAAATACCCCGTTTTCATTCACTTCCTCTGATTAAAGTTGAATTTTGCCGCCTCAGCGCCCATCATTCCCGTGCGGCATAAGCCGTAGAACTTACAGGTGAAATTGGGCGTATGGAATGGATCGCTGATCCAACAATTTGGGCCGGCCTGGCCACATTGGTCGTGCTGGAAATCGTTCTGGGTATAGACAACCTTGTCTTCATCGCCATTCTGGCGGACAAACTACCAAAACAACAAAGAGATAAGGCTCGTGTCGTCGGTCTGTTGCTGGCGCTGGTCATGCGCCTGGCGCTGCTCGCTTCCATCTCGTGGCTGGCGACGCTGACCAAACCGATGTTCATCGTCGCGGAGCACCCCTTCAGCGGCCGCGATCTGATCATGCTGGTCGGCGGGATATTCCTGCTGTTCAAGGCTACCATGGAGCTGAACGAACGGCTGGAGGGCAAGGATGAAGAGCAGCACGGCACACGCAAGGGCGCGCGTTTCTGGCCGGTGGTGGCCCAGATCGTGGTGCTGGACGCCGTTTTCTCACTCGACTCGGTGATCACCGCAGTCGGCATGGTCGACCACCTGGCGGTGATGATGATCGCGGTCTGTATCGCCATTGGCCTGATGCTGCTGGCCAGCAAGCCCCTGACGCGCTTCGTCAACGCACACCCGACTATCGTTATCCTGTGCCTGAGCTTCCTGTTGATGATCGGTTTTAGCCTAGTGGCGGAGGGCTTCGGCTATCACATTCCGAAAGGTTACCTCTACGCGGCGATCGGCTTCTCGGTGATGATCGAAGCCTTGAACCAACTGGCCCAGTTCAACCGCCGGCGCTTCCTGTCGAAGGTGCGGCCACTGCGCGAGCGCACCGCCGAGGCGGTACTGCGCATGCTGAGCGGTAAACACGAAGAAGCGGAGGTCGACAGCCACTCCGCCAACCTGCTGGCGGACAGCGACAGCGAAAACGGCGAGATCTTCAATCAGCAAGAACGGCGCATGATCGAACGCGTGCTGGGCATGGCGCAGCGCACGGTCAGCAGCATCATGACTTCGCGTCACGACGTCGAATACCTCGAGCTGAACGATCCGCAGGAGAAACTGACGCAATTGCTGGAGCGTAATCAGCACACGCGCATCGTGGTGGTGGAAAGCAGCGCCAGCGACGAACCGCTGGGCGTTATCCATACTATCGACGTCCTCAAACAGCAGTTGGCGCAGGCGCCGTTGGATCTGCGCGCGCTGATACGCCAACCGCTGATCTTCCCGGAACAGCTCACGCTGTTAAGCGCCCTGGAACAGTTCCGCCAGGCGCAGACGCACTTTGCCTTTGTGGTCGACGAGTTCGGTTCCGTCGAAGGTATCGTCACCCTGACGGACGTGATGGAAACCATCGCCGGCAATCTGCCGGAGGCCGGCGAAGAGGTGGACGCACGCCATGACATTCAGCAAAACGAAGACGGCAGCTGGATTGCCAACGGCTATATGCCGCTGGAAGATCTGGTGCTGTACCTGCCGATGCCGCTGGAAGAAAAACGCGAATACCACACGCTGGCGGGGCTGCTGATGGAACACAGCCAGCGTGTGCCGCAAGAAGGCGAGCAAATCAAGATCGGTGACTATCTGTTCGAACCGCTGGAGGTTAACAGCCACCGCATTCTGAAAGTGAAGATCACCCCGCCTCCCCCACCGGAGGACTACGAGGTTTAGCATTGAGGCCGGGCATCGCCCGGCCTTTCTTTTACTGGGGAACCAACAGCTCGGTCGCCACGATCACCACCACCAACCCGACAATTACCGGCACCGAAGTGCGTTTCACCACTTCGAACGGCGAGATTTTCGCCATGCCGGAAACCGCCACCACCACGCCGGAGACCGGCGACAGCGTGCGGCCAAGGTTAGACGCCTGCAGCATCGGGATTACCAGATAGGCCGGATTCACGCCCATCTGCGCCGCCAGTTTCGGGATCAGTTCGACAAACGCATAAAACGGCGCATTGCCGGAACCGGTAGTCATGGCCGCCAGCATGGTGATCACCACCAGCACCAACATCATGATCAAACCACCGGTGCCGAACGACTGCGCCAGCCCGATCAAGCCGCTGATAAAGCCAACGGTGCTCAGCCCCTGCGCGAACACACCCGCGGCCACCAGCAGCATCACCACGCTGGCGAAAGCGTCCGCCATGCCGCGATAGGCCACTTCCAGGCCGCTGAATACCTGTTTGGCGCTGAAGCTGCGCACAAACTCGATCACGGCCGCCAACAGTATGCACCCGACCAGTACGGTAATGATATGCAGCTCCGGCCCCCATTTTCCGTCGAAAATCAGCACGCCGAGGATCGGCGTAAACGGCAAAATCGCATAGAACCCCGGCGCGTGGGTGTTGATTTCGCTGACGTCCATGATGTGATGCTGTTCATTGTTCTTTTTGTCGAGATAGCGCTGCCAGAAAAAGTGCGCCACGGCCATGCAGACGATGGCGGCAATCGAGATCGGCAGCGTGGTTTTGAACGCGAAGTCCACCAGCGGCATCTCCGCCGCCTTGGCCGCCAGCACCACGTCGCCAGAGGTCGGCGCCAGGATAATCGCCGCCGGCGAAGCGCAAATGGCCGCCGCCGCCCCGCGGCTGATGCCAACGTTCACCATCAACGGGAACAGCGTCGCCATCAGCAATACGCCGAGGCCAGTGGCGGAAGAGACCGCCAATGACATCAGGCAAGCGACAAAATAGGCCGCCACCATCAGCAGATAAGGCGAGTTGATCATCTGCAACGGGCGCGAGGCCAGCTTGACGACCACGTCGTTGGCGCCGATATGCGTCATGTAAGCGGCGAAACCGCACAGCATCATGATCATCATGCCCAGATCGCCGCCGCGGCTCATCAGCAAGATCTTGACGTATTCGATAATATCGGTCGCGCGCCAGCCGGTAGACGCGGCGCCGGACGGCAACAGCGTTTTCCCCATTAGGGCGCTGATACCGAGCAGCAGTAACCCGCCCACCATCAAGACGCCGGTGGCGGAATACCCCTTGATGATGTAACGGCCCACGCCCGCCGCCACTACGGCGCCAATAAGAAGCTCTATCATGTTTCCTCAACTCGTCATGTTTTCGCGCTCAGGCGCATAGTCATAGCAGAACAGTCCCTTACTCTGCACAAACTGCGCGCGAGTCTTCATGACCTTCATCAAGGTAACGGAGAGAAATTATCGCGGGAAACATCGAGATTGACGCGGGCCACAATGCGGCCCGCGCCTGAGGAGATTACAGCTTGTCGAGCAGCTTCTTCAGATCCTGGCCTTCGCGCGAATCCTTGTTCTTTTCAGCCCATTTGTTCAACGCATCCTTGGCCCGATCCTGCAGCGTTTTGCGCAGCACTTGATCGACCTGCAGTTGATAATTCAGCTGTTGCCAAGGCCCATAGACCCGCAGCGGGATCGGCGTTTTTTGCAGTTGCTCAATCAGCTCGCCGCGCCCTTGCCAACCGCCGGTGACGCGCACGTTGAGCGCCATGTCGCACTGTTTGCCCGGCATATCGATGCTGCCGGCGCCGGTCAACGCCAGCAAAGGCGAATCCGCCGTCAGGCCGCTGAGTTTGACCGTGCCCTGATTCAGGCTGGCCTGCGCAGAGACGCTTTTGACTTCGGTATAGCGCTGATAGCTGTCTTGCCCACGTACGCTGTTATCATTACGCGCCACCGCCTGCTGAATCAGCTGCTGAATATTCAGGCCGTGCAGCTGCGCATCCTGCATCGCCAGCTGCGCCGTACCGCGCCAGCGGCGCTCAAATGCCTGTGAAGAGAGGCGATCGCCGGTAAGATCCCCTTTCATGCTGAACTTGCCGGTGAGCATCTGCGGCATATCGAATGCCTTGAGCACCGTGCCGAGCTCAACCTGATTCAGCACCGGTTGCACGCTTATCACCGGTTTATTGCCGCGCGCGTCGAGCGTTCCCGGCAAGGAGAAATCTCCGCCGGCCAATTGCCCGGCAAGCTTGTGCAACGTCAGCAGGCCGCGTTGGTTGTCTGCCGTAACGGCCAATTGGGCAACGTTCATACCGCGATAGGTTACCTGTGCCGCCTGCAGGTTCAACTGTGCAGTGAAATCGCGCAGCGCCTCCAGGTTTTGCTGCCTATCGTCAACCTGGCTGGCGATCACCGGCGCGGAAGTCACGGCGGGCTGCTCGGCGGTAGTGGTGCTGGATTGCCAGCCGGAAAGCGCGTCGAGATCGAGGTTAGCCGAATTGAGGTTCACCACATAGCCGGGCACTGGTCCCAGCGTGGCGCTGATATCGCCGGTCAACTGACTGTTATTGGCGCTGACGTTCAGCTGACTGACGGCAATCTGCGCCGGCGTCTGCTGATAGACCACCTGCGCATTACCCTCTCCCTGAATACCGCCGTTCAGAATATCCGCGCCCGCCAGTTGGTAATTGAACTGGGTCACTTTGGCGCCAATCTGGCGTGGGAACTGCTGCAGATCGACATCGGCCGCCATGCTGAAGGTCAGGTCACGCTGATCGCGGTTGACCCGGCTGGAAAGTTCCAGCTGCGCCTGGCGTTTCTCCGTTTGTTGCAGGGTGAGATTGATATCCCGGACATTGATTTGTTCGTTATCGGCACGCTGCCAAATCAGCAGGCTGTCCACCACCCGAAGGTTATCGATATCGAACTTCCAGGCCGCGTCTGCCGCGTCAGTACCGCTACCGGCGGGTGCGATCGGGGCGTCCACCTGCGAGTGCTCTTCGCTGTCGGGCGTGAGGCGAATAACCGCGTTTTTCAACATCACCTGCTTCACAAACAGCTGATGCGACAGCAGCGGCAACAGTTTGACATCGAGGCGCATGTTTTCCGCACTCACCACCGGCGCTTTGGCACCCGGTGCAGTTAGCGTCATGCGGCCGGCCAGGATGCTGAGCTGCGGCCAGATATGCCACCGCAGGTCGCCTTCGAGCGTCAGCTGGTAGCCGCTCTTCTGCTCGACCTTTTTGACCATGTAGCCGCGAAAATCATTCGGATTGACCAGCAGTACCAGCGCGGACATCCCCGCCACCACGACCACCAGTAAAATCGCCAATGTCGTCAGTAATCTTCTCATGCCACCCTCTTGTCAGCGCCACACCGACGGTGCATTCCGCGCCGTTAGTCCTTGTCGATTCGACTGGCTACTGCGCCCTGCTGATCGCGATATTTTGCGTCCTGGCGGCTGTTGTATGGCCGGGCCGCCGGGCCGGACAATGGCTCAAAGCTCAAGGCCCCGATCAGCATCCCCGGCCGCAGCGCCAGCGGCAGCTTGCCGGAGTTGTAAAATTCCAGCACGATGCGGCCGTGCCAACCCGGATCGATACGGTGCGCAGTGACGTGCACCATCAGCCCCAGGCGCGCCAAAGAAGAACGGCCGTCGAGCCAACCCACCAGATCGTCCGGCAGCGTCACGGATTCGAACGTCACCGCCAGGGCCAGCTCGCCAGGATGAAGGAAGAACGCCTCGCCTTCCGGCAGGACAATCTCGTCGCTCATCACGCGATCCAGCGCGGCGCTGACTTCGTCTTTCGGCCCGCTAAGATCGATAAAAGGCGCGGTATGGCCACTGAACACGCGGAACTGATTGCCCAAACGGACATCTACTGTGGCCCCGTTGATGCGTTCGAGCGGCGGGCGCGGGGAAATCACCAGTTTCTCGCTATCCAGCCAGGCTTCTATATCGCGGTCGCACAGTCTCATGTCTTTCTTCTCCATCAAAACGCATAACTAAACAAAAATTGCCACACAACGGGCGAAAGGTCTACGCCGGGGTGCAAATAGTTGGCCAATGGCCGGAAATACACATTTCCGGCCATTAAGCGGCATTATTCAAAGAATTGGCTGATTTTGGCTTTCAGAATATCGATCGCGATGCGGTTTTTGCCACCGCGTGGGACGATGATATCGGCGTATTGTTTGGAAGGTTCGATAAACTGTAGGAACATCGGGCGCACGGTCTTCTGGTATTGCGCCATCACCGAATCCATCGAGCGGCCGCGCTCGTTGACATCGCGCTTCATGCGGCGCATCAGGCAGATATCGAGCGGCGTATCGACAAAGATAGAGAAGTTCATTTCCTGGCGCAGGCGGATATCCGTCAGCAGCAAGATCCCTTCCAGAATGATCACTTTTTTAGGTTCGAGATGGATGGTTTCTTTCTTGCGCGTGTGTTCGGTGTAGCTGTACAGCGGCAGCTCGATCGCCTTGCCGGCCTTCAGCATCTGCAGATGCAGAAACAGCAGGTTGTGATCCATGGCGCTCGGGTGGTCATAGTTGGTTTTGACCCGTTCTTCCATGGTCAGGTGAGTCTGGTCTTTATAGTAACTGTCTTCTGGAATAACGCCGATGTGCTCATCGCCGACCTGCTCGCGGAGTTCGCGGTACAATGTGCTGGCAATAAGGCTTTTTCCGGAGGCAGATGCGCCAGCTATACCAATAATGACGCACTGATGCGGATTGTCAGTCATAAAATTAAAGACCTGATTTCATAGTGTGAAGGGGGGAACTAAAACGCGACAATTATAGGGAGTCGTCAGGGTTTGCGCCACTGTATATTGCGCGACGGCGGGCGAATTCAGGCTATCTCGTCTTATCGGTACTGTCGTATTTTAAGAATCTCACGGCTAGGGCAACGCACGCTAACAAGATACACTCCTGCGCTGACTTATGCTCCCCCATGCCCCTTCATCGGAGATTGATGTGCTGGATTGGTATTTTTTGACTTTTTTCGGCGACAGCATGCTGCTGCTGCCCTGCGCGCTGATTCTGTTTTTATTGCTGCTCACGTCTTCCACCACCCGCGCGGCAGGCTGGCAGTGGGCGCTGATCTTCGGATTCACCGGCGGGCTGGTCTGCCTGTCCAAACTGGCCTTTATGGGCTGGGGTATTGGTAACGCAAGTTATGATTTCACCGGATTCAGCGGCCATTCGGCCCTCGCCGCCAGCATCTGGCCGCCGTTACTCTGGGCGTTGACCGGCCGTTTTTCCCATCCAGTGCGTAGCCTCGCGCTGCTGACCGGATGGATATTGCCTTTCACCATCGGCGTGTCACGGCTGGAAATTCGCGTTCATTCGGTATCCGAGGTGATCAGCGGGCTGATTTTAGGCTACCTGGCCAGCGCCCTGTTCCTGTGGCTGCAACGCGCTAAGGCTCGTCCACGCCTTTCCTGGCCACACTTGGCCATCGCGCTGGCCTTGCCGCTGGCACTGATGGGGCAGCGGCAGCCGGCCCCCACCCAGGGGTTGCTGGAACATATCGCCAAAACGCTCGCGCAAATCGAACGTCCTTATACCCGCGCGGATTTGCATAACCCTGCCCGTATCCCATAAAAAAACCCGGCGTTTAAGCCGGGTTCTTGCATTGCCATAGGCCGATTACAGCGCGCGGAACGCAATCTCCGTCGGGATCGTCTCGCCCTGCCAATACATCTGCGCGGCCACGCGGCCGGCGAGCTGGCGATACATCTCGGCAAATTCGCTGTCCGGGCGGCTGATCACCGTCGGCGTACCGCGATCCAGATCTTCGCGCAGCGAGATATGCAGCGGCATCTGCCCCAGCAGACGGCTGTGGTATTTCTGCACCAGCTTCTCGGCGCCGCCGGTGCCGAAGATCGGCTCATGGTGACCGCAGTTGCTGCAGATGTGCACGCTCATGTTCTCCACGATGCCCAATACCGGCACATGCACTTTCTCGAACATCACGATGCCCTTGGCGGCATCCAGCAAAGCGATATCCTGCGGGGTGGTAACCACCAGCGCGCCGGTCACCGGAATGTTCTGCGACAGCGTCAGCTGGATGTCGCCGGTGCCCGGCGGCATGTCCAGCACCAGGTAATCCAGATCCGGCCACAGCGTATCCTGCAGCAGCTGCATCAGCGCCTTGCTGGCCATCGGGCCGCGCCACACCATGGCGTTATCGTCGGTCACCAGGTAACCGATGGAGTTGGTCGCCAGGCCGTGCGCCACGATCGGCGCCATGTGCTGACCGTCCGGCGAGGTCGGCCGCTCATGTTCGGTACCCAGCATGTTGGGGATCGACGGGCCGTAAATGTCGGCGTCCAGAATACCGACCTTGGCCCCTTCGGCGGCCAGCGCCAGCGCCAGGTTGACGGCGGTGCTGGATTTCCCCACCCCGCCTTTGCCGGAGCTGACGGCGACGATGTTGCGCACGCCTTTGATGCCGGCCTGGCCGTTGGCGCGTTTCAGCGTCGTGATGTCGTGTTTCAGCTTCCAGTCGATAGCGGAAGCGCCGGTCACGCGCAACAGCTCGGGGCCGACGCTCGCCTGCAGCGCCTCAAAACCGCTCTGCCAGGCAAACGGCATCGTCAGTTCGATATGCAGTACATCGTCCAGCAACGCGCAGTGATGAATGGCCTTCAATGCGGTCAGGTTGTTTTTCAACGTCGGGTGTTCAAAGGCGGCCAGTACACCGGTCACCAGGGCGCGCAGAACTTCGGGGTTGGTCTGCTCAGGGGATTTTGCGTTCATCCCGGCTCCTTGATTTTGAATGAGTAGCTTCCGGCTAAGCATATCAGAACTGCGCTGCCGCTGGCGCATATAACCTGCAAGAAACCGCCCTAGCAGCGAAGGGCGCGATCGGTTAACATCGAAGGCCCTTTTATTCATTACAGAAAGCAAGTTCTCACTATGGCTCAAGTCGCGAAAAAATTATTGGTGACGTGCGCGCTACCGTACGCAAATGGTTCCATCCATCTCGGCCACATGCTCGAGCACATCCAGGCGGATATCTGGGTGCGTTACCAACGAATGCGCGGCCACGAAGTGCATTTCATCTGCGCGGACGACGCGCACGGCACGCCGATCATGCTGAAAGCGCAGCAACTGGGCGTGAAACCGGAAGAAATGATCGCGGAGATGAGCCAGGAGCACCAACAGGATTTCGCCGGCTTTGGCATCAGCTATGACAACTACCATTCGACCCATAGCGATGAAAACCGTGAGCTGTCCACCCTGATTTACAGCCGCCTGAAAGAAAACGGTTTTATCAAGAACCGTACCATTTCTCAGCTGTACGATCCGGAGAAAGGCATGTTCCTGCCGGACCGTTTCGTGAAAGGCACCTGCCCGAAATGCAAATCGCCGGATCAATACGGCGATAACTGCGAAGTGTGCGGCGCCACCTACAGCCCGACGGAACTGATCGATCCGAAGTCCGTGGTTTCCGGCGCGACGCCGGTGATGCGCGACTCCGAGCACTTCTTCTTCGACCTGCCGGCCTTCAGCGAAATGCTGCAGGCGTGGACGCGCTCCGGCGCGCTGCAAGAGCAAGTGGCGAACAAGATGCAGGAGTGGTTCGAATCCGGCCTGCAGCAGTGGGACATCTCCCGCGATGCGCCTTACTTCGGCTTCGAGATCCCGGATGCGCCGGGCAAATACTTCTACGTCTGGCTGGACGCGCCGATCGGCTACATGGGCTCCTTCAAGAACCTGTGCGACAAGCGCGGCGATCTGGACTTCGACGAGTTCTGGCGCAAAGACTCCACCACCGAGCTGTATCACTTTATCGGCAAGGACATCGTCTACTTCCACAGCCTGTTCTGGCCGGCGATGCTGGAAGGCAGCAATTTCCGCAAACCGACCAACCTGTTCGTGCACGGCTACGTGACGGTGAACGGCGCCAAAATGTCCAAGTCGCGCGGCACCTTCATCAAGGCCGGCACCTACCTGCAGCATCTGGACGCCGACTGCCTGCGCTATTACTACGCCGCCAAGCTCTCTTCACGCATTGATGATATCGATCTCAATCTGGAAGACTTCGTGCAGCGCGTAAACGCCGACATCGTCAACAAGGTGGTGAACCTGGCGTCACGTAACGCCGGCTTTATCAACAAACGCTTCGGCGGCAAGCTGGCCGACAGCCTGGCCGATCCGGCGCTGTACCAGACCTTCGTCGACGCGGCGCAGAGCATCGCCGAAGCTTACGCCGGCCGCGAGTTCAGCCGCGCGATCCGCGAAATCATGGCGCTGGCCGATCTGGCCAACCGCTACGTGGATGAGCAGGCACCTTGGGTGGTGGCGAAGGAAGAAGGCCGCGACGCCGATCTGCAGGCCATCTGCTCGATGGGCATCAACCTGTTCCGCGTGCTGATGACTTACCTGAAGCCGGTGCTGCCTTCGCTGACCGAACGCGCCGAAGCGTTCCTCAACGCCGAGCTGAGCTGGGACGCAATCCCGCGGCCGCTGCTGGGCCACCAGGTGAACGCATTCAAAGCGCTGTTCAACCGCATCGATCTGGACAAGGTCAGCGAAATGGTCAACGCCTCGAAAGAAGACATGGCCGCCGCCAAGCCGGTGACCGGTCCATTGGCCGATGATCCTATTCAGGAAACCATCACCTTCGACGACTTCGCCAAGGTGGACATGCGCATCGCCCTGATCAAAAGCGCCGACTTTGTCGAAGGCTCCGACAAACTGCTGAAGCTGCAGTTGGATCTGGGCGGCGAATCGCGCCAGATCTTCTCCGGCATTCGCTCCGCTTACCCGGATCCGAAAGCGCTGGAAGGCCGCCTGACCATCATGGTCGCCAACCTGGCGCCGCGCAAAATGCGCTTCGGCGTTTCGGAAGGCATGGTGATGGCGGCGGGCCCCGGCGGGAAAGAGATCTTCCTGCTGAGCCCGGACAGCGGCGCGCAGCCTGGCATGCAGGTCAAGTAACCGCGCCGGCGCGTTACATCAAGGGTCGAGCTTGCTCGGCCCTTTTTAATGCCTCAAACCCAACGTTATAAACAGTAAGAAAAAGTCATAACCGCTCTGATTCCCTCGCCCGCCGCATCTCGCTATGATGCTCCGCAACAACAAATAGACGTCCAGACAGAAAGACTGCTATAACAGACCTTCACCGGGACCGTTTACCCGCTTTTTTGGAGCCTATAATAATGAAAAATCTCAAGACTTCGCTGCTCGCCCTCAGCCTGCTGGCTGCCCTGCCGCTGCAGGCGGCGGAAAACGCCGCCGTGCCGGCCGCCATCGCTCAGCATCAGGGGCCGGTGCGCATCGCGGTGATCCGCAACCTCGGATCCGACGACAACACCACGCAATTTTTGGCGGGCGCCATTCAGGAAGGACGCAAGCTGGGCTTCAAGGTGGACACCTTCCTCAGCAACGGCGACGACGCGCGTTTCCAGGACTTCGTCAACCAGGCTATCAGCCAGAAATATGACGGCATCATCCTCTCGCAGGGACGAGCCCCCTATTCCACCGAGTTGGTCAAACGTATCGCGGTGGCCGGCATCGCCGTCGCGGCTTTCGATACCGACGTCAGCGGCAGCGTTCCCGGCGTCACCGTCTCGCAGCAGGACGACGCTTCGCTGGCCAACGCCTCCTTCGGCCAGCTGGTGAAGGATTTCAACGGCCAGGCCAACATCATCAAACTCTGGGTAGCCGGCTTCCCGCCAATGGAACGCCGCCAGGCCGCCTATCAGCAGCTGCTGAAACAGCATCCGGGCATTCACGAGCTGGAATCGATCGGTGCGGTCTCCTCCGACGTACAGGGCGATACAGCCAATAAAGTGGGCGCGGTGCTGGCGAAATACCCGAAAGGCAAGATCGACGCCATCTGGGGCACCTGGGACGCCTTCACCCTGGGCGCTTACAAGGCATTGAAAGAGAACGGCCGCACCGAGATCAAGCTGTACAGCATCGATATCTCCAACCAGGACTTGCAACTGATGCGCGAAGCCGGCAGCCCGTGGCAGGTCAGCGTGGCGGTGGATCCGAAACTTATCGGTGCAGTCAACCTGCGCCTGGTGGCCAACAAGATCGCCGGGGAAAGCACGCCGGACAGCTATCAGTTCAAAGCGACGGTCATTCCGCAAGCGCTGTTGCTGGCGCAGCCGGGGCCGGTCAACGTCGCCGGGCTGGCGAAGATCATCCCCGGCTGGGGCAGCAGCAGCGACTTCGTGCAGCCGTGGTTCGCCACGCTGCAGGCCGAACACGGTAAATAATGCTGTTTTTGACGAGGCTGCCGACGCAGCCTCTGTTTTTAAACTAATTTTAGGCTTTCCCCTTCCGTCCTCGCCAAAATACGCTATGTTATCTGCATTGCCCAATAACTGTATGCATACACAGGCTTCGAATGAAGGGATTCCCCTCGCTGATTAACATGCTGCTGGCCAGTTCGCTGGTGTTGACCATCGGCCGCGGCGTGACGCTGCCGTTCATTACCATCTATCTCACCGAGCATTTCCATCTGCTGCCGAAGAGCGTGGGCGTGATCCTGGGCGTCAGCCTGACCCTCGGCATCCTTGCCAGCCTGTACGGCGGCTATCTGGTGGACAAATTCAGCAAGAACCGCCTGATCCTGCTATCGATTTTATTGTTTGCGCTGAGCTTCTTCGCCCTTCCCTGGATCCCGCGCCCCGGCGGCGTGATCGTGGTGCTGGCGATCCTGCATACCTGTTATTCTGTGCTGAGCATCACCATTAAGGCCTGTTTCGCCGACTGGCTGCCGGTCGAGCAGCGCATCAAGGCTTTCTCAATCAACTACACATTGGTCAACGTCGGCTGGGCGATCGGCTCTGCGCTCGGCGTTCTGGTGGCCGGGCTTAGCCCACTGCTGCCGTTTTACCTGTCGGGCGGGTTGGCGCTGGCGACGGTGGCGACGCTAAGCCTGCGCTTGCGCGGTCGGGAACAGCGCGCAACGCCAGCCGCCGCCCCCGCGGCGCTCCCCAACTTCCGCCAGACGGTGACTATCCTGCGCAGCGATCGGCGGCTGATCTACTTCACTCTCGGCAGTACCCTGGGTGCCGTCGTGTTCGGTCAGTTCACCGGCTATCTGTCGCAATACCTGATCACCGTCTCCAGCGCCGAGTTCGCCTACAAAATCATCGGGCTGGTGATGATCGTCAACGCCAGCATCGTCATCGCCCTGCAATACCTGCTCAGCCGCGGCATGCGTCAGGAAAACATGCTGCGCTGGCTGGCGCTGGGCACGCTGTTTTTCATCGTCGGGCTGCTCGGTTTTATGGTGGCCGGCCAGGCGGTCTGGCTGTGGCTGGCGGCGATGGCGGTGTTTACCCTCGGCGAAATCATCGTTATCCCGGTGGAATACATGTTCATCGACTTTATCGCGCCGCCGCACCTGAAAGGCAGCTACTATGGGGTACAGAACCTCAGCGCGCTGGGCGGCGCCATCAACCCGGTGCTGTGCGGGGTGCTGCTCAGCTATGCTGCGCCGCCGTTGATGTTCGTGATGCTGATCGTCGCCGCGCTGCTCAGCCTGCTGTTTTTCTTCCTCGGCCACCGGCTGGCGGAACACGCGGCGACAACCGCCGAAGACACGCGCTGAGCCCGCGCGTAGCAGCCATTGCGGGCTGTCAACCCGCCGATCGGGCATGGCATCCATAGCGAGAATTCATGGTGCGATCTGTGGCATGGCTCACAGTTTAATTGTATGATGAATGCATCAGTTAAACGGGAAAAGACAATGGCCAACGTGCTCACACTGTGCTGGAAATACCTGAGAGCCCTGCTCCTCATCTACCTTTGTCTGTTCGTCGGCAATGCGCTGGCGGCGCTGCTGCCGTTCGCCATTCACGGCAGCATCCTCGGCATGCTGCTGCTGTTCGCCCTGCTCTCTACCCAGATTCTGCCGGCCAAATGGGTTAAACCCGGCTGCCACTTGCTGATCCGCTACATGGTGCTGCTGTTCGTGCCGATCGGCGTCGGGGTGATGAAATACTATGACCAGATCGTCGCGCATCTGGGCCCACTGGTTATCTCTTGCCTCATCAGCACGCTGATGGTGCTGGTGGTGGTCGGCTATACCTCACACTATTTTCACCGCGAGCGCCGCATCGCCGGTAAGCCCGATGACACGGAGGGCAACCCATGATCCATGAAATCTGGTGGTCGCTGCCGCTGACGCTGGCGGTCTATTTCGCCGCGCGCTGGCTGGCGCGCAAGCTGAACATGCCGCTGCTCAACCCGCTGCTGGTTTCCATGGCGGTGATCATCCCGCTGCTGCTGCTCACCGGCATCCCCTATGAGCGCTACTTTCAGGGCAGCAAAATCCTCAACGATCTGCTGCAGCCGGCGGTCGTCGCGCTGGCCTTCCCGCTGTATGAACAGCTGCACCAGATCCGCGCGCGCTGGAAGTCGATTATCGCGGTGTGCTTCATCGGCAGCCTGACCGCCATGATCAGCGGTGGCGCCATCGCCCTGTGGCTGGGTGCCACGCCGGAAATCGCCGCCTCTATCCTGCCGAAATCGGTCACTACGCCGATCGCGATGGCCGTCGCGGACTCGCTCGGCGGCATTCCGGCGATCAGCGCGGTCTGCGTCATTTTCGTCGGCATCCTTGGCGCCGTGTTCGGCCATACGCTGTTCAACCTGTTGAAAATCACCACCCACTCGGCGCGCGGTCTGGCGATGGGTACCGCATCCCACGCGCTGGGCACCGCACGCTGCGCGGAGATGGACTACCAGGAAGGCGCTTTCGGCTCGCTGGCGCTGGTGATCTGCGGCATCATCACCTCCCTGCTGGCACCGTTCCTGTTCCCTGTGCTGCTGCACCTGTTCGGTTGAACAGGGTGAAACTTGCGATACATCTCGCATTTATGTATCTCATTGCATTAATTTCATCAATTAAGAGACATTAATCACACTTTAATGTCTCTGGCCTGCCTAGAATGTTATCCCGTTAACCTGTAGAGAGACTTTCTATGCATCCGCGTTTTCACACCGCGTTCAGCGCACTGCCTGCGACACTGCAATCCGCCCTGCGGCCCTATCTGGACGCGCCTGACTTTCCGGCGATGTTCACGGCCGAGCAAGCGGCGGCGATCCGCACAGGCTGCGGGTTGGACGATGACGCGCTGGCATTCGCGCTGCTGCCGCTGGCGGCGGCCTGCTCGTTAACCCCGATATCGCACTTCCACGTCGGCGCCATCGCGCGCGGGCAAAGTGGCAACCTCTATTTCGGCGCCAATATGGAATTCAGCGGCGCACCGCTGCAGCAAACCGTGCATGCAGAACAATGTGCGGTTACCCATGCCTGGCTGCGCGGCGAGCCTGCGCTGGCCTCGGTCACCGTCAACTACACGCCGTGCGGCCACTGCCGTCAGTTTATGAATGAACTGAACAGCGGCGGCGAGCTGCAGATCCGTCTGCCGGGCCGCGCGCCGGCCACGCTGGCGGACTATCTGCCGGACGCCTTCGGCCCGAAAGATCTGGATATCGCTTCGCTGCTGATGGACAAGGTCGATCACGGCCATCGGTTGGCGCTGGACGATGCGCTGACGCAGGCGGCGCTGGCTGCGGCCAATCAGAGCCACGCACCGTACAGCAACGCCCACAGCGGCGTGGCGCTGGAAACGCAGGACGGTAACCTCTACGCCGGCCGCTATGCAGAAAACGCCGCCTTCAACCCGAGCCTGCCGCCGCTGCAGGCCG
This sequence comes from Serratia sp. TMDUHS_CL, assembly GCF_037137105.1. Lineage (NCBI taxonomy): Bacteria > Pseudomonadati > Pseudomonadota > Gammaproteobacteria > Enterobacterales > Yersiniaceae > Serratia > Serratia sp. TMDUHS_CL. Next base: position 261,268 of record NZ_JBBBDV010000002.1, read on the forward strand.
CGCTGATCCTGCTGAACCTCTCCGGCGGCGATTGCCTGAACATCCGCCGCGCCGTGCTGGTCGAACCGCAAGAGGCGATCCTCAGCCAGTGGGACGCCACCCGTGCCACGCTGGCGGCGCTGGGCTGCCAAAACGTCAGCCGCGCCGCGTTCTAAGCGCACCACGGCGGAGCCATCCGGTTCCGCCGCTAACAGCCCCGCCCGCCAAATACAATGCCCCAACGCCGCCAGAGAGACTTTCTTTAGTTAAAAAATCATTTGATTGTCGATAATTACGCCAACCTGGTTCATCATCTGGCAACAAATGCTGTACATCTTCTCTTTATCTCTTAGGATCGTCGGCAATAAAGTTATCTGATACGTGAAGAGTAAAACTGATGGAACTAGAATACGAAAGCAAACGCCCGCTCTACATCCCTTACGCCGGCCCGATTCTGCTGGAATTTCCGCTGCTGAACAAAGGCAGCGCTTTCACCGAGGAAGAACGTAGCCACTTCAACCTGCACGGCCTGCTGCCGGAAGCGGTGGAAACCATCGAAGAACAGGTGGAACGCGCCTACCGTCAGTACCAGGATTTCAAGAACGACAACGACAAGCACATCTACCTGCGCAACATCCAGGACACCAACGAAACCCTGTTCTACCGCCTGCTGGACTCGCACCTGAGCGAGATGATGCCGATCATCTACACCCCGACCGTCGGCGAGGCCTGCGAACACTTCTCCGATATCTATCGCCGCGCGCGCGGGCTGTTCATCTCCTACCCGAACCGCGATCGCATCGATGACATGCTGCAAAACGCCACCAAGCAGAACGTCAAGGTGATCGTGGTCACCGACGGCGAGCGTATCCTCGGCCTGGGCGACCAGGGCATCGGCGGCATGGGCATCCCCATCGGCAAGCTGTCGCTGTACACCGCCTGCGGCGGCATCAGCCCGGCCTACACGCTGCCGGTGGTGCTGGACGTCGGCACCAACAACCCGCAGCGCCTCAACGATCCGCTGTACATGGGCTGGCGCCATCCGCGCATCTCCGGCGAGGAGTACCACGCCTTCGTCGAAGAGTTTATTCAGGCGGTCAAACGCCGCTGGCCGAACGTGCTGCTGCAGTTCGAAGACTTCGCGCAGAACAACGCCACCCCGCTGTTGAACCGCTATCGCGACGAGATCTGCTGCTTCAACGATGACATCCAGGGCACCGCCGCGGTCACCCTCGGCAGCCTGATCGCCGCCAGCCGCGCCGCCGGCAGCCAGCTGCGCGATCAGACTGTCACCTTCCTCGGCGCCGGTTCCGCCGGCTGCGGCATCGCCGAGCAAATCATCGCGCAGATGAAGTCCGAAGGTTTGAGCGAAGACGAAGCGCGCGCCCGCGTATTCATGGTCGACCGCTTCGGCCTGCTGACCGACAAACTGCCGAACCTGCTCGATTTCCAGAGCAAGCTGGTACAGAAGAGCGACAACCTGGCCGGTTGGGAAACCGCCAGCGACGCCATCTCGCTGCTGGACGTGGTGCGCAACGCCAAGCCGACCATTCTGATCGGGGTGTCCGGCCAGCCGGGGCTGTTTACCGAAGAGCTGATCCGCGAAATGCACAAGCACTGCGAACGCCCTATCGTGATGCCGCTGTCCAACCCGACCTCGCGCGTGGAAGCCCGCCCGGAAGACATCATCAACTGGACCGACGGCGCCGCCTTGGTGGCGACCGGCAGCCCGTTCGCGCCGGTGAGCTATAAAGAGCAGCTGTACCCGATCGCCCAGTGCAACAACTCCTACATCTTCCCGGGGATTGGCCTCGGTGTGCTGGCCTCCGGCGCCACCCGCGTCACCGACGCCATGCTGATGGCCGCCAGCCGCGCGCTGGCGGACTGTTCGCCGCTGGCCACCGACGGCCACGGCGCACTGCTGCCGAATATCGACGATATTCAGGGCGTGTCGAAGTGCATCGCCATGGAAGTGGGTAAAGCGGCGCAGCTGCAGGGCGTGGCGATCGTCACCTCCGAAGACGCGCTGTCGAAAGCCATCGAGCACAACTTCTGGCGGCCGCAGTACCGCAGCTACAAGCGCACTTCGTTCTAACTGGCGCGCTAAATTGACCCAGCCCGGCTCCGCCGGGCTTTTTTGTGCGACAAAACCGCCTAAAAATGCGGCGTTGCGCGTGCTTCAGGCGGTTCGCGTCTTGCGTCGATCGGTCAGGTAAAGTAGCCTTGATCCATCTTTTTCAGCCCGGCGCGCGTAAGGCAACAACATGTGGAAACGCCTGATCATCAGCCTGTTCATCATCATTGCGGTGTTGATGGGTTCGGCTATTGCGCTGGATCGCTGGATCAGCTGGAAAACCGCGCCTTACGTCTACGACGAACTGCAAGAATTGCCGCACCGCCAGGTCGGCGTGGTGCTCGGCACCGCCAAGTATTACCGCACCGGGGTGATCAACCAGTACTACCGTTACCGCATTCAGGGGGCGATCAACGCCTATAACAGCGGCAAGGTGAAATACCTGCTGCTGAGCGGCGACAACGCCCAGCAAAGCTATAACGAGCCGATGACCATGCGTCGCGATCTGATCGCCGCTGGCGTGGCGCCGAGCGATATCGTGCTGGACTACGCCGGTTTCCGTACCCTGGACTCCATCGTGCGCACCCGCAAGGTGTTCGACACCAACGATTTCATCATCATCACCCAGCGTTTCCACTGCGAGCGCGCGCTGTTCATCGCCCTGCACATGGGCATTCAGGCGCAGTGCTACGCGGTGCCGTCGCCGAAAGACATGATGACGGTCCGCGCCCGCGAGATCTTCGCTCGCCTGGGCGCGCTGACCGATCTGTACATCCTCAAGCGCGAACCGCGCTTCCTTGGCCCGCTGATCCCGATCTCCGCCATGCACACCGTGCCGGAAGACGCCCAGGGCTATCCCGCAGTTTCACCGGAACAGTTGGTGGAACTGGAGCACAAGCTGAAAGAAGAGAAGCAGAAAGCCAAACAGCCCTGACGCGGCAAACGCCCAAAACAAAGGCCGGCAATAGGCCGGCCTTGTGGTCTGCGAGGTGGCAAATCTACTTCTTCTTGGCGTATTTCAACGAGTCCAGCGCCACGGCGAAGATGATGATGCTGCCCTTGATAATGTACTGCCAGTACGGGTTGATGCCGATATAGGTCAGGCCGTAGTTGATGACGGTGAAGATGATCACCCCGGTCACCACGCCCCACACCGTACCCACCCCGCCGGCGAAGGAGACGCCCCCCACCACGCAGGCGGCGATGGCATCCAGCTCGTACATAAAGCCGAGGTTATTGGTGGCGCTGCCGATGCGCCCCGCTTCCAGCAGGCCGCCGAAGGCGTAGAACACGCCGGACAACGCATAGATCATGATCAGGTTCAACGGCACGTTGACCCCGGACACCTTGGCCGCTTCCGGGTTGCCGCCGATGGCGAAGATGTTCTTGCCGAAGCGGGTCTTGGTCCACAGGATCCAGACGAATATGATGGCGATCAGCGCATAGAAGGTAATGTACGACAGCTTAAAGTCGCCGAAGCGCAAGAAACCTTGGGCAAAGGTGGAAAACTTCGGATCGAAGCCCGCGACCGGCGAAGCGCCGACCGAATCGTAATACAGCGAGTTGATGCCGTAGACGATGATCATGGTGCCCAGCGTAGTGATGAACGGCGTCACGTTGAGATAGGCGATAATCAGGCCGTTAACCAGGCCGATCACCGCGCCGACCGCACACACCAGCAGGATGACCAGGGGAATCGACCAGGTTTCCATGTGCGGGAACACCTTGTTGACGTTATCCATCGACTGCAGCAGCGTGGCCGCCACCACCGCCGCCAGCCCCACCTGCCGCCCGGCGGACAGGTCGGTGCCCTGGGTCACGATCAGCCCCGCCACGCCCAGCGCGATGATGATGCGCACCGAAGACTGCGTCAGGATGTTACTCAGGTTCATCAGGCTGAGGAAAGTCGGATCCTGAATGATGATGATGGCCAGCAGCACCAGCAACACCACGTAAATGCCGCCTTCCTTGAAATAGGTAAATAAGGTTTTTTTATTTAGCGCGTTCATAATTCCGATCCTTAAAGGTGCAGGGAGGCGAGACGTAAGATTTCATTTTGCGAGGTCTGTTTAGTGTTAACGATGCCCGCAACCTGACCATTGCTCATCACCAAAATACGGTCGGTGATCCCCAAAAGCTCCGGCATTTCGGACGAGACGATAATGATCCCCTTGCCCTTCTTCGCCAGTTCGGTCATCAGCTGATAAATCTCGAACTTGGCGCCCACGTCGATGCCGCGCGTCGGTTCATCCAGCATCAGGATCTCCGGCTGCGTCAGTAACCAACGGCCGATGATCACCTTCTGCTGATTGCCGCCGGACAGCGAGCCGATATGGGTGTGATGCCCCGGCGTTTTCACCCGCATGGCGTCGATCACCCACTGGGTGTCGCTCTTCATCCGCGCGTTATCCAGCAGGCCGAGCTTGTTTTTATAATTGCGGATATTGGAGATCAGCGAGTTGAAGCCCACGTCGAGGTAGGCATAAATCCCGGTGGAACGGCGTTCTTCGGTCACCAGCGCAAAACCGTGGTTGATCGCTTCGTTGGCGCTGTGGTTGTCGATCGCCTTACCGTGCAGCTTGATGGTGCCCGCCACCTTTTCGCGAATGCCGAACAGCGTCTCGACGATATCGGTGCGCTTGGCGCCCACCAGCCCGGCGATGCCGAGGATCTCGCCTTGGTGCAGATCGAAGGACACATCGCGAATCGAGGGCTGGCGCAGCGACGTCAGGTTCTTCACCTCGAGGATCACCTCACCCGGCGTGTTCTGCCTGTCGGGGAAGCGCTGGCTGAGCGAACGGCCGACCATCATGGCGATGACCTTGTCCATATCCAGCCCTTCCAGCGGCTGGGTGGCGATCCACTGCCCGTCACGCAGCACCGTTATCTCGTCGCACAGCTGGAAGATCTCTTCCATCTTGTGCGAGATATAGACGATGCCGCAGCCGCGCTCTTTCAGCTTGCGGATGATGGTGAACAGGTGATTGACCTCTTTTTCCGTCAGCGAAGAGGTCGGTTCATCCATGATGACGATTTTGGCGTCGTAGGAGAACGCCTTGGCGATCTCGATCATCTGCATCTGCGACACCGACAGGTTGCCCACCTTTTCGCGCGGGTTGATGTCGATATCCAGCTCGTCGAAGATCGCCTGAGTGTCTTTGAGCATTTTTTCCTGATCGACGAACAGGCCTTTGGTCGGGTAGCGCCCCAGCCACATGTTGTCCATCACGGTGCGCTGCAGCACCAGGTTCAGCTCCTGGTGCACCATGGAAACGCCGTGCTCCAGCGCTTCCTTCGAACTCTTGAAATCGATCTCCCGGCCCTGAAACACAATGCTGCCGCTGTCTTTTTTGTAAATGCCGAACAGGCATTTCAGCAACGTCGATTTCCCCGCGCCGTTCTCCCCCATCAGGGCGTGAATCGAGTGCGGGCGGACGCGTAAATTGACATTGTCCAAGGCTTTGACGCCGGGAAATGACTTACAGATATCCGTCATTTCCAGCAGAAATTCGCGTGAGCTATCGGCCATAAATACACCTGGCTTAACGATCTTGCAGTCGTAAACATCCCCGCCAGCGGTATTCCTGGTGTTGGCGCCGCCGGCGGGGTCTTAGCGGGATCTCAATTCTTATTTAACAAACTGAGACAGGTTGTCTTTATCTACGCCGACGTAAGGAATACGCACGACTTTATTTTCGATTTTATATTGGGTGCCTTCGGTGGCCGGTTTGCCCGCCGCCAGGTTCTTCGCCAGCTCGAAGGTGGCTTTCGCCTGGTTGTCGGCGTCGTTCAGCACCGTGCCCGCCATCGCGCCGGATTTCACCAGCGCCAGCGCTTCAGGCAACGCATCGACGCCAAACACCGGGATACTGGTCTTGTTGTGCGCTTTCAGCGCTTCCACCGCGCCCATTGCCATGGCGTCGTTGTTGGCGATCACCACTTCGATCTTGTTGGCGTTCGGGCCGGAGAGCCAGGCGTCCATCTTGTCCTTCGCCTGCGCGGTATCCCACATCGCGGTATCCATCTGCAGCTGCTGGGTCTTGATGCCTTTTTCGTTCAGCGTTTTCACCACGTAGGTGGTGCGCGCTTCGGCATCCGGGTGGCCCGGTTCGCCCTTCAGCAGCACATACTGGATCTGGCCGTCTTTGTTCAGATCCCAGGCCGGGTTGGCTTTCCAGTGTTTGGCGATCAGCTCGCCCTGGATCACGCCGGATTCTTTGGAATCGGTGCCGACGTAATACGCCTTGTCGTAGCTGTCCAGCGCCTTGCGGGAAGGTTCTTTGTTGTAGAACACCACCGGGATATCGTTTGCGCGCGCCTTATCGATAACCACCGGCGCCGCGGCCGGGTCGACCAGGTTGATCGCCAGCGCTTTCACGCCCTTGGCCAGCAGCACGTCGATCTGATCGTTCTGCTTGGACTGGTCGTTCTGCGAGTCATTCATCAGCAGGGTGACGTCCGGTGAAGCCTTGGCGTCTTTCTCAATAGCCTTGCGCACCACCGACATGAAGTTGTCGTCGTACTTGTAAATCGTGACGCCAATACGGGTGTCAGCATGGGCTGCGGCGCCAAACATCATGGCTGCGGCCAGGGCGGCCAGGGTGAAAACCTTCTTATTCATTGTCAGTCTCCGGTTCTGTGTAGGGTATTACTCGTCTTTGAGCCAATGGTCACCGGCAGTGCGCACACCCCAGGCCAGGCGATTTCCACTCAACACCTGTCGTCCGTGGATCTTGTTATTTCCGAGAAATGCTGTGTCAGCGCGAGGTAAAGGTTGCAGCGGCAAGGGCCTTTGCGCCGGAAAACGCCTAGAGCATAGACGGCGCGATGTTAATATTCTGTGAATTTTCTCACAGATTGAAAACGGTTACACAAGATTAAATCGTCAGAGAGTGACCGTCGCCTCACTTTGCCAGGGGGCGACAGAATGGCGCCGTACCAGCGTCGGCATGAACAGATGAGCGGCCTGCGGCTCCGCCAGGCCTGCTGCGCCCTGCAACGCCAGCTCGGTCGCCAGCGTGGCCATCGAGACGATCGGATAGCGCACCGTGGTGAGCTTGGGGCTGGTGTAACGTGCGATGGGGATGTCGTCGAAGCCGATCAGCGAGAAATGCTGCGGCACTGTGATACCGTTTTCTTTCAGCACCGCCATGGCGCCGGCGGCCATGGCGTCGTTGTAGGCGAACACCGCGCTCAGCTGCAAGTTACGCCCCAGCAGTTCCACCATCGCCGCCTCGCCGCCCTGCAGATCCGGCGAACCGTAGGCGCGCCAGTTGTCGGGCGTGGCCAGCCCGGCGGCGGCCATCGCCTGCGCATAGCCCTGCTGGCGCAGCGGCCCGTCTTCGATCGGGTGATTGGAGCCCAGATAACCGATGCGCCGATGGCCCTGCGACAGCAAAAGACGCATCGCCATTTCCGCGCCGCAGACGTTATCCAGCCCGACGCAGCGCGGCTCATAGCCGGGGATAATCCGGTTGATCAGCACCATGCCCGGCACCTGCTCCAGAAAGCCGATCAGCTCGGCGTCGCTCAGGGCTTTGGCATGAACAATCAGGGCATTACAGCGCTGGCGGATCAGCACTTCGATCGCGTGGCGCTCTTTGCCCGCCTGATGATAGCTGTTGCCGATCAGCAGGTATTTGTGGTGTTTCTGTGCCACCGTGTCTACCGCTTTCACCAGCGCGCCGAAAAACGGGTCGGAGACGTCCATCACCACCACGCCCAGGGTATCGCTACTTTGGGTCGCCAGCGCCTGCGCGTTGGCGTTGGGGCGATAGCCCAGCTCCGCCACCGCCTGCAGCACCTGCTCGCGCGTCTCCTTGCTGGTCAGCGCGCTGTGGTTCAGCACGCGGGAGACGGTCGCCACGGAGACCCCGGCGCGTTTCGCCACGTCGCGAATGGTGATCGGATGAACTGGAGGCATGCGGGATCCTGAAATCGGGGTAGTGGCCGGTGGCGCTATCCTACCCCGATTGGCCCGCTGCTCGCGTGAATTACGTCACAGGAAAGAAAACGTTTACATACATTTTTTTAACCTGCCGGCTGGCGCTCACTTCTGCGTTTTGGGTTCCGCTGCGCCGGCGGCCAGCTGCGTCAGCTTGCGCCACAGCCATTCCATCGGCCCCTGAGCGAAGTAACGCAGCCACAGTGCGGAAAACGCCAGGTTGGCCAGCCAGACCAGCGGCACGAACGCCAACAGCTGCAGCCGGTCGAACTGCGCATAGAGACCGAAGCGATAAAACAGCGTGGTGCAGATCAGCGTTTGCAGCAGGTAGTTGCTCAGCGCCATGCGCCCCACCAGACTCAGCCAGTGGGCGATGCGCATGCGCGACAGCGCGGGCCAGAAACCGTAGCACAGCGCCAGATAGCCCATCGCCTGCAGCGGGGCGCCCAGCTCACGCGGCACCTGCAACAGGAAACCGCTCCAGCGATAGTCCCAGTGGACCTGCCATTGCAGCGCCACCGCCGGCAGCTGGATCAGCACCGAAAGCGGCAGCAGCCACGCCGCCTGCCGCAGGTAATAACCGGAGGAATAACTGCCGCGCAGCCAGCCGCTGCGCATCAGCCCGGCGCCGAACAGCATCAGCCCCGCCAGCTCCCAGCCATACTGCGCGCCGATGGCCAACAGGCTGGACGAGAGCAGATCGGCGCGGCTGCGCCAGGCTTCGAAACCGCCCTGCAGCTTCCAGAACTTCTCGTACTGCAGCTCCGCCACGCCCGGCTGCCAGAAGCTGCCCGGCTCACCGTGCGAAACGAAGCCGAGCAGCAGCAGCACCGCTACGCCGATCAGATAGAGCACCACGCCGGTTTTCAGCAGCTGGAAGGTTTCTTTGGCTTCGCGGATCATGCGCCAGCACACCAGGCCGATCAGCCCATAGGCCAACAGAATATCGCCGTCCCACAGGAAGATGGCGTGCGCGAGGCCAAACAGCACCAGCCACGACAGCCGCGCGCGGATCCAGCTTTTGCCGCGCCGCAACAGCATTTGCAGCCCGGCACCGAACAGCAGCGCGAACATCGCCAGGAACTTCGCCTGGGCGAAGAGATCGAGCAGTGCCCAGGTCCAGGCGTCGCGCGACGACGGCATGCCCAGATAGGCCGGGTTGAGATAGGCGGCCTTCGGCAAGCCGAAGGCGCTGATGTTCAGCAATAAAATGCCGAGAATGGCGATGCCGCGCACGCAGTCCAGCGTGGCGATGCGCGGCAGAGGGTGACTGTTCATTTTTTATCGCTGTCTTCCGCTCATGAAAAAGGCGCCCGCAGGCGCCTGTTGTCGTCGTGCGGGTCGCCCCGCAACGCCATCACCCCTGGTGATGACGCACCGCGCGCAGGAACTCCTGGCGGGTATTCTGGCTGGACTTGAACAGCCCCCCCAGCGAGGTGGTGGTGGTGGCGCTGGTCGCGTCGCGAATGCCGCGCGCCTTGACACAATAATGGACCGCATCGATCGATACCGCCACGTTATTGGTGCCGAGCAGCGTCTGCAGCGCCACGAGGATCTGCTGGGTCAGGCGCTCTTGCACCTGCGGACGCTGGGAGAAGAACTGCACGATGCGGTTGATCTTCGACAGGCCGATCACCGAGTCTTTCGGGATATAGGCCACGGTGGCCTTGCCGTCGATGGTCACGAAGTGGTGCTCGCAGGTGCTGGTCAGCGTGATATCGCGCACCGTCACCATCTCATCCACCTTCATTTTGTTCTCGATGACGGTGATTTTCGGGAAATTAGCGTAGTCCAGCCCGGAGAAGATCTCGTCGACATACATTTTGGCGATGCGATGCGGCGTCTCCGCCAGGCTGTCGTCGGACAGATCGAGATTCAGCAGCTGCATGATTTCGGTCATGTGCTCTTTGATGCGGCGCTTGCGCGTTTCGCGATCCAGCACTTCCCCGCGCAGCGGTGTTTCCAGACCACGCTCTTCCAGCGCCGCATGCACCAGCGCGGCTTCTTTACTTAATGATGTCATGTACTTGTTCTCCTGCGGACGGAACCCGCCGGCGGCCTGGTAGGGCGTGCGGCCGGCGAATTGCTTGCTCTCGTGACGGCAGAGTTTTCGTGATGGATAACGTGAACCCGGTCAAGATTTTGCCCCCACTGTAGATGAGAGCGCGGCGATTATCCAGTGATAGTGCTTCATCCGCAGGTGAAATATTCGCATTTAGCACAATCAGGCCGGCTGCGGGATCCCACGCTTTTTGTATGGATTTTAATCAGCGCATCGCCGTTTTTTGCGCCAGCCGCCGCGCCGGGGTATTCACCACCAGCGCACCGGCCACCAACAGCGCCGCCACCGCCACGTACAACGCCGGCTCCAGCCGATGGGTCATGGCGGTCGACAGCGCCGACAGCATCGGCCCAACCAGCTGGCCGATCGCATAACCGGTGGTCAGCAACCCGGCCATGTAACGCGCATGGCGCGGCGCCAGTTCACGGCCGTGCTGAAGGGCGAGCTGCACCACACAGAGAAAACCGCCGCCGGTCAGCAACGCCCCGAGTGCCAGGCCGGCCACGCCCGGCACCACTTCGGCGCTCAGTACGCCCAGCGCCTGTATCCACAGCGTGATCGCCAGTCGGGTCTGGGTGGTCAGCCGATGACGGGTCAAAATGCCGATCACAATCCCCAGCACCGCCGCACCGCCGAACACCGGCCAGACGAACTGCGCGAACAGGCTGCCGGGAAAACGTGCCGCCGCCATCTGCGACAAGAACGTCGCCGGCAGGATGTAGCCGAAACCGGCCAGGCTGTAGCTCCACACCAGGCGTTTGAGCGCCGGCGTCAGCAGCAGCGGCTCCGGGGCCACATCCGGGCGATGCAGCTCGCCGCTGCGCGGCAGAAAGGCGCTAATTCCTCCGACCAACACCAGCGCCAGCCCGCCATACACCAGCCAGGCCTGCGCTGCCGTCAGCCCCAGCGTGTTGATACCCACCGCCAGCATGCCGCTGAGGAAGATACCGGCGCCCGGCCCGGCGAACACCGCCGCGCTCAGCGCCGGCCGGCCGTAGTGCGCCAACCGCTCGTTGGTCCAGGCCGCCACCAGCACCATCGCCCAGCCGCTGGCCCAGCCGATGACGAAGCGCAGCGCACCGTGCGTCCATTCATCCTGCGCCAGCGCCGACAGCAACGTCAGCGCCATCGCGCCCCATACGCCCAACCACAGGCGCCGCTCGACGTGGCGCGTGGCGCGCATCGCGTCGTAGGCGCCGCACAGGTAGCCCAAATAGTTGATCGCCGCCACCAGCCCGGCGCCGGTCAGGCTGAACTGGTGCTCCGCGATCATCAGCGGCACCTGGGGAGTAAAAGCGAAGCGGCCAATGCCCATCGCGACGATCAGCGCGGCAAAACCGCTCAAGGCAATACGTAAAGCCATACCGGTATCCAAAAGGTTAAAAGAAAGTTGCCAGTATCATGCCGCAGTATTAAACTCACAAAAACTGAATAATAGTTATCAAGTTCATCACGAAACGAGAATATTATGGATCTGACCCAGCTTCGCATGTTCTGCTGCGTGGCGGAAACCGGCTCGGTCGCCCGCGCCGCCGAGCAGCTGCACCGCGTGCCGTCGAATTTGACCACCCGGCTGCGCCAGCTCGAGCAGGAGCTGGGCGCCGATCTGTTTATCCGCGAAAAACAGCGCCTGCGCCTGTCGCCGATGGGCCATAACTTTCTGTGCTACGCCAACCGCATCCTGGCGCTGAGCGACGAGGCGATGAGCATCACCCACGCCGGCGAACCGGCGGGTAACTTCGCCCTCGGCTCGATGGAGAGCACCGCCGCTACCCGCCTGCCCTCGCTGCTGGCGGCTTACCACCAGCGCTTCTCGCAGGTTTCGCTGTCGCTGACCACCGGCACCTCCGGCGAAATCGCCGATCGGGTGCGCGCCGGCACGCTGGCCGCGGCGCTGGTCGACGGCCCGGTACCCTATGACGAGCTGAACGGCTGCATCGCCTATCCTGAACATATGGTGGTGATCTCCTGTCTCGATCACGCGCCGATCCACAGCGCCAAAGACGCCAATGGCGAGACGCTGTTCGCCTTTCGCGCCAGCTGCTCCTACCGCCTGCGGCTGGAGGCCTGGTTCAAGCGCGAAGGCGCGCGGCCGGGGCAAATTATGGAGATCCAGTCCTATCACGCCATGCTGGCCTGCGTCGCCAGCGGTGCCGGGCTGGCGATGATCCCGCATTCGGTGCTGAGCCTGCTGCCGGGCCATGAGCGGGTTCGGGTTCACACCCTGCCGCCGGACGTGGCCGACACCGCCACCTGGCTGCTGTGGCGCCGCGACGCGTTCGGGCCGAACGTGCGCGCGCTGAAAGAGTTGATTATTGAACAGACGGAAACCGCCGATGTTGATGAAAGCACCCCCAACGATTTATCAGACGTTGTCGATATCGCCTGATTTAAAAAGAAAACCACTGAGGAGACTATGATGGAGATGATCAAAACCCGCGCCGCCGTTGCCTGGGGCCCGAACCAGCCGCTGAAGATCGAAGAAGTCGAGCTGATGCCACCGCAAAAAGGCGAAGTGCTGGTGCGGATCGTCGCCACCGGCGTTTGTCACACCGATGCCTACACCCTGTCCGGCAAAGATCCGGAAGGCGTGTTCCCGGCGATCCTCGGCCACGAGGGCGGCGGCGTAGTGGAAGCGGTCGGTGAAGGCGTCACCAGCGTGGCGGTCGGCGATCACGTGATCCCGCTCTACACCCCGGAGTGCGGCGAGTGCAAATTCTGTAAATCCGGCAAGACCAACCTGTGCCAGGCGATCCGCGCCACCCAGGGCAAAGGGCTGATGCCGGACGGCACCACGCGCTTCTTCAAGGACGGCAAGCCGATCTTCCACTACATGGGCACGTCCACCTTCTCCGAGTACACCGTGGTGCCGGAAATCTCACTGGCGAAAATCAACAAGGAAGCGCCGCTGGAAGAAGTGTGCCTGCTGGGCTGCGGCGTGACCACCGGCATGGGCGCGGTGATGAACACCGCCAAAGTGCAACCGGGCGACACCGTGGCGATCTTCGGCCTGGGCGGCATCGGCCTGTCGGCGATCATCGGCGCGCAGATGGCCGGCGCGGGCCGCATCATCGGCATCGACATCAACACCAGCAAGTTCGATCTGGCCCGCAAGCTGGGCGCCACCGATCTGATCAACCCGAAAGACTATGACAAGCCGATTCAGGAAGTGATCGTCGAGCTGACCGACGGCGGCGTCGATTTCTCCTTCGAGTGCATCGGCAACGTCAACGTGATGCGTTCCGCGCTGGAGTGCTGCCACAAGGGCTGGGGCGAATCGGTGATCATCGGCGTCGCAGGCGCCGGCGAAGAGATCTCGACCCGGCCGTTCCAACTGGTCACCGGCCGCGTCTGGCGCGGTTCGGCGTTCGGCGGCGTCAAGGGCCGTTCGCAGCTGCCGGGCATCGTCGAGCGCTATCTGGACGGCGAATTCGCGCTGAACGACTTTATCACCCACACCATGGGGCTGGAGCAGATCAACGAAGCGTTCGATTTGATGCACGAAGGCAAATCGATCCGTTCCGTCATCCACTTCGACCAATAAGCCAGGAGGCAGAGATGACGTTGTCATTGGAACTTCTCGAAGAGCACCGCATGTTCGGCGGCTGGCAGCAGCGCTATCGCCACGCGGCGCAGAGCCTGAATTGCAACATGACATTCAGCATCTACCTGCCGCCGCCGCGCGATGACAACCCGCCGCCGGTGCTGTACTGGCTGTCGGGGCTGACCTGCAACGACGAGAACTTCACGTTGAAAGCCGGCGCGCAGCGCATCGCCGCCGAGCTGGGTCTGGTGCTGGTGATGCCGGACACCAGCCCACGCGGCGACGAAGTGCCGAACGACGAAGGCTACGATCTGGGCCAGGGCGCCGGGTTCTACCTGAATGCCACCCAGGCGCCGTGGGATCGCCATTTCCGCATGTACGACTACATCAGCGCCGAACTGCCGGCGCTGATCGAACAGCACTTCAGCGTCAGCGATCGTCAGTCGATCTTCGGCCACTCGATGGGCGGCCACGGCGCGCTGATGATGGCGTTTCGCAATCCGCAGCGCTTCCGCTCGGTATCGGCGTTCGCGCCGATCGTGAACCCGTGCCAGGTGCCGTGGGGCCGCAAGGCGTTCACCGCCTATCTGGGCAGCGACGAAAGCCAGTGGCTGCAGTACGACAGTTGCCATCTGCTGGCCAGCGGCGCGGAAAAAATGCCGGTCCTTATCGACCAGGGCGACGACGACCAGTTCCTGGCCGACCAGCTGCAGCCGGCGCGCTTGGCGGAGCTGGCGCGCCAGCGCGACTGGCCGCTGACGCTGCGCATTCAGCCGGGGTACGATCACAGCTACTTCACCATCGCCACCTTCGTGGAGGATCACCTGCGCTTCCACGCCGAGCACCTGTTCCGCTGATAAAAAAATCCGGGCGGTTAACCGCCCGGATTTCTTCAAAAGCCATCAATCAGAAAATCGATGGCAGCTTTAATTTGATTCCTATGCTCATTGGCATTACCAACGGCCTTCCCGATCTGTGAAATACGTACGGCAGCCATCTCATGTGTCATACCCATTCCTCATCCCTGTAATATACACCGGTCAAATCTTCATCAAAAAACTCTAAAACAGGGGTATGCCAATTCAGCGATACCCTCACCCCTTCAGTTTCGGATCCAACGCGTCGCGCAATCCGTCGCCCAACAGGTTGAAGGCCAGCACGGTGATGAATATCGCCAGGCTGGGGAAGATCGCCACGTGCGGCGCGATCACCATATCGGCGCGCGCCTCGTTGAGCATCGCCCCCCACTCCGGCGTCGGCGGCTGGGCGCCCAGGCCCAGAAACGACAGGCTGGCGGCGGTGATGATCGAGGTGCCGATGCGCAGGGTGAAATAGACCACGATCGAAGACAGGGTGCCCGGCAGAATGTGCCGCAGGATGATGGTCCAGTCCGAGGCGCCGATGCTGCGCGCCGATTCGATATAGGTCAGGTGCTTCAGCACCAGCGTATTGCCGCGCACCAGGCGGGCGAAGGCCGGAATGCTGAAGATCGCCACCGCGACGATCACATTGGCCATGCCGCTGCCCATGATCGCCACCACGCCGATCGCCAGTAGAATGCCGGGAAACGCGAACAGCACGTCGCAGACGCGCATGGTGAGGCGATCCCACCAGCCCTCATAGTAGCCGGCCAGCAGCCCCAGCAGGGTGCCGATCGCCCCGCCCGCCAGCACCGAGAACACCCCGGCCGCCAGCGAAATGCGCGTGCCCATCAGGATGCGGCTGAAGATATCGCGCCCGAGGGAATCGACACCCAGCCAGTGCATCAGCGAAGGCCCTTCGTTCAGCCGGTCGTAATCGAAATAATTTTCCGCATCGAACGGTGCCAGATAAGGCGCCAGCAGCGCCGCCGCAATCAGCAGCAGCACGAACAGGCCGGCGACCAGCGCCGCCCGCTGGCGGCGAAAACGCCGCCAAAACTCGCTCCACGGCGTGCGTACCGCGTTGGAGTCGATAAGCGGCATCGCCTTCAGTGCGGCGTTGCGCCGCCAATGCTTAATCATGCCGCGTCCTCATTGATAACGAATCGCCGGGTTGATCGCCGCGTACAGCATATCCACCAGCAGGTTGATCAGGATGAACTCCAGCGAGAACAGCAGCACCTCAGCCTGGATCACCGGGTAATCGCGCATCTCCACCGAGTCCACCAGCAACCGCCCCAACCCCGGCCAGTTGAACACCTTCTCCACCACGATCGAACCGCCGAGCAGGAAGCCGAACTGCAACCCCATCATGGTCACCACCGGGATCATCGCGTTGCGCAGGCCGTGTTTCATCACCACCACGCTTTCCCGCACGCCCTTGGCGCGCGCGGTGCGCATGTAGTCCTCCTGCAGCACCTCGACGAACGAAGCGCGGGTGAAGCGCGCCATCACCGCCGCCACCGCCGCCCCCAGGGTGATCGAAGGCAGAATGTAGTGCCGCCAGCTGTCGGCGCCCACCGTCGGCAGCCACCCCAGCTCGACCGAGAACACCTGCATCAGCAGCATGCCGAGCGCAAAGGCCGGGAACGAGATCCCCGACACCGCCAGCGTCATGCCGAGGCGATCCGGCCAGCGGTTGCGCCACACCGCCGACACCACGCCGATCGCCAGGCCGAACGCCACCGCCCACAGCATGCTGGTGACGGTCAGCCAGAAGGTCGGCATAAAGCGCGAGGCGATCTCTTCGCTCACCGGGCGTTTGGACACCATCGAGATGCCGAAGTCGCCCCGCAGCGCGTTGACGAAGAAGTGCGCGAACTGCTGCGGCAGCGGCTTATCCAGCCCCAAATCCTTGCGCACCAGCTGCACCACCGCCTCGTCGGCCTCCGGCCCCGCCGCCAGCCGCGCCGGATCGCCCGGCAGCAGGTGAACGAACAGAAACACCAGCACCGCCACGATCAGCAGAGTCGGGATCAGGCCCAGCAGTCGTTTCAGAAAATAATTGAGCATCTCATTCCTTCCCCCGCCCGCCGCCGCTTGGCCACGGGCGGGGATGGGCGCCTTATTTCAGATCGGCGTTATCAAAGTTGAACGAGGTATCCGGCATCACGTAGAAGCCGCTCAGCTGCTTGCTGTTGGCCGACAACAGACGTTCGGTCGCCAGGAAGATCCAGGGCGCGTCGGCCCAGATGCGATCCTGCGCGTCCTGATACAGTTTCTGCTTCTCGGCGCGATCGGTGGTCGCCAGCGCGTCGGTCAGATCCTTGTCCACCTGCGGATTGCTGTAGAACGCGGTGTTAAACTGCTTCGGCGGCGCCGCCTGGGTAGAGAACAGCGGCGACAGCGCCCAGTCCGCTTCCCCGGTCGAGGCCGACCAGCCGGTGTAGAACAGCCGCACGCCGGTGTCCTTCACCCCGACGCTCTCCACCTGCGCCGCACGCTGCCCGGCATCCATCGCCGTCACCGTCACTTTCACCCCCACCTGCGCCAGCTGCTGCTGGGTGAACTGCAGCACCTTCTGCGCGGTGCTGTGGTTGTGGGAAGACCATAGCGTGGTGGTGAAGCCGTTCGGGTAGCCGGCCTCTTTCAGCAGCTCGCGCGCCTTGGCCGGATCGTACGGCCACGGCTTATAGCGGGCGGCGAAGTCAATGGCCGGCGGCACCGGCCCTTCCGCCGGCACCGCGTAACCGGCGAACGCCACCTTGATCAGCGCGTCCTTGTTGATGGCGTAGTTCAGCGCCTGGCGCACCTTCGGGTTGTCGAACGGCTTTTGGGTGACGTTCATGCTGATGTAACGCTGCAGGATCGACGGGGCGGCCACCACGTCCAGCTTGGCGTTGCCCTCCAGCACCTTGGCCTGCTCGTAGGGGATCGGGAAGGCGAAGGTCGCCTCGCCGGTCTGCAGCATCGCCGCGCGGGTGTTGTTATCCACCACCGGGCGCCAGGTGATGCTGTCGAGCTTCGGCAGCCCCGGCTGCCAGTAGCCGTCGAACTTCTTCACCTTGACGAAATCGGTCTGATTCCAGGTCACGAACTGATACGGCCCGGTACCGACCGGGTGGAAACCGATCTCTTTGCCGTATTGCTTCAGCGCCGCCGGCGAGATGATCGCCGCCGCCGGGTGCGCCAGGTTGTTGACGAACGCCGAGAACGGCGCTTTCAGCACGATCTTCACCGTATCGGCGTCCACCGCCTCGGTTTTGTCGATCATCTTGAACAGGTTGTAGCGCTTGAGGTGGCTGTCCGGGTTGCTGGCGCGATCGAGGTTTACCTTCACCGCCTCAGCGTTGAACGCGGTGCCGTCGTGGAATTTAATCCCCTGGCGCAGTTTGACCGTGTAGGTCAGGCCGTCTTTGCTGACCTCGTAGCTGTCCGCCAGCACGTTCACCAGCTTCATGTCCTTGTCGAAGCCGAACAGCCCCTGATAGAACGACTTGGCCACCGCCTGCGACAGCGTGTCGTTGGCGTCGTAAGGATCGAGGGTGGTGAAATTGGAGGCCACGGCGATCACCGCGTCCTTCGCCGCCCAGACCGGGCCGGTTCCCGCCGCCAGCAGTACGGCGGCCAACAGCGCATTGCGTTTGAATGTGTGCTTCATGTCGCTTGTCTCTCCTGAGGTCTTTAAAAAGCACCGGCGATCGGGTGGCGGGCGACAAAGTGCCCGGCGCCAACCTGCACCAGCGGTGCGGTAACGGGTTCATCGCCCAGCGCGCGCACTGGGCTCGGGATCTCATCGGCCGGCAGCGGCTGCCGTTTGTGGGCATGAGCGGGATCGGCCACCGGCACCGCCGCCATCAGCTTGCGGGTGTAGGGGTGTTGCGGATTGTCGAACACCGCCTGCCGTGGGCCGATCTCGACGATCTGCCCGAGGTACATCACCGCCACCCGGTGGCTGATGCGCTCCACCACCGCCATGTCGTGTGAAATAAACAGAAAAGCGATGCCGAACTCGCGCTGCAGATCGAGCAACAGATTGACGATCTGCGCCTGAATCGACACGTCCAGCGCCGAGACCGCCTCGTCGGCGATCACCACTTTCGGGTTCAGCGCCAGCGCACGCGCGATGCAGATACGCTGGCGCTGGCCGCCGGAAAATTCGTGCGGGTAGCGGCGCGCATGCTCCGGCAGCAGGCCGACGCGCTCCAGCAGCCAGGCCACCCGTTGCTCCGCCTCCCGGCCGCGCATCACGTTGTGCACCAGCAGCGGCTCCATGATGGAAAAACCGACCGTCAGGCGCGGATCGAGCGAGGCGTAAGGATCTTGAAAGATGAACTGAATATCGCGCCGCAGGTGCTGCAGCGCCGGCCCCTTCAATTGGTCTATCCGCCGCCCGGCGAAGGTGATAGTGCCGCTCTGGCTGTCCACCAGCTTCAGCAGAGAGCGCCCGGTGGTGGACTTGCCGCAGCCGGACTCGCCCACCAGCCCCAGCGTCTCGCCGGGGTAAAGATCGAAACTGACGTTTTCCACCGCGTGCACCCGGCGAGTGACCCGATTGAACAATCCGCCGCGCAGATCAAAGCGCGTAACCAGATGCTCCACTCGCAGGATCGGCGCGGCGCCGGGCGGTACGGTATCCTGCGGCGCCGTATCCTCCTCGCCGCCCGGCAGCGGAAACTTCGCCGGCAGCGGCCGATCGGCCATCGCCCCCAGCTTCGGCACCGCCGCCAACAGCGCCCGGGTATAGGCCTGTTGCGGCGCGGCAAACAGCTCGCGCACCCGATTCTGTTCCACCTGTTCGCCGCGGCGCATCACCAGCACCCGATCGGCGATCTCCGCCACCACGCCCATGTCGTGAGTGATGAAGATCACCCCCATCTGCATCTCCTGTTGCAGCACGCGGATCAGCTGCAGGATCTGCGCCTGAATGGTGACGTCGAGGGCGGTGGTGGGTTCATCGGCAATCAGCAGCGCCGGTTTGCAGGAGAGCGCCATGGCGATCATCACCCGCTGGCGCATGCCGCCGGAAAGCTGGTGCGGGTAGCGCCCCAGCACCTCTTTGGCCTCCGGAATACGCACCAGATCGAGCATACGCAGCGCCTCCTGGCGCGCGCTGCGGCGATCCATGCCCTGATGCAGGCGCAGCGATTCGGCGATCTGCTCGCCGACCGGAAATACCGGGTTGAGCGAGGTCATCGGCTCCTGGAAGATCATCGCCATGTCGGCGCCGCGCACCGTGCGCAGCGTGCTCTGCGAGGCGCGCGCCAGATCGAGCAGCGCGCCGTCGCGCCGGCGCAGCGTCATGCCGCCGCCGACGATGCGCCCGCCGCCCTGCTCCACCAACCGCATCAGCCCCAGCGAAGTCACCGATTTGCCGGAGCCGGACTCACCGACGATCGCCAGCGTCTCGCCGCGATCGAGATCGAACGACAGGTTACGCACCGCTGCCACGGCGCCGTCCGGTTGAGGAAAGCTGATGCTCAGATCGCGCACCGTCAGCACCCGCTGCGGCGGCAATGACGGCCCGCCGCCAGCGGCGGGTCGAAGTGAAACGTCGGTCATGCACCCTCCCGGTGAACGCTTAGCGGTAAATCCCGACGGACGGTGCATCGCCGACATAGCCAAAACCGCGATACATCCCCTCGCAGTTGAACGGCAGCGCGATATTGCCGTGGCGATCGACGGCGATCATGCCGCCGCTGCCACCGAGCGCCGGCAGCTTCTCCATCACCACCCGATCGCTGGCGGCCTGCAGGCTCAGATCGCCATACTCGATCAGGGCGGAGACGTCATAGGCCGCCACGCCGCGCATGAAGATTTCACCGGTTCCGGTGCTGGAGACCGCCACCGTGGCGTTGTTGGCATAGCAGCCGGCGCCGATGATCGGCGTGTCGCCTACCCGCCCGGCCTGCTTGTTGGTCATGCCGCCGGTGGAGGTGGCGGCGGCGAGGTTGCCCAACGCATCCAGCGCCACCGCGCCGACGGTGCCGAATTTCCGATCGGGATCGAGCGGCTCGCCGGCCTGCGCCGCGCCGTCGTGATCGAGCAATACCCGGCCCTGCTCCGCCTGGGCCCGGTGCAGCTGATCGAAACGTTCCTGGGTAAAGAAGAAATCGGGGGTGACCAGTTCCAGGCCGTGGGCCGCGGCAAACTTCTCGGCGCCTTCAGCGGCAAACAGCACGTGTTCGCTGTTTTCCAGCACCGCGCGCGCCGCCAGCACCGGGTTGCGGATGCGGCTGACGCCGGCGACGGCGCCGGCATCGCAGGTGCGGCCGTCCATCACGCAGGCGTCCAGCTCGTGGGTGCCCTGATGAGTGAACACCGATCCTTTACCGGCGTTGAACAGCGGGCACTCTTCGAGCAGCCGCACCGCTTCTGTCACCGCGTCCAGCGCGCTGCCGCCCTGCGCCAGTATCGCCTGCCCGGCGGCCACGATCTCGGACAGTGCCTGGATATACAGCCGTTCTTTTTCCGCACTCAGCGCCGCCCGGGTAATTGCGCCCGCGCCGCCATGAATGGCAATCACTGGTTTGCTCATTTGCCTGACACCCTGTGTTAATCCCGCCGTTGCGCAGCGAATAAGCTGAGCGCGGTATCATTATTATTCAGTCTTTTTCGACTCTATTTAGTCCTGCAGTGGAAGTACAGCATAACGTCCACGCCCCGCTTTTAGCGTAGCGCGCTTAGACCGTTTCGCACCTTGAAATAGCTTATTGGAATAAAAACAGCAGGTTATAAAAAACGGCAAACCGCCGATCCTGCGGCTGAGATTATTGGTAATTTCACGTGCGGAAATAGCGGCATGGCGTAAGGAAATAAACGTTCGCGCTGAATAACGCTTATTGCGGCGCCCGGCCTGCTGTTTTTTCCCCGGCCGGGCGCAGATGATCCAACGATTAAAAGCCTGATCCAGGCTGTTGTAAAAAGGCCTCTTCTTCCGGCGTGCTGGTGCGCCCCAATATCGCATTGCGATGCGGGTAGCGGCCGAAACGATCGATGATCGCCTTATGCCGCAGCTCGAACTCCAGCTGGTCGCCGTTGTTGAGCTCGGTATACAGCATCAGCGCCTGCTGGTGGATCAGCGGCGATTCCGAATGCATGAACGGCAGATAGAGGAAGCCACGCTGCTCGCGGCTCAGCCGTTCGCACTCGCCGCTGCGGATCGCCTCCTGCGCCAGGATCAGCGCCATGCCGTCGCAGGCGAACGACTGTGGCGTACCGCGAAACAGGTTGCGGCTGAACTGATCGAGCACGATCACCTCCGCCAGGCGCCCTTCGATGGTGTCGCGCCAGTGCGCCAGCTCCCCCGCCGCCGCTGCACGCCAGATTTCGCCGAAACGGCTGTGCAGCAGACGATCGAAATCGTCGTCCTTTTTAAACCACATGATCGGTTCGATCTCGTCGAACCAGAACTCGATAACCTGTTTATGCATCATGATTCTCCTCTGTTTTGCGCAGTTTATACCCGTTCGCCCCGGCGCCGCAGTACGAAAGATGGCAAGCATAACCCGTTCTCCCCCCCGGCGTTCTCTGCCATAATACCCGCACTTTGTCGCTATTTTAGCGCACCCTGATTACGGAGTTCCCTTTATGGATCATTGCCATACTTCCGATCTCATCTCCCTGGAGCAAGCGCTGGAAAAAATGCTCGGGCAGATCGCCCCGCTGCAGCAGACCGAATCCGTTGCCCTGACCGCCGCCGCCGGCCGCATCACCGCCGCGCCGGTGGTCTCGCCGCTCGACGTGCCGCCGTTCGCCAACTCGGCGATGGACGGCTATGCGCTGCGCCTCGCCGACCTGGCGGCCAATGCGCCGCTGCCGGTCGCCGGTAAGGCCTTCGCCGGTGCGCCGTTCGACGGCCAATGGCCGGCCAACAGCTGCGTGCGCATCATGACCGGCGCGCCGATCCCGGCCGGGGCGGATGCGGTGGTCATGCAGGAGCAGGCCGAGGTGAGCGACCAGGGCGTGCGTTTTACCGCGCCGGTTGAAGCCGGCCAGAATATCCGTCTGGCGGGTGAAGACATTCGCCGGGGCGCGAGCGTGTTGCCGGCGGGCGTGAAGCTGGGCGCCGCGCAGCTGCCGCTGTTGGCTTCGCTTGGCGTCGCCGAAGTGCAGGTAATGCGTAAGCTGAAGGTGGCAGTGTTCTCTACCGGCGACGAACTGCAGCCGGTCGGCCAGCCGCTGCAGGCGGGCCAAATCTACGACACCAACCGTTTCGCGGTGCGCCTGATGCTGGAACAGCTGGGCTGCGAGGTGCTCGATCTCGGCATTATCCGCGACGATCGCGATGCGCTGCGCGCCGCTTTCGAACGGGCGGACAGCCAGGCCGACGTGGTGATCAGCAGCGGCGGCGTCTCGGTCGGCGAGGCCGACTACACCAAACAGATGCTCGACGAGCTGGGCCAGGTTAGCTTCTGGAAGCTGGCGATCAAACCCGGCAAACCCTTCGCCTTCGGCAAGCTGGGCCACGCCTGGTTCTGCGGCCTGCCGGGCAACCCGGTTTCCGCCGCCCTGACCTTCTACCAGCTGGTGCAGCCGCTGCTGGCGAAGCTGGCCGGCCACAGCGACTGGCGCCTGCCGCCGCGCCTGCGGGCGCGCGCATTGACGCCGCTGAAGAAATCGCCGGGCCGCCTCGATTTCCAGCGCGGCGTGTTCAGCAGCAACGCCGCGGGCGAACTGGAGGTCAGCACCACCGGCCACCAGGGCTCACACGTCTTCAGCTCCTACAGCCAGGGCAACTGTTTCATCGTGCTGGAGCGCGAACGCGGTTCGGTGGCGGTAGGCGAAACGGTGGAGATCGAGCCGTTCAACGCCCTGTTAAGGAGCTGAGCATGCTGCCGGAATTGACCGACGCCGAAGCGCTGCGCTACAACCGCCAGATCGTGCTGCGCGGCTTTGACTTCGACGGCCAGGAGAAGCTGAAGGCCGCCCGCGTGCTGATCGTCGGGCTGGGCGGGCTGGGCTGCGCCGCCGCGCCTTACCTGGCGGCGGCCGGCGTCGGCCATCTGGTACTGGTGGATTTCGACACCGTCTCGCTCTCCAACCTGCAGCGCCAGATCCTGCACCGCGACGATCGCATCGGCCAGAGCAAAGTCGCCTCCGCCAGGCAGGAACTGAGCGCCATCAACCCGCATATCCG
Organism: Serratia sp. TMDUHS_CL; assembly: GCF_037137105.1. Lineage (NCBI taxonomy): Bacteria > Pseudomonadati > Pseudomonadota > Gammaproteobacteria > Enterobacterales > Yersiniaceae > Serratia > Serratia sp. TMDUHS_CL. Next base: position 284,870 of record NZ_JBBBDV010000002.1, read on the forward strand.
CATCGACGCGATCGACGGCCGTTTGGAAGATGACGCGATCGCGGCAGAGGTCGCCGCCTGCAATCTGGTGCTGGACTGCACCGACAACGTGGCGGCGCGCGATGCCCTGAACCGCCTGTGCCACGCGCAGCAGAGGCCGCTGGTTTCCGGCGCGGCGATCCGCATGGAAGGCCAGCTCAGCGTGTTCACCTATCAACCGGGCGAGCCCTGCTACCGCTGCCTGAGCCGGCTGTTCGGCGACAGCGCCCTCACCTGCGTCGAAGCGGGCGTGATGGCGCCGCTGGTCGGCACCATCGGCACCCTGCAGGCGATGGAAGCCATCAAGCTGCTGGCCGACTATGGTCAGCCGCTGCACGGCAAGCTGTTGATGTTCGATGCGATGAGCATGCAGTTCCGCGAGATGAAACTGCCGAAGGATCCGCACTGCGAGGTGTGCGGCGGGGAATGACGGATAAAAAAAGGGCGGGATAATTCCCGCCCTGATGCGTTGCCGCGAGGGTTACACGATGCCCTGGCTACGCAGATAGTCTTCGTAGTTGCCGGTAAAGTCGATCACCTTGTTCGGGGTGATTTCCAGAATGCGCGTCGCCAGCGAGCTGACGAACTCACGGTCGTGGGAGACGAAGATCAGCGTGCCTTCGTACATCTCCAGCGCCATGTTCAGCGATTCGATGGATTCCATATCCAGGTGGTTGGTCGGTTCGTCCATCACCAGAATATTTGGGCGCTGCATCATCAGCTTGCCGAACAGCATACGGCCCTTCTCGCCACCGGACAGCACCTTCACTTTCTTCTTGATGTCGTCCTGGCTGAACAGCAAACGGCCCAGCACGCTGCGCACCGCCTGCTCGTCGTCTTTTTCCTGCTTCCACTGGCTCATCCAGTCGAACACGGTCAGGGTATCGTCGAACTCGTATTCGTGATCCTGCGCGTAGTAACCGATGCGGGCGTTTTCCGACCACTTCACGGTGCCGCTGTCCGGCTGCGCGTCGCCCACCAGCGTTTTCAGCAAGGTGGTTTTACCGATGCCGTTGGCGCCCAGCACCGCAACCTTCTCACCCACTTCCACCATCAGGTTCAGCTTGCTGAACAGCGGGCCGTTGTCGAAGCCCTTGGTAAGCGCTTCCACTTCCAGCGCGTTACGGAACAGCTTCTTGTCCTGATCGAAACGGATGAACGGGTTCTGGCGGCTGGAGGCCTTCACTTCTTCCAGCTGGATCTTGTCGATCTGGCGGGCGCGCGAGGTGGCCTGCTTGGATTTGGAGGCGTTGGCGCTGAAGCGGCTGACGAACGATTGCAGCTCGTTGATCTGCGCCTTCTTCTTGGCATTGTCGGCCAGCAGACGCTCACGCGCCTGGGTGGCGGCGGTCATGTATTCGTCGTAGTTGCCCGGATAAACGCGCAGTTCGCCGTAGTCCAGATCCGCCATGTGGGTGCAGACCATGTTCAGGAAGTGACGGTCGTGCGAGATGATGATCATGGTGCTGTTGCGTTCGTTCAGCACCTGCTCCAGCCAGCGAATGGTATCGATGTCCAGGTTGTTCGTCGGTTCGTCGAGCAGCAGGATTTCCGGATCGGAGAACAGCGCCTGCGCCAGCAATACGCGCAGCTTCCAGCCCGGCGCGATTTCGCTCATCGGGCCGTAGTGCTGTTCCACCGGAATACCGACGCCAAGCAGCAGTTCGCCGGCGCGCGCTTCGGCGGTGTAACCGTCCATCTCGCCGTAGGCGACTTCCAGATCGGCCACTTTATAGCCGTCTTCCTCGCTCATCTCCGCCATGGCGTAGATGCGGTCGCGCTCTTCCTTCACCGCCCACAGCTCGGTGTGGCCCATGATCACGGTGTCCAGCACGCTGTATTGTTCGAAGGCAAACTGATCCTGACGCAGTTTACCCAGGCGCTCGTTCGGATCGAGGAACACGTTGCCGCCGGTCGGCGCCAAATCGCCGCCGAGGATTTTCATAAAGGTGGACTTGCCGCAGCCGTTGGCGCCGATCAGGCCGTAACGGTTGCCGCCGCCGAATTTAACAGAGATGTTTTCAAACAACGGCTTGCTGCCGAACTGCATGGTGATGTTGTTGGTGCTTAACACAGCGCTCGCTCTTTATACATAGGGAATGTGATTTGGCGCGCATTATGCCACAACGGGGTGCAGAGATCGCGGGAAGTTTTGGTGACATTTTGAGCGGCGCCGACGGATGAATCATACCTGCGTTGGATAATACCGATGAAAGTCACGGGGAGGCTTCGCTCAGCAAACCGTACAATAGCTCGAACAAATTCACAAAACATATTAATTATCGGTATTAATTAAAATAAAAAATGAAATACATTCTCGCCAGATACCGCACCAGGTAAGAATAAATCGCACCTGAATACCTCTTGAGAATCATTGATACAGTCAACACACTTCTATTTAATTCTATTTCTTGCCGACTATCGCCACATATTCTGCTATACGCGACATTTTGTGACCCCCTTCTTAAATGCCAGGATTTTTTCGATGATTAATGCGCTACAGCTCACTAAATCGGCACTAAATCACCTCACTGCCACACGTTATAAATTCAAAAAAAACATATAAATACAAAATCTTAAAAAAATCAAACCCGCGTTATCCCGTTAACCGCCCTCATATTGCACAGGGTTGTACATACAAGTATATGTAAAGGAGACGTTGCCATTCTGTTGCCGCTTCGGGCGGCGGTTATCGCCGTCCCGGATAATGCCACCACGGCCAGAAAATAATAACAACACACCGTCCACCTATCGCGAGAGATAACGATGAACACTGCTGAAAAAACCTTGCCCAAAAGCCAAACGGCAGAGAAAGGCGCGGTAAATTACAAAGTCATTGTCGGCGCCAGCCTGGGCAACGGCCTGGAGATTTTCGACTTCACCGTATACAGCTTCTTTGCCGCCATCATCGGCAAACTCTATTTTCCCAGCGACAGCGCCTACGGCTCTTTGTTGATGTCGGTGGCGGTGTTCGGCGTCGGCTTTATCATGCGCCCGCTGGGCAGCATGGTGCTGGGCGCCTATGCCGACCGGGTCGGCCGCAAGGCCGCCATGCTGATGACCATCGTGCTGATGGGCGTCGGCACCGCCCTGATTGCCTTCGCGCCAACCCATGCGCAAATCGGCGTTCTGGCGCCGGTGCTGATCGTAGTCGGTCGCCTGATTCAGGGCTTCGCCGCCGGCGGTGAAGTGGGCTCAGCGACCACGCTACTGCTGGAGTCCGCCGGGGCCAATCAGCGCGGCTTTTTCGTCAGTTGGCAGGCGATCAGCCAGGGCGTCAGCGCCCTGCTCGGCGCCTCTTGCGGGCTGGCGCTCACCTATTTTCTGTCGGAAGAGGCGCTGTATGCCTGGGGCTGGCGCGTGCCGTTCATCATCGGCCTGCTGATCATTCCGGTCGGCGTCTATATCCGTAAGCACCTGGAAGAGACCTACAGCGGCGAACAGCCGGATCGTGCGCGGGTACCGCTGAATCCGGTATGGGATCTGGTGAGCAACCATGCTAAAGACCTATTGCTGGGTGTGCTGGTCATCATGTCCGGCACCGTGATGGTTTATGTGGTGCTGCTTTACATGCCGACCTACATGATGCAGACCTACCGCATCGCCGGCCCGACCGCCTATCTGTTCAGTTGCATCGCCTCCGTGGTGCAAATCGTGGCGGTCTATTACGCCGGGCGCTATGTCGATCGGATCCAGAATTACAAAAGGCCGCTGCTGTTCTCGATCTTTGCGGCACTGATCCTGATTTACCCAACCTTCTGGTTCCTCAGCGCCACGCAAACCCTGTGGCTGGCGATCGTCTTCCGCATCCTGCTGATCGGCGCGCTGGGCATCAACATGCTGTCCAGCACCATGCTGATCGTCTCGGCGCTGCCGCGCCACGTGCGCGCCACCGGCACCTCGATGATCTACGCCTTCGGCGTGACGCTGTTCGGCGGCTCGGCGCAGCTGATCGTTACCTGGTTGCTGGATGTCAGCGACAACCCGCTGGCGCCGGCGTGGTACGTGACCGGCATGCTGACCGTCAGCCTGATAGCCACTCTGCTGTTCCGGGAGCGCCACACCGAGTAAGGCCCATGGGTGGCCGGTCAGCGCAGCTGCTTCTCCAGCCACGCGCGCATGTCCGCCACCACCCGCGCCATCTCGCTGGCGCCATTTTCACGCCGCATCACATGGTCCAATCCAGCGTAATTGACATAGGTAATGTTCGTTTTGCCGGCGGCCCGCAATTCGTCGATCATATTGTCGACCGCCCCCGGCGAAACGGCGCGATCCTGGTCGCCCTGCACGATCAGCACCGGCGTCTTGATGCTGTGCAGCGTGGCGAGCTGATCGATGTTCAGCATGCCATGCCACCAGGCATAGCCATGATCGCTGGCGTTCAGGGGGAACGGCGGCGCCGTCATCACCTGCTGCAAAAATGCGTTCAGCCCGGCCATCTCTTCCTTCGGCGCGCCGGCAGCGCTGTGGCGCACGTCGTCGATAAACCAGCGCCCGCCACCGCTGAACGCGAGGGTGGCATCAATCCGGCCCGAGGAGGCCGTCACCAGATTAGCGATCACCGCCCCTTCGCTGCCTCCCAGCACCGCGACCTTTTGATAGCCGTTGCGCGCAATCACCGCCTGCAGCACCTGGGTGACATCGCTCACCCGCCGCTGCGGCGTGTCATGCTGCACAAAAGCGTCCGGGCAATCCTGCCGCGGGACTTCTTCGCGGTACGGCAACCGGTCGTCGATGCCGTATTTCTCCACCGTCAGCAGGTCTGCGGCGGGGAACACCTGCCGCAACGGCGCCAGCAGGCGGATATGCCGCACGCTGTTGCAATCCGATCCTTGCAGGATCACCAACAGCGCCGCCGACGATTGTCCGGGCACCGCGGCGTCCAGATAGTAATGAATACTCGAACCGTCTTCCCTGGGCAGCGTCAGCGCCGCAGGTTGCGCCATCGCCAGCCCGCTCCACAGCGCCAATGCGCTCAGCATACCCGTCGCCAGTCTCATTACTTGCTCCTCTTCCCTGTTACGTTCGGTTAATTCGCCTTTTCTGGTCTACGCTTCATGCCAACCACTTTTCTGACAGGGAAGCGCTACCATGCCGCACCTCTATAACACCGCGCTGCTGATCGGCGCCGCGCTGAGCGCCATCGCCGCGCTGCTGCATATCTGGGTGATCGCCGCCGGGCCGCGCGGCTACCGGCTATGCGGCGCCGGCGATCGCTTCATTAAGGCGGCGGAAGCGGGTAAAAAGTTCCCGGCCGTCGTCACCGCCGGTATCGCGCTGGTGCTGTTTATTTGGTCGCTGTATGCGCTTTCCGGCGCGGGCCTGATCGCACCGCTGCCGCTGCTGCGGCCCGCGCTGTTTATCATTACCTTCATCTACCTGCTGCGCGGCGTCGCCGGCCCCTTCGCCCTGCGCGATACCGGCCGCAGCCAGCGCTTTATCGTCGTCAGCTCGCTGATTTGCCTCGGCTTCGGGCTGGTGCATTTGCTGGGGATGACGCAGCGCTGGGGGGCGTTGGCGTAACGCCCTGTTCCTGCAAGACGGCGATAAACACCTGCGCGGCCGCGCTGCGGTAAGCGCCTTTGCGCTGCAGCCACACCGCCTGCCGCACCGGCATGGCGTTGGCCAATGCCACTTTTTTCAACTGCCGGTTCTCGCGCGCAATGGCGGCCGGCAGCAGCGTGGCGAGCTGCCCGCGCCGCACGATCTCGACGATGGCGCCCAGCGCGTTGGCCTCCACCGCCACCTGCGGCCGAAATCCCAGCTGCGTGCAGTAGCGATCGATAAACTGGCGCGTGGCGAAGTCGCCGCTCAGCAAAGCCAGCGGCAGATGTTGCCACTCCGCCAGCGTCAGCGGCCGGCGATGAGACGCCAGGGGATGGTCGGCGCCGACCATCAGCTCCAGCGTCTCGCTGAACAACGCCGCCGCTTCCACCTCCGCCGACTGCGCCATCTCGAAGGCGATGCCCAGATCCAGCCGATCCTGCGCCAGCAGCGCCTCAATTCGCTCTTGCGCCATCTCCTCGATGCTCAGGGTAATCCCCGGGTAGCGGCGGTAGAACGCATCGATCGCCGGCCCCACCAGATAGGCGGTGAAGGTCGGCGTCATCGCCAGCCGCAAATGGCCGCGCTCGAGCGTCGCCACGTCATGGATCGCCCGCGCGCCGGCGTCCAGATCTTGCAGCGCCAAGCGCGCATAGCGCATCCACGCCTCACCGGCGTCGGTCAGGCGCACGGCTCTGCCGCTGCGATCGAACAGCGGCGCCCCCAGTGTGTCTTCCAGCTGCTTGATCTGTTGAGACAGCGTCGGTTGCGAGACGTGCAGCGCTTCGGCGGCGCGGGTGAAGTTGCCCTGTTCGGCAACGGCCAGAAAATAACGGATGTGTCGCAGCAGCATAGCTGCCCCAGCTATTAGTAAAACCTATAGCTGGCATTATAAATGGGTCTTAGACCCTATAGCCAGAAGCGTTCATCATGCCGCCATCGCATAACGACACCCAATGGAGAAACGGATGAAAGAGGTGATTGAAGGCTTCCTGAAGTTCCAGCGCGAAGCCTTTGTTGAACGCACGGCGCTGTTTCAGCAGTTGGCGACCCGCCAAAACCCGCGCACCCTGTTTATCTCATGTTCCGACAGCCGCCTGGTGCCGGAGCTGGTCACCCAGCGCGAGCCGGGGGATCTGTTCGTGATCCGCAACGCCGGTAACATCGTGCCTTCTTTCGGCCCCGAACCCGGCGGGGTTACCGCCTCGGTCGAGTACGCCGTCGCCGCGCTGGGCGTGGAGGATATCGTGATCTGCGGCCATTCCGACTGCGGCGCGATGACCGCCATCGCCACCTGCCAGTGTCTGGAGCACCTGCCGACGGTCGCCGGCTGGCTGCGTTACGCCGATTCCGCGAAGGCGGTCAATCAGGCTTATCCGCACGCCTCCGACGAGGCCCGGGTCGCGTCGATGGTGCGCGAAAACGTCATCGCCCAGCTCAACAACATCAAAACGCACCCTTCCGTCGCCCTGGCGCTGGATCAGGGCCGCCTGACGCTGCACGGCTGGGTCTATGACATCGCCAGCGGCGCTATCGAAGCGCTGGACGGCGAAACCCGCCGCTTCGTGCCGCTCGCCACCCATCCCGACGTGACCGCCACCCCGGCGATCGCCCGTTTTTAAGCCAACAAAAGGAGCTAACATGACACACTCTCTGCATAACGCCGCCCCGCGCGAAGCGCTCACCGACACCATTATGGTCGCCAAGATCCGCCATAACCTGACTTTCGACGCGCTGGCCGAGGGCACCGGTCTCAGCCTGGCGTTCGTCACCGCCGCGCTGCTGGGGCAGCATGCGCTGCCGGAACCGGCGGCGCGCACGGTAGCGGCCAAGCTGGGGCTGGACGAAGAGGCGGTGCTGTTGCTGCAAACCATCCCGCTGCGCGGCAGCATTCCCGGCGGCGTGCCGACCGATCCGACCATTTATCGCTTCTATGAAATGCTGCAGGTTTACGGATCCACGCTGAAAGCGCTGGTGCACGAGCAGTTCGGCGACGGCATCATCAGCGCCATCAACTTCAAGCTGGATATCAAAAAGGTCGCCGATCCGGACGGCGGCGAACGCGCAGTGATCACCCTGGACGGCAAGTACCTGCCGACCAAGCCTTTCTGATTGGCCTTGCGCCGGCGGCCCGCGCCGCCGGCAAATTGACAGCCAACCGGCCATTGGCTACATTATCTGCGCTGAAACGCCGCCCTGGCGTTTTTCACTGCCCGAGGCCTGTATGTTGGAGATTGTAACCACCCGATAGTCGCTTCCTTGCCGTATGGCGAGGGACTCTGACGTATCCGACGCGCGTTTGCGCGGGGATGCGCGTATCTGGGGTTATTACAGGATCTCCCAACATGAACATTTCCAAAGCGGAACAACGCGTGCTGCACGTGTTGGCCAAAGGCGGCTATATCGCCTTCACCCGCAACGACGCCGGTCGCGTCACCCACGTCGAATGCTACACCCGCGAAGGGCTCGGCCTGGCCGACTGCTCACTGGCCGTCTTCACCAAACTCAAAACCAAACGCCTGATCCTCTCTCGCCAGGGGCGCCCTTATCGCGTCACCTTCGCCGGGCTCAAGGCCGTGCGTGCGCAGCTGGATAACCGTTAATCATCGATACCGGCCGGGCAGGTAGCCCGGTCGGCTCAGCCTTATTTAATCAGGATACAACCATGAACATCACTTTACGCCACGAAACGCCGGCCGACGTCGACGCCATCGCCACCCTGACCGCCGCCGCGTTCCTGCATGCCGAACACAGCAGCCACACCGAGCAGTTTATCGTCAACGCGCTGCGTGCGGCAGGCGCTCTCACCCTGTCGCTGGTCGCTGAGCACAATGGCACACCGATCGGGCACGCGTCCGTCTCGCCGGTCACACTCAGCAACGGCACCGCCGGTTGGTACGGGCTGGCGCCGGTGTCGGTGCTGCCGGCCAGTCAGAACCGGGGGATCGGCAGCCGGCTGATCCGCCAGCTATTGGCCGAGCTGCAGGAACGGCACGCCGCAGGCTGCGTGGTGCTGGGCGATCCGAACTATTACGGCCGTTTCGGCTTCCAGGCGCAGACCGCGCTGACCCTGCCGGACGTGCCGCAAGACTACTTCCGCGCCATCGCCTTCCAGGGCGCGCTGCCGTGTGCGGAAGTCGCCTTCCACAACGCGTTTAACGCCGAATCCTAACCCTGTTGCCGGCGCCGTCATGGCGCCGGTTTTCAGTTCTGTTCGCCATAACGCAAGACGGTCATCCCTTCCTCTTCCGCCGGGGGAACAAAGTACTGTGCCAGGCGCTCAAACTCCGCTTCGCTCAGTGTAAACGGGTGCTCACCGCGCGCGTTTCTCAGCGTTATCCGGCTCAGGCACTGCGCATGGCTGACGTCGAGAAAATGCAGGCAGTGCGCGACGCCGGCCTCCTCCGCCAACGCTTTGGCCCAGCGCCGCCTGTCCGGCGTATTCATCGGGAAATCGAGCGCCACGGACCAGCCGCCGCGCAGCAGCTGAACGAGGTGCCCGCCCAGCGCCCGCCGTAACCGTTCGGAACAGCGCGCATAGTCTTGCAGGCTGGCCATCTCCTGTTCATACAGCGTCGCCAGCCACGCATCTTCGACCAGCAACAGCGTTTGCGGTTGCTGCGCCAAACGCTGCGCCAGCGTCGATTTGCCTGCACCGGCCTTGCCGCACATCAGGTGTAAAACTGCAGGGTAGGTTTTCATGCCGTTCTCCGGTCGTTGCCGGAAGGGGATAAAAAAACCCGCCTTGCCGGCGGGTTTTTTATTGGCGACACACGCGCTATCCCACCACACGAAGCATGGTGATAATAATTTGCGCGAATGGGCGATAGGATCTTTTCATAACTAAGGAATATGACAACCGTGCGCCGTTGTCAATTCGCCGTCATCAATCCCTGTTCTCGCACAAACTCGGTGAATAAACTCACTTTCTGCTGCACATGCCGGCGCGTCGGGTAAACCGCGAAGACCTGATGCGCTTCGGCAATCTGTTCAGGGAACAGCCGCACCAGCCTGCCGGCGGCGATTTCGGGATCCGCCACGAACGACGGCAGCGAACCGATGCCCAGTCCCGCCACCAGCATGTCCCGCAGCATCAGGCTGTTGTTGGCGATCAACCGGGGAGTGAACGTCACGCTCAGGCTCTCCTCGCCAGCGGTGAACTGCCACTGCCCCGGCCTTTCCGCCAGGGAATAGGCCAGACAGCTGTGCCGCGGCAAGTCATTCGGCGTTTGCGGCACGCCGTGCTGTGCCAAATAGTCGGGCGCGGCGCAAATTCGCTGGTGCACTTCACCCAGTGCCCGGGCGCTGAGGGAAGAATCCGGCAGCCGTCGGCGAATGCGCAAGGAAATATCGAAACCGGCCGCCACCACGTCCAATACCCTGTCGTCCAGCGTCAGTTCCACCTGCAGCTGCGGGTAGCGTTGCATAAACGGCGGCAGCAGCGGCGACAGCACCGTCAGGCCGAACGAGAGCGGTGCATTGACCCGCAGCGTGCCGGAGACCTGCTGCGCGCTGGCGGCAACCGTCTGCTCCAGCGCGTCGAACTCGCCAAGCAACCGGCAGGCTTCCTGGTAATAGAGCTGCCCGGCTTCGGTCAGGCTCATGCTGCGGGTGGTGCGCACCAGCAACAGCGTACCCAACCGGTTCTCCAACTGCTTAATCTGCTTGCTCAACGCCGCCGGCGTGATCGCCAGATCCTCCGCCGCCTTATAAAAACTGTTGCGCTCAACCACGCGGCGAAAGGCGCGCATCGTCAGTAACACGTCCACATTATGTCCTATTGGTTAATTATAAATTCAATAAAACACAGATTATTAACCTCAACAACCTCAGTAGACTTTATTCAACCGCTTCCCTGAGTGGGAAGTGAATTTAATCTACTGATAATCATGGAGTTAATAATGAAAAAGACCCTGTTCGCCCTGATGCTCGGCCTGAGCGCCGCCGCCGCCCCCGTCGCCGCGTTGGCGCAATCCCCCGCCGCCGACAGCCGCCATGCGGGTTATGTGCAGCCGCTGACGGCCGAGAACAGTCTGCTGCTGCTGGTCGATCTGCAGGACATGTTCGGCATGACCATTTCCTCTATCGACCAAACCAACCTGGTCAATAACGCCGCCGGCATCGCCAAGGCCGCCAAGGTGTTCAACGTGCCGACCATTCTGGCCTCGGCCAACGCCAAAAGCTTCGCCGGGCCGGTATTCCAGCCGGTGACGCAGGCACGCCCGGACCTGCAGGTGTACGATCGCACCGCCATCAACGTCTGGCAGGATCGGCGCGTGGTGGATCTGATCAAACAATCCGGCCGCAAGAAAATCATCATCGGCGGGCTGTGGACCGCCAGCTGCGTGATGCTGCCGGCGCTGTCCGCCCTGGGCGAGGGATATGAGGTTTATATTCTGTCGGACGTCACCGGCGACATTACGCCAGACAGCCAAAACAACGCCATGCAGCGCCTGATACAGGCGGGCGCCACGCCCATCAACTGGGTGGCGTTGATGCTGGAATGGCAGCAGGACTGGAGCCGCAAAGCCACGGCGGGAGGCGTATTGCAGATCGCCCGCGACCACGGCGCTGCCTGGGGGATGGGCGCCAGCTACGCCGGGGCGATGAAGGTGGGCAGCGAAGCGAAATAACGGACGAAGAAAGCCCGCCGCCGGCGGGCTTTCTTCAGGTGCGGTGATAGCCACGGCTATCCTGCGGCGCCTGATCGCGTCTCTCCAACCCGTAGTCCCGCACCACCTCCGCCACCCGCAGCCGATACTGCGCCAGCACCTCGCCACGGCCGCGCGCCTGCGCCGCCCGGTGCTGCTCGAGATTGCGCCACTGCTGCACCGCTGCCTCGTCGCGCCAGAAGGAGAGCGACAGCAGGCGCGCAGGATCGGCCAGGCTTTGAAAGCGCTCGATGGAAATGAATCCATCGATCTGCGCCAGCAGCGGCTTCAGCTCCGCCGCCAGCGCCAGATAGGTATCACGCTGCCCGTCGGCGGCCTGCAGTTCAAAAATCACGGCGATCATTATCGTTTCCTCTCAACGGTAAAACTCAGGTACGCGTGCATTGTAGGAATGGCGCCACCGCACCGATTCCAACGCCCGCTCATCAATATTCAGCGAACACAGATGCGCCACGCCGCAGCGCGCGATAATCCTCGCCCAGCGTTCGCCCGGGCAGCGGTGTGCCCCTGCGCCGAAGGCCAGTTCGCCGTCGGTGCCGAGCAACAGCAAGACGGTCTGCCCCACGCGCAGCGTACAACCGGCAAGCTGCGTCTCGCGTAAGACGAAACGGCGCGTGTTTTGGATAGGTGGCGTCAGCGCCCGCACCCGATCCAGCGCGGTGTCCACTTCGCCGTTCTGCCGTGCCAGCAAATACGCCTGCCCGAGCCAGCCCGCCGTCGCCTCACAGGCCTGAAACAGCAGGCCGAGCGCATTGGCCGACTCAAGCCGGGCGTCGCCGATCTCCCGCACCAGGGCCTGGCGCAGCACGCCATTCCCCGTCGCCAGCCGGGCACAGAGCCGCTGCGTCGCCGCAATACCGCGTGCCAGCTGCTGCGGCGTGCCGCCGGGCGCGATACAGCGGACAAAGTCCAGGCTGTCGTCGATAAGATGTTGCCACTGCGCTTCGGGCACGCCCAACAATGCGCCGAGGGTGCAGACCGGCAACCCGTAGTTAAAGCGGGTGATCGCCGCCGCCTCGGGGGCCTTTGGCGCTAACCGCGCCGCACAGTGTGCCGCAGTTTGCTGAATCAGAGTATCGTCGCAGGAAGCTAACGCCCGCTGCAGCGCCGCCTTAAGCGTGCGATGCTCCTCGCCGTCGCGCATTCGCGCCAGCCCGGCGAACAGCGGCGCCATCGGCGTCTCCAGCAAGGCCGTCGGCACCGGCTCATCGGCCGGCCGCACGCCGAGATCGGCATTGAGCAGCGCTTCCCTCACCCACTGCGGCGTAGCGGCCACCCAACATTGCCATGCGCTATCCCAGCTCAGGGGCGGCAAGGCGCGATAGTGCATCTGCGGCTCGGCGGCGAGCGCGGCGGCATAAGGACATACGGACATGGTTTTCTCCCTCGGTACCAGATGGCGATAACCACAGGCTAGCGCTGGACGCGCAGTCATACTTCGCCTAATCTCGAAGTATGCATAACATCGACATAGAAGATCGTTTAGCGGCGTTGAGCGCCGCCATCGCCGACCGCACCCGGGCACGCATGCTGTGCCTGTTGATGGATGGGCGCGCCTACACCGCCACCGAGCTCAGCGCGGCGGTCGAGGTCGCCCCGTCCACCGCCAGCGCGCATCTGGCGAAACTGCTGGAGCAGCGGCTGATCGCCTGCGTCAAACAGGGGCGCTACCGCTATTTTCGGCTGGCCGGCCAGCCGGTAGCCGAAGCGCTGGAAGGCCTGATGGCGCTGGCGGGCGTACCGCGCCCGTCGGTGAAAAGCAGTACGCCCACCACGCTACAATATGCCCGCACCTGCTACGACCACATGGCGGGCGAGGTGGCGGTGAAGCTGCACGATCGGCTGCATGCGCTGAACTGGCTGAGCGGTGAGGAAGACTACCGGTTAAGCGACGTCGGTCAGGCCGCGCTGGCGCGGCTGGGCGTCGATTGCTCCCCCGCCCCCACCCGCCGCCGCTTCGCCTGCGGCTGCCTGGACTGGAGCGAACGCCGCTCTCACCTCGGTGGCGCACTGGGCGCCGCGCTGTTAGCCGCCTTTATTCAACGCGGCTGGATCGTCCGCCAGCTCGACAGCCGCGAGCTGCAGCTGACCCCCGCCGGTAAAAAAGCGCTGGCCGCACATTTTGAGCTCACGGTGTAACCCGGCGGCGGGGTAGTTTTACTGCAATACTCAAGGGGTACGCTTAAGCGACCCCGCCAACCCGAGGAGTTTCCATGCTCGATTCCACCCAATTCCCGATCGTCAAACGCTGGCCGGCTCAGCACCTGGAACGGTTGCAGCTCTATTCCCTGCCGACGCCGAACGGCGTCAAAGTATCCATCATGTTGGAAGAGATCGGCCTGCCTTATGAAGCGCACCTGATCGACATCGGCAACAACGAAACCTGGACGCCGGAATTTCTGGCGCTGAACCCGAACGGCAAGATCCCGGCGATCATCGATCCCGATGGCCCCGGCGGCCGGCCGCTGCCGCTGTTCGAATCCGGCGCCATTCTGCTCTACCTGGCGGAAAAGAGCGGCCGTTTCCTGCCGCAGGATCCGGCGCAGCGTTATGAAACCATTCAGTGGGTGTTCTTCCAGATGGCCGCCGTCGGCCCGATGTTCGGCCAGCTCGGTTTCTTCCACAAATTCGCCGGGCGCGAGTATGAAGACAAACGGCCGCTGGAGCGCTACAAGAACGAATCGAAACGCCTGCTTGGCGTACTGGAAACGCGCCTTGAAGGCCGCGACTGGATCATGGGCGCGGACTACACCATCGCCGATATCTCGCTGCTGGGCTGGGTGCGTAACCTGATCGGCTTTTATGAGGCGCGCGAGCTGGTGGAGTTCGACAGTTTCCCGCGCGTCGCGCAGTGGCTGGAGCGCGGTCTGGCGCGGCCGGCGGTGCAGCGTGGGCTGGCTATTCCGGCGCGCGCGGCCTGACGCCAAACGGGGTGGCCGCCGGGCCATCCCGTCTTTCGCTGTCATAAAATTGTCATCCCTCTGCTCTACTCTCCTTACGTAACAATTTGATGTTATTTACATTGTTGTATTACGACAAGGAGCTTACCCCATGCAACCTGCTGTATCCCTGATCGCCGGCGCCGTGCTGTCCGCCCTGCTCTGTTCCTCCGCCATCGCGGCGGAAACCTCGGCCAATGTCGATGGCCTGACCGAGCGCGCCGCGCGCGGCACCCTCACCGAGCCGGGCGGCGCCCGTCGTCTGGCCGGCGATCAGACCGCCGCGCTGAAGGCGTCGCTGTCGGACAAAACGGTGAAAAACGTGATCCTGCTGATCGGCGACGGCATGGGGGATTCCGAGATCACCGCCGCGCGTAACTACGCCGAAGGCGCAGGCGGTTACTTCAAGGGCATCGACGCTCTGCCGCTGACCGGGCAATACACCCACTACTCGCTGGACAAGAAAACCCACAAACCGGATTACGTAACCGACTCCGCCGCCTCCGCCACCGCCTGGGCCACCGGGGTGAAAACCTATAACGGCGCGCTCGGCGTGGACGTGAACGGCAAAGACCAGCCAACGCTGCTGGAGATCGCCAAAGCGGCCGGCAAGGCCACCGGCAACGTCTCCACCGCCGAACTGCAGGACGCTACGCCGGCGGCGCTGGTGTCGCACGTCACCTCGCGCAAATGCTACGGCCCGGAGGAAACCAGCGAGAAATGCGCTGCTAACGCGCTGGAAAACGGCGGCCGCGGCTCCATCACCGAGCAGTTGCTGAAAACCCGCGCCGACGTCACGCTGGGCGGCGGCGCGAAATCCTTCAACCAACTGGCGAAAAGCGGCGAATGGCAAGGAAAATCGCTGAAGGACCAGGCGGCAGCGCAGGGTTACCAGTGGGTGAGCAATGCGGATGAACTGCAGGCCGTTACCCTGGCCAATCAGCAAAAACCGCTGCTGGGCCTGTTCGCCGACGGCAACATGCCGGTGCGCTGGCTGGGGCCGAAAGCCAGCTATCACGGCAACCTCGACAAGCCGGCGGTAACCTGCGAAAACAACCCGGCGCGCACCGCGGCCACGCCAACGCTGGCGGCGATGACCGAAAAAGCGATCGCGCTGCTGAAAGACAACCCGAACGGTTTCTTCCTGCAGGTAGAGGGCGCGTCGATCGATAAGCAGGATCACGCCGCCAACCCGTGCGGGCAGATTGGTGAAACCGTCGATCTGGACGAAGCGGTGCAAAAAGCGCTGGCCTTCGCCCGCGCCGACGGCAATACGCTGGTGATCGTCACCGCCGACCACGCGCACTCCAGCCAGATCGTCGCCGCCGACGCCAAAGCGCCGGGCCTGACCCAGACACTGACCACCAAAGACGGCGCGCCGATGACCCTCAGCTACGGCAACTCGGAAGAAGAATCGCAGGGGCACACCGGCACCCAGCTGCGCGTCGCGGCCTATGGCCCGCACGCCGCCAATGTGGTGGGGTTGACCGATCAGACCGATCTGTTCTTCACCATGCGCGATGCGATGGGCATCAAGTAACCGCCTTGTGAATCCTGGCCGCCCGCAACGGCGGCCATTTATTATTGGTTACCGATGCGTATTTGCAATTTAACCGCAATTATTGTGTGATAACGAAATAACGTTTAATTGCGCGACAATTAACCCCTGAAAATAACGCGGTTATACGGCCTTTCTCCCCTCTCTGTTTATTCCTGCGACAGCAACCGGCCGTTTTTTGCTTATATTCATTTTTTTTAGTTACAAAAGTAGTTTTTAACATTCTCGCAAACAATAATACCCCGCCAGTAACGTGAACCGATCAATTTGCATCCGGACGGCCTGCAATAGTTCACTTTTCGTTAAAAACCCTATTAACAAAAAGGCATTATCGCTGCCTATCGGCTCACGCCGGGCGGTCGGCTTCATTATTTTCCAGGGTAACTCCCGCTAAATTCTTTCACCTGCAATGAGTAGAATTTACACACAAGAGATTTAATTCAATGAGAAAATTACTCGTCCTGATTTTCAGTCTCAGCCTGTTTAGCGTTACGCAGCAGGCAGCGGCTGAAGAGAAGAATAAAACCGTCGACGTGGTGTTGATCGGCGGCGGCATCATGAGCGCGACCTTGGGTACCTATCTGCATGAGCTGGAGCCGACCTGGACCATCGACATGTACGAGCGCATGAACGGCGTGGCGGAAGAGAGCTCCAACGGCTGGAACAACGCCGGTACCGGCCACTCCGCCTTTAGCGAAATGAACTACACGCCGGAAAAAGCCGATGGCACCATCGACATCAGCAAGGCGGTGAAGGTCAACGAGTCTTTCGAAATCTCCCGCCAGTTCTGGTCTTATCAGGTGAAGAACGATGTCCTGAAAGATCCGAAATCCTTCATTAACAGCGTGCCACACATGAGCTTTGTGTGGGGTGACGACAACGTCAACTTCCTGCGTAAACGCTACGCGGCGCTGCAGCACAGCACCCTGTTCCGCGGCATGGAATACTCCGAAGATCCTGCGCAAATCAAACAGTGGGCGCCACTGGTGATGAACGGCCGCGATCCGGCGCAGAAAATCGCCGCGACCCGCATGCCGCTGGGTACCGACGTTAACTTCGGCGTGATCACCCACCAGCTGGTTGACGCGCTGAGCACCAGCGACAAGTTCAAGCTGAACCTGAGCCACGAAGTGCGCGACATCAAGCGCAACGCCGACCAGACCTGGAGCGTGACCGTTGCCGATCTGAACCGCGACGGTAAAGAAACCACCGTTAACGCCAAGTTCGTGTTCATCGGTGCCGGCGGCGCGTCCCTGACCCTGCTGCAGAAATCCGGCATCCCAGAAGCCGACGGCTACGGCGGCTTCCCGGTCGGCGGCCAGTTCCTGGTCACCACCAACCCGGCGATCGCCAACCAGCACCTGGCCAAAGTGTATGGCCTGGCCAGCGTAGGTTCGCCGCCGATGTCCGTGCCACACCTGGATACCCGCATGCTGGACGGCAAGCGCGTGCTGCTGTTCGGGCCGTTCGCCACCTTCTCCAGCAAGTTCCTGAAGAACGGTTCGCTGTTCGATCTGATGCACTCGCTGAGCACCTCGAACCTGATGCCGATGACCCACGTTGGTCTGGATAACTTCGATCTGGTGAAATACCTGGTCGGCCAGCTGATGATGAACGACGACGATCGCTTCGCCGCGCTGAAAGAGTACTTCCCGGACGCCAAGCAGGAAGACTGGAAGCTGTGGACCGCAGGCCAGCGCGTACAGATCATCAAGAAAGACGCAGATAAAGGCGGCGTGCTGCAGTTCGGCACCGAAGTCGTCAGCTCTGAAGACGGCAGCATCGCCGCTCTGCTGGGCGCTTCGCCGGGCGCTTCCACCGCTGCGCCAATCATGCTGCACCTGATGGAAACCGTGTTCAAAGACAAAGTGGCGACGCCGGAATGGCAGAGCAAGCTGAAAGAGATCATCCCGTCCTACGGCCACAAGCTGAACGGCGATATCGAGATGACCAACAAGATCCGCGGCTACACCAGCAGCGTACTGGGTCTGAACTACATTGAAGTGAAGCCGGAAACTAACTGATTTTCCACTCGTTTCCTGCTGAAAAGGCCGCTTTATGCGGCCTTTCTTTTATCCCCCTGCCGTTCAAAGAGCATTTTTGGCCACCTTTTTACCCCCGGTTTACCCTTGCGTAACGGCGCACTCACGCCTATTATCAAAGCATATTCTTGGATAATTAAGCTAAGTCACTGTGACCTGAATGTCGTTTTTGCGGGAGAACTAAAACCATGGATCGCGTCAATATCATTCACGATTTACTAGACTGGATTGAAACTCATCTGGACCAGCCGCTGCTGCTGGATAACGTCGCCGCCAAATCGGGCTACTCCAAATGGCACCTGCAGCGCATGTTCCGCAGCACCACCGGCCACGCGCTCGGCAGCTATATCCGCGAGCGGCGTCTTTCGCAGGCGGCGCAGGCGCTGCGTTCCAGCCCACGCCCGATCCTGGATATCGCCCTGCAATACCATTTCGACTCTCAGCCTTCGTTCTCACGCGCCTTCAAGAAACAGTTTGGCAAAACCCCGGCAGTCTATCGCCGCACCACCCGCTGGGACGTCGCGGAATGGCCGGCGCAGCCGGTAGAGGCGGAGGCCGAACCGCGCCACGATGCCCCTACGCTGCCTCGTTGGTATGCGGGCAAGCCGCCGGAAGGCGTCTGCACCAGCTGGATGGGGCTGCGTTAATCGGCACGGCATAAGGCACAAAAAAAGGGTCAGTTCGCGCGAACTGACCCTTTTTTTATTGAAGCGACACCGGATTATTTGAAGGTGACGTCGACGTTGGCAGTGGCATTGAACACCCCGGTCTTCGGCGTATTGGTCAACCACTTCAGGTTCGCGATAAAGGTCTCTTTCACTTCGTTCTGCTTATCCTGCAGCACGCCGCCGAAATCCACGTTGGTTTGCAGTGGGATCGGTTTTTTACTGGTGTCGCGCTGCTGCGTCAGGAAGATCGCCACGCCCGGTTGGGTGGTTGGCAGGATCTGCGTGTTGTCTGACGGATCGGCGTTGGTGCTGCTGAAACTGGCCTGCAGAGATTGGCCGGCACATTCGCCGCCGCTCAAGGTAGCCTTGATATCGAACGGCACCTGCTTGGCGATAGTGCCGGTTTTGGCGCTGGAGCTGGTTAGCACGCCGAAATCGACGCTGGCACCGTTGTTAGCCAATACGGTGATCTGCGGGTTGCACTGGATCACGCGGATCTTGTCCAACCCTTTGATATAGGCGTTAAAGTTGCTGTCTTTGGTGGCGTTCAGCCCCAACTCACCATCGATCTGGAACAGCGACGCGCGCGCCAATGGCGGGAAGTTACCCGCCGGCGGTTTCACCCCGGTGGCTTTGATATACACCGAATAGGTGGCAGTCACCGCCTGAGGATCGGCTTTTCTTCTGTTACTACCCGGTTTGGTACCCGGCCCCAAATCAGGGCCCGTCGGCCGGTTGGAGCTTTGCTTCAGGTTAATCGCGTCATAATCACGCCCGTTGATCGATACCCCAATCTCCAGCGACTTATCCAGTGCACCGAACGAGTTCTGCGGGTTCCAATAGATGTAAGCGTTCTCTCCGCGCGGGTAGTTATCCGTATCCCAGCAGGTAAAGGTGGAGGTAAAGTTCTGCGAACGCCAAATCAGGTTGCCTTTGACGAAGTCGCTGGCGGCCAGCACGATCGGGCGGCCGACGTCGATATCCTGCGTTACGCTGCCAACCGGGTTTTTTGAACCCGTCGAGTTGCCGAAGCGGCACTGCATCGCCGCCGCCTGTTGCGCCATCGCCAACCCCGCCAGCCCCACCACCGACAGAAGTGTGTTACGTGCTAATTTGCTCAAGTTCATGGTGTACCTTACAGTTTTTGGCATTGCAGGGTCAGTTCCTGATATCCCATGGCCGCTTGTTTGTCGCCCACATCCGCCGGAATCGGCAGTACGCATTGCTGGTCGGCTTTCGGCCCCCATTTGATCGTCAGTTTCTCACCCGCTTTCACGCCGGAAACATAGGTTGCGCCTTCCAGGCCCACGGTACCGCTGTTGCGGCCGGACTCGTTGAACACGCCGGCGCCGATGGCCGGATAACCGTTGTCACCCAGACGAGCATGAATCAGCAGGCTGACGCCCTTGAAGGTATCGAAGCTCACCTTCACCACCGATTTCTCGGTCGGCACCACTTGTTTACTGGCCACCGGCACATCCAGGCCTGGGCCGAAGTCTTCGGTGCGCAGCGCCACATAGTTGTAGCGGTACGGGTTGGCCGACGGCACCACCGCATAACCGAAGCGATCGATGGTCACGCCCGGCTGGTTTTCCAGACGCACGCCTTTGGCATCTTTCGCTTCCACCAGCAAGATGGTGTTCTGCAACGGCTGAGTCAGGGTCGCGCCGCCGGAGTGCACCAGCAGACCACCGGAGAGGCCCAGTCCTTCCTGGCGGTATTTCGAACTGTAGGCATAGCTACCGTCGATGTTACCGATGCTGCTGCTGTAGCCCAGGTTCAGGTTGCTGCTCTGACCGGAGGACTGCGTATGCCCGGTGGAAACCGAGTAGTTCATGCGACGGTCGTCCAGCATGGTGCCGCTGATGCCGGTCGAGTAGCTGTCGCCGCTCTGTTTGCTGTGCGCCGCGCTGAAGTTGGCGGTGGTCGAGTTGTTGCTCTGGCCCCAATCCAACGGGATCGACATCGTGAAGTTCACGCTGCGATCGGAATAACCGTACTGGCCGCGCGTATCCTGCAGATAAACACCGTAGGAAATGCGCTTGAAGCCGTCGTTGTAACCCAGTTGAATCGTGCGGTCGTTGCCGGACACGCCCCAGTAATTCTGGTGGCTCACGTTGGCGTACAGGCTGGCACCCGCCCACAGCTGCTGGCTGAGCGACAGCTCGACGCGTTCACGCTTGTTGCCGTAACGCGCAGTGTATCGGGTACGTTTCTGGTTGTTGCTCCAGGAAGGCTGGCCCGGCTGCAGATCGTTCGGATCCCAGTAATCATTGGCATAAATGCCGTTGCGCCAGCTGTTGCGCTCCTGGACCGCATCGCTGAGATCATAGTAACCGGAAGTCGCATAGCGATAGCCCGCCAACTGGAAGTTGGTGCCCATCTGGTTAAGCGACTTGGAGTACAGGAAACGGAAGCTCTGCCCCTGCTTGCGATCGCCGTTCGCCAGCTCGGTATCGGAGATCGAACCGTCCACGGAGATGGCCCCCCATGACCCCAGGCTCTTACCGATACCCACGGCAGCGGAACGGTAGTGCTCCGCGATGATGGCGCCGCCGAACGGCGTCAGGCCATAGTTCATGCCGTATGCCGCGGTGCCCTGAATCAGTTTCGGCTGATAGCCGCCGTTACCGTTGTGGTATTTACCGGCGGTCAGCTGGAAGTTCCAAATGCCTTCGCGCAGCATGTTGGCCACGGAAGAGTAGGCGACGCTGAACGTTTTGTGCGAACCGTCGGCCTCGTTCACGGTGACCTGCAGGTCACCGTTATTGGTATGCGGATAGACGTCGTGGATCTCAAAAGGACCCGGCGCGACGTTGGTGCTGTAGATGACGTAACCGTTCTGGCGAATTTCGACGCGGGCGTTGGTCGCCGCCACGCCGCGCACCACCGGCGCATAACCGCGCAGGCTGTCCGGTAGCATGTCGTCAACGCTGGAGAGTTGCACCCCACGGAACTGGAAGCTGTTGAACACGCTGTTGTTGGTGCTCGCCTGGCCCATCACCAAACGGCTGCGCCATGGCACGATATCGGTTTCGGCCCAGGAAGAGACGTTGGTCCAGTTGCTGCTGCTGCCACTCTGCTTATCCCAGGTGGAGTTGTTGCGCAGGCGCCATCTGCCCAGGTTGAGGCCGCTGTTCAGCGCGAGGAACATGTACTCGCTGTCGTCGGCGTCATCTCGGCGATAGCTGTTCTTGTTGTAGTTGAAGTTATAGTTGGCGAACAGCGCGTTGATGCCTTCATCGTACATGCTTGGCGGGATCGCCCCGATCGCGCTCAGATCCATCATGGTCTGCGGCACGGAAATGTTGATCTGCTGCACCGCTGCGTCATAGCTGACGGTGGCGTCTTTAATCAACTCAGACACATCAACACAGCTGCCGGCCTGCAGCGTTTCCGGCAGTTTGATGCCGTAGTTGCGTAGGTCTTCAACTTTCAGGCAGGGTTGAGACGCGGTCTGGCCTTTAACCTGACGAAAAGTAACATCCTTATGATCGACCTGAGTCAGGTTGACATAGATGTCGAATGGGTAAACGCCCGGTTGCAAAGCATCGCCCTGAGCGACCGCTTCCGCGTTGCTCAGGTTTTCATCGCCGTGAATAAACGACATGTTAAACTCTGCCAGCGCCGCTTCACTCCATAACATCGGCGCACTGGCGGCAATGATTGCAATTCGGATCAGCTGTGTCAGCCGCGTCGTTCCGCCTGCTACTTTTCGTTGATTTGCCATTCCCTGTCTCTCTTATTGTACTGGAACGTCCTTGACTTCCGTTCTACCGCCAAAATCGTTGATATAACTGAAAGCAATCTTGTTGCCGACGCTGACGCCCGCCGGGATGTTGATCGATAAGCGATCTTTCGGGCTCACCATGTTGGCGTCCACATCCACGGTCTTGCCCGCGCTGTTTTTCAAATGCAGCGCCCCAAAGGTGATATGCAGCGGGCCATCGTTAATCACTTGCAGACGTGAACCTTCACGCTGCCAACGCAAATTTTGTACTTGCTCGTCCAGCGTCGTTTTCAACGCCACCGGCCGGTAAAAAAGTTTGATTCGGGTACGCACCGCAACCTGCAGCACGTTTTCCTGCTTCGGCGCCGGTGGAATTTCCTGCACGTTAATCCACAACAGGGTTTCTTTATCCTGAGGTAAGCCATTACCGGAATAGATAAAGCGCAGAACGGCAGTTTTAGCAGCGTCCAATTTCAGAATCGGTGGAACGACAACGACAGGCAGATTTTTCGGCACTTGGTTTCTGTCACCAGTGTCCAGCCAGGTCTGCACCATATAAGCTTCTGAAGCATCGTTATGAATCGGCAGAGAGGCGGATTTGTCATCGCCTTTATAGATCACGCGAGTGGCATCTACCTGGATACCGGCGTAGCTGTTAAAGGCGCCCAGCATCAGCAGAGCAGCAAAGAACTTTTTCATCGGTTTCCTCTACGGGCCATCCTTGGCCGTGTGTGTCCTGAAAGACGATTATTTGTATTCGATAGTGAACGGGCTGGTAGCGTTAGCCAGACCTGCAGTTACGTTGCTATCGAATGAACGGTAACGAGCCTGCAGGTTGAAGGTCGCTTTACCGTCAGCAGCGATGGTGACTTTCGCTACGTCGTCGTTGATGTTGGAACCGTCGCCGATAGCGAATGGCTTGCCGTTGTTATCGGTGATTTCGATACCCACGCCGGTAGCTGCAGCGCCGGTGCCGCCCACGTTGCTTACGGACAGCAGGTCTGGGTTGCCAGCAACGGTGTTACCGTCGAAGCGCAGGCTGTAATCGCCGGCATCACATTTTTCCAGAGAGATCTGGAAAGCTTTAGAAGCGGATTTAGAACCCACGGTTGGGAAAGCAGAAGTTGGGTAAGTACCCAGGTAAACTTCTTTATTCTGAGTATCGCTAGTTACCTGGCAGGTAGACTGTTTGATTTCACCGGTGAATTTAACAGTGCCGTTTGCTGCCATTGCGTTGGAAGCAGTTGCAGACAATACCAGGGCAGCCAAAGGCAATAATACTTTTTTCATTTCCAGCTCCATAGAACAATAAAATAATCGATTCAGTGGCGGGCTTATATATATATTGCCGCCACTGAGCATACACTCAGCGATAGCACTCCCTTGCTGAAAAGGAGCGTTGCCTCGATGAACTCATTGCCGGACGAAATATAGACTAAGCATATTCTTAATGTTAAATCGTTTAAAACATTCATAAGGCCCCTCTTGATAGGAATAAACTATCGGCGGATACCTATCGATCGATGTTGACGATTCATATGAATAGGAATAATCTGTGTTTGGGAAAGCTGCAGAGTTCAAGATTTTGCATTAAGGCCTGAAAATCAGAATATTATCCCGAATATTTACATTTAGTAACAGATTGCGACGTTTGGACTTTGGCACGAATTACGCGTTAAATGGTCTGTCGACACGCTTCGGCCATCCTGACGTTTTAAATAAGAAATTTACCAATAAACTCGGAGTAACTTTCTTTTTAATCATTTAAAATCAACAAGTTAAATATCAATCCAAGGATTGGGAAATGAGCGGTTCTTTCAGAGAGAAAAATAACGGCATTAATTATGTTTTTCAGCCAATGTTCGCGAAATCGGGACAATTGCTGGCCGTTGAATGTCTGTCTCGCTTTACGTTTAATAGCGAATATGCCCATTTTTCTCCTGAGCAGTTCTTTCGCCACGCCGACAGTGCCACTCGGATTGAGATTTTGATGGATCAGATCAATCTGATCGATAAATACAAACACTGGTTTCATGAAAACCAAGTGATAGCCACTTTGAATGTTGACGATTATTCCCTGCAATCGCTGGCGAATACTCACTTTGCCGAAAGAATTAACGCTATGCGCTGTATTCATTTCGAGATCAGCGAGAATTCAACCCGGCTGGTGAAAGATCGCGTGCACGGCGATCCGTCATTGAATAGTTATTCATTTTGGCTCGATGATTTTGGTTCTGGCTATGCGGGTTTTTCCGCGTTGTACAACAGCCAGTTCCGCTTCGTTAAGCTCGACCGTTTTCTGCTTTGGGACTTCATGAAAAAGTCCGGCGGCGAGGGCTTGATGCGCGCGTTACTGCGCTTCTTTTACCTTAATCATTACAAGGTAATTATCGAAGGAGTTGAAACTCCCGAACACAAGAAATGGCTGGATGAAATGCCATATTACGCACTGCAGGGAAAGCTGTGGAAGGAATCCAGCATCAAGGATTTGAACTCGCTTCTTACAGCTGAATACTTTTAACTCGGTATTGGTGTTTGCCCTATGTCTAAAAACAACGTTCTTGTGATTAGTGAGTGTAAGTACAGCTATGTTGGCCTGTCGGTGCTGCTGAAGAAACACTACGGCGCGTACGATATCCGCCTGTTTTCCGATTTCATGCACGGCGGCGCCAAAGCAGAGAAGATCACCAAGCACGATATCGCGCTGATTTTCACCTCGCAAAACCTGGAACAGAGCGTCAACGTGATCGAAAGCCTGGTGTCCCTGCACCAGCAGTACAACAGCAAAACGCGCCTGTTGGTGTTCTATGACGACGAGCGCGTGGTGAAACTGCTGTCGATCCTGGGGATTTCCGTCGAGTTGGTCTCCACCCGCATTCCGCTTTATTCGCTGCAGGAAAAAATCCAGCGGCTGCTGGAAAGCAAAGAACCGGGCGGCATCAGAGTGCAGAAAACCCGCGAGCTCAGCCCGGCGGAAAGCGACGTGATCTTCAATCTGCTGCGCGGCGACAGCCTGCTGCACATTGCGGAAAAGCGCGGTACGCACCCAAAAACCATCTTCTCGCAGAAATACAGCGCGATGAAAAAGCTGCGGCTGCGCAGCATGAGCACCATCTTCGTCGCCGGCAAATAACCGGCCCTGGCTTGTTGCGCGGTACGCCGCGCGGCAACCGGCCCTCCCCCGCCAAGTTAAATTAATGTAACAACCGGCGACAAAGCAGCAACAGACACACAACATCCTCTCCTGTTGGCTACGATTTGCACACGGATTATCCGTGAGTCATGTCGTGTGGATTAAAATAAACATCAGGAGATGTTATGAAGTCGTCCTTATTCAGCCGCTACACCTGCTTTGTGCTGAGCATCTTGCTCACCCTGGTTTTCTTAATCATGATGCGCAACCATCCGTGGTTCTGGCTGCCGGCCCTGGCCTGCGGTGGCTTGATGGTGCTGGGTATCTACGATCTCACGCAACAGCGCCACGCCATCTGCCGCAACTACCCGATCATCGGCCGCCTGCGCTTCTTCTTCGAATTCATCCGTCCGGAACTGCGCCAGTATTTCCTCGAGCAGGATAATGAAGAGATCCCGTTTTCGCGCACCCAGCGCACGCTGGTGTATCGCCGGGCGAAAAACGAGATGGGCGACAAGCCGTTTGGCACCCTGCTGGACGTCTATCAAACCGGCTATGAGTGCATCGGCCACTCCATGCGGCCGGTGGAAGCCGCCGACCCGACCAGTTTCCGCATCACCATCGGCGGCGCCGACTGCCGCCAGCCCTACTCCGCGTCGATCTTCAACATTTCGGCCATGAGCTTCGGCGCGCTCTCCGCCAATGCCATCCGCGCGCTCAACCTGGGTGCAGCCAAGGGCAATTTCTACCACGACACCGGCGAGGGCAGCATCAGCCGCTATCACCGGGAAAACAACGGCGATCTGGTGTGGGAGCTGGGCAGCGGCTATTTCGGCTGCCGCACCACCGACGGCCATTTCGATCCGCGGCGCTTTGCCGAACAGGCGCAAAGCCCGCAGGTGAAAATGATTGAAATCAAGCTCAGCCAGGGCGCCAAACCCGGCCACGGCGGCATTCTGCCGGCGAAGAAGGTGGATGCGGAAATCGCCGCCACCCGCGGCGTGCCGGAAGGGGTCGATTGCATTTCGCCGGCCTCGCACAGCGCCTTCACCACTCCGCTGGAAATGATGCATTTCATCCAGCAGCTGCGCGAGCTGTCAGGTGGCAAGCCGGTCGGTTTCAAGTTGTGCATCGGCCATCCGTGGGAGTTTGTCGCCATCGTCAAGGCGATGCTGCACACCCGCATCCTGCCGGATTTTATCGTGGTGGACGGCAAGGAAGGCGGCACCGGCGCCGCGCCGCTCGAGCTTTCCAACTATATGGGCATGCCGCTGCGCGAAGGGCTGCTGTTCGTGCATAACACGCTGGTAGGCTGCGGCCTGCGTGACCAGATCAAGGTAGGCGCCAGCGGCAAGATCATCAGCGCCTTCGACATCGCCAGCGTGCTGGTGCTCGGCGCCGACTGGGTGAACTCGGCGCGCGGCTTTATGTTCGCCGTCGGCTGCATCCAGTCGCAAAGCTGCCACACCAACCACTGCCCGACCGGCGTGGCGACGCAAGATCCGCTGCGGCAAAAGGCGCTGGTGGTGCCGAACAAGGCGGAACGCGTCTACCACTTCCATCAAAATACGGTGAAAGCGCTGGCGGACATGCTGGCGGCGGCCGGCGTCAGCCGCCCGGAGCAGCTGACCTCGCACCATATGCTGCGCCGCATCACGCCGACCGAGATCAAGGTGTACGCCGATATCTATTACTACCTGGAGCCGGGCGCGCTGCTGCAGCCGGAGATCAAAAGCGAGTTCTATGCCCGCATGTGGCGTATGGCGACGCCCACCAGTTTCGATCAGGCGATCTCGCTGCCGGCGGCATGATGGGATAAGGAATAAAAGGGAGTTGCCCCCTCGCCTTGGGGAAGAGCATATGGAGAGGGGTTGCTTGCTACGGCGGCCCTCCCCCTCAACGGCGAGAGGGCGTATCGGTTACTGCTTGCGCACCGGCGCATCGCCGGCGACGTAATAGTCGGCGGTGCTGCGCGGCAGCGGCGCGCGCTGGCGAATGCGATCGGCTAACTTCTCGGCGATCATGATGGTGGTGGCGTTCAGGTTGCCGGTGATGATCAGCGGCATGATCGACGCATCCACCACCCGCAATCCTTCCATGCCGTGCACCCGGCCCTGACCATCGACCACCGCCATCTCATCCTCGCCCATCTTGCACGAGCAGGACGGGTGGAAGGCGGTTTCGGCGTGCTCGCGCACGAAAGCGTCCAGTTGCTCGTCGGTCTGCACCTCCGGCCCCGGGCTTATCTCGCGGCCGCGGTATTCGTCCAGGGCCGGCTGCGCCATGATCTCGCGCGTGATGCGAATAGCGTCGCGGAACTCCTGCCAGTCCTGCTCGGTCGCCATGTAGTTGAACAGAATGCTCGGGTGCTGGCGCGGATCTTTCGATTTCACCTGTACCCGGCCGCGGCTCGGCGAACGCATCGAGCCGACGTGCGCCTGGAAGCCGTGCTCTTTCACCGCGTTGCTGCCGTTGTAGTTAATCGCCACCGGCAGGAAATGATACTGAATATTCGGCCAGGCGAACTCTGCGCGGCTGCGGATAAAACCGCCGGCCTCGAACTGGTTGCTGGCGCCGATGCCGGTGCCGTTGAACAGCCATTCCGCGCCGATCTTCGGCTGGTTGAACCATTGCAGCGCCGGGTACAGCGACACCGGTTTCTTACAGGCGTACTGCAGGTACATCTCCAGGTGATCCTGCAGGTTTTCCCCGACGCCCGGTAGATCGTGCACCACGTTGATATCCAGACTTTTCAGCAGCGCCGCCGGGCCGACGCCCGAACGCTGCAGGATCTGCGGCGAGGCGATGGCGCCGGCGCACAGCAACACTTCGCGCCGCGCTTTGGCGTGGGTCAACTGATTGCTGTCGCCCTGCAAATAGTTGACGCCCACCGCACGCTTGCCGTCGAACACGATGTGGTCGGTCAGCGCATGGGTGACGATTTTCAAGTTCGGCCGCGAACGCGCCTGATCCAGATAACCGCGGGCGGTGCTGGCGCGGCGCCCTTTCGGCGTCACGGTGCGATCCATCGGGCCGAAGCCTTCTTGCTGGTAGCCGTTCAGATCGTCGGTGCGCGGGTAACCCGCCTGAACGCCGGCTTCCACCATGGCGTGGAACAGTTCGTTGTTGCCGGCTTTCGGCGTGGTGACGCTCACCGGACCTTCGCCGCCGTGGTAATCGTTCGGGCCGATATCGCGGGTTTCCGCCTTGCGGAAATACGGCAAGCAGTCCAGATAGGTCCAGTCTTCCAGACCCGGCGCCTTGGCCCAGTTATCGAAGTCCATCGCGTTGCCGCGAATGTAACACATGCCGTTGATCAGGGACGAACCGCCCAGCCCTTTGCCGCGGCCGCATTCCATCCGGCGATTGTTCATGTGCGGCTCAGGATCGGTTTCATACGCCCAGTTATAGCGGCGGCCCTGCAGCGGAAACGCCAGCGCGGCCGGCATCTGAGTACGGAAATCCATCCGGTAATCCGGGCCGCCGGCTTCCAGCAGCAGGACGCTGACGTCGGCGTCCTCGGTCAATCGGGTGGCTAACACGTTGCCGGCGGAACCGGCACCGATAATGATGTAGTCAAATTCCATTCATTATCTCCTAAATATTCGTATGCCTGAATGATGCGAATGGCTTGAATTCCGCATGCTGAATATAACAAGGCAGTTTTGGATGCGAAAAAGATATATCCCCTATGGATTTCGAGTTACAGCTAGGCGGCAAGGGCGCAGAGCCCCAGGAGCTTACTCAAGTAAGTGACTGGGGTCTGCGCTCGCAGCCAACAACGCTGTAGCTTGAAAGACGACGGGGATAGTTAAAATACCGAGGCGTATTCGCCCAGCTCAACCTGCACCGATTTGATCTGGGTGTAGTGCTCCAGCGTCGTCAGGCCGTTCTCGCGGCCAACGCCGGACTGCTTGTAGCCGCCGACCGGCATTTCCGCCGCCGACTCGCCCCAGGTGTTGATCCAGCAAATACCGGCTTCCAGCTGGTGGATCACGCGGTGCGCACGAGCCAGATCGTTGGTCACCACGCCCGCAGCCAGGCCGAAGGTGGTGTCATTGGCGCGGCGCACCACTTCCTCTTCGCTCTGGTAGCTGAGAATGCTCATCACCGGCCCGAAGATCTCCTCGCGCACGATTTCCATCTCGTCGCGGCAGTCGCTGAATACCGTCGGTGCCACGTAAGCGCCCTTGCCGAATTCGCCGTGGGTGACGCGTTCGCCGCCGCACAGCAGGCGCGCGCCGCTGTTCTTGCCGCTCTCGATAAAGCGCAGCACCGACTCCATGTGCGCGAAGCTGACCAGCGGCCCGAAGTTGGTCTGCGGATCGGTCGGTTCGCCGAGGCGAATGCGCTTCACGCGCTCGAGGATTTTCGCCTCAAACTGCGCCTGCAGCGCCGCCGGCACGAAGACGCGGGTGCCGTTGGTGCACACCTGGCCGGAGCTGTAGAAGTTGGCCATCATGGCGATATCGGCGGCGCGATCCAGATCGGCGTCGTCGAAAATAATCAGCGGCGACTTGCCGCCCAGCTCCATGGTGACTTCTTTCAGCGTCGATCCCGACGCGTTGGCCATCACCTTCTTGCCGGTTTTCACCCCGCCGGTGAAAGAGACTTTGGCGATGCCCGGATGGTCGGTCAGGTACTGCCCCACCTCCGCCCCGCTGCCGGTCACCACGTTGAACACGCCGTCCGGCAAGCCGGCTTCGGTGTAAATTTCCGCCAGCTTCAGCGCCGTCAGCGACGTGACTTCGCTCGGTTTGAAGATCATCGCGTTGCCCGCCGCCAGCGCCGGCGCGGACTTCCACAGCGCGATTTGAATCGGGTAGTTCCAGGCGCCGATGCCGGCCACCACGCCCAGCGGTTCGCGGCGGGTGTAAACGAATGAGGTTTCGCGCAGCGGGATCTGTTCGCCTTCAATGGCCGGGATCAGGCCGGCGTAATACTCCAGCACGTCGGCGCCGGTGACGATGTCCACCGCGGTGGTTTCCGACATCGCTTTGCCGGTATCCAGCGTTTCCAGCGCCGCCAGCTCATCGTTGCGCTCGCGCAGAATATCCACCGCGCGACGCAGGATGCGCGAACGCGCCATCGCCGTCATCGCCGCCCACACCTTCTGCCCGCTGGCCGCGCTGGCCACCGCACGATCGACGTCTTCAGCGCCGGCGGACTGGACTTCAGCCAGAACTTCGCCGTTCGCCGGGTTAATGGCGTTGAAGGTTTTTCCAGCGGTGCTGTCTACATAGGCGCCATGAATATAGAGCTTCTGCAAGCCAAAACGGGACATAGGATCTCCTTGGGTTATCCTCCGGGCGGCGTCTGCCCCCGGAGTTGGAACGTGATGTATTCGGTCGTGAGCGCCAGCGCCTGCGACTGATTGAACGCCGAGCCGCGCAGCGCGCTGCGCAGCCACAGTCCGTCGATCAGCGCCGCCAGCCCCTTGGCCGCCAACCGCGCCTGCGGCTGCGGCATGACGCGGCGAAACTCGGCGCACAGGTTGGAATAGAGCCGGCGGCCGTTCACCTGCTGCAGCCGGTTGAGCTGCGGTTGGTGCAGACTGCTGGCCCAAAAGGCCAGCCAGGTCTTCATCGCCGCGCTGTTGATCTGGCTGTCGTCGAAATTGCCGGCGACGATCGCCTGCAGCCGCGCCGCCGGGCTGTTATCGGTCAGCGCCTGCAAGCGCAGCTTCACCGCCTCGCCCAGATGGCTGATCAGATAGCGCATCGTGGCTTCCAGCAGGCCGTTCTTGTCCTTGAAATAATGGCTGATGATGCCGTTGGAAACGCCGGCCCGCCGCGCGATCTGCGCGATGGTGGCGTCATGCATTCCCACTTCGTTTACCGCAGCGAGCGTGGCATCAATCAACTGCTGCCTTCTGATTGGCTGCATTCCTACCTTTGGCATATTTCGACTCTCACAAAACCGACTTCGGCCTTATCTCAGCGGGCAAATTTCACTGCCGTTTCGCCCGTGATTCAGGTCATCATGAGGACTATTAAACTTTTTTTTGATTGAACGTTCAATAAAAATTGCATATATTTTATTGCCGCCTGGTTAAAAATTTGTACTATCTGGTTGTGGAACTAGCTGATTTTTGTGAGGTAATTAACGAATCTGACCAAAATCAGTGGCTGTAAGCGGTTCCCGCCGCGAAGCGCGCCGGCGCTTCATTAACAGGCGAAAGCGGCATCATTCAGGCCCTCCTCTAAGGAGACGGCCGCCGCCTTCATTCGCCCGTTTTCCAGAGGCCAACGCGCCCCGGAATGCGGAGCGGCACGATTTTCTCAGTTCAGAGGATGACGATGACAACCCACGAAACCGCCTCCAAACCGCAGCAGGACCGCCTCAACCCTGTGGTTTTCTTCACCTCGGCGGGGCTGATCCTGGCCTTCTCGCTGATGACCATCTTTTTCACCGACTTCTCCGGGCAGTGGATCACCCGCACGCTGAATTGGGTGTCAGCCACCTTCGGTTGGTACTACCTGCTGGCGGCGACGCTGTACATCGTGTTCGTGGTGTTTATCGCCGCTTCGCGCTTCGGTTCGATCAAGCTCGGGCCGGAGCAGTCCAAGCCGGAATTCAGCCTGATGAGCTGGGCGGCGATGCTGTTCGCCGCCGGCATCGGCATCGACCTGATGTTCTTCTCGGTCGCCGAGCCGGTAACCCAGTACATGATGCCGCCGGAAGGTGACGCGCAAACGCTGGAAGCCGCGCGCCAGGCGATGGTCTGGACGCTGTTCCACTACGGCCTGACCGGCTGGTCGATGTATGCGCTGATGGGCATCGCCCTCGGCTACTTCAGCTATCGCTACAATCTGCCGTTGACCATCCGCTCGGCGCTGTACCCGATCTTCGGTAAGCGCATCAACGGCCCGATCGGCCACAGCGTGGACATCGCCGCGGTGCTCGGCACCATCTTCGGCATCGCCACCACGCTGGGCATCGGCGTGGTGCAGCTCAACTACGGCCTCAAGGTGCTGTTCGAGATCCCGGAAAACCTGACGGTGCAGGGCTCGCTGATCCTGCTGTCGGTGATCATGGCCACCATCTCGGTCACCTCGGGCGTCAACAAGGGCATCCGCATCCTGTCCGAGCTGAACGTGCTGCTGGCGCTGGGCCTGATCCTGTTCGTGCTGTTCTTCGGTGACACCGAGTTCCTGCTCAACGCGCTGGTGCTCAACGTCGGCGATTACGTCAATCGCTTTATGGGCATGACGCTCAACAGCTTCGCCTTCGATCGGCCGGTGGAGTGGATGAACAACTGGACGCTGTTCTTCTGGGCCTGGTGGGTGGCGTGGTCGCCGTTCGTCGGCCTGTTCCTGGCGCGCATCTCGCGCGGGCGCACCATTCGCCAGTTCGTGGTCGGCACGCTGATCATACCGTTCGTGTTCACCCTGCTGTGGCTGTCTATCTTCGGCAACAGCGCGCTGTACCAGATCATTCACGGCAACGCCGAGTTTGCGCAGGAAGTGATGCAGTTCCCGGAGCGCGGCTTCTACAGTCTGCTGGCGCAATACCCCGGCTTCACCTTCAGCGCCTCGGTGGCCACCATCACCGGCCTGCTGTTCTACGTCACCTCGGCGGACTCCGGCTCGCTGGTGCTGGGCAACTTCACCTCGCGCCTGGCCGACATCAATAATGATGCGCCGAACTGGCTGCGGATTTTCTGGTCGGTGGCCATCGGCCTGCTGACCATCGGCATGCTGATGACCGACGGCGTGCCGGCGCTGCAGAAAACCACGGTAATCATGGGCCTGCCGTTCAGCTTCGTGATCTTCTTCGTGATGGCCGGGCTGTACAAATCGCTGCGGGTGGAAGACTACCGCAAGGCCAGCGCGCTCAGCACCCTGGCGCCGGTGCCGGTCTCCAGCCACGACGTGCTCAACTGGAAACAGCGCCTGTCGCGGGTGATGAACTATCCGGGCACCCAGTACACGCAGAAAATGTTGGATAAAGTCTGCCGTCCGGCGATGCAGGACGTGGCGCGCGAGCTGGAGTTGCGCGGCGCGAAAGTGGAGTTCAGCGAAGTGCCGCCGACCGAAGACGAGCGTCTGAACCACCTGGAGCTGCTGGTGCGCCTGGGCGAGGAACAGAACTTTATCTATCAGATCTGGCCGATGCGCTACTCGGTGCCGGGCTTCACCTACCGCGCCCGCTCCGGCAAGTCGCACTACTACCGGCTGGAAACCTTCCTGATGGAAGGCACCCAAGGCAACGACCTGATGGACTACAGCAAGGAACAGGTGATTGGCGATATCCTCGACCAGTACGAGAAGCACCTGAACTTCCTGCACATTCATCGCGAAGCGCCGGGGGGCACCCTGACCTTCCCGGATATGTGACGATCGATAAATCACGAGAGGGCGTAGCCAGGCTACGCCCTTTTTTATGCCTGCTCGGCCGGCAAGTCGGCTTTCAGCAGCACTAGGGAACCGGCCAGCAACACCAGATCCTTGATTAAAAAGCTGGTGGCGCCGGCCATGGCCGGAAAACCGCCGGCGGAAGGCTCCCAGGCCCCCGGCGTGGAAAAGATCAGCGTCAGCGTAGTTAGGTAGGTTACCGTCGAACCGATCGCCCCCAGCAACCCCAGCCGCCGCGACCAGAATCCCGCCAGCAGCAGCAAACCGAAGCTCCACTCGGCAACGCCCAGCGCATAGCTGGCGCCGCGGATGCCGAACGCCTGATGCATCCAGCTCAGCAGCGGGCTGTTGCCGATCAGCGGTACCAGCCCCTGCGCCTCGTAATCAAACCACTTGGCGTAACCGAAGGCGGCGAAGATCACCACCAGCGCCGCGCGCATAAAGATAACGTCCCCGTTCGAGCGCTGAAAGCGCCGCAGCCATGTCGCCAGCATCATCCTCTCTCCTTATGTTGCCCACGGCCGCCGCGGATCGCCCGCTTGCGGCCGCGGGGTGCGGCGGCTTAGTGCCCCATCGCGTCCTTCTTCATTTCGTCTTTCTTCATGCCGTCTTTGGCCATACCGTCTTTCGCCATGCCATCCTTTTTCATCGCGTCTTTGCCCATCTTGTCTTTCTTCATGCAGTCCTTGCCCATGCACGCTTTCTTCATGCCGTCTTTGGCCATGCCGTCGTGCGACATCTGGCTCATGCCGTCCTTTTTCATCGCGTCTTTGCTCATGCCATCGGCGGCGTTGGCACCGGCCACGCCCAGCATCAGCGCGCTGCACATCATCATTGCGAATAACTTTTTCATGGTATTTCCTTCCGTCATGTCAAAGGCACCGGGGTGCCGGAGAATGGCCGGCGGCCGCCTCAGCTGCCGCCAAACCAGTTGTAACCCTGGTCTTCCCAGTAACCGCCCGGGAAGCGGTTGGTGACCTCGATCACCTGAATGTGTTTCGGGTTCTTGTAGCCCAGCTTGGTCGGCATGCGCAGCTTCATCGGGTAGCCGTACTTGCGCGGCAAGATCTGGCCGTCATAGGTCAGCGCAATAATCGTCTGCGGGTGCAGCGCAGTGGCCATGTCGATGCTGGTGTAGTAATCGTCGGCGCATTTGAAGCTGACGTAGCGGGCGCTCAGATCTGCGCCGATCGCCTTGAGAAAGGTCGCGAACGGCACGCCGCCCCACTTGCCGATGGCGCTCCAGCCCTCGACGCAAATATGGCGCGTCACCTGGCTGACCTGCGCCATGCGGTGCAGCTGTGGCAGGCTCCAGGCGCGTTTGTCCTGCACCAGTCCCGCCACTTCCAGCCGGTAATCGTCGCCGTTGATGTCCGGCGCGTCCTCCTCGGCGTAGAAAGCGTTGAACGGGAACGGCCGGGTGATCATCGATTCCGGGTAGACCGGCGCCAGGCGATCGCCATTGAACAGCCAGCCCTGTACCCGATCGTTGAAGCGAGAGATGCGGCTCAGCGCCTGTTCGACGTTGGCGTTATCGCTGAGATCGCAGCCGGTGAGCATGGCGATGCCGCCCAGCGTCAGGCCGTTGCGCAGAAAGCGGCGGCGCGAAGGCGCGCTCAACAGCCGCTGCGCTTCTTTGACGATCGCCTGCCCTTCAATGATCGTCATGATCCGTTTATCCTTTTCCATCATTCACTCCTTAGCGTCCGCGCAGCATGGCCAGCAGCGTCCGCGGCACCAGCGCCACCATCACCAGGTGAATCGCGACGAAGACCACCAGCGCCGACATGGCAAAAAAGTGGATATAGCGCGCCGCCTCATAACCGCCGAGCAGCGTGCGCAGCAGCGGAAACTGCACCGATTTCCACAGCACCAGCCCGGACAGCGCGCTCATCACGCCGAGGATCATCACCGACAGATAGGCCACGCGTTGCACCATGTTGTAGTGGCGCAGGTCGGCGTGTTGCAGCCTGCCGCGCAGCGCGGCACCTATATCGGCGAGAAACTGCCGTGGGCTGAGCGGCCAATACTTGCGTTTGAAACGCCCGCTGGCCAGGTTGATCAGCAGGTAGCACAGCCCGTTGACGCCGAACAGCCACATGCCGGCGAAGTGCCACTGCAGCGCGCCGCCCAGCCAACCGCCGAGCGTCAGCTCATTGAGAAAGCTGAAGTTGAACAGCGGCGAGGCGTTGTAGATGCGCCAGCCGCTGGTCACCATGATCAGCATCGCCAGCGCATTCAGCCAATGCGTCAACCGCAGCCACAGCGGATGCACCGTCTGTCGTTGTTCCGGGGTGAGAGTGAGGCTCATGCGAACTCCTGGCGACCAATGAGGCGATGAGCCGAGTATTCCCCGGATTTGTTCCCCAAGACCTCACGCAAAGTTAAATAAAATGTGATAACTCCGCCGGTGGGGGTTGTGTAGACTTCAGAGAGAAACGGGCAATCAGCGGTAATGAGAATGGACAAGCCAAAACGAATTTTGATCGTCGAGGACGACGGCGACATCGCCGAACTGCTGCAGCTGCATCTGCGCGACGAGGGTTACGCCATCAGCCACGCCGCCGACGGCAACCGGGGCATGGCGATGCTGGAACAGGGCGGCTGGGACGCCCTCATCCTCGATCTGATGCTGCCGGGCGTGGACGGATTGGAGATTTGCCGCCGGGCGCGCACCATGACGCGTTACACGCCAATCATCATCACCAGCGCGCGCTCCAGCGAGGTGCACCGCGTGCTGGGGCTGGAGCTGGGCGCCGACGACTATCTGGCCAAGCCCTTCTCCATGCTGGAGCTGGTGGCGCGGGTCAAGGCGCTGTTTCGCCGCCAGGAAGCGATGAGCCGCAACCTGCGCATGGACGCCGGCGTGCTCAGCGTCAACGATCTGACCATCGACCCCATCGCCCGCGAAGTGCACCTGCACCAGCAGCCGGTCGAGCTGACGCCGCGCGAGTTCGACCTGCTGTACTTTTTCGCCCGCCACCCGGGCCAGGTGTTCTCGCGCCTGAGCCTGTTGAATCAGGTTTGGGGCTATCAGCACGAGGGGTATGAGCACACCGTCAACACCCATATCAACCGGCTGCGCATCAAGATCGAGCGCAACCCGGCGGAACCCGAGCGCATCCTCACGGTGTGGGGCATGGGCTATAAATTCGCGGCCGCGCCGCAAGAGTGAGCCATGAAAAACCTTACGTTAGCGCAACGCCTCACGCTGATCTTCGCGCTGCTGATCGTCATCGGCTGCGCCTTTTCCGGCTGGATGCAGGTGCGCAGCAGCACCCAGTACAGCCAGGCGGTGATCCAGCGCCTGTCCGGCAACCTGGCGCAGCATATCGCCGACAGCAACCCGCTGCTGGGGGTGAACGGGCCGGATCCGCAGGCGGTGCATACCCTGTTCGATCAGCTGATGGCGGTGAACCCCAGCGTTGAGGTTTACCTGCTCGACAAGCAGGGCGCGATTATCGGCAACGCCGCGCCGGCCGGGCATCTGAAGCGGCAGCGGGTCGCGTTGCCGCCGCTGCAGGCGCTGCTCGGTGGCGCGCCGATGCCGGTGTATGGCGACGATCCGCGCAGCGTGGACGGGCGCAAGGTGTTCAGCGTCGCGCCGCTTAAGGTCGATGGCCGGATCGAAGGCTATCTGTACGTGGTGCTGCTCGGCGAAGAGTACACGGCGCTGGCCAGCAACGCCCAGTTCAACTCGGCGGTCAGGATGGCGCTGTGGACCTCCGGGCTGATGGTGCTGTTCAGCCTGCTGGCCGGCGGCTTCGCGTTTTATTGGGTAACGCGCCCTATCCGTCGCCTGACCCGACAGGTCAGCGCGCTGGACAGCGGCGGCATCGAGGCGGTGCAGGCCTACGCGGCGCTGCCTGCGGTACGGGCCGGGCGCGACGAAGTCAGCCAGCTGCAGCAGGCTTTCCACCGCATGGCGCAGCGCCTTGCCGAACAGTGGCAAACGCTGGCGCAGCAGGATCGGCTGCGGCGTGAGTTCATCGCCAACGTCTCGCACGATCTGCGCACCCCGCTCACCTCGCTGCACGGCTATCTGGAGACGCTATCGGTCAAGGCCGCCACCCTGAGCGAAGCCGATCGGCGGCGCTATCTGGAGATCGCGCTGGCGCAGAGCCGCAAAGTGGGCAAACTGGCGCAGGAGCTGTTCGAGCTGGCGCGGCTGGAGTACGGCGTAGTGAAACCGCAGAAAGAGCCTTTTTCCCTCAGCGAGCTGTTGCAGGACGTGTTCCAAAAGTTCGAGCTGGCGGCGGAGGCGCGCAACCAGCGGCTGCATGCCGACATTCCCCCCGGCATTCCGCCGGTGTTCGCCGATCTCAGCATGATTGAGCGGGTGCTGACCAACCTGTTGGACAACGCCATTCGCCATACGCCGCCCGGCGGCGACATCGGCGTGCGGCTGTGGCGGCAGGACGATCGAGTGATGGTGCAGGTCAGCGACAGCGGCCCCGGCATTCCGCAGACTCTGCGCGCCGATCTGTTCGTGCGCCCGTCTGTCCTGAGCGGCGCCCGGCGCCCTTCCGGCGGACTGGGCCTGATGATCGTGCGGCGCATTCTGCAGCTGCACGACAGCGATATTCAGCTGATCGAACAAGCGCAAAGCGGCGCATGCTTCCGCTTTGCCATTCCGCCGCGTTAATCGAGGCAGCTGCGATCGACGCTGATAAATTTGTCGTTATAGATAATAAATTTCTGCCCCTTCAGCCGAATACCGGCATGGGTCAGCGTATCGCCGGGGCGCAGGTATTCGGTGACGCCCTCTTCATCCGTGCTGTTGCAGCCCGGCTTGAGCAGGAACTTGAAGTAGGTGTTGCCGGTGTTGGTGAGCGTACCGCGCTGGGTATCGAGCCGATAGGCAAAGTTTACCTGACGCGGGCGCACCACCAGAATGGTGTCCATCACCACGATCGGCTCCAAGTTGACGCCGGCACCCCGACGCGGCCCCGGCTCGAACAGTCGGGTCGGCACTTCGCGAAATGACACCCGGTAATAACGCTCGCGATTATCCTGCGGCCCGCGATAGAAAAACTTATAGTACTCCGCCTGCCCGGCCTGCAGCGTCAGCTGGCGCGGCGCGAACAGCAGCTCGCCGTCCGCCGGCCGGCTGCGCACCTCGCGCTCTCCCGGCCGATCGATGGCGCGAATGCTCACCTGATACAGGCGCGCGCTGCGGTTATTATTCAACACCCGTTTGGCGGTGAATGAGCGATCCTGATCCATGGCAAACGTCAGGGTACCGACATTGATCGCGGCGGCGGTAAAGGGAAAGGACAAACACAGCAACCCTATCAGCACAAGTTTCACGCCCTGCCCTCAATTGATGTTGCGCCAGGTGGCTTCGACATGAATTTCACCGGCGGCGCTGACGTCGCCATACCAACCGTTGCCGTCGACGGTTCTCAGCGAGATCGGATTGTTCATCGGAATGCTAAAGGTCACGCGGGTCTTGTTCAGCACCCCCACTTCACCGGAGATATCATTCCACGGCGTGCTGCTCCAGAGCGCATTGGTCATGTCGTGCCACTGGCCATCGCAGCCGGCGGCGAAGCTCTGCTGGCCGTTGGTGCTGGTGGTGATGCCGAGGGTGGCGGGGAACGGCACCTGGGTAGTGTTATCCGCAGAAGAAAAGAGGCAATAGTTCACCCCGTTGATCGCCTGAGTCGGCCCGGTCGCCATCACCCTCACCTGATCGGCGGCGGTTTTGCCGCTGGTGGTCACGAAGTAGCCGAACTCCAGCGCCGGCTCCGCCGGGCCGACATAGCCTTCACGGTGTGGGCTGTTGTCGTAATCATCGGAAATAATGCTGATGCTGAAATCGCGCGGCTTGATAATCAGCTGGTTTGAAGTGGAAAACTCATACCATCCCGACTCCGGCGAGGTGGTGTTCTGAAAACGGAAATTGATCAGATCGCGGGTGCCGCTGTCGGAAATCCCCAGCGCGACCATCTGTTTGAAGAAGTTACTGGAGAAGAACACATAGACGGCGTTGCTGCTCTTCAGCTCGTTAAACGTATAGTAGCTGCCGGTGCCCGACGTGTTTTTCCAGGTGTTGCCGTTCAGACTGAACTGCAGATCGGCGGCGTTCACCGCTGAGGACAGCGCCGCATGGTTAATCGCCGGGAAAATATGAATCGAGGTATTGCTCACGCTGCCGTCGGTCTGCAAATCGTAGCTGACCATCTTGCACATGATGCCTGAGCGAGCGCCGATGGTCTGGTTCTTGCAATCGGCATTGCCCTCGCCGATGATCGGCACCCCATCGCTGTTGACGAACACCTCCGATACGGCGTTGGTATTGATAAAGCGCAGGTGGGCCGCCTTGCGGTGCGTGACGGTCCGCTTGTACCAGCTGCCGCTGGCCTGATCCCGACAGCGGCCGCCGGCCGCGGCGTCATAAGCCACCGACGTTTGGCAGCCGTTGATCTGCATGCTGAAAGCTTCGCCCGCCGCCATCTGCTTCAGATACTGATAGAAGCTCGGCGACATCATGCCGTGCATCCATTTTGCGCCGCCGGGCGTAACCACGGCGCCGTAAAATCCCTTTTCGTCGGTGGTCTGCGGCAGAATCAAGCTGGTATCCATATTGCAACCGGCATACCAGTTGATGCAGCGCAGGCCGAGGAACGGATTCTTTATCGGCGCATTTTCCAGCCACATGTCATAGCGCCAGTTGGCATTCAGCCCCGTGTTGTAACCATTATCCACGTACCCCAGGCTCTGCTGATAGACAGTGCCGGAACCGCCGTATTTCAGCCCGGTCCACTTATTGGCGCCGGTCATGCGCGGATCCAGCCCGCCGGCCGGCGTGACGAAAAAGTTGTCGTCGGCGTTGTTCTCCACGAAGACAAATTTCATGACCGCCGCATCCGGCCAGTTGGTCTGGCTGACCGCCGCCTGCAGCGCGGGGGCGACCAGCGCCAACAACAACAGCGCAACGTTAGCTCTCATGGTCAGACTCCCCGGATGACATATTGCCTGCATAGGTTTTCAGCCCGGTGCAGATCACGTCGCCGACCCACACGGCGCCTTGCGCCTTGCTGAGATCCAAATCCACTTCGCATGTCTGATTGCCGCCGTGGGTAAAATCGATAACCGGGAATTTCTTGTCGACGTCCATGATAAATTCGCCTTTCTCATCGGTGCGGGTGCGGCCGATATGGTTCTTGATATAGGCGTTGGCCAGCAGCGTGCCGTCCTCCGCTTTGATGCGGCCAAACACCGTCACCATCTGTTTTATCTCCGGCGAGATCACCGCCACGTTGCCCGGATACAGGGTGAGCTTGCTCTTGCGCCTGGTGACGATGTCGAAGCTCTCCGCCGAGTTTTTGTTGTTCATCAGCTCAACGTCGTACTGACCGTAAGGCGACAAAGGCAGGTAATTCTTATTGCCGCTCAGCTTCACCATCCGGCCGTCAACCCGTGCGGTCAGCAGGCCGTCGTTTTCAATGCCGGTATTGAAGATAATCCCGGCGTTGCCTTCGTTGCGGCCGCTGATGGCAATATCACGCCCTTGCCAACCCATGCTGCCGCTCGCGGTCAGGCTGCTGTTAACGTAGCCGTCGGCGGAGCTGCTGACGTTGAGCGTGCCGGCCGAATACTTGGTGTCGAAGCGCGCATAGCCACCACCGTTGAAGCGATTGTCGCCGCGGGTATCACCGGAAATCGCCCGCGACAGGTTGGCGCCCAGGGTGCGGATCGGCCCGTCCTTGATGTCCTTGCGCGCCGCCAGGTTGGCGGTGGTGTAACCGTTTTGATTGGAAACGCCGGCGCTGAGCCAGTTGCCCATCGGCAGTGAAAAATCGAGCGCGATGTACTTGCCGGTATTGGCGTTGCTGCTGCCGTTGTTGTAGCGTTGCACGCCCGCCCGGACGCCCAGCGTGCCGAATCGGCCGGTAAAGATGTTCTGGTAATAGTCGGCGTTGTAATAGTGACTGTCGTTCTTCTTATCGTCGTTGTAGCTGGCGCTCAGGGTGCCCAGCGGAGACCACAGCGCCCCCAGATTAAGGCTGCCGCCAACGGCGCGGTTATAGGCGTCATTTTGCAACAGACGATCGCCAATCTGCGTTTTCTCCTGATTGATCCATACGCTGCTGAAGCCGCCGGGCAACGCGGCGCTGACGCTGTTGACCAGGCTCCAGGAGCGATCGGAGGCCGCCATGTTTTGCAGGTTGATCTGAATCGACTCGGTCACCGGCAGGCTGACGCGGCTCTCGCCGACGGCGTTGCCGTCAAACGAATACCCCGACAGCGCCCAATTAAGCGTTTGCAGATTGCCGGTAGCCGAAGCGCCAAGCAAATAAGAGTCCTTTGCCGGGCGGTGGCGTTCCCGTTCGCCGCGCCAGTCGTCCATGCGCAGCATCCCGCCCCAGAATTGCCAGGCCAGCGGCGCATTCGCACCGCGATTGGGGCTGAACAATTTATTCACTCGCTGCATGCGTTTATCGACCACTTTGCCGTTGACCACGACCTCCACCTCTACGTCATAGATACCGTAGGGCAAACTGCCGGTGTCCACTTCATGGTTGCCCATCGTGAAGTTTTGTACGCTGAGCAGCCGCCCGTCGCGCGACAGATGCACCTCGCCGGCCGAGGGGAAAAAAACCACGATCGGCGTCAGCGATTGGGAATTATCGAATACCGTCGA
Source organism: Serratia sp. TMDUHS_CL (assembly GCF_037137105.1). Classification (NCBI taxonomy): domain Bacteria; kingdom Pseudomonadati; phylum Pseudomonadota; class Gammaproteobacteria; order Enterobacterales; family Yersiniaceae; genus Serratia; species Serratia sp. TMDUHS_CL. Next base: position 327,181 of record NZ_JBBBDV010000002.1, read on the forward strand.
GTTGGCGCGGTTGCCGTAGGACAGGCCATAAATCTTACTCGAGTTGATGGTCGTGACCGGCCCCAGCGACTGCAGATTCCAGCTGTCCAGCATGCCGGCGGCGAAACGGCGGCCGGCGAAATCACGCTCGTACATCGCTTTGTACAGCGTGGCGTTTTCATCGCCGCTGCCGATACCGTAGATGGAACCGTTCAACTCCACGTGGTGTTCACGCAACGCCGTGACGCTGTTGAGCGATAAATAACTGGAGGTATTGCCTTCGCTGGCGCGGGCCCGGTTATCGTAGACCCCGAGGTTATAATCCAGCGTGCTGCTTACGGCATCCACGCTGGACGCGCCGATGTCGCTGGAGCGGGCGCGCAGCACCGTCCCCAACGCGGATTCCTTCACCACCAGCTGCAGGTTGAGCTGCCGGAAATCCAGCGCCAGCCAGGCGTCGTCCGCGATCCGAATATGCTGCTGCCGATCGAATGGCGCATCCTGCAAAGCCTGCAGCTGGCCGGCAATCGCCGCCGTCAGCCGGGCGCCGTCGTCGTTATCCTCCAGCGTCACCCGACGAATCTTTAGCCTGTCCTGATCCAGGTAGAGAAAGGCATGGCCGATGCGGCTGTCGTCTTTGACGCCATCGCTCTTTTCATAATGCAACAACAGCGGAATACTCATCCCCTCGCGCAACGCCAGGCTGAAAGTGTGCGGGATCAGCACGCCGTTAATCTGCGTCAAACCGGCCGCCATCGCCATACGGCCAGGCAACAGCGTCGGGAGCGCCAGCGCACCGGCAGCCAAAAGCGTTCTCAACAGCACAGCGTTCACATGCCACTCCTTGCGTGATTGTTTTGCATCCATCGTGGATAACGCGCGCATTACTTCACCGGGATAAACTGTTCGCCGTGCCACAGCGCGACGCGTCCTTTTTTATCGTTGACGTCAACCTTGCTGAAGGCGCGATCCTTCCCCGGCATCACAAAATAGTTTTCCTTGCAGTCGCTGCCGTCTTGCTTGTTCCTGCAATTGCCGTAGGCCACCACTTTGAACGTGGCGTTGCCGGTGTTTTTGATCCGTCCGTTGGCGAACTGATAGGCGAAGCGATCCTGCCGAGGCGCCACCACCAAAATGGTGCCGATGCGCGCCGACGTGGTGGCCACGGCATTACGCCGAGCCGAGTTTTGCCCCGCCTCGCTCAGCGCCTGATCGAACCAAACGATGCGGTAGTAACGCTCTTGGGCATCATTCGGCCCCTTGTAGTAAAAGCGGATCACATCGCTGGCGTTGGCCGGCAAGATCAGGCTGGCGGGCGACAGCAGCATTTCATCCCGACTGCTCATCGGGATCACCGTGCCGGAGGCCAGGGGACTGGAAATGCGTTCGATCTTGATGGTCACCAGCCGGCCGCTGTCGGTGGTGTTTTTGATTTCCTTGCTCAGGCGCGCGCTGTCGCCAGGCATGAAGGCGCTGATCTCACCCACATCGAGCGCCAAAGCCGGCCGCAGCAGCATTAACATCAGGGTGACGGCGAGAGAAAAGCGTGTCATTGCGGTATTCCACTGGCGTTGATGAGCGATAAATAGCAGGAGGTCTCCCCCCTGCCAGATGCAGATCGTTCGGGGGATTAGGAAGTCCAGGTCGCGTTGAACTCGACGCTGACGTCGCCGCTCCAGATACCTTCCGGCAGCGTGCTGAAATCCGTGACGGCGGTGGTGCCGTTTGACGTCGCGCCGATGATGCTGAAGGTGAACTGATCCTGCGCGCTGGTGCGGCCGGCCTGGTTGTAGGCGTTGGACAGGGCGCTCAGATTGCCGCCCAAAATGCCGGCGGTGGTGTCGATCATGGTGGTTTCAGCCGTTTTCCCGACCACCGCACCGTTATAGTTCACCCCGACTTCCAGCGTAGAACCGGAAGTATCCAGCTGAGTCAGCGTATTGGAGACCAGTTTTGAGGTCAGTTTGAAAGCGGTGGCCGTGGTATCGCCTTCCACGGTGACGTCAAACAGGCCTTTCTGGCTGTTGAAACCCTTAATGCCTTCTGCATAGTTGAAGGCCAGGCTGCCAATCGGCGTCACAACCAGTTTGCTGGTGGTGTCTTTCTTGGCGGTCGCAGACCAGGTTGCCAGCGCCTGAGCGGTAACGTCGGCGGCTTGAGCAGTGCTGACCGCTGCAAAGGCGGAAACGATCGCCAAAGCCAGTGTCATTTTCTTCATGGTATAACTCCCTTCAATGTTGAATATGTTTTCTTTCTTTCGTCCATTCTCAGCCAGCCGTTTGCATCACTGCGTTTAGCCAGTCTGCTTGACGCCACAAGAATATCCCTGGCCGATCAAAAAAGAATCATTAACTATTAAAGTTCAAATATTTAGATTTAAATCCCGCAATTAATGTTTCAACCCCCATCAATCACATTAAAAAACGGGTTGAGCCTTTAATGAAAGCACAATCACATTGTGGTTTAACCCCGGCAAGGCGGGTATTGTTTAACCACAAGTACGCTCTGTTCGCCCTTCCCATGGCCGTGCAAAATTTCAGCGCCGGCGTTGTTCGCTGAGGGAAAAGATTGATTGGATTTACGCAGGGGGCAGCAGCCAATCCAGATCGGCCGCTGTAGAGAAAAAGGGGGCTTCTCGCCCTGTGTCAGGAAGGGTATCGGGTTCTCAGGGAAAGAATAAGCCGCATAAAGCCGGCCTGATTGAGGCCCAGTTTTCGCATAATATTCAGTTTATGGGAGCTTATGGTTTTGTAACTTCGCCGGGTCACGTTGGCGATGCTGCCTGGAGATGCACCGGCAACCATCATAGCCAAAACTCGCCATTCACTGTCAGATAATGCGGCTGCCGGATGCACCGAGCGGGCGCGAATATGCGGAGAACGATAGCCGGAGAACTCACCCGCAGCCGCAATGGCGTCACTCAGGCAATGCAATGGCTCCTCCTTTGCCACTATCGCTATGCGCGCATCCGCCGCCAACAACGCTAATATACCGGGGTGTTCTACCGCGGTGAAAATCACCAAGGGAATTTCCGGCCAAACATTTTTTGCCGTCAGAACGAACCGTAATACATCATACAAATATTCTCTCTGATGATATAACTCCATAATAAGCGCGCGAGGCTTTCCCTCTTTCAATACCCCTTCCAGCTCCCTCAAGGTGTCGATAAAATAGCTGTCACTTGATTGGGTAACGAGAAATGCTTCCATTCCTCTTCTCACTAAATAGCTGGGTTCAAAAAATAGCAGCGCATCACCGAAATCGGCTTTAACCATACATAATCACCATAATGAGGTAGAAAGCGGTAGAGAAAGGGAAATACCTCTCGTAAGCGCCACACGGCAACCCGCCAAATGAAAGTCGAACGTTCTATTTCAACACTGTAATATTTTTGTCATATCCACCGCCCTTCAATCGCGTTGGGCAGCGGCGATCAATGGTCAATTAATAAACTCAGCATTGTCGCTTTCCAATCCTGAACAGATCTCCATTTTATGTTCGCGCAAGATCTTGCAGCGCAGCAGGAATAAGCGGGAAATGCCGGAAATGTAAGCCCTGACCTGATTGCTGCGCACCACCAGCAAAAACTCATCGCCGCTGCATTCTCCCGTTTGGTGCGCGGCGTAAGCCAGAATGTCCCGATTCAGGCTGGCGTTGACCGTCGCCGAGGCATCAGGCAACGACATGAAAACCTTACAGTTGCCCGACTTTCCCAGGTAGCTCTCCTGCCGGGCCCCCGAGCCGCTGAAATAGGCCGTGACAGCAATAGCCATGAGGATCCCCCCCAGAACCATCGCGCTGAACATCAGCCACCCACGGCGGGAATAACCAAGATGAGAAGAGGCCCCGTCGATGACGGTGTCGGACGCCGGATTGACCGTCGCTGCGGCCGCAGATCCCGGCACAGCCGCGGCAGGCTCCGCGTCGTGAATATCTTCCGCGTCCTCATAAGACTCGATGGTAATCTCATCACGCAACATAAAGCCCACTTTAGGAACCGTAACAATGACCTCATCCTCGACGCCAAGGTTTTTAATCACCCGACGCAATTTGCTGACGCACTGATTAAGATTATTATTGCTGGACACCATGCCGTAATCGTCCCAGACCTTCTTGAATATCAGTTCACGCCCTACGGCCTCGCCATGGTGGGCAATCAACAGCAACAACAACCGTTTGGAAGGACTGGATATGGATATGGGATCGTCAGAAAAATCTGTTGGGCTAAGGGTTCTGGTGTCTGCGTCAAAGAGAATATGGTCATTAAATCTATATTTCATTTTATTCACATGTTTTCACTATAGCGATCATTTATAGTTTGGCGTCAAATGTTAATGAAATATTAAATAAATATTTAATCAGGTAATTCGCGAAAATACCCAAGCACAGGCAAGAAAAACCACTCAATTAACGCCACGAAATACGCTTTGTCACCTCACCATCGTTTATATAGGATTTTTCTTGCAAACCATAACCAAAGGTTAACCAATCACCTCATTCATTGATATATTGACGCGACAAAAACCACAAAGTTAGTTTTTTGTGTCGCAAATTATCAATTTTAAGGAAAATCATCTCAAAAAAAGACCGCAGAACTAAATTTTAATAAAAAAATAATAACACGTGAATGTTGAGCGTAATCACAGACCGCAGTCCATCCGCATTAGCCCGATGAATTAACGCGTTTGCCGCGTCGCAAATGTTAAATTTTAGGTTCAGCCAAGGCGGTGGGAAACAATAATGAAAGGAAAAACTTACGAATGGCGCCTGTCGCGTTTTCCGCAACAGGCGAAAACATTCGCGGTAGCTCATTGAACTGATGAGGGGAATATCAGGCTAAAGGTCAAGCAAGCAGAACCCCGGCCATCGGAACACTGCGCGCGAACTTCACCGCCGTGCAGCGTCATGATGGCGCGCACGATAGACAGCCCCAGCCCACTGGCATGATTGCCGGCGCTGCGCGCGGGATCGGCGCGATAGAAGCGATCGAACAGCTTTTCCAGCTGTGCCGGCGCGATCGGCGGCCCCTGATTGATAACCTGTACCCACCAGGCATCGGCGCGCCGTTCAGCCCGCAGGACGATCCGGCTGTTCTCGTCGGCATAACGTACCGCGTTAGCCACCAGGTTGCTCAACGCGCGCTGGAACAGCATCGCGTCCGCCTTCAGCGTTCCCTCACCTGCGCAGCTCAGCGCGATGCCGCGTTCTTCCGCCAGCCCCTCGAAATAATCCGCCACCCGCCGCAGCTCCAGCGCCACATCCAGCCGACTGTAGTTCAGCGCAGACTGCGCCTCGCCGGCGCGCGCCAGGAACAGGATATTTTCCACCATGCGGGAAATGCGCTCCAGCTCATCCATATTGTTCGACAGCAGGGTTTCGTACTCCTCCACGCTGCGGGGCTGGTAAAGCGCCACCTGACACTGGCCCATCAACGCCCCTACCGGAGTGCGGATCTCATGGGCCAGATCGGCGGAAAACTGCGTCAGCCGCTGATAGCCTTCATTCAACCGATCGAGCATCGCATTGAACGAACGGGTCAGCTGCTGCAACTCCTTCGGCGCCCCCTGCTCGCTCAGGCGTGTCGACAGCGTATTGGGTGCAATCTGCGACGCCTGCGCCGCCATGCGCCATAACGGCTTTAATCCTCGGCGCATGACCCCATACCCCAGGAGCGCAATCAGCAGGAAAGCCACCGCCACCGCCGCGACGATGCGCCACAGGTAGCGCGCCAGCATCTTCTGTTCGTTGACCATCACGTGCGCGGCGGAGATCTGCAACAGGCTGCCGTCTTCCAGACGCACCATCGCGGAAGCCGCGCGCAGCGGCACCCCCTGCGACGTTTCCCCGCCGCGCACGGCGGCCAACGTCTGCGCCTGGCCGGCCGGCGTCGGCGCGATCGGCGGCAATGCCACCCCGGCCGGGTTCACGTTGATGAGCGGTTTTTGTCCCGGAATTTGGAAAATCAGCACGTCCTGTTCATTGCCCAGCATGTTTTCAAACAGGCCGTTATTGGCGGTCAGGCGCGCCAAAGGAAAGCGCTGCCCCAGCAAATGGCGGAAATACTCCACGCGCCCGGTCACCTGCAGATCGCTGCGCAGCGTCATTTCCTGGCGCATGGCGCTATACAGATACCCGCCCGTCCCGCTCACCACCAACGCGGCCACCAGCGCGAACAGCGTGGCGGTGCGCAGCGTCAGCGATACCGGCCGACGTGACGTGCGCCCGCTCACGAGCGTGGCTCGCAAACATAGCCGATGCCGCGCACGCTGTGGATCAGCTTGACGTCGAACGGCCGGTCTATTTTGGCGCGCAGGCGTTTGATGGCCACGTCAACCACATTGGTGTCGCTGTCAAAATTCATGTCCCACACCTGAGAGGCTATTTGCGTGCGCGACAGCACTTCGCCCTCGCGCCGCACCAGCAGATGCAGCAGCATGAACTCCTTGTTGGTCAACGGGATCACCTGATCCTGGCGCACCGCCCGGCGGCGCAACACGTCCAGCTGCAGATCGGCGATGGCGTAATGATCGGCTTCGCGCGCCGGCCCGCGGCGCAGCAAGGTGCGCAAACGCAGTACCAGTTCGGTAAACGAAAACGGTTTAATCAGATAATCGTCCGCGCCCAGTTCCAGGCCGTGGATGCGATCCTGCACGCCGTCGCGGGCGGTGAGAAACAGAATCGGCACGTCGCTTTTCTTGCGCAGCACCTCGATAATCTGCCAGCCATCCAGCCCCGGCAGCATCACATCGAGCACGATCGCATCGTAATCCTGCTCCAACGCGCGAAACAGCCCGTCGGTGCCGTTGCGCGCCAAATCGACGCCGTACCCCGCTTCCCCCAGCCCTTTCTTCAGGTAATCCCCTGTGCCGATATCGTCTTCAACTACCAGTATTCGCATGCTCGCCACCTCGTTACGTCTGCAAAAATACTAGCAGCTTCGGCGGACAAACTTGATGACATTAATGTCATCAAACGGCCATGGCGCTGACCCAATGGCTCAACCATGCTTAACCGGCAAACTTATTTCAGGAGAACGTTATGATTACTCGTCATCGTATAGCCGGTTTACTGTTATCCACCTTGCTGCTGTCCAGCGGCCTGGCCGCCGCCGCCCAAACGCCGGGCAAAGTCATCGCGCCGCTGCGCGGCACCATCAGCCAGGTGGCCGACGGCAATCTGCAGCTGACCGATCGCAAAGGCGAGACACTCAGCGTCAAGCTGAACGATCAGACCAAAGTGCTCAGCGTGTCCAAAGCCACGCTGGACGACATCAAACCGGACAGCTTTATCGGCACCGCCGCCGTGCCGCAGCCGGACGGCACGCTCAAAGCGCTGGAGGTGCACGTATTCGCCGCCAGCCTGCGCGGCACCGGCGAAGGGCACTCGGCCTGGGAATCCGCCGACGGCAAAGTGGACACCATGACCAACGGCACCGTCGGCAAACTGGTGAAATCCAACGGCCGTACCCTGACCGTCACCTACGGCAACCAGCAGAAAACCGTCGTCGTGCCGGAAGACGTGCCGATCGTGACGCTGGATCCGGGCGATTTGAGCCTGCTGAAACCGGGCGTGCACATCGTGCTGTTCTCCGCCGTCAACGATAAGGGCGAGCGCATCGCCACCCGCATTTCCGCCGGCAAAGACGGCACCGTGCCGCCGATGTAACCGGAGAAAACCATGAAAACCAACGCGTCGCGGCCGGTGCATCGCTGGCCGGTTCGAATCACTCATTGGATCAACCTGTTCGCCATGGTGTGCATGTTCATGAGCGGTTGGGAGATCTATAACGCCTCGCCGATGTTCGATTTCCGCTTTCCGCCACAGATGACGCTGGGCGGTTGGCTGGGCGGCGCGATTGGTTGGCATTTGGCGGTGATGTGGCTGTTGGCGCTCAACGCCGTCTGCTATTTGCTGTGGAGCCTGTTCAGCGGCCATTTTCGCCGCGATCTGTTGCCGCTGCGCGTCGGCGCGCTGCGGCAGGATATCTGGCTGGCGTTGACGCTGCGCCTGCGCCACCGGCATGGCCACTACAACGCCATTCAGAAGCTGATGTACCTCGGCGTACTGGCGCTGGGCCTGTTGCTGGTGCTGTCCGGCCTGGCGATCTGGAAGCCGGTTCAGCTGCAGGGATTGGTCGCCCTGTTTGGCGGCTTCGATTTCGCGCGCTACGTGCATTTCTTCGCCATGGCCGGCATCGGCCTGTTCGTGGCGATCCACGTCTTTATGGTGATCATCGTGCCCAAAACGCTGTGGGCGATGATAACGGGTGGCAAACATGAATGAGAAAAAGCCGCGGGCAACCGCGCCAAAACTGGAACCGGACCAAAAAAAGCAGTTGGTCAATCTGCAGCGCCGCCTGATGCTGCGTTCCGGCCTGACGCTGGGTGGTATCGCCATGCTCACCGGTTGCAACCTGCAAGACGGCGATCGGGTGGATAAGGTGCTGTGGGCCATGTCGCGCTGGAACGACCGGGTGCAGGCCTGGCTGTTCAGCGGCCAGCGGCTGGCGCAAACTTACCGGCCCGATCAGATTACCCACCCTTTCCCCTTCAACGCGTTTTACCCGGAATACAACGTCCCCGAGATCGATCTCGCCGGCTACCGGCTTGAGGTCGCCGGGAAAGTGGAGAAAAAAGCCCCCTGGACGCTGGAACAGCTGCAGCGGCTGCCGCAGCAAAGCCAGATCACGCGTCTGATCTGCATTGAGGGCTGGAGCGCGATCGGCCAATGGGGCGGCGTGCCGCTACGCACCTTTCTGCAGCACGTCGGCGCGGATCTCAATGCCGGTTACGTCGGCTTCAAATGCGCCGATCGCTACTACTCCAGCCTCGACATGGCCACCGCGCTGCACCCGCAGACCATCCTGGCGCTGGATTTCGGCGGCAAGGCGCTGCCGGCGGACTATGGCTACCCGCTGCGGCTGCGGGTGCCAACCAAACTGGGGTTCAAAAACGCCAAACATATCGCCGCGATCTTCGTCAGCGACGTCAATCCGGGCGGGTATTGGGAAGATCAGGGCTACAACTGGTTCAGCGGCATTTAGTTTTGCGCGGCGCTGCGCATAAGCCTCATCGGCGGCTGGCGGATCTTCTCCGCCGCGGTTAATAATCTGTTCGTCACAACGGGGGTAACTATAGGAAAAATAATAGTAAAAAGGATTTTATCATGGAGATTGATGTGAGGGAGATCAATGCACGACCTGTCACGGAATATAGGTACCGAATAACGGTTTTTAAAAAAGCCAGCAGCGTTGCTGCATATTACCTTGATTTTAAAAAAGCGACGTTAAGGATGCGTCAATGGCTTATTGGGGCTTATCCTGCCTCGGAAGTATTGGACAATGCTTACGTCATGGAACTGTACGATGTAAGGGCGTTGGAAACCCGCGCCGAAGTAACCAAATCCTTATTTGATACCTATACCAGGATGGCATACACCCGAGATGAACGAGAACAGCTATTCATTAATGGCATCGGCCAGGCGATCGTCACTTTTGTGGCGCAATATCAAGCGAGATTGGTTTTCAGCGTACCGCTCAGGCCAGCGTTAGCCAGAATTTATGACTCGCTCTTGAAAAAACATGCGCATCGCGTACATTATTTGTACAACCAAGGGCTTATTGAGGACGGATTATATGTCATCGAAATACCGCCTGTTAACGGCAGAATCCCACCCAACTCCTATGAGCATAAAGGAACGGCACCAAAGAGAAATGCAAACCTTCCACGAAGAATGGGCTGAACAAAGGCGCCGCGAATGGCGTGAACGCGGCGGTGCTGAAGCCAGTGAAGCGCCCGCCAGTGGCATCGATAGCGAACTTTCATCCTGATTCCGGTTCGTATTTCCTCTTCCCCTGCCGTCAGCAACCCAAGCCCCGCCTACTCGATGGCCTCTTGTGCGGCGGCGGCTGGCCCCAAGACCTGGACGAAGCTGACCACCCTGCTCGGTCTTGAGCGGCTTTCTGTTCACCCGGCCGTTGTGGCTGGCGATGTGATTTCTCTGGCATACTGAACGCCGTTGTTTTTCATCGCCTTTCACCCTGTGCAGGAGCAGCAACATGACCGTAATCAACACCGCGCCAACGCTTATCACCGAACGTCTGCGGCTGGACGCGCACACGCTGGACGACTTCGAGTCGCTGGCCGCATTGTGGGCCGATCCGCAGGTGGTACGCTACATCGGCGGCACGCCGCGCGACCGGGAGGACTCCTGGGGGCGCCTGATGCGCTACGTCGGCCACTGGGCGCTGTTGGGATACGGGTATTGGGCGGTGCGTGACAAACTGAGCGGCGAGTACCTCGGCAGCATCGGCTTTTCCAACTTCCTGCGCGACATCACCCCGGCGCTCGACGCACCGGAAATGGGCTGGACGCTGGTGAGCTCGGCGCAGGGCAAAGGCTACGCCACCGAGGCACTGCGGGCGGCGCTGGCCTGGGGTAAAACGCACCTGCCGGGCGAGAAAACCGTCTGCATCATCTCGCCGGAAAACCAGGCTTCGCTGGGGCTGGCGAAAAAGGTCGGTTTCTGCGAAAGCCACCGCAGCGAGTATCACCAGAGCCCGATCGTCGTGATGTACTGCCCGCTTTGAAAGCCTAAGCGCGTTGCACCGCCAACGCCGTCTGAATGAAGTTGTCCCGCAGCGCGTCCGCGCGCTGCGGATCCCAGGCGATACCGACCTGCCACTCCGTCTCTTCGCCGCTCAGCGGCAGAATGTCGATGCCAACCGGCGCGATGTGCGTGATGCTGTGCGGCAGCAGCGCGACGCCAACGCCGGCGGCGACCAGCGCCAGCAGCGTCTGGATATCGCCGGCCTGCTGCACCACGTTCGGCGTCAACCGGTGAGCGGCGATAAACCGCAGCGACTGATCGCTCAGCCCGCGCCCGCGTTTCGGCGTCAGCTGCAACAGCGGCAGCTGATTGAAACGCGCCATCAGGTCGTCGGCCCGCAGCGCCAGCGCGCCCGGCGCGGCCAGCACCAGCCGGTCGCTCAGCAATGCCACGCCGCACAGCGGCGTAGTGACCGGTAAGCGCACGAACCCCGCCTGCAAATCGCCCTGCAGCAACAGCTGATACTGCCGCTCCGACGGCATGTCCTCCAGCCCAATGACCACCTCGGGAAAACGCTGGCGAAAGGCGGCCACCAGCTGCGGCGCCAGATGAAAACTGGAGAGGCCAAATCCCAGCGCCAGCCGCCCCGCTTCCCCGAGCGCTACCCGCCGGGCGCGCCGCTGAAACTGCTGGTACTGTTCCACCAGCGCCTGCGCCTCCGGGTAGAGCCGCTGCCCACCGGCGGTGAGCACCGCCCCCTGTCGGCCACGCTCGAACAGCCGAACGCCGAGCTGGGTTTCCAGCGCTTGAATCTGCTTGCTCAGCGCCGGTTGGCTGATGCACAGCAGGCTCGCCGCCTGCCGATAGTTGCCCTGTTCGGCCAGCGCCACCAGGGCGCGCAGTTGTTTTATATCCATTCCATCAGGTTATCGAATAGGGAATTTAATTGATTATACAGTAATCAATCCACCTGCTGTAATCAACGCAGACCCCAACCGGAGAGACACCATGACCCCTTCACTTCGCGCCGCCACGGTGCAATTCCAGCATCGCGCCAACGATAAGAATTACAACCTGTCGACCATGGAACGCTTTATCACGGAGGCGGCCGAGCAGCAGATACAGCTGCTGGCCTTCCCGGAAATGTGCATCACCGGCTATTGGCACGTGCGCCATCTGTCCGACGCCGAGGTGCGCGCGCTGGCGGAGCCGATCGCGAGCAGCCCTTCTCTGGCGCGCATTCGCCCGCTGGCGGAGCGTTACAACATGGCGATCGGCGTCGGGCTGATCGAGCTAGGCGACGACGGCCGTTGCTACAACGCCTATGCCGTTTGTCTGCCGGACGGCGAGCTACATGTGCACCGTAAACTGCACGCCTTCGAACACCCGGCTATCGCCAGCGGCGACCGCTACACGGTGTTCGATACCCCCTGGGGCGTGCGCGTGGGCGTCTTGATCTGCTGGGACAACAATCTAGTGGAGAATGTGCGCGCCACGGCGCTGCTGGGTGCGGAGGTGTTGATCGCCCCGCACCAGACCGGCGGCACCCATTCGCGCAGCCCGCACGGCATGAAGCCGATCCCGCAGACGCTGTGGCAACGGCGTGCGGAAGATCCGCAGGCGATAGAAGCCGCCTTTCGCGGCGAACACGGCCGCGGCTGGCTGATGCGCTGGCTACCGTCGCGCGCTCACGACAACGGGCTGTTCTTGCTGTTCAGCAACGGCGTGGGCCGCGATGACGATGAGATACGCACCGGCAACGCGATGATCCTCGATCCTTACGGCCGCATCGTGGCAGAGACCTGGGCGGCGGAAGACCGGATGGTCAGCGCCGAACTCGATCTGACGCTGATCCCGCTCAGCACTGGCCGTCGCTGGATTTACGGACGCCGCCCCGAGCTGTACGGGCTATTGACCGAACCACAAGGCTATGAGCGCGATGCCCGCAGCGCACGCTTTTCAACGCAGCCGACGGGGCGCGGCGGCCGATAACAGATAAAAAAAATCCGCCCGGAGGCGGATTTTTTATCGGTGCGGCAAAATCTGCCGCAGGTTCATGCCCGCAGGCACGAACACACTTAGAAGCGGTAGCCTACGCCAACGTTCCAGGTGCCAACGTCAACGCTACGAATGCGGTTCTGCTCGTAACCGACATCCAGGGCAACGTTCTCGATTGGGTTGAACTGCAGACCGGCACCGTAGGTGAAGCCGTAGTCAGCGGTGTCGTGACGAGAAGTACCGTTCTGAGCGTTGGTAGTGAATTTACCGTAACCCAGGCCAACCAGACCGTAGATGCTCGCCCAGTCATTGATGCGGTATGCTGGACCGGCAGAGATAGAGTTGTACTGAGCTTTGTTGTAGAAACCGTCCTGAGAACCGTCCTTTTCCAGGTGGGTAAAGGAACCGATTACGCCCAGTGGGTTATTGTCGAACTCGTAACGGTATTTCAGGTTGAAACCGTCGGCCTTGTTAGCAACGCCTTGGAAATCACCCTGCGCATAGCCAGCGGATACGGTGCTCTGACCAGCGAATGCGGTACCTGCGCTAACTGCTAATACGCAAGCTGCTACTGCGGAAAGACATGCAATTTTTTTCATAACCACCTCAAACGCGTTTTATTATTAAGTACATCCATTTGTTCATGCTTTGAAAATATAACAAAAATTAGCGTGAAACTCTGCCTTGAAATGAGTGTCTAATGCTTTATATCGTGTAACAGAAGATTTCAAGAACAGTGTATCTTCTTCTTTTCGCTCTATTTTCGGCCGTATTCTACGGCTTTCTGTGACAAAAATCACCTATTTAATATCCAGATAATTCTTAAGAAAAAGCGCACTTTTTGACCAAATCCGCCACATCTCATCCGAGGATCGGCGGATTTCACCGCGATGCGCGCTTTTCTCAGACAGATTTTCGCATTTCATTTACACTGCTCGCATCCCCGTTTCGACCGTTTTCTCAAGGCTGAGGAACGGCGCATAAAAGGCCCGTTAAGGATGTCGTTACCTACTTCCGGCAGAGCGCCCTCCGCGCTGCTGCCTATCTGTCTGTTAATCATCGCCATGGTGTCTATCCAGAGCGGTGCCTCGTTGGCCAAAAGTCTGTTCCCGATCGTGGGCGCGGAAGGCATCACCACGCTGCGCCTTTTCATCGGCACCCTGATTTTGTTCATCATCTTCCGCCCGTGGCGCATGCGCCTCGCCGCCGGCAGCCGCTTGCCGCTGCTGATTTACGGCCTGTCGCTCGGCGCGATGAACTACCTGTTCTACCTGTCGCTGCGCACCGTGCCGCTCGGCATCGCCGTGGCGCTGGAGTTTACCGGCCCGCTGGCGGTGGCCATGTTCTCCTCGCGGCGGCCGATCGACTTCCTCTGGGTGGCATTGGCGATCGCCGGGCTGTGGTTCCTGCTGCCGCTCGGCCACGGCGTGGGGGGGATCGATCCGTTCGGTGCCGCCTGCGCGCTCGGCGCCGGCGCCTGCTGGGCGGTCTATATCATCTTCGGCCAGAAGGCCGGCGGCGATCACGGCCCCGGCACGGTGGCACTCGGTTCGCTGATCGCCGCGCTGGTGTTCTGCCCGATCGGCGCCTGGCAAACCGGCAGCGTGCTGTTCAACCTCGATATTCTGCCGGTGGCGCTGGCGGTAGCGATCCTCTCCACCGCGCTGCCTTATTCACTGGAGATCATCGCGCTGCCCAAAATCCCGGCGCGCACCTTCGGCACCTTAATGAGCCTGGAACCGGCAATGGCGGCGCTGTCCGGCATGCTGTTCCTCGGCGAACACCTGAGCGGCGTGCAATGGCTGGCGCTGGCGGCCATCATCGCCGCCTCCATGGGCTCCGCCCTGACCATCCGCCCTAAACCGCGCCTCGAAAGCCTTTCCTGATCGCTAACCCGCCTACCGACCGCAACGCCGGAATGCAGGCGGGTTAACTGTTTTCCTCGTGACAAGTCGGCATACTTCCCCTTAGCCTGTACCGCAGGCACTTTGGACTTTCGCTCACATGGAGAATAACAGTGATTCACAACAGCCTGTTCAACCCACGCTTCGGCCGCGGACTCGCGCCGGCGCTGGTTGCAACCCTGACCGAGTTGCGTCGATGCGACCTGCCCGAACTGGCCCCAGGCCATCACCCGATCGACGGCGATAACATCTTTATGGATGTCATGACGCTGACCACTACGCCGGCGGCGCAGAAGCGCGCCGAGATGCATCAGGAGTACATCGCGCTCCATCTGCTGATCAGCGGTGAAGAGCGCATCGAATACGGTCTGGCGGGCGACGGGCATCGCGAACAGCCCCACGCAGAAAATAGCGACCTTCTGCTGCTGGACATCAAACGCCATCCGCAAACGCTGCACATGACGCACGGCATGTTCGCGATCTTTTTCCAAATGGAGCCGCACAAAACCGGCTGCCTGTGGCAGCGGCCGCAGCACATCAAGAAAGCGGTGGTGAGGATCCATCACCGCCTGCTGCTGTGACCCTGCGGCAACGCCCGTAAAAAATCGGCGGCCTGGCGGGGAGAACGCAAGCGTATGAAGCAGCGCCCGGCGCCGGCCATTTCCGCCAGGTATTTTCGCCGATTTTTGGCGTAGGTGCGGATCGTCCAAAGTACGATCGACTCGCGGCTGAAGAAAGAACGGCGAAAACTTTCCCGGTTGCCGGTGCCCGGCCACAGCTCACGTTTGCTGGCCGCGCGTCGGCACGCGCGGCGCACGGCTTGCCACAGCGTGCGCCCGAAACCGTAGTCCAGCCACAGGATATAGTCGACCTCGCGCCACTTGATCGGCTGCGTGCGGCTGTAGTTGCCGTCCAGCACCCAGCCTTCGCCCGCTTCGGCCAGCGCCTGCTCAAGCCGCGCCAGGAATGCGTCATCGGGCGTTCCCTGCCACTCGGGCCGCCAATAGAGCCTGTCCATCTCGATATAGGGCACGTCAAGCCGTTCCGCCAGTTGACGCGCCAGGGTGCTTTTACCGCTGCCGCTGGTGCCGACGACGTTAATTTTCATCACTCGCCACTCATAGAGAGGGGATAATCTCCCTACTGTAACTGCATCAATTACGGCTATCAATCTGAATAGGCTTAAAATTAACACCGCGATAACAAAGTGGATATTCTTCTGAGGCCGGCATGCTCAATGAAAATAAAATAACAGGGATAAACCGTCACTGCGGTAAATAATAAATCTGCAACAAAAAATAAAAAAACCAATAAAAATCAATTTCATTAATCAAAAACAAAAGCCACATTAAAATATTGCCATTAGGCTAATCCTATTTGTGCAATAGCCATTTTCGTACGGCAAAAATAAATACCCCTGCTATAATTGATCCCGTAACGAAATAGGACAACGACTAATCAAGAGGATATCTGATATGAGTACCGCTAAACTGGTGAAAACGAAATCTTCTGATCTGCTGTATACCCGTAACGATCTGGACGAAAAAGTCAAACTAGCCGCCATCAAGGCGCTGAACCATCAGGTCGTGCAATTTATCGATCTTTCGCTGATCACCAAACAGGCGCACTGGAACATGCGCGGCGCGAACTTCATCGCGGTCCATGAAATGCTGGACGGCTTCCGCACCGCCATCATCGAGCATCAGGACACCTTCGCCGAGCGCGTGGTGCAGTTGGGCGGCGTCGCACTGGGCACCGTACAGGTGGTCAACGATCGCACACCGCTGAAAAGCTATCCGACCAATATCCACAGCGTGCAGGAGCACCTGAAGGCGCTGGCCGATCGCTACGGCGCGGTAGCGAATGACATCCGCAAGGCGATTACCGAAGTGGAAGACGAAGACACCGCCGACATGTTCACCGCCGCCTCGCGCGATCTGGACAAGTTCCTGTGGTTTATCGAATCCAATATCGAATAACGCGAAAGCGTTGCAGAGCGCCCGTCGTTCCGGGCAGAACAGGCTGGGCTTTGCCCGGCCTGTTTTCTTTTGCGCGACCGTTGCATTGTACAAAAAACGGCCCATATTAAACGGTAAGGTTCCCTTGTCAGGAGGTAATGATGGCCAGCGGCTGGGCGGCGGACGGCGCCGTACAAGATCAGATTGATTCCACCGTCGACGATGCGGTGCAGCGCGCGCGTGAAGCGCTCGGGCACGGCGAGAGCGAACGCTATTGCCAGGAATGCGGAGAGGCGATCCCCGAGGCGCGACGCAAGGCGTTAACGGGCGTGCGTTTTTGCCTCGCCTGCCAGACCGAACAAGACAAAAAACACGCGGCCGCCAGCCTGTACAATCGGCGCGGCAGCAAAGACAGCCAGTTGCGCTAGCATTATCTGCTCCCCCTTTTGCACCCTCGCGGCCCCGCTTGCACCGTCAGTGCATCATGAAAGTTAGAGTTAGTTATCAATATTGAAGCAAAAACGTTAAAGAACGGTTGTTTCACAGCCAAAATTTGGTTAATGATAGCCCCGTGCACCAAGATAATTCTTACGCACCATTTTGGTGCCTCACCTTGGTGCACAACCATAACAATTCGCCTTTCCGGCACAACATCACGCACTAACTCTTTGTTTTTATAGTAGTTGAAAACATGGCACGATTTTTTCATGGCACCAACTGCAATATAAAAAATGGGTAATCCGCAACCTGTACAGGAATTCCTCTCATGAAGTCGATTTTTAAAGTCTCCCTGGCCGCACTCTCTCTGGCCTTTGCCGTAAGTTCCCACGCAGCAGACAAACTGGTGGTCGCCACCGACACCGCTTTCGTTCCTTTTGAGTTCAAACAAGGCGACAAATACGTCGGCTTCGACATCGACCTGTGGGCCGCCGTCGCCAAAGAGCTGAAGCTGGACTACACCCTGAAACCGATGGACTTCGGCGGCATCATTCCGGCGCTGCAGACCAAAAACGTCGACCTGGCGCTGGCCGGCATCACCATCACCGATGAGCGCAAAAAAGCCATCGACTTCTCCGACGGCTACTACAAGAGCGGCCTGCTGGTGATGGTCAACGCCGACAACAACAGCGTGAAAAGCATCGACGATCTGAACGGCAAAGTGGTGGCGGTGAAGAGCGGCACCGGCTCGGTGGATTACGCCAAGCAGCACATCAAAACCAAGGATCTGCGCCAGTTCCCTAACATCGACAACGCCTACATGGAACTGGGCACCAAGCGCGCCGATGCGGTGCTGCACGACACGCCAAACATCCTATACTTCATTAAGACGGCCGGCGCCGGCAAGTTCAAAACCGTAGGCGATTCGCTGGAAGCACAGCAGTATGGCATCGCCTTCCCTAAAGGCAGCGACGAGCTGCGCGAGAAGGTGAACGGTGCGCTGAAAACCCTGCGCGCGAACGGCACCTATAACGAGATCTACAAGAAGTGGTTCGGCACCGAACCTAAGTAAGCTGTGAATTTGGCAAGCTATTAACTTAAGCACAGGGGGTCGCTTAACCCCCTGCGCTTCGTTGTATCTGATACCCACGTTTGGGATCACCGGGAGAAATATCATGCAGTTCGACTGGAGCGCCATCTGGCCCGCCATTCCTATCTTGTTAGAGGGCGCCAAAATGACCCTGTGGATTTCGGTCCTCGGTCTGATTGGCGGCCTGATCATCGGCCTCGTCGCCGGCTTTGCCCGCACCTACGGCGGTTGGATCGCCAACCACATCGCGTTGGTGTTTATCGAAGTAATTCGCGGCACGCCGATCGTGGTACAGGTGATGTTCATCTACTTCGCCCTGCCGATGGCATTTAGCGACTTGCGCATCGATCCGTTCACCGCGGCGGTGGTGACCATCATGATCAACTCCGGCGCCTACATCGCGGAAATCACCCGCGGCGCGGTGCTGTCGATTCATAACGGTTTCCGCGAGGCCGGCCTGGCTCTCGGCCTGTCGCGCCGCGAAACCATCCGCTACGTCATTATGCCGCTGGCGCTGCGCCGCATGCTGCCGCCGCTGGGCAACCAGTGGATCATCAGCATCAAAGACACCTCGCTGTTCATCGTGATCGGCGTGGCGGAGCTGACCCGTCAGGGTCAGGAAATTATTGCCGGTAACTTCCGCGCGCTGGAAATCTGGAGCGCCGTGGCGGTTATCTATCTGATTATTACCCTGGTGCTGAGCTTCGTGCTGCGTCGTCTGGAAAGAAGGATGAAAATCCTGTGATTGAATTTAAAAACGTCTCCAAGCATTTTGGCCAAACCCAGGTGCTGCACAACATCGATTTGAAGATCGACAAAGGCGAAGTGGTGGTGATCATCGGGCCGTCGGGCTCCGGTAAATCTACCCTGCTACGCTGCATCAACAAGCTGGAGGAAGTCACCAGCGGCGATCTGATCGTCGACGGCCTGAAAGCCAACGATCCGAAAGTGGACGATCGGTTGATCCGCCAGGAAGCCGGCATGGTGTTCCAGCAGTTCTACCTGTTCCCGCACCTGACGGCGCTGGAAAACGTCGCCTTCGGCCCGATCCGCGTGCGCGGCGCGAAGAAGTCCGATGCGGAAAAGCTGGCGCGCGAGCTGCTGGCCAAGGTCGGTCTGGCGGAGCGTGCCCACCACTACCCGTCCGAACTGTCGGGCGGCCAGCAGCAACGCGTGGCGATTGCGCGCGCGCTGGCGGTGAAGCCGAAAATGATGCTGTTCGACGAACCGACCTCCGCGCTCGATCCGGAGCTGCGCCACGAAGTGCTGAAGGTGATGCAGGATCTGGCCGAGGAAGGCATGACGATGGTCATCGTCACCCACGAAGTCGGCTTTGCCGAAAAAGTGGCGTCGCGCCTGATCTTTATCGATAAGGGCCGGATTGCCGAAGACGGCAACCCGCACGATCTGATCAACCATCCGCCAAGCCCGCGTCTGCAGGAGTTCCTGCAGCACGTGTCCTGATCCCGGCGGTTTAACGGCGGGCGCGCCACGCGCCCGCCGCTTTCATTCCGCACGCTCTCCCACGCCCCAGCGCGCCATCTTTCCTACTATATTGATTGTTTTTCATCGTATTGCTTTTACATCCGCCGATCACAGAACGCCAAAGAGAGGAACAATGCCGCCAAACGCAGACTCCCGACGAGGTTCTCATCTGCGAGAACACCTGCTTTTCCTGCTGCTGTTGCTGACCCTGAACGTCTTCGCACCACCGGCCCTGGCGCAAAACGCGCCGCCCGCGCCCGCCGACAAGAGCGAGCAGCAGAAAGCCGCCTACGCCGCGCTGGCCGATCTGCTGCAGGACGACAAAGCGCGCGCGGAACTCATCAACCACCTGAAACAGGCCGCCGGCGACGCCCCCGCCACCGCCCCGGCAACGCCGGTGGAATCAACGCCGGCGACGCTGAGCGACAGCCTGAACTCGCTGGCGCAGGAAGGCATCGGCACCTTTAACCAGAAGCTCGGCGCGCTGCAAAAGCTGATCGATTCCGGCCCGAAGCGCGTTTTCAATCCCGCCGGCTTTTTCCGCGCGCTGGGCTACTTTCTGCTGACGGTGGCGGTCACCTTTGCGCTGTTCCACCTGATCCGGCGACTGATCGCGCCGCTGTACAAGCGCATGGGCAGTTGGGGGCACAACGCCCGGCTGCAGCGTGGCCCGTGGTATAAACGCCCCGCCGCCATTCTCGGCGCTTTCGCCGTCGATCTGCTGGTGCTGCTGCTGGCGCTGGCGGCGGGCAACCTGTTCGCCCGCCACGTCCACGCCGACAGCGCCACCATTCTGCGGTTGCAGACCCTGTTTCTCAGCGCCTTCGCGGTGATTGAGTTCTTCAAGGCGGTGCTGCGGCTGATTTTCGCCCCCAACTTCGACTACCTGCGCCCCTTCCCCTTCAGCGACCCGAGCGCGCGCTACTGGAACACGCGCCTCGCCTGGCTCAGCGGGCTGATCGGCTACGGCCTGATGGTGGTGGTGCCGGTGGTGGCGGTGCAGATCAGCTACCCGGCCGCCGCCGCCGTCAACCTGGTGGTCATGCTGGCGCTGACGCTGTATGCCATCTGGCTGATCCTGCACAACCGCAAGCCGATACAGCAACAGATCAACCTGCTGGCCGAACGGTCGATGGCGTTTTTCAGCGTGATCCTGCGCGGCCTGGGGCATATCTGGCACCTGCTGGCGATCGCCTATTTTCTGGTGTTGTTCGTGCTGTCCCAGTTCGACATCGGCAACAGCCTGCGCTTTATGATGAGCGCCACGGTGAAAAGCCTGCTGGTAGTCGGCGTCGGCGCTCTGCTGTCCGGCATGCTGACCCGCTGGATTTTCCGCCGCATTTCGCTGCCGACCGACGTCAATCTGCGCTATCCGATGCTTGAGCGGCGCATCAACTCCTATATTCCTAACGGGTTGAAGATACTGCGGGTGATGGTGGTGCTGGCGGTGACGCTGTTCCTGCTTGACGCCTGGCACCTGATTAATCTGTACCAGTGGGCAGGCAGCGAAAATGGCCAGCGGACGCTCGGCGGGCTGGTGCATATCCTGCTGATCCTGCTGATCGCCGTCTTCAGCTGGACGCTGATGGCCAGCATCATCGAGCACCGCCTGGCGTTGGAGCTCAGCAACGGCGTGCGGCCGAGCGCGCGCGAACGCACGCTGCTGACGCTGTTTCGCAACGTGCTGGCTATCGTTATCAGCACCATTACCGTGATGATCGTGCTGTCGCAGGTCGGGCTGAACATCGCGCCGCTGCTGGCGGGCGCCGGCGCGCTGGGGCTGGCTATCAGCTTCGGCGCCCAGACGCTGGTGAAAGACGTGATTACCGGCGTATTCATCCAGTTCGAAAACGGCATGAACACCGGCGAATACGTCACCGTCAGCGGCATCACCGGCACCGTGGAGCGCATGACCATTCGCTCGATTGGCCTGCGCGACGACTACGGCGTCTACCACATCGTGCCGTACTCCTCGATCACTACGCTGGCCAACTATGCGCGTGAGTTCGGGGTGTATCGCGCCAACTACACCGTCAGCCGCGACGAGGATATCGATCGGGTCAATGAGGTGCTGCATCAGGCCGTCGCGGCGCTGAAGCAGGATGAGCAGGTGAAGCATTTCCTGATTGGCGAGCCGGTCTTCAACGGCGTGGTGGCGCTGGGCGACCGCTCGTTCACCACCCGCGTGACGGTGCGCACGCAGGCGCTGAAACAGTGGGTGGTGCAATACGCCCTCGATCGGCTGGTGAAAATCCATTTCGATCGGGCCGGCATCGGCATGCCTCAGCAGGCGATGCAGATCTCCCGCGCGCCGCAGCCGCACGAAGAACAGGCACCGCCCGCGGCTCCCGGCAGTTAGCGCCCGCGCCCGCAGGGCTGAGCGGCTAGGAAGGCCGCCACGTCCTGTCGGTAGGCGTCGTATTGCACCGAGCGCGGCGCAAACAGGCCCACCACGTTGATCAGCCACGGATGGCGGGCGAACAGCGGTTTGATCATCACGTGGTCGGCTTCGTCGATGCGCGTTACCGTCAGCAGCGAGGCCGGGATCGTTTGCCGATACACGCGCTCGGTTTCGTCCGCGTCCACGTTGACGTCGCGCCCGCCCAGGATCAGGTGCACCGGCGTGTTGAAATTCCGCAATCCCGCCGTCGCGTCGCTGGCCATGTTGGCGCGGATAAAGCGCCAGCGGTCGGCGCTCAATGCGGCGGAGCCATACTCGCGGCGGTACTGCGCGTAGCCGTCCGGTTGCTCGAGCAGCGTCTGGATATGGCGCCAGTGCGCTTCGCGCGCCTGGATTTTCGCTTCATCTTCCCCCGCCGCCGCCATCGCCGCGCGGGTGTTGTAACGCCCCTGCCGCAGCCAGTTGATCGCCGGCGCCAGCGCCAGCGTGAAGGCGATACCGGGGCGTAAACGCGCCACCTCCGGCATCACCCACCCCGCCTGGCTGGTGCCCCATAGCCCCACGCAGCGCGCATCGAAGCGCCCGTCTCGCCGGGCCCAGTCGATGATATCGGCGGTTTCCCGCGCACGATCCGCCATGGTCTGATGCAGCCAGTTGCCGCCCGAGCCGCCAACGCCCGGCTTATCGAAGGATAAAACCGCGTAGCCCTGCTGCGCCATCGCCTCCCAAATGCCGTAATAGCCTTCGTCGCGGCTGGCGTTAGCCGGCCCATCGCCGTGCACGAACACCACAACGCCGGGCTTGACCGGCGCATGCTGCGGCAACACCAGCGTGCCGGTCAGCCGGTTGCCGCCGGCGATCACCGTGATCGGTTCGGTGACGAAGCGAAAGTCGTTGACGAAAATGACCCAGCCGAACGCCAGCAGGAACAGCACCACGCTGCACAGTCCTATTTTGCGCACGTCGCCTCCCCGCAGCGTCTCTCCATCAACACCCAGTCGGCCTGACCGAACAACCATCCCAACGCAGCGTAATGCTCTTCTCGCCGCACCTGAAAACCACAGTGCCGATACAGGCGCAGCGCATCCACGTTGCGCCGGCTGACGTGCAGGCTCAGGCGCCGCCCCGAACCCTGCCCGGCAGCGTAGTCGTTCATCCACTGCAGCAGCCGCTTGCCCACCCCTTTGCCGCGCTGATTCTCGGCCACCGCCAGGTAAGAGAGATACAGTTCATCGGCCGCCGGGGTGTGCCGCAACACCGCCATTTGCAGATACATGCGCCAAACGTTCAGCCAACCATAGCGGCGGCACAGCCGCCAAATCGGCAAAGTGCGCGGACGCCACCCGGCGTTGTTCTCGCCAGCGGCCGCATTGAGGGCAAAGGCCGCCACCACCTGTTCATCCTGCTTCACCACGAAGCTGTGCTCCCGGCTGCCGCCTTGCTTCCAACGCCACAGTCGATAGAACAGACGCCACTGAAGGCGGGGGCTCAGACGGCGCGCGCGCTGAAACTTGTCGCAGAACGCGGCGTAGATCAGCGCCGCCGTTTGCAGGCGGTCAGCATCGTGGTACGGCTCAATGTGCAGCATATCCACCTCGACTAGGGATGCCGGTAGAGCAGCTGTTCCAACAGCCGCACCGGCGTGGTCTCCTCCGGCGCGGACGACGCAAAGATCGCCTGCCGCCAGGCCTGACTTTCGATCACGTCCAGCACCAGCTGCGCAAGCGGTAACGGCGCTATCGCCGGTGCAATCTCACCGGTTTGCTGAGCTTCGGCGATAACCGTCGCCAGCGCCTCAATCAGCTGCCGCTGGTTGGCGCCGAACGGCTCGGCCAACGCCGGGTTGCGCGCCACCTCCGCCACGATCTCCGCCGACAGCTGCACATTGGCCGGCTCAGCGACAAAAGCGTGATAGGCGGTAAAAAAGGCCGACAGCGCCTGCTTCGGCCGCTTTCTCTCGGCCCGCAATCCGGCGGCAAACTCGGTGAATACGCCGTTTTCCAGCAGCGCAATCTCGCCGATCAACGCCTCCTTGCCGGTAAAGTGGTTATAGAGGTTGCCGACGCTGACGCCCGCCGCCTGCGCGATATCCCGCATGCTGGTCTGGTGAAATCCCTTATGGGTAAAGCTGTGCAGCGCGGCCTTGACAATCTTTTCTCGATT
Organism: Serratia sp. TMDUHS_CL; assembly: GCF_037137105.1. Classification (NCBI taxonomy): domain Bacteria; kingdom Pseudomonadati; phylum Pseudomonadota; class Gammaproteobacteria; order Enterobacterales; family Yersiniaceae; genus Serratia; species Serratia sp. TMDUHS_CL. Next base: position 351,145 of record NZ_JBBBDV010000002.1, read on the forward strand.
TCCCATCGACAACTCCCGAAACGGTGAAGGGGGGCGCCTGGCGCCATCGAATAAACATTAACGAACGAACGTTCGTTCACATTTAAGGATAGCATAGGCCGATAAAATTGAACCACGGCTCAACGGCGTGTGAATCGGCGGGAAGATAAAAACGCCGCCCCTGTTTTCGGCGGGCGGCGTGGTGAAAACTCAGTGCAGCGCGTCGCCCTGCTTCACCGACGTAAACGCCTGCATCAGTTTCACGACGTCGTGCATGCCGATGTTGACCTGGTTGATCACTTCCCCGGCATCGTGGGTCAGCGCCACGCCGCCGCCGGCCTGCTCTACGCAGGTTGCCATGCCGGCAATCGCCGCCGCCACGCCTTGCTGGATAGACTTGGTCATGCGCTCAATCTCGGTCGCCGCCTTACGCGACTGTTCCGCCAGCGTGCGCACTTCGTTGGCGACCACCGCAAAACCGCGCCCGTGCTCACCGGCATGGGCGGCTTCGATCGAGGCGTTAATCGCCAGCAGGTTGGTTTGGGAGGCGATTTTACGAATGGCTTCGACGATGGTGCCGATCTGCTGAGAACACTTACCCAGCTCGGTGACCACGTCCGAGGTTTCGCGCGCCGCCGCTTCGACCTGCTGCATGCCTTTCACCGCCTGCTGCACGATGATCGCGCCCTGCGCCGCCTGCCGATCGGTATCGAGCGACAGATGATGCGCGTTACGCACCATCTCTTCTTCGTGCTGCTGCTGTTGCATCAGCCGGGTGATGTCCTGGGCAATCTTCACCACTTTCACCACCTGGCCTTCGTTGTCGAGGATCGGGTTGTAACTGGCCTCCAGCCATACCCGTTCGCCGCGCCGGTTGAGACGCTCAAAACGCCCGGTGATGAACTCGCCGCGCGCCAGGCGCTGCCAATGCCGCCGATAATCGTCGGAAGCGGCGAACGCCGGCGGGCACAGCACCGCATGCGACTGCCCGCACGCCTCTTCCAGCCGATAGCCCATCAGCGCCAGCATATTGTCGTTGGCGCTGACAATGGTGCCCTGCGGCGTGAAAGCGATCATCGCCATCGATCGATTCAGCGCCGCCAGCAGGCTGCGGTGTTCCTGCGCCTGAGTCACTCGCTCGGTCACCTCGCTGGCGATCTTGACGATTTCCACCACCTTACCCTGTTTATTCAGCACCGGCGCGTAGGTGCCCTGCAGCCATACCGCCTCGCCGTTTTTCGCGATGCGCTTTATGGTGTCCGTGATGGGTTGCCCCTTATTCAGCGTCTCCCAATGCTTGCGATATAACGGGCTGGCGACATAGTTCGGATCGCAGAAAATACGGTGATGCCGGCCAATCACATCATCGCGTTGAAATCCCAGCGTGCTGAGGAAAAGATCGTTGGCGCGCAATACCGTGCCGTCGGGCGAGAAGACGATCATCGGAACGGCGTGTTCTATCGCGCTCAGCTCGGCGCCTTTGTGGGTAGTTAACTGACTGAATCGTAACAGCATAAGGTGTAGTCCTTGTGGCAGATGATGGCGCTTTTCTTATTTTTGCCTGGCCACATGCCGCGCCCACACGCAGACGTGCCATCGCGGAAGGAACGGGCAGCGCCGTTCCTTCTGGTTATTGCTATTAACCGGATTAAATTTATTTATTCAGTAAAGTAATTATTAGAATTTAAATAAACCAACAGCCTAAGATTTTTATTACTAAACCCGTATTGAGAATAACGTAAGTGATGAAAATTGAAAGGTAAAATGCGGATTTTTGTCGGCGCCGGCAGGATAACCGGCGCCGGAAGGGTTAGCGCCAGCGTTCGGCTGCCCAGGCGGCCTGTTGCTCGGCGTCGTGGAAGGTCCAGGCGACGAAGCGGCTGATCTTCTGCCCTTGCGCCATCTCGATGGTGCGCACCTCGGCCGCGCCCGCCACGTTCAACGCATGGTAGATGGCCGGCAGCGTGGTGTTTTTCGAGATGAGTGAGGTAAACCACAGGCAGTGGTTGGCCTTGCCGACGCTCTCTTCCACCATCTTGCGCACGAAGGCCTCTTCGCCGCCTTCGCACCACAGCTCGTTGTTCTTGCCGCCGAAGTTTTGCACCGGCTTGGCGGCCACTTCCCCTTTGCCCAATTTGTGCAGCTTGCGGCGGGTGCTGGCGCGCGCTTCCTGCTCGGACGCATGGAACGGCGGGTTGCACAGGGTGGCGTCGAATTTCTCGGCCGCGCCGATGATGCCGCTAAAAATCAGCTCAGGCTGTTTTTGCAGCCGCAGACGCACACTGTTACGCAGCGTCGGGTTCATCTCGACGATCATCTTGGCCGAGTTGAGCGACACCGGATCGATTTCAGACCCTGTGAAACGCCAGCCGTATTCGCGCAGGCCGACGATCGGGTAGATGCAGTTGGCGCCGACGCCGACGTCGAGGATCGCCACACCCTTGCCGCGCGGGATCTCGCCGCCGTTGCTGGTCGCCAGCAGATCCGCCAGGTGGTGCAGATAATCGGCGCGGCCGGGGATCGGCGGGCACAGGTAGTCCGCCGGAATATCCCAGTGTTCAATGCCGTAAAAGTGTTGCAGCAACGCACGGTTGAGCATTTTCACCGCCGCCGGATCGGCGAAGTCCACCGAGACATCGCCCCAGGCGTTCGGCTTCACGAACGGCGCCAGCGCCGGGCAGCTGGCGATCAGCGCCGGGAAGTCGTAGCGCGAACGATGACGGTTGCGCGGATGCAGGCCGCTTTTCTGCTGCGGGAAGGTTTTCTTTTTTTCCACCGTGACGGGCTCTCTTGAAGGTATTTCCGACGCGTAAGATAACACATCCGGCCCGCAATGGCGCAGCGGCGGGAAACCCGGCACAATGAAAGCTTCATCGATTGCCACAGGGTCCCCCATGAGCCGTGAATCTCGTTATTATTATGAACCCGCCGCCGGCCACGGCCTGCCGCACGATCCGCTGAACGCCATCGTCGGCCCGCGCACCATCGGCTGGATCTCTTCCCGCAGCGCCGCCGGCTTGCGCAATCTGGCGCCCTACAGCTTTTTCAACTGCTTCAACTATCGCCCGCCCATCATCGGTTTCGCCAGCACCGGCTGGAAAGACAGCGTGGCGAATATCGTGGAAACCGGCGAGTTCGTTTGGAATCTGGCGACGCGCCCGCTGGCGGAAGCGATGAACAACAGCGCCATCAACCTGCCGCGCGGCGAGGATGAATTCGCCTTCGCCGGCGTCACGCCGCTGCCCGGGCGCAGGGTCAAAGCCGAGCGCGTGGCCGAAAGCCCGGTGAACTTCGAATGCCGCCTGACCCAGTGCATTCAGCTGCAAACCGCCGCCGGTGAACAGGTGGAAACCTGGCTGGTATTGGGCGAGGTGGTGGCGGTGCACCTCGATCCGGCGCTGCTGGACGAACACGGCGTCTACCAGACCGCCGCCGCCGAACCGATCCTGCGCGCCGGCGGCCCGACCGCCTACTATGGCATTTCCGAACAGCACCGTTTCGATCTGGCGCGCCCGACGCGCTGATCGTCTCCCCCCGTTTAGGCAGAAGATGAACGGGGGAGTAAACAATCAAAAAATCTGAACAAAACAATCAACACTCTCCGATTTCATCCCGCCTGTCACTGCGCAATAATCTTCCCATCGAAAGGCAACCCCCTTTCTCCCTAATTCACTTTGACAGGAATGACGAACATGAAAACCATCAAAACTTTTGCTGCTGCTATCGCCCTGGCTACCGTTTCTTTCACTACTTTCGCCGCTGAGCACGTCAGCGCCCAGGATGCCGCCCAATTCGAAAAAGCCGGCGTGATCGTCGCCAGCGGTGCGACCGACCTGAGCAGCCTGAAGTCGCAGCTGGCCGCCAAAGCCGATGCGGCAGGCGCCAAGGCCTTCACCATCACCTCCACCAGCGGTAACAACCTGATGCACGCCACCGCGGTTATCTACAAATAATCACCGCCCCAGACGTCAAAAAGCCCGCCGGCTATCACCCCGGCGGGCTTTTTTTATGTTCGCGTACGTCAGCGCTGAATGGGTACGACAGCGAGTTTATTACCATCCGCTTTATCAGCAACCACTGTAAATTCAGTCCAATATTTGCGCGGCGCCTCATTTGACGCATTGCCGACCGTCGCAATCTCAACCGAATAGCTATGCCCAATCTGGAACCCGTCGAAAGCCACCGCCAAGCATTCGCCTGGCATGACCGCTATCGGTTGCTGACCTGGCGCAACAGAAGTGGACCATTCCGCCTTCCCGCCGACCCCCGGTTGATAAATTCCGATGCCCACCAGCTCGCGTTTTCCGGCAATATCGTCCGGCACGCTAACGCATACGCGATTATTTTTAACGCTGACGTTTGCCGGATAGAACCAGGGACGCTCCTGCACACAGCCGCTCAGTAATACCAACGCCACTAAAAAAGTCAGTTTTTTCATTTCATTGCCTTAGGGTTACGCGGCTCTTGGATGAACAACCGTAACACGGTTTCATCGTTAGCGCCGAACAGGCAAGACAGCGAGTTTCTTACTGTCCGCTTCTTCAGCACCCCACGCGTAAACGAACCGGACAATGCTGCCGAAAACGGGTAGAAACCCCGTATTTAATGGGGTTTGCAGGGGGGATGAGCACACATTTTTTTACCACCCCATTGCTGGACTAACGGGAGAGGATGATTATCATGTTACGCAGACTACAGATGCAGAGAGCGTTGTATGCAACATATCATTGAAGGTTTCCTCAGTTTCCAGAAAGAGATTTTCCCGCAGCGTAAGGAACTCTTTCGCAGCCTGGCCTCCAGCCAAAATCCTAAAGCGCTGTTTATCTCCTGTTCTGACAGCCGCCTGGTGCCCGAGCTGGTGACGCAGCAAGAGCCTGGGCAACTGTTCGTTATCCGCAACGCCGGTAACATCGTCCCTTCCTTTGGCCCGGAGCCGGGTGGGGTTTCTGCGACTATCGAATACGCGGTGGTGGCGCTGGGCGTGACTGATATCGTGATTTGTGGCCACTCGAACTGTGGCGCCATGAAGGCTATCGCGTCCTGCCAATGCCTCGATCCCATGCCTGCCGTTGCCCACTGGCTGCACTACGCGGATGCGGCCAAAGCGGTGGTCGAGAAGAAAACCTGGAATAGCGAAACAGACAAAGTTAACGCTATGGTGGAAGAGAACGTTATCGCCCAGCTAAATAATATCAAAACCCACCCTTCTGTTGCGGTGGGTCTGCGCAACAGCGGGCTGCGCCTGCACGGCTGGGTGTACGACATCGAAAGCGGCGAAATTCGTACGCTGGATAGAAACACCAAGAGCTTCGTGTCCCTGGCCGATAATCCCGACGTCTATTTCGAATAAAATAACGCCCGGTTTTAACCATTAAATAAAATCCACGCTGCCGCGTGGATTTTATTGTCAGCCTTAAACCAAACGCGCCTCTATCGCCGCGGCGAAGTCGCGGCACATCCGTTCGTCACCGTCGGCGTTATCCGCCAATACCGTCTCGCCGTCCACCACCCGAATGTGCGCTTCCAAATCGAAATCCGCCGGCGGCTGCGGGCGCCTGGCCGCGGCCGCCATGGTCTGCTGCGCCTCGCGCCACGCCTGCGCCACCGTCTGGTTACAGGCCTGCGCCAGAGAGTCCGGGTTGAACCCTTCGCCGGTCAGGCTGCGCAGCGTGTCGTCATGGCTGACGCTGTTGCCCGGCAGCCAATAGTGTTGCGCCAGATCCGGGCCGATGGCCGGGTTGTCCGTCAGGTAACCATCGCGCTGCAGGAAGAACTGGCGGGTTTGTTCCACCGCCATCATCGCCAGCAGATAGCCCTGGTAAGAGCAGGCGGACTCCAGCGACAGCAGATGCGGGATCGCCAGCGTCGGGCGCGGGCTGCCGCTGATGCCGAGGATCTTTTGCTCGACCTCGCGCGCCAGCGCGGTGATGGCTTCCGGCGTGCGCTGCTCATCATCCCATTGATACAGCGCCCACTCGAAGTACGGCACCAGCAGGATATGGCGTTCGTTAAACGCGCGCATCGGCTGGCGCGCCGCGATGCCGGCTTCGATCAGCGCATCGGGCACCGCTTCGCCGGCGGCGTTTTTCGCATAGCGTTTCAGCCAGTCGGCGTCGTCCAGCAGGCTGTCGCAGAACATCGACTGGGTTTCGGCATAGGCCATCGAGGTCGGTGGGAACTCCTGCGAGAAGCACGGCGCATTCTGGCGAATGTTGGCGAAGTGCGCCGCATGGCCGCCCTCGTGGAACAGGGTGTTGAGCCCGTAAGCCCCGCTGCCCACCTGCCCCGGCTGCGCCAGGCTGGTGAAGTTGATGCGCGCCGGCACCCATTCCCCCTGGCGCACAAACGGCGGCACCGGGCCGTGCATAAAGCCGTTCTCATACTTGCCTTTGCGCACCAGCAGATCGAGGTTCATCTCGGCGCCGCCAAAGCCGATGTGCAGGCGTTTGAAGCTGTCGACCCAGCGTTCCAGCGAACGAGAAAACGGGAAGTAAGGATCCAGTTGACGGGTGACGTCGCCGGCGCTGGCGAAGCGCACGTTCCACGGCTCCAGCGCCTGGCTGCCCTTGTCGGCCGCCAGCTGTTGCAGGCTGCGCGCGTTGGCCTCGCGGGTTTCCCGCTCGAAGCGATCCAGAATGGCGAACAGCTGCTCCGGCGTCATGCGCTCGGTTTTGTTCACCTTGTAGTCGAAATAGTTGCGATAACCCATCTGGCGCGCAAAGCGGTTGCGCAGGCCAATCAGCTCCGGCAGGCCGTTATGCAGCAGCCATTGCTCCAGGTCGCGCAGCGCCTGCTGCGAGCTGCGGCGGTAGTCTTCGTTCGGGTTGGTCGCCTGGTTGGTCAACAGTTCGCCGAGCGAGGCTGCCACCCGCTGGCCCTCGGCGTTCAGGTGCGTGACCTGATAGCCCTTGCGGCGCGAGTAGAGATCGGATTCGGAGTGGATGATCTGATCCAACAACGCCTGCGCCTGCGGATCTTCAATGGCGTTACAGTCGAAGAAACGCAGCCAGCCTTGCAGGCCGTGGATCAGCGCATCGCGCTGCGCCTCCTGCGGCAGCGTTTCCAATCCGGCCAGCAGATTGCGGATCTCCGCCAGCCGGCGCGGTTCGGCGATAAAGCGCTTATAGGCGCTTTCCGCGGCGGAAAAGCGCGCCGACACGTCTTCACCGCCGGTGCCCATGTAGTTTTGCCAGAACAGCTCTTCTTTGGCGCGGTGTACGTCGAGGTAATCCTGGTTCAATTGATTGAAGTAATCGAGAGCCTGTTGCATAACCGTCCTTCTCAGCCGATGAGGAAATATCCCAGTATAGTCGCGCTCAGGCCTGATGCAGGCGCTGCAGCCCCTGTTCCAGCGTCTCGCTCTCGCCGGCGGCCACCAGGCAACAGGCGATCTGCCGCTGGATGGCCTGCGGGATCACCACCTCGCCCGCCAGGCAGCGCTCGGTCCAGCGCGCGGTGGTTTCCGCGTCTTTCGCCGCCGGCAACGTCGGCGTTTCATCCTGCAGGGTGCGCTCCAGCAATACCCGCTGTTCGCCGCCGGCAATATAATGAATCTGCGGGCAGCGCAGCGGGTTGGCGTAGGCTTCGCCTTCGGTGCCGTGCATCAACAGCCCGCGGGCGCCGATCTGGCGGAAAAACGACGCCACCCGGCCGACATACTCCGGGTGTGAGACGCTGGCGAGGCGCAGCGCATCCTGTTCGCCGAACGGCGTCGCCAGCTTGGCCAGCGTATGGGCGCTGTTGCGCACCCCCATGCGCCAACGCAACCCGAGCTGCCGCGCCAGCGGCGCCGACAGCGTGGAAACCGGCATGAATACCGCCTCGCCGTTATCGAGACGCTGCTGGGCGTGAGCGGCCTGTTCCGACCACGGCAGCCCCAGGGCGCGAAAAATCTCGGCGCTGGTCACGCGGGTACTGTCGTCCAGCACGCCATGCACCACCACCGGCAGGCCCACTTTCGCAAGCAGCAGCGCCAGCAGCGGCGTCAGGTTGGCCTGCTTGCGCGCGCCGTTGTAGCTCGGCAGCACCACCGGCAATGGCCGCCCCTGCGGCGCCTGCAGCAGCAACACCTGCTGCTGCATCGCCTGGTAGAAGCCCAGCATCTCCTCTTCGGCCTCACCCTTGATGCGCAGCGCGATCAGAATGCCGCCCAGCTCCAGCTCGGGGACCGCCCCGGCCAGCATCGCCTGATACAGCTCAAAAGCGGTCTGCCGGTCCAGGTCGCGCGCATGATTTTTGCCGCGGCCTATTTCTTTGATAATTTTGGTGTAATCCATCCGAAGGTTCCCCTTGCTCACTCTTCGGTTAGCATACCCTATCCGCGCCGCCGCTCAACCTCCGCCGCCAGCCGCCGCTGCGTTTCATCCCCTTCGCGCAGCCCGGCGATCACCCCATCGGCATCGTCGGCGCTGCGGTTTTGGCTCATCTTCCATTTGCCTTCGCGCCGGGTGACGGCGATCTCGATACCGACAATGCCTTTTAGCTGCGCGGCGATGTAGTTGGCCGGCGCGTCGTCGAGCTGCCAGGGTGCCGGGCGGCGCCCTTCCTGTTGCGCCGTCAGGTCGATCAGCTGGCGGCGCAGCCAGGCCGGGTCGTCCATTACCGTCGGCACGCCATACAGTTGCACCATGCTGTAATTCCAGGTCGGCACCACTTTGCCGGTCTGGCGCTTGCTTGGGTACCAGCCGGGCGACACATAACCTTCCAAACCCTGAAAAATCACCAGGCATTCCGCCGCGTGCTGCAGCCGCCGCCAGTGCTCGTTGGCGCGCGACAGGTGCGCCCGCAGCCGGATCTGCCCCTGTTCGACATCGGCCAGAAACGGCAGCAGATCGGCCGTCAATCCCTGCTCGCCGTGGCTGACCAATAGCCCCAACGGGTGGGCGCGCACCAGCGCCAGTTGGGCATCCAGATCGTCTTCGCGAAATGCGGCGGGTTGAAACATCAGTGTGGCTCCTTACGCTCTCTCATGATGACCACAGTAAAGCACCCGCCGGCGGCCTACTTAAGATCCGCTTTCTGACTATTTCGAGTGATCCGGTTTAACAAGATCAGGGCAATGCCCATCGCCAACAGATTAAATACCATGGCGCCGGCAAAGGCCTGCGCATAGTGTTCCGCCGCGCCGCCGTTTGCCAGCAGCGGCACGAAGCCGACGCCGCTGACCACGATGCCCAGCGCACCTCCCACCTGCTGCACGGTGGCAACCAGGCCCGCCGCCATGCCCGCCTGCCGCTCCTGCGCCAAACCGAGCACCAGATTCAGCAGCGGCGTCATGCTCAGCGCCTGGCCGAATCCCAGCACCACCAACCCCGGCAGCAGCCGCAGCGGATGCGCCAGTGCCGCGCCCCACAGCGCCTGGGCCATTAACAGCGCCAACCCGGCGGCGTAAATCGCTACGCCCACGCTCAGTACGCCATTGCCCCAACGCAGCGCCAGCCGGGGCGCCAGCATCGACGCCAGCATAAAGGCCGCGCTGGCCGGGGCGAACAGGCTGCCCGCCTGAAAAGGCGTCAGCCCCGCCCCCGCCTGCAGCAGCAGCGCGAAGCACAAGAAAAACGAGGAGGCGGTGGCATAAATCGCCAGCACCACCGCCATGCCCGGCGCGAAGCCTGCCTGGCGTAACAGCGCCGGATCGAGCACCGCATCACCGCCGCGCCGCGCCAGACGGCGCTCCCACCGCAGGAAGCCCCACTGCGTCACCATCGCCAACGCCAGCATCGGCGCTATCCACCACGGCCAGCCGCGCGCCGGCCCTTCCAGCAGCGGCAGCAGCAACAGCGACAGGCCGATCGCCGCCAGCCACAGGCCTACGCCGTCCAGCCGCTGCGCCTGCGCCACCCGCGATTCGGGAATGCGCCGCGCCGCCCACAGCGCCAGCGCGCCGATCGGCAAATTGATCAAAAAGATCATGCGCCAGCCGCTGCCGAACAGGTTGGCCTCGATGATAAACCCGCCGAGGATCTGGCCGAAGATCGCCGCCAATCCCAGCATCATGCCCAGCCAGGCAAAGGCGCGCCGCCGCTGTTGCGGCGCGTACAGCACCCGCATCAAGGCGTAGATCTGCGGGAACAGCAGCGCCGCCGCCGCCCCCTGCAGGATACGCGCCGCGATCAGCAGGTTGAGCGATCCCGCCAGCCCGCACAGCAGAGAGCTCAGCGCAAATCCCAACATGCCGAGGCTGAACAGACGCCGGCGCCCGAAACGATCGCCCAGACGCCCGCCGGCGATCAGCAGCACCCCAAACGCCAGTTCATAACCGGCGACGATCAAACCGACACCGGCGAAATCGGCAGCGAACTGCCGCTGGATCACCGGCGCCGCCACGTTGACCACAAACAGATCGAACACCGTGACGAAACCGCCCAACAACAGCACCGGCAGGCCGGGCAATGCCCGCCGTTCACGAGATAATGAATGTTCCATACCACCTCCAGCGATTATGATGGCCGCAGTATGGAACAGGGTTTAAACTGTTACTATATAGCCATTTATACTATTACTGACAGCAACAGGACGGCCGCCATGCCCCCACGCACCCTCGAGCGCACCCGCCACGAACTGGCGGATTTTCTACGTCAAAAGCGAGAACAGCTGTCGCCGCAGGCGGTCGGTTTGCCGAGCGGCAGCCGCCGCCGCACGCCGGGATTGCGGCGCGAGGAGGTCGCGGCGCTGGCCGGCGTCGGCCTCACCTGGTACACCTGGCTGGAACAAGGCAGGGAAATCAATGCGTCGGTGGCATTTTTGGAAAACCTGGCGCGGGTGCTGCAGCTCGACGCCGCCGGCCGCTACCACCTGTTTTTATTGGCGCATCAGCGGCCGCCGGTGCCGGTCGGCCATCAGTGGTGCCAGGCCTCGCCGCTGGTACGGCGGCTGCTGGACGACCTTGTGCTGCGGCCGGCCTACGTCATGAACCTGAGTTGGGATATCATCGCCTGGAACCCGGCGGCGCAGCGACTGTTCGCCATCGGCGAACGCCCGGCGGAAGAGCGCAACATGTTGTGGATGCTGTTTGCCGATCCGCAACTTAATGCGCGCCTGTTGGAGTGGGAGGCGCAGGCGCCGCAAATCCTGGCCAGCTTCCGCCGCGACTATGCCCGCGCGCCGGAGGATGAGGTAATGCGCCAACGGGTACAGGCGCTGGAGCGGGTATCGCCGCCGTTCCGCCGGCTCTGGCGGCAGCACGATATCCACGGGCGCTGCCAGGGGCGGCGCAGCTTCATCGTCCCGGAGATCGGCCCGGTCACCTTTGACCACGCCTCTTTCATCGTCGACGAAGAGAATCACCTGCGGCTGGTGATGTACAGCGCGCTGCCGGACGAACCGGCCAGCGCGGCATTTGAAGCGCTGCTGCGCGAGGGTTAGCGGCGGCTGTCGAAAATGAGCTTGCAGGCCAGCCCAGCGAATACCCCGCTCAGCAGGTAGTTCGGCCAGCGGGCGCTGAAGCGGCGGCCGGCGAAGCGGCTTTTCATGCCGCTGACCGCCAGGATCACCCCGCCGTTAATCAGCAACCCCACCAGATTCAGCACCGTCGCCAGCGCCAGCATCTGCACCACCACCGAGCCTGAACGCGGATCGATAAACTGCGGGAACAGCGCCAGCACGAACAGCGCCATTTTCGGGTTGAGGATGTTGGTGAACAGCCCCTGGCGGAAGATGCGCGCCGTCGGCACCGCCTGCAACCCGGCGGAAGCCTGCAAACTGCTGCCGGATCGCAGCGTTTTCCACGCCAGGTAGAGCAGATAGGCGGCGCCGAGCATTCTTACCGCGTCGTAGGCCAGCGGCACGGCGACGAACAGTTGCGACAACCCCAGCGCCGCCGCCAACGCGTGGCAATACGTGCCGAGCTGAATGCCCGCCAGCGAAGCGAAACCGGCGCGCCGCCCCTGGCTGACGCTGCGCGAAGCGATCAACAGCATATCCGGGCCGGGGGTCAGCGCCAGCGCCACGCAGGCACCGGAAAACAACAACAGCGTTGCGGCATCAATCATGAATCACCTGATAAGAAGATGGAGGGGAATGAAGCATCCATCATAGCGACGCCGACGTGGCTTGTCAGCGCCGCCTCGCGTCAGATCACCCACAGATCGAGATACTCGTTGACCGGCATCTGCGCCAGCCGCTGCCGGTCCAGCGACACCTCGAGAATACGCTGCTGCTGCAGGGCCGGGAACTGGCGCGCCAGGTTGGTTTTGAACTTCTCGATCAGCAGTGGGATGCCCTCTTCGCGCCGCCGCGCATGGCCGATAGGGTACTCCACCGCCACCTCATCCAGGCGGCTGCCGTCGGCGAACTCCACCGTCAGCGCATTGGCGATCGAGCGTTTTTCCGGATCGTGATAATCGCGGGTGAAGACGGGATCTTCATGGCAGTGGATCTTGCCGCGCAACGCGTCGATGCGCGGATCCTCGGCCACCCGATCCTCGTAGTCCGCCGCCGTCAGCCGGCCGAACAGCAGCGGGATCGCCACCATATACTGAATGCAGTGATCGCGATCCGCCGGGTTATCCAATGGCCCCTGCTTGTCGATAATACGCAGGCAAGCCTCGTGAGTGCGGATGCTCACCCTGGCGATGTCGGCGGCGGTTTTACCGGCGGCCTGCATCAAGCGGTGCAGCGTCATGGCCGCCTCCACGGCGGTCTGGGCATGGAACTCCGCCGGGAACGAAATTTTAAACAGCACGTTCTCCATCACGTACGCGCCGTACGGCCGCTGGAAGCGGAAAGGCTTGCCGTTGAAAGAGACGTCGTAGAACCCCCAGGTCGGCGCCGTCAGCGCCGAGGGGTAGCCCATCTCGCCGGTGGCGGCCATCAGCGCCAGCCGCACCGCGCGGGCGGTCGCATCCCCCGCCGCCCAGGATTTGCGGGTGCCGGCGTTCGGCGCGTGGCGATAGGTACGCAGCGACTGCCCGTCCACCCACGCCAGCGACACCGCGTTCAGGATCTCCGCCCGGCTCAGGCCGAGCAGCTGCGCCACCACCGCGGTAGACGCCACCTTCACCAGCAGCACGTGATCCAACCCCACCCGGTTGAAGGCGTTTTCCAGCGCCAGACAGCCCTGGATCTCATGCGCCTTGATCATGGCGATCAACACCTGCCGCATGGTCAGCGGCGCCTTGCCCGCCGCCACCGCCTGGCGCGAGAGCCAGTCGGCCACCGCCAGGATCCCGCCCAGGTTGTCCGACGGGTGGCCCCACTCCGCCGCCAGCCAGGTGTCGTTGAAGTCGAGCCAGCGGATCATGGCGCCGATATTGAACGCCGCCTGCACCGGATCCAGCTGGAAGCGGGTGCCCGGCACCCGGCTGCCGTTCAGCACCTCGGCGCCCGGCACCACCGGCCCCATCAGTTTCTTGCAGGCCGGATAGCTCAGCGCCTCCAGCCCGCAGCCGAGGGTATCGAGCAGGCAATAGTGGGCGGTGCGGTACGCCGCCGGGGTATCGACGGCCTCTTTCATCACATAATCGACGATATCGACCATTTCGCGATCGAACGGCGGACGGCGGGTATTGGCAGACTCAAGCATCATGATTCCCAAAGGCTCCATAGTGAATAACGATCGGCGCTCAGCGCTGATCCAGCGGTACGAACGCCCGCGCTTCCGGCCCGGTATAGTTGGCGGACGGGCGAATGATTTTGTTGTCCTGCCGTTGCTCGATGATGTGCGCCGACCAACCGCTCACCCGCGCCATGACAAACAGCGGCGTGAACATTTCGGTGGGCACCCCCAGCTGGTGATAAGACACCGCCGAGAACCAGTCGAGGTTGGGGAACATCTTTTTGGTGTCGCGCATCACGCTTTCCAACCGATCGGCGATGTCATACAGCTTCATCGCCCCCGCTTCCTGCGACAGGCGCAGCGCGATCTCTTTGATCACCTGATGGCGCGGATCGGAGACGGTGTACACCGGGTGCCCGAAGCCGATCACCACCTCTTTGTTGTCGATGCGGCGGCGAATGTCGGCTTCCGCTTCGTCCGGCGTTTCATAGCGTTGCTGGATCTCCAGCGACACCTCGTTGGCGCCGCCGTGTTTCGGCCCGCGCAGCGCGCCAATGGCGCCGACGATCGCCGAATAGACGTCGGATCCGGTGCCGGCGATCACCCGGCCGGCGAAGGTCGAGGCGTTGAACTCATGCTCGGCGTACAGGATCAAGGAAGCGTGCATCGCCTGTTCCCAACTGGCGGAAGGCGCTTCGCCGTGCAGCAGGTGCAGGAAGTGGCCGCCGATGGAATCGTCGTCGGTCTCCGGCTGAATGCGCTCGCCGTTGTGGCTGTAGTGATACCAATACAGCAGCATCGATCCCAGCGACGCCAGCAGCCGGTCGGCGATGTCGCGCGCGCCGGCCGCGCCGTGCTGCTCTTTTTCCGGCAGCGTGCAGCCAAGGGCCGAGACGCCGGTGCGCATTACGTCCATCGGGTGAGACGCCGCAGGCAACGCCTCAAGCACCGTGCGCACGCTGGCGGGCAGGCCGCGCAGCGCTTTGAGACGGTGTTTGTAGGCCTGCAGCTCATCGCGGTTGGGCAATTTGCCGTGGATCAGCAGGTGGGCAACCTCTTCAAACTCGCAGTGGCGCGCGAGATCGAGAATGTCGTAACCGCGGTAGTGCAGATCGTTGCCGCTGCGCCCTACGGAGCACAGCGCGGTATTCCCGGCGGGCACGCCGGATAACGCCACGGATTTTTTCGGCTTATCGCCAGTCGGGCTTTGCGGAGGGATCGCTTGGCTCATACTGTCCTCGTTTGGCTTCTGCGTGAATGGCGCTTATTCGTCGCGCTGGCGAGCGAACAGAGCGTCGAGTTTCTCTTCGAACAAATAGTAGTTGATGCTTTCGTACAGCTCGTTGCGGGTCTGCATGGTGTCGATGACGCTTTTCTGCGTGCCCTCTTCGCGCAGGGCACGGTATACCCGCTCCGCCGCGCGGTTCATCGCCCGGAAGGCCGACAGCGGATACAGCGCCATATCCACCTGGGCGCTGCGCAGTTCGTCGGTGGTAAACAGCGGCGTCGCGCCGAACTCGGTAATATTGGCCAGGATCGGCACCTGCGTCGCTTCGGCGAAGCGGCGGTACATGCCCAGTTCGGTGATCGCTTCCGGGAACAGCATGTCGGCCCCGGCCGCCACGTAAGCCTGAGCGCGCTCGATGGCCGCCTCCAGCCCCTCCACCGCCAGCGCGTCGGTGCGCGCCATGATCACAAAGTCCGGATCGCTGCGCGCATCCACCGCCGCCTTGATGCGATCCACCATCTCTTCGGTGGAGACGATGGCCTTATTGGGGCGATGGCCGCAGCGCTTGGCGCCGACCTGATCTTCGATATGCAGCGCCGCCGCCCCGGCCTTGCTCACCGAGCGCACCGTGCGGGCGACGTTGAACGCCGAAGCGCCGAAACCGCTGTCCACATCCACCAGCAACGGCAGCGGGCAAACGTCGGTGATGCGGCGAATGTCGGTCAGCACATCGTCCAGGGTCGAAATGCCCAGATCCGGCAGCCCCAGCGAACCGGCCGCCACGCCGCCGCCGGAAAGGTAGATGGCCTGGAATCCGGCCCGCTGGGCCAGCAGCGCATGGTTGGCGTTGATCGCGCCGGCGATTTGCAGGGGTTTTTCTTTACTCAGGGCCTGACGAAAGGCGAGCCCGGGTGAGCGCAGCGTCATGACGTTTTCTCCGATTAGCCAGATGAAACAGACAGAGCAAGGGGCGGGCCAGGTTGTACTTCGGTAAGGGGAAAAATTAAACGCGATAAAAATAAGTGAGTTACAACACCTTCAGCGCCATTAGCCTGGCAAAGGGGTAAAAAACGTTTCAGTTAACGTTTCAATCGTTGTTTCACACAGTAAATTTGAAACATCACTGAAACCGGGCTACACCTAATGCAGCCACTTCCATTTGGTAACCCACCATGAGCGATCACGTCACGCCGGACAAACCGGTGATCTGGACCGTCTCCATCACCCGCCTGTTCGATCTGTTCCGGGACATCAGCCTCGAGTTCGACCATCTGGCAACCATCATCCCGATCCGCCTCGGCTTTGAGGAGGCGGTGCAGCACATCCGCGCCCGCCTGGCAACCGAGCCTTGCGACGCCATCATCGCCGCCGGCTCCAACGGCGCCTACCTGAAAAGCCGGCTGTCGGTGCCGGTCATCCTGGTCAAGCCCGGCGGTTTCGATCTGCTGCAGGCGCTGAGCAAGGCGCGCAGAACCGCCGATCGGATCGGCGTCATCACCTATAAGACCCCTCTGCCCGCGCTGCTGGAGTTCCAGCAAACCTTCGATCTGCCGCTGGAGCAGCGCAGCTACGTCACCGAAGAGGATGCGCGCGGCCAGATCGCCGAGCTGAAAGCCGCCGGCATTCAGGCGGTGGTCGGCGCCGGCCTCATCAGCGATCTGGCGGAAGAGGCCGGGCTCACCGCCATTTTTCTCTATTCCGCCGCCACCCTGCGCGCCGCCTTCAGCGATGCGCTGGACGTGACGCGCCTGATGCGGGGCGGCAGCAAACGCGGCGGCGATTACGCCGCGCGCAATACCCTGCAACCGCGCTACGGGCTGGACGATTTGCAGGGCGAGTCCCCGCAGATGGAGCAAACGCGGCGCACCATCATGCTGTACGCCCGCTCGCCGGCGGCGGTATTAATTGAAGGAGAAACCGGCACCGGCAAGGAGCTGGCGGCGCAGGCGATCCACCGGGAATACTTTTCCCGGCGCGGCGCACCGGCCAGGGGCGCGACGCCGCCGTTCGTCGCCATCAACTGCGGCGCCATCGCCGAATCGCTGCTGGAGGCGGAGCTGTTCGGCTATGAGGAAGGCGCCTTTACCGGCTCACGGCGCGGCGGCCGACGCGGGCTGCTGGAAACCGCCAACGGTGGCACCCTGTTTCTGGATGAGATCGGCGAAATGCCGCTGCACCTGCAAACCCGGCTGCTGCGCGCGCTGGAAGAGAAGGCCGTCACCCGGGTCGGCGGGCAGCAGCCAGTGGCGGTCGACTTTCGCGTCATCAGCGCCACCCACAACCACCTGGAGCAGGCGATTCAACGGGGCGACTTTCGCGCCGATCTGTTCTACCGCCTGAGCGCCCTGCGGCTGCAGCTGCCGCCGCTGCGGGCGCGCGGCGACGATATCGCGATGCTGGCGGAACACTTTCTGAAACGGTCACTGGCGGTGCTCGACGTACCGCTGACGGAGCCGCTGCGCGCCGCCATGACAGGCTGTTACGCCGCGCTGAATCATTACGCCTGGCCCGGCAACCTGCGCGAACTGCGCAACATGATGGAACGGGTGGCGCTGATGCTGAGCACCGGCGCCGCGCCGAGCGGCGAGACGCTGCGCTGGCTGCTGCCGGAGCTGGCGACGGGCACGCCGCCCGAGACGCCGGTAGCGCCCCTCTCCGCCCACGAAGCGCTGGCGCGGTGCGGGGGCGACCACGCCGCCGCCGCCCGGTTGCTCGGGATCAGCCGCACCACCTTATGGCGCCGGTTGAAAAAAACGAACTGAGCATCAGCCGGCGCGCCGGCCGTCCGAGGCCGGCAGCAGCCGCGCTCGCCGCTCGCCCAGCAGGTTCATGCCCGCCGCCGCCAGCAGAATGATCGCCGCGCCCAGCAGCTGCCACGCCGACAGGCGGTGGCCAAACGCCAGGCGATCCACCAGCATGGCGGCGACCGGGTAGATGAACGACAGTGAGCCGATCAGGTTGGTCGGCAGCTTCTGCAGGGCGCCGTACATCAACACATACATCAGGCCGGTGTGCAGCACGCCGAGCGTCGCCAGCATTCCCCACTGCCCAACGCTGGCCGAAACGTGGAAATCCACCAGCGGCAACAGCATCACCGCCCCCACCGCCACCTGGATCAGCGCAATAAGATGCGGCGGCGTGCCCTTCAGCCGCTTGGCCGCCAGCGCCATCAGGGCGTAGAAAAACGCCGCCCCGAGCGCCAGCGCGATGCCCGCCAAATAATGACTCTGTTCCCCCGCCTGCCGCGGCTGCGCCAGCACCACCAGCATCATGCCGCCGAACGCCAGCCCCAGCCACAGCAGCTTGCGGGCGGTCAGCCGCTCCCCCAGAAACAGCGCCCCCAGCCCCACCAGCATAAACGGCTGGGTGTTGTACACCGCCGTGGCGATGGAGATAGACGCATAGGAATAGGCGGCAAACAGCAGCAGCCAGTTGATCACCAGCGCGACGCCGCCGGCGATCGCCAGCAGCAGCGTGGCGCGCGTCAGCGCATCGCGCCGCAGCTGCCCCAGCGCGCCGCACACCGCCAGCAGTACCAGCGCCCCCACCGCGCAGCGCCAAAACACCACGTTGACCACCGGCTGGCCGGACATCAGCACAAACCAGCCGATGGAGCCGGAAATCAACATCGCCGCCGTCATCTCCAGCGAGCCGCGTTTTATCTCTGCATTCATTCTGCGTTCCTCCAAACTTGCCCAGAGGCATAGCTTGCGGCTTCGCGGGGCGGCTTTCCATGGCATAAAAAAGGCAGATATGCTTAACTGCCTTTTTCTCGTAGCTATAATAAAGAAAATACCTAACGGAGGCGTTATGGATGATATCGATCGCCAGATCCTGACTCTTTTGGCGCAGGACGCACGCGCGTCGTTGAAGACGCTGAGCGCGCAGGTGGGGCTGTCATCGCCGAGCACGTCGGAAAGGCTGCGGCGGCTGGAGGAAAGCGGCGTGATCCAGGGCTATACCCTGAACGTCAATCTGCAGGCGGTGGGCTACGCCTTCGAGTCACTGGTGCGTATCAAGCCGCTGCCGGGCATGCTGAAGAAGGTTGAACAGCTGATTCAGGCGATCCCGGAAGTGGTCGAGTGCGATAAGGTGACCGGCGAAGACTGCTTTATCGTGCGGCTGGTGGCGCACTCGATGGAACAGCTCGACCACACCCTCGATCGGCTGGCCGAGCATGCGCAGAGCAACACCTCGATCGTGAAAACCACGCCGGTCAAACGCCGCCTGCCGCCGCTGCTCTGATTAACGCCGCCGCTTGCGGGCAAACGGGTTGCCGCGCTTCTTCTCTTTTTTGGCCGCGTCGGCGGCGGATTTCAGCGCCGCCAGATGCGCCTTGTCGGCCTCCGGCACCGCGCGCTGTTCGATCGGGAACACCGGCAGCGACGCCAACAGCCGCGAACCGTAGTTTTTGGTCAACAGCCGGCGATCGTAGATCACGATCTCGCCGTAGCATTGGTTGCTGCGGATCAGGCGGCCGACCTGCTGGATCAGGTTGAACGAGGCGCTCGGCAGGCTCTGCACTTCGAAAGGATAGCGCTTCAGCGATTTCAGCCACTCGCCTTCGGTAATGATCACCGGGCTGTCGATCGGCGGGAACGCAATTTTGTGAATGTGTACCTGGGTCAGCAGCTCGCCTTTCAGATCCAACCCTTCGGCGAACGATTGCAGCCCCACCAGCACGCTGGCGACGCCCTTCTCCACCCGCTTGCGGTGTTCTTCCACCAGCCGGTAGCGCGGCTGGTCGCCCTGCACCAGCAGCATCAGCCGCAGATCGGTCACGTAGCTGAGGAAAGTCTGCATCGCCCGGTGGCTGCTGAACAGGATCAGCATGCCTTTGTGTTTGCCGCTCGCCTGCTCGGCGCGGAAACATCGCGCCATCTCCTCGAGGTGCTCCGCCTCGTTGGCGAGCGCCGGTTCATAGCGCATTTGCGGAATGACAATCTTGCCCTGTTCGACATGATTGAACGGCGAAGAGAGCGTTTCGAAGCGATCGCCGGCCTTCTCGCTCAACCCGCTCATCTCCTGCAAACGCGCGAAGCTGTTCAGCGAACGCAGCGTGGCCGAGGTGACCACCACGTGCGGCACCTTGCGCCACAGCAGCTTCTCCAGCTGGTCGCTGACGCGGATGCCGACGCAGTGCAGGTAGAGATGGGTAACGTTATCGCGCAGCTCGCGCGTGACCCATTTGGAGATCGGCGCGTTGGACGACTTGTCGAGCGCCGCCAGCCGCCACAGCTTGCTCATCGCTTCCAGATAGCCCAGCGTGCGGCTCATCTGAATGATCGACCGGTGCAGGCGCACGATGTCATGCTTGCCGGTCTGCTCGGTGAGATCGTTAAGCACGAACTCCGCCAGCCCGCGCAGCGCATCGGTCAGTTTGAACAGCCGCGCGCAGCTCTCCACCATCTCCGCCGGCAGCTCGCCCATCTCGAAACGGTGCTCGGCCGCCACGCTGTCGCCGGGCAGGTAAGCGCTGACCTGATGCTCGAAGATCTGCACCAGCTCGCGCAGCTCCTCACAATGGTTCTTCAGCCGCTCGCTGTTGGCCAGCCCCGGCGGATTCTTCGGCCGGTACTGCGTCATGCACTGCTCGACCTGCCGCACGATCATGTCCAGCTGCAGGTTGGTCGACAGCGCGGTAATTTCCCCGTCGATCTCCAACGCGTCGCGCGCCACCTCAGGCAAATGGTGGCCTTCGTCCAACACCAGCAGCAGCTCTTTCGGGTTCGGCAGCACCGACTCCGTCTCCAGTGCCGCCATCACCAGAGCGTGATTAGCCACCACCACGTCGGCGCTCTCGATCTCTTTGCGGGCAATATAGAACGGGCATTCGCGAATGTAGTGGCAGTTGCGCCCCAGGCAGTTGGCCTTGTCGGTGCTCAGCTTGGCCCACAGCGGATCGTCGATGCTTTGTTGATAGTGATCGCGCAGCCCGTCCCACTCGAAGCGAGCCAGCGCCTTGGTCAGCTTCTGGCACAGCGCCTGCTCTTCGCCGCTGGACGGCGCCAGCTCGTCGTCGAGGAACAGCGTCAGATCGCCCTGTTGACTGACGTCGGTGCTCATCGCCGCCAGGTTGCGCGGGCACACGTAGCGCCCACGGCCAAAGGCGCCGGTAAATTTCAGATCGGGGATAATCTTCTTCAGCAGCGGCAAATCTTTGCTGTAGATCTGATCCTGCAGCGCCACGTTGGCGGTGCTGACCACCAGCGGTTTGCTCTCCGCCCGCCCGACGGCGATGCCCGGGATCAGGTAAGACAGCGTTTTACCGACGCCGGTCGGCGCCTCGATCGCCAGATGGCGCGGGTAGTCACCGGCCAGCGTCTTCGCCACCTCGGCGATCATCTGGCGCTGGGGCGCGCGGGAAATAAAATCCGGTATTTGCTGCTGCAGGGCTTTGTACCACTGGCCAATCTGATCTTTAACTGCGGAGGAGAGCGCCATTCAACTCTTATCTAAACGAAATGATGGCGCTATTGTCCCACAGACCGCCCGCGGCGTCAGCCCGAGTTACGTCTGCGGATCGATCATCGAGGCACGCCCGGCGCTGAACGACCACTCGTCCAACTGGGTGGTGGTGATCACCACCATCACATCCTCGGGGCGCAGCCGCAGGTTTTCCGCCAGCAGCGCCGCCAGCCGCCCGTAGAAGCGCCGCTTGGTGTCGGTGTCGCGCGGCCGCCCGGCGGTGATGTAAAACAGCACGAAATCCGCGCTGCGCGGCCCGCCGAGATAGTCGCGATCGTAGATAAGCTCACCGGGGCGGTATTGATCGATCACCTGAAATTTATCCGTCGGCGGTACCTCAAAGGCCTCCACCAGCGCCTGATGCAGGCTGTCGGACAGGGTTTGCAGATAGTCGGCGGACTTGCCCTGATGCAGGGCGATACGGCTAAACGGCATGATTGGCCTCCTGTTCCAGCTCGCGCAGGCGCGCCACGGCCGACGCCGCCGCGGGCCAGCCGGCGTAGAACGCCAGATGGGTGATGAGCTCGGCCAGCTGCTGACGCGTCACGCCGTTGCGCTGCGCCAGCTGCAGGTGAAACGGCAGTTGTTCCACGCGGTTGAGCGCCACCAGCGCGGCGACGGTAATCAGGCTGCGCTCGCGCGGGCTCAGCGCCGGCCGCTGCCAAATATCGTCAAACAACACTCGGTCGCTGAGCTGCGCCAGCTTGGGGGCAATATCGCCGAACGCCTGTTGCCCGGCCTGGGATTCTGATGGCATCACACTCTCCTGTCAGTTGCGGATAGCCTTACGCTACCCGCCGCCGCAACGAGTGAAAATCGGGATTTTCGGCAGTCTCGGTTCAGAAAAACGGGAGGGTTCCCCGCCGGGCGGCGGGGAGGATTCAGGATTCCAGCGGGGCAACGCCGTCGAACTGCGCGCTCAGCAGCGCATTCAGCTCCGGCCGCTGTTCCACCCGTTCAGCGATGGCGTACAGCCGCGGACAGTGTTGCCGGAACCACGCGCGACCCGGCCGCCAGTGGCACATCACCGCCACGTACAGATCCAACGCGCTGAAGCTCTTGCCGAGAAACCACGGGCCCGCTGCGCCGGCGGCGGCGTTCAGCTGCTGCAATAAACGCTCGCGATAAGCCATTACCGCGTTTTTCAGCTGTTCCGCCCCCGCCGCCTGCGGCTGCCAGCGCTGCGGATGGTCGGCATAGGTGAAGGTGGGGTAAATCTCCGCGTTGATGAACAGCAGCCAGCGCAGAAAACGCGGCAACAGCGGCGAACCGCCGGGCGGCGCCAGCTCGGCATGCGGTGCGCGATCGTGCAGCAGCAGAATAATCGCCGCACTCTCCGTCATCACTTCGTCATTGGGCAACACCAAGGTAGGCACCTGACCCAGCGGGTTCAGCGCCAGCAGGCGATCGCGCTCCGGGCCGTCCTGCGTGTAGTCCACTTCCTCATAGCCCCAGGGGAAAGCGGTCAACGCCAACGCGGCGGCCACGATCGTCGAGCCGCAGCCCTGCGTACCGAACAAAGTATAAGTATCGTGCATGATTCCTCCCGCAGCGGAACAAGGTATCGGTAACTGTAGACCAGCCGCCGACCATCGGCTGAAGAAAAAATTCACCCTTTGCGCGACTTTTTTAATCGTTCGACATGAAAATGAATTTTTTGTCATAAATAGATCACATTACTACGGTAAAAATTCTCCGCCGCAAACAATCAGGCGGCACAGTAAAACAGCAATGCAACTGATGATAAGCGTCTTTCAATCGAATAAAGCAGGGTAACTCATGAAACGTAATCTTCTGGCCGTTATTATTCCGGCACTTTTACTTGCGCAAGCGGCACAGGCAGCAGAAATCTACAATAAAGACGGCAACAAACTCGATTTTTACGGTCGTGTGAAAGCCCTGCATTATTTCTCCGATGATGCCGGCAACGACGGTGATAAAACCTACGTCCGTATCGGCTTTAAAGGCGCGACTCAGATTAATGACATGCTGACCGGTTACGGCCAGTGGGAATATCAGATCGCCGCCAACCATTCTGAATCCGACGGCACCAAAGACACTAAAACGCGTCTGGGCTTCGCCGGTCTGAAATATAAAGACTTCGGCTCTTTCGATTACGGTCGCAACTACGGCATTATTTACGACGTCGGCGCCTGGACGGATATGCTGCCTGAATTCGGCGACGATGCTTACGTCAAGACCGACAACTTCATGAACGGCCGCACCAACGGCGTTGCCACCTACCGTAATAACAACTTCTTCGGTCTGGTTGACGGCCTGAAATTCGCCGTGCAGTACCAGGGCAAGAACGAAAACGACGGCCGCTCCGCCAGCAAGGCGAACGGCGACGGTTGGGGCCTTTCCTCCAGCTATGAAATTATCGACGGCCTGAGTGTGGGCGCCGCCTATGCCTCTTCCAACCGTACCGCCAGCCAGAAAGCGGGCACCTTCGGCAAAGGCGACAAGGCCGATATCTGGGCCGCCGGTATGAAATACGACAACAACGATGTCTACCTGGCTGCCACCTACTCGGAAAGCCGCAACATCGCGCCTATTTCCGGCACCGCCACCATCAATAACCGCTCCACCTCCGTCAGCGGCTTCGCCAATAAAGCAGAAGGCCTGGAACTGGTTGCGCAATATCAGTTCGATTTCGGTCTGCGCCCATCGCTGGGCTATGTTCAGCAGAAAGGCAAAGATATTGAAGGCATCGGCGATGCCGACCTGGTGAAATATATCGATGTCGGCGCGTACTACTATTTCAACAAGAACATGTCGACCTATGTCGATTATAAAATCAACCAGCTCGACAGCAATAACAAGCTGGGTCTGAAAGACGACAACGTGATTGCCGTCGCCCTGACCTACCAGTTCTGATGTGATGAATGAATAACCACCACTGCAAACTTTAGCGTCACTTGATACCCAGAGTTTTATTTCGCCGGGCGGCTGCGTCCGGCTTTTTTGTTTTTATTTTCCCGCCAACGAATGCCCCCGCTTGCCTTGCAAAACAAACGGGTCTACATGTATAGCTTTCCCCCCGAGCGGAATCAGCCATGCATAACGACGGACGCTTCGACTACCACAACGCCCTGCGCTACAGCAGCGACGAGCTGGCAAACATCCTCAACCACTGTTTTGAAAACTACATCGTGCGCTTCGTGCTCGACGGGCCGACCTTCGCCGCCCGCTTCGGCGCTGAGGATCTCAGCCTGAACGACAGCCTGATCGTCACCCACCGCCATGAACCGGTGGCGGTGGCGCTGATCGCCCGCCGCGGCCGGCACAGCCGGGTTGCGGCCTTTTCCGTGCGCCCGGAGATGCGCGGCCAGGGGCTGGGCAAGGCGCTGATGCAGCGGCTGGTGGCGGATGCCCGCCACCGCGGCGACCGACGGCTGTCGCTGGAAGTGATCGAAGGCAACGAAGCCGCGCTGGCGTTGTATCATCGCGCCGGGCTGCGCATCGTGCGCACCCTGACCGGCCATCAGGCGCCGGCGGAAGCGCCGCCAGGCACGGCGGCGCTGCAGGCAGTCGATCCGCTGACCGTCAGCCATCGCCTGACGGCGGAAGGCGCCACCGACCTGCCCTGGCTGATCGCCCCCGAATCGCTGTTCAAGCTGCCGGGCAAACCGCAGGCCTATACGCTCAATCGTCAAGCCTACGCCGTGGTGATGCCCGGCGCCGAGCACTGCTGGCTGCGCCTGATCTACGTGCCGCCGCAGCACCGCGGCCAGGGGCATGCGCGCGCCTTGCTGGCCGCCCTGCAAACGCGGTTCGCCCCTTTGCCGCTGACCGCCAACGTCTTTGTGCCCGAGGTGGCGGCCCCCTTCTTTACGCATCTTGGCTGGCGGCAGGATCCCCTGCGCCAGTTCGAGATGGATATGCTGCTGGACAGCCCACAAGAATAAAACCGAGAGAGATAACGATGGCAGGAAGACAGGCAAGGAAACTCACCCTCGGCGCGGCGGTCGGCGTCGCGCTGCTGACGTTGGCCGGTTGCGCGCAGCCGCCGCACACCGACGCCCAGGCCCAGCAACGGCTGGCGGATCAGTCGGTGCTGGCGGTGAACTGGTTCCAACAGTCCGGCGAATACCAGGCGTTGGCGCATCAGGCGTTCAACAGCGCGCAGCGCGCCTTCGATCAGGCCAAGGCCGCGCCGGGCCGTAAAAAGGCGGTGGTGGTCGATCTGGATGAAACCATGCTGGACAACAGCGCCTACTCCGGCTGGCAGGCGCAGCAGGGCCAGCCGTACGACGGCGCCACCTGGGCCCAATGGACGCAGGCCGAACAGGCCGGCGCGGTGCCGGGCGCGGTGTCGTTTGCCCGTTACGTTAATACCCATCAGGGGACGATGTTCTACGTATCGAACCGCAAGCAGAGCGAGTACGCCGCCACGGTGGCCAACATGCAGAAGCTCGGTTTCACCGGCATGTCGGAAAAGACCGTGCTGCTCAGCACCGACACCTCCAATAAGCAGGCGCGCTTCGACGCCATCAAACAAGCCGGCTATGACATCGTGGTGTACGCGGGCGATAACCTGAACGACTTCGGCGCCGCGACTTACCACCAGGACAATGCGCAGCGCCGGGCGTTCGTCAGCGAGAACCAGGGCAAGTTCGGCACCGAATTCATCGTGCTGCCCAACCCGATGTACGGCGATTGGGAAAGCGGGCTGGCCCGCGATTACAACAAGCTGACGCCGCAGCAGAAGCTGCAGGTGCGCCAGCAGGCGATCAAAGCCTGGCGCGGGCGCTAAGCCTCACAGCAGTTTGTACATATAGCAGGTGGCCTCCAACGCCCCGCCGTCGCTGGCGCGGGCGTATTGTGGGATGTCACCTGCCGCTTCGAACCCCAATTGGCAGTACAACCCCTGTGCCGCACTGCCGCTCAGGGTATCCAGCACCAACAGGCTGCGGCGATGACGCGCCGCCAGCGCCTGCACTTCCTGCATCAACAGCCGCGCGACGCCCTGCCGCCGCGCCTGCGGGTGCACCATCAGCTTGACCACTTCCGCCCGGTGGCGGCCATTGTCCGGCATCGCCAACAGCAGCTGCACGGTGCCGACCGGCCGCCCGTTCGCGAGCGCCACCAGCATCGCGCGCTCTCCCCGCGCCAGGGCCGGCAGCAACCCCTGCCAAAACGCCCGCGCCTGTTCCAGCGTAAAAGGCATGACAAAACCGATGCTGGCGCCGTGCGCCACGCTGGCGTGCAGCATTTCGGCCAGGTCGGCCAGGGCGTTGTGCGCCGCGTCGGCGTCCCACTGTTGTAATTCAATCATGGCTATGGCCTGCAGATAACGAGCGTGTAATGGGCCGGCTCATCGCCGGGGACATGGAAACGGGAAGCACCGAACAGGCGGTAGCGCAGACAATCGCCGGGCGACAGCTGGAAAACACGCCCTTCCAGCGTCAGCTCCAGCTGCCCGGACAGCAGCCAGAGGTGATGCTCCAGCGCCGGAATCGACGGCAGGTCGTAATCGATCTGCGCGCCGGCATCGAGCCGGGCTTCGATAAATTCGGCCTTATACAGCGCGGCAGGCGGGGAAACGGAGCGACGGTGAAAACCGCTGGCGCGATCGACCCATACCGGCTGTTGCGGCGGCCGCAGCAGCTCCGGCGGTTCGTCTTCGATTTCGCTCAGCAGGCGCGACATGGTCAACCCGTAGGCGGCGCACAGCCGGTTCAGCAGCGACGCCGTCGGGCTGGTTTCGGTGCGCTCCACCCGCGAGAGCGTCGCCCGGCTCAGGCCGGTGCGTTGCGCCAGCTCCTCCAGCGACCACCCCTGCTGCTGGCGCAAATCCGCCAACCGCTGCGCCAACCTCAGGTCAGCCGTCTCCAAACCGTTATCCATCGCTCACACTCCGCCGAAAAATCCCATATAAGAGAAATAATCTCAAATTAGAGATGTGGCAAGCGAATTTTAAAAAATGCCGCGCAGCGCGATAAATATCAGCAGGCTCAGCAACACCACCGCCAGCATGTTGCGCAGAAAGAACGCCAATATCACCGCAAACACCGCCCCCCACAGGTAAGGGTTATCCGGCGCGGCGCGCAGCTGGTCGCCGCTGAAGGCGATAATCGGCCCGCAAATGGCCGTCAGCACCGCCGGCACGGAAAAGCTCAGCAGCGTTTTAACGCGCGGCGATAACCGCAGCGGCAATCCCGGCGCCAAAAAGCAGTAGCGGTTGAAGAACACCACCAGCCCCATCAAGACTATCGTCAGCCAGATCATCGGCGCCCCCCGCTGCACAGCAGCCCGACCAGCATCGCCGCCACGGTGGCGATCACCAGTGCGCCCGGCGTCTGGAAATGGTGCAACACAATGGAAAGCAGCAGCGCGGTCAGCACGCAGGCCAACACCGGCAGGCTGCGCACCAGCGGCACCACGATGGCGATAAAGGTGGCGGCGATGGAAAAATCCAACCCATAACCGTCCAGATCCCCGGCGCTGCCGGCGGCTACGATGCCGAGCAGCGTGGAGAGAAACCAGCACAGGTAAAAAGTCAGCCCGGCGCCCAGCGCATACCAGCGGTCGAAACGCGCCGGCGCCTGTTCGCCGGTCAGCGCAAACAGTTCATCGGTGAGCAAGAATCCCAGGGCCAGCCGCCAGCGTAACGGCAGCGGCGCAATGCGCTCCCGCAGCCGCAGCGCATAGAGAAAATGCTGGGCGGTGACGAAAAAGGTCGACAGCAGGATCGCCAGCAGCCCGGCGCCGCCCTTGATCATGCCCATCGCCACCAGCTGCGCCGCCCCGGCGAACACGATGGCCGACATGCCCAGCCCCTGTGCCGGCGTCAGGCCGTTTTGCAGGGCCATCGAGCCCGCCAGTATGCCCCACGGCACCACCGCCAGGCACAGCGGCAAGATCGCCACCCCACCCTGCAGAGCGGGGCGCAGGCGGGCAGACGGCGGCGTGATGAGGGGGATTGAATCAGTCATGGGCTTCTCCTTTGATTGAAGAAGCCAGCTTACGGCGCAGGCGCACACGGGTATTGCACCCGATTGCCCGGTTATTTCAGCGATTTGACGTAGTCGCCCGGCGTGATGCCCATCGACTTGCGAAAATGGCGGTGGAAATGGCTTTGATCGTGAAAACCGCAGCTCAGCGCGCTGTCCAGCACGCTGCTGCCGGCCTTCAGCATGCCGCGCGCCTTGCGCAGCCGCGCCTGAATTTGATAGGCGTGCGGCGGCAGACCGGTGGCCTGCTGAAACTGCCGCAGCAGGTAATAAGGGCTGAGCGCCACTCGCTCCGCCAGCTCCAGCAGCGAAATGTCCGCCTCGGGGAAATCGTCGAGAAAGGCTTTCACCCGCGCCACCTGGCTTTGCGCCCGGCTCTGCGGCGTGGGATCGATGCGGCTTTTGCCGTGCCGCAGCATCAGCCAGGTCAGCGCCGAGAACACCATGGTCTCTTTCATCAGCCGGTTCTCATCGCTGCGCAGCAGGCTGAACGCCATCCGCAGCTGGCCGGCCAGGCCGACGTCGTGCACCACCGGGTTGGGGAAATAAGGCGTCGCGCCGGCGCCGGTTTTCAGATCGCGCGACAAAAACGCCAGTAGCTCCGGCGTCGGGTACATCGCCTGATACGACCATCCCTCTTCGGTGGCGGAGCTGCCGGTGTGGATGTCGTCGGCGTTGACCAGAATGATGCTGCCCAGCGGCGCCACGTGTTCGCCACCGGTGCGGTAGAAACGCTGGGCGCCGTCGTCGATGACGCCCACGCAGAAGCCTTCATGGCTGTGGCGCGAGAAGGTTTGGCGGCGGTAGGTGGCCTGCAGCACTTCCAGCCCGCCGAGATCGTCGACGTGCATGAAATGGGCCTGTTCCCGGGATGCTTTGCGCGCTGCGCCTTCCACCTTCATCTTGCCTACCTCCGCTGAATGAGCGCCATTCTAGCACTCACGCGAGGGCGGGGTTTGTACAAAATTGCCCGTCTCGGCGCCCGGCGGCGCGATCGCCGCGCAGCGCCAGGCGCTGAACACCGCCAGCAGCGGCGCCAGCGCGAAAGCCAGGAACAGCCAACGCGCCGCCGACGCCGCGCCCACCGCCCCGCCCGGATCGTTCAGCCCCGCCAGATTGGCCGTCATCCCGGCCAGCGCCGCCCCGAACGCGGTGGCGAACAGCTGCACCGTGGTAATGGAAGCGCCGGCGATGTCTTTGTCCGCCTCAGGCGCCACCTGCAAAATGCGCGTCAGCAGGTGCGGCCAGCCGAAACCGATGCCGAATCCCACCAGCAACAGCGCAATGACGATCGGCGCCAGCGCCTGCCAGTGGCCACCGGACGGCACCGGCATCAGGATCGCCAGCGCCAGCAGCCCCACCAGCACAAACAGCGGCCCGCTGACGATCGCCCGGCGAATACCCGCCCCGCGCCAGCCGGAGCTGAGGATCTCGGACAGCGTCCAGCCGGCGGCCATGGCAGCGGCGATATAGCCGGAGATCAGCGGCGACTGGCCGTGCAGCAGCTGCAGGAAATACGGCACGAAGATCTCGCTGGTCATGCCGATCACCAGCAACGCGGTCGTGATGTAGAGCGCCGCCAACGATGAACCGCGCCGCAGTGCGCCGTGCGGTAACAGACGGGCCCTCGAGTGCGCTTCACGCTTCAGCAGCCAAGCCATCAGCAGCAGCGAGAGCGCGATGCCCGCCAGGTTGATCCAGGCGCTGTGTGCCAGGCTGCCGGCGGACACCACCAGCACCGCCACGGTCAGCAGCAGCAGCTGGGCGGCCGGCAACGGCGCGGCCGCCTGCTGCGCTTTGCCCTTGGGCAGGATCAGGAAGGTAAACGCGGCGTACAGCGCCATGATCGGCAGCAGAATGCCGAAGGCCCAACGCCAGGCGTGCAGCTCGGCGAAAATGCCGCCCACCGCCGGCCCCACCAGGGTGGCGATGCCCCACATCGCCGAGATGAGCGCCATGGCGCGCGGCCACAATCGCTGCTCGAACACCAGGTTGATCATCGCGTAGGAGAGCGCAAAGATCAGCCCGCCGCCGAAGCCCTGCACCGTGCGGCCGATCAGCATCACCGGCATGCTCGGCGCCAGCGCACACAGCGCCGCCCCGGCGATGAAGAACAGCGAAGCCACCAGATAGGCGCTGCGCGCGCCGTAGCCGCTGAGCAAGCGGGCCGACAGCGCGGAGCCGAGGATCGACGCCACCACGAACAGCGTGGTGTTCCAGGCGTAGAGATCCAGCCCGCCGATATCCTGCACCACCGAGGGCAGAATGGTGGTGGCGACCAGAATATTGATGGCATGCAGCGCTACGCCGAGCGAAAGCGCGATCGCACTGGCCGCATTTTTGCCGGAGAAGAGGTCGCTCCAGCGGCTATCGTCATGGGTTATCACGGTTGTCGTCCTGTTTTCAGAGGAATGGCATTGAGTTGGTCATGAGATTGCGTTAAATTTAACAAGAGTTATCTTGGAATAAGTTAGGGCGAGGCGGAGAAATATGTCAAGAATAAACTTGGAAAATAGCGGCAGCACCGCACAATCGGTCAGTGACCGCTTGCTGACGCTATTGAAAACCCGCGGCCCGCAGCAAGCTTCTGACGCAGGAAAGGTGCTCGGCACCACCGGTGAGGCGGCCCGCCAGCAGTTCGTCAAGCTGGCGAAAGAGGGACTGGTCGAAGCGGTGGCGGAAACGCGCGGCGTGGGCCGCCCGGTGCAGCTGTGGCATTTGACCTCGGCTGGCAACGCGCGCTTTCCCGACACCCATGCGGATCTGACGGTGCAGCTGCTGCGCACCGTGCGCGACAAGCTGGGCGAACAGGCGCTCGATGTGCTGATCGAGACCCGCGAGCAGGAAAACCGCATCAACTACAAGCAGGCGATGATCGGCGCCGCCGATCTGCAGGAGCGCGTGGCGCGCCTGACCGAGATCCGTTGCCGCGAAGGCTATATGGCCGAATGGCGCCAGGAAGAGGACGGTACCTATCTGCTGGTGGAAAATCACTGCCCGATCTGCGCCGCCGCCACCGTCTGCCAGGGCTTCTGCCGGGCGGAGTTGAGTATCTTCACCGAAGTGCTGCAGGCGCAGGTAGAGCGCGCCGAACACATTCTGGCCGGCTCGCGGCGCTGCGCCTACCGCATTTCGCTCCTGTAACACCGGTTTTTGCCCACGTTTTCAACCGGTACAGATTATTCTGCTTGTGCACCCCGCACCTTCCCTTCTAAGGTTGAATTAACGAACATTCAGGCAAACAGCGGGCCTCGCGCCCGCCCTGAGAAATCCGCCGGCGCCTGGCGCGCTAGCGGCAGAGTAACCCCACGGGAGTTGAACGATGAAGAAGCCGCATGCCGGATTCTGGCTGGCGACGCTGGGACTGGGCGTCTGCTGGCTGCTGGCGCTGCTGACTCGCGATCGGCTCAACGGCATACTGCTGGCCGGCGCGGCGCTGGCGCTGATTTTTACCCCCGCCGCCCGCCGTAAAGGCGCGGCCCTGGCCGCCTTGGGCGGCATCGGCATGGATGGGCTTTGGAGCTACAGCGGCGTGCTGCACTACAGCGGGCAACACGGCCTGCCGCTCTGGGCCATCGCGCTTTGGATCGGTTTCGGCTGCTGGTGGTATTGGTTGCTGGACGTGGTCAGAGCGGCCCCCTGGCCGCTGGCGGTGCTGGGCGCCGCCGTCGGCCCCTTCGCCTACGCCGTATCCTGGAAGCTAGACGCCTTGCTGCCCGGCGTGCCGCCGGAGTTCATGCTGCTGCTGCTGGCCGTCGGCTGGTCGATTTATCTGCCGGCCGTCAGCTGGCTGCAGTGGAAACGACGGGACAGCTGAACGGCGGGCAGCGGCCGGGAAAAATAATGCCGAAGGCCATTGCTTATCGGTTGCCCGATCGGGTTTACTGAGCGTTCTAATAATAATCATCCCTGCAAAATACAATCCTATGCTTAGCCAACCAAGCCGTCGCGTCCTGCCGTTGATCGGGGCGTTGTTCACGTTATATATCGTTTGGGGTTCCACCTATTTCGTCATCCGCCTCGGCGTCGCGCAGTGGCCGCCGCTGATGATGGCCGGCATTCGCTTTCTGACCGCCGGCATCGTGCTGTTCAGCTTCCTGGCCTGGCGCGGCCACGCGCTGCCGACGCCGAAGCAGTGGCTGGCCGCCGGCGTCATCGGCATTCTGCTGCTGGCGGTGGGCAACGGCCTGGTGACGGTAGCGGAGCACCAACACGTACCGTCCGGCATCGCCGCGGTGATGGTGGCGACGGTGCCGCTGTTCACCCTCTGCTTCAGCCTGCTGTGGGGCATGCGCAACACCAAACTGGAATGGGCTGGCATCGCGCTCGGGCTGGTGGGCATCGTGCTGCTCAACACCGGCAACAACCTGGTGGGCAACCCGACCGGCGCGCTGCTCATTTTGCTGGCGTCGGCCAGCTGGGCCTTCGGCTCGGTATTGGGATCGCGCATCTCGCTGCCGGCCGGGCCGATGGCCGGCGCGGCGGAGATGCTGGTCGCCGGCGTGGTGTTATTGGTCGCCAGCCAGCTGAGCGGCGAACACCTGACTCAGATGCCGAGCACCAGCGGCTTTCTGGCGCTGGGGTACCTGATCGTCTTCGGTTCGATGCTGGCGATCAGCGCCTATATGTTTTTGTTGAAGAACGTGCGCCCGGCGGTCGCCACCAGCTACGCCTACGTCAACCCGGTGGTGGCGGTGCTGCTCGGCATCGGCTTTGCCGGCGAATCGCTGGCGCCGCGCGAGTGGCTGGCGCTGGCGATCATCGTGGCGGCGGTGGTGCTGGTGACGCTGGGGAAATACCTGTTCGCCCGCCCGGCCCGCGTGCAGGCCATCGACAGCGAACGGTAGCGATCGCAAAAGGCGGTCTGTGGGCCGCCGTTAAAAACGATTCTTGTTTCACCCGGTGAAGGGGCTATAATTCCCGCTGTTCCAAGCAACCTGCGAAATTATTCCTATGCTGAAAAAAGCGTTCGTCATCGTCATCGCCCTGTGCGCCTTCGGTTCTTTGGGCGGCGTATTTCTCGCCGGGCTGAACATCTACACCCGTTCTACTACCCCGCACGAAGAAAGCGCGCCTGCCGGGGATGCCGCCGCCACGCCGGCGCAAACCGAAACCCTTCAGGCCAAGTGATCGTCCATCCAACGCTGGCAGCGCTGCTGTAAAAAGCGCTGCAGCTGCCTGACGCGTTCCGACACCTGCGAGCGATGCGGGCAGACCAGATTGATCGGCACCGCGTCGCTGCGCCATTCCGGCAGCAGTTGCACCAGCCGCCCGGCGCGAATATCCGCCACCACGTCGATCGCCGACTTGCGCACCACCCCGTGGCCGGCCAGCGCCCAGCGCCGCGCGATCTCGCCGTCATCGGTAAAATAGCTGCCGTTCAGCGGCACTTCGACCAGCTCCTCACCGCGCCATAGCCGCCATTCCACCTGCCGTTTGCCACTGGGTTGATACACCAGAATGCTGTGCCGGGCCAGATCGGCCGGCGTTTGCGGCACGCCATGCCGCCGCAGATAATCCGGGCTGGCACAAATCAGCCGCCGGTGCTGCGGCAAAATAGGCAGCGCCACCAGCGAAGAGTCGGCCAGCGCCCCGAAACGCAACGCCACGTCCACCGGTTCGCGGAACAGATCGGCCTGCCGATCGTTGATCAGGAGCTGCAGCTGAATATGCGGATGCTCTTGCCGGAACTCGTCCAGCCAGCCTAACAGCAGATTACGGCCGAAATCCGACGGCGCTGAAATCTGCAGCACCCCAGACAACCCCTGATGCTTTTCGCGGATCGCCTGCTCCCCTTCAGCCAACGCGCCCAACGCCAGGCGCGCGCTGTCGAGATAGCGGGCGCCCTCCTCCGTCAACCGCAGGCTGCGGGTGGAACGCACCAGCAGCCGCGCGCCCAGCTGCTGTTCCAGCCTTTTCACCGCGATGCTGGCCGCCGCCGGCGTTATATCCAGCGCGCGCGCCGCGGCGGAAAAACTGCCGCCGTCCACCGTGCGGACAAACACCTCGAGATCGACAAATGAGGTCATGCGTTTCCCTTCTTGGAGAGCCGGTTTCACGGCGTAACGGGTTGACGATAAAACGCCCAATAGTTATGATTAGATCATAACAAATGGAGCTTTGATCAATGGATGAACACAATGGACTGGACTACATCCTTAGCCTGCACGGCACGCGGGTCAATCGTGAGGATGGCTATTGGTGGAAAATCGAGGCTTGGACGGTGACCCAAACGGCCTTTATCCCTCACGGCATCCGTTACAATTTGACCTTGCATGATAACCACAATACCCGGGTTTTTGGCATAGATAACGCGCATGCCATTAAAACCCCTCGCAAAGGTAAATTTTCAGGCCGCGTCGTTTACGATCACCAACATGACACCCCGACGGACAAAGGCTTACCCTACGAGTTTCATTCCGCCTATCAGTTGGTGGAAGATTTTTTTACCCGG
Organism: Serratia sp. TMDUHS_CL; assembly: GCF_037137105.1. Classification (NCBI taxonomy): domain Bacteria; kingdom Pseudomonadati; phylum Pseudomonadota; class Gammaproteobacteria; order Enterobacterales; family Yersiniaceae; genus Serratia; species Serratia sp. TMDUHS_CL. Next base: position 385,725 of record NZ_JBBBDV010000002.1, read on the forward strand.
ATAGACGAAGTCATACGCAAGAGAGAAAACCGAGGTTGATGATGAAAGCACTGATTGGCGTGATGCCCGAAGAACTGATTCGCAAGCGCATACTGGCGATCGCGAAAGGAGAATACCAGCCGCAGGAACGTGAACCCAAAGTCTGGTTCACGTCGATGATTGCGCTGGCCCAGGTGCTCAGCAACGAGAATATCGCCCTGCTGCGTCTTATCGACACCGCCCGCCCCGAGACCATCAGCCAGCTGGCCGAACTGTCCGGTCGGCAGGTCAGCAACCTGTCAACCACGCTGAAAACGCTGAGCGGGCACGGCCTGGTGGCACTGGAAAAACAGGGGCGCTCGGTAAAGCCCCGAGCGCTGTTTACCGATTTCGAAATTATCGTGGATCAGAAGTTAAATGCCCGCTTTAGCGCTGCGTGATCTTTAAAAGATATTAATAAGTGTTTGTCAGCAAGGCCAATTGTTAGGTCATTTTCAATCAGGAAAGATAGATCCCGTTGAAACTTACCCTAAAAGAGGCCTTAACATGACGATTCCCGATTCCCCTCTGAAACGACAGAAACTGGTGATCCTGGGCGGCACCAGCGGTATTGGCGCCGCGGTGGCCTACGCGGCGGCGGCGCGCGGCGCTGAAGTGGTGCTGGCTTCGCGCCGCCTGCCCCACGCCAGGGAGAAGAACGACGCGCTGCGCCTGATGCAGGCCGATCTGACCGATGAAGCGTCGCTGCACGCGCTGTTTGCCGCCGTCGGCGCTTTCGACCATTTGGTGATCACCGCCGGGCCGCTGGTGGAGGCGAAGCCGCTGGCGGAGACTACCCTGGAACGGGCGCAGGCCGACTTCAACGTCAAATTCTGGGGCAGTTTGCGCGCGGTGCAGGCGGCGCTACCGACGCTGGCGCCGCAGGGCTCCATCACCCTGACCTCCGGCCAGCTGTCGCGTAAATACCTCGGCGGTCAGCTGGTCAAAACCGCCATCAACGCCGCGCTGGAAGCGGCCGGCAAGCAGCTGGCGAAGGAGCTGGCGCCGCGGCGGGTGAACGTAGTCAGCCCCGGCATCACCGCCACCGAAGCCTACGACGGCATGAGTGCCGCGCAGCGTCAAGCGCTGTTCGAACGGGTTGGCGGCAGCCTGCCGGTCGGCAGGGTCGGCCAGGCGGCCGACGTCGCGGCGGGTTACCTGCTGGCGATGGAGAACGGCTTCGTGACCGGCAGCGTGATCGACATCGACGGCGGCGGCCTGTTGTAACGGCGGCTAGAGCGCCGTCACGCCCTGCGCGGCGGCCTGCTGTTCCAGCACGGTGATAATCTGGTAGGCCGAACGCGGCACCAGGCTGAAATCGCCGATCAGCAGGCGGTCGCTGACCGCCTCATCCAGCATCGCCCGGGCGCCGGCGCGCAGGATTTCCACCTGTTCCGGCGGCGTACCCGCCGCGGTGATCAGCGGCAGGCCGGGCACCGCCGCCGTGCGGCCGATGATTTTCAGCCCCTCCAACGCCTGCGGCTGCGCGCGACGCAGCAGTTCCATGCTGATCGAATCGATGGCGGCGATATCCGCCTGCCCGCTGCGGATCAGCTTCAGCGACTGATAATGCGCGCCGGAGGCCATCGCCGCACCGAAGAATTTCCCGTCCTGCGCCAACGGCGCGATCAGCGCGCGCAGGCCGTTGTAGCCGGACTGGGAATCGGTGCTGTTATAAGCCACCGTCCGGCCGCGAAAATCCGCCAGCCGTTCGCCGGGATCGCCCGCACGCACCACCAGCCAACTGCGGTAATTCGGCCCGTCGCACCCTTCAACCCGGTAATGGTAGGTGCCGATCAGCTGCACCTGCGACAGGGTGCTGACCAACGGATAACCGCAGGTTTGGCTGAGCAGCAGATCGTCGCGCCGCCAGTGCTGCGCCAGATCGTCCGGCCAGCTGAGCCGCTCCGGCGCCGCCGGCAGCCCCAGCCGCAGCAGCTTGTCGCGCAATACCTGCCAGAAAGATTCGGCCTGCTCCCGGCCAACGCCGTACATCGGTAGAGACACCTGCATCATTTCCCCCTTACCCCGCCGGAGTGGACGCCAGCGTCTGCTGACGCCAGGCGGTGAGATAACGCACCCAACGTTCGAACAGCATATCGGTGATAATAGCCAACAACGCCACCACCGCCGCGCCCTGGATCACATAGGCGGTGTTAAACCCGCTCAGACCGATGATGATCGGCGAGCCGAGGGTTTTGGTGCCGACGGTGGAAGCGATGGCCGCCGTGCCGATGTTGATGATCACCGACGTGCGGATCCCGGCGACGATCACCGGCGCCGCCAGCGGCAATTCGACCCGCCACAGAATTTGCCAGGCGCTCATCCCCACGCCGCGGGCAATCTCGCGCGTGGCGGGCGGCACCGATTCGATGCCCGCCAGCGTGCCCTGCAGGATCGGCAGCAGGCCGTACAGCACCAGCGCAATGATCGCCGGCTGTTCGCTGAAGCCCATCACCGGCACCGCTACCGCCAGCACCGCCACCGGCGGGAAGGTCTGCCCCACCGCCACCACCGTTTCCACCAGCGAACGAAACTCCCGACCGCTGCGCCGGGTGACGGCCACGCCGGCCACCACGCCGAGAGCCACCGCGATCAGGCTGGAGATCGCCACCAGCGACAGGTGCGCCCCCACCAGCGCGATAAAGCTGTCCTGCTGATAAATGGGCCGCTCCAGATCGGGGAACCAGGCGGCGAACAGGCCGCGCAGATGATCCATGCCGAACACCAGCGCCAACAGCAGCGCCAGCGTCCAGGGCAGCGGATCGCGCAACAGGCGCCAGACGCGCCCGCTCATGACAGCGCCTGCCCGGCGATCAGATCGTTAAAGTGCAACACCCCCAACGCTTCGCCCCGTTCATCCACCACCGGCAGGCAGTCGCTGCCGCGCGCCACAAACACCGACAGCGCCTCGCGCAGGCTCATGGCGGCGGCGATCGGTTCGCCCTCGGCGGCGCCGGGCCGCACCCGCTCCGCCACCGTTCCCAGCGACAGCAGCTTGATGCCGCGATCGCTGCGCCCGAAGAAATCCCGCACGAAGTCGTTGGCCGGCGCGGTCAGCAGCGCCAGCGGCGTGCCCTGTTGCACCACCCGCCCCTGATCGAGCAGCACCAGGCGATCCGCCAAGCCCAGCGCTTCATCGATGTCGTGCGTCACCAGCACGATGGTGCGGCCGGAGAGCTGATGGATGCGCGCGATCTCCGCCTGCAGCGCCGCACGGGTAACCGGATCCAGCGCGCCGAACGGTTCGTCCATCAGCAACACCTCGGGATCGGCGGCCAGCGCGCGCGCCACCCCCACCCGCTGCTGCTGCCCGCCGGACAGCTGATGCGGGTAGCGGCGGCGAAACAGATCCGGCTCCAGATGCAACAGCTCCAGCAGTTCGGTCACCCGATCGCGAATGCGCGCGCGCGGCCATTTCAGCAGCTGCGGCACGGTGGCGATGTTCTCCTCCACCGTCCAGTGCGGGAACAGGCCGATCGACTGGATCGCATAGCCCATGCGCCGCCGCAGATCCTGCGGTTTGAACGACTGGATCTCTTCGCCGGCAAAGAGAATCTTGCCCCGATCGTGTTCGATCAGGCGATTGATCATTTTTAACGTCGTGGATTTGCCGGAACCCGAGGTGCCGATCAACACGGTGAATTCGCCCTCGGCGATGTGCAGCGTGAGATCGTCGACCGCCGGCTTGCCCTGAAAAATTTTGCTGACTTGCTCAAAGTGAATCATCGGCGCGATACGTCCAGGATTGAAACCCAAAATTTAAACAGCGAATCGACGATGACCGCCATCATGACCACCGGGATCACCCCCAGCAAAACCAGATCCAGCGCGCTGCTGAGCAGCCCCTGGAACACGATGGCGCCAAAGCCGCCGGCGCCGATCAGCGCCGCCACCACCGCCATGCCGACGGTTTGCACCGCCAGGATGCGCACGCCGGTCAGGAACAGCGGCAGCGCCAACGGCAGCTGCACGCGCAGGAAGATCTGCCCGCGCGTCAGCCCCATGCCGGTGGCGGATTCGATCACCCCGGCCGGCACGCTTTGCAGCCCCGCCACCACGCTGCGCACCAGCGGCAACAGCGCGTACAGCACCAGCGCCACGATCGCCGGCGCCATGCCGATGCCGCTGACGCCGTGCTCCGCCAGCCAGGGCACCGCCGTCGCCAGCCCCGCCAATGGCGCGATCAGCAGGCCGAACAGCGCGATGGACGGCACGGTCTGGATAATGTTCAGCGCGGAGAAAATCGGCCGCTGCCAGCGTTCGGAGCGAAAACACAGCACCCCGAGCGGCACGCCGATCGCCAGCGCCGGCGCCATCGTCGCCAGCAGAATCGTCAGGTGCTGCAGCAGCGCGGCGTCAAACACCTCCTGGCGATTGTGGTACTCCTTCAGCAGCGACAGCTGATCGAGCTGATGCCCGAACAACAGCAGCGCCGGCGGCACCAGCACCAGCGCGTTGCCCAGCATGCGCCACAGGTGCGACGCGGTGAGGCGCGCCATGGCGTCGGCGGCGATCAGCAGGCTCAGCGCCATCGTCAGCCAGCATCCGCTGCCCCAGGAGGTGCGCGCCAGGCGCGATCCCTCCTGCGCCAGGCGTTCGGCGGCCTGCCCGCTGATCCAGAAGGCCAGCGTCAGCACCCCGCAGGCGGCCAGCGCCGCCAGCAGCGCCCGCCCCCGCGTCGGCGGCAACAGGCTGAGGATCGCCAATGCCGCCAGCGGCAACAGCAGCCACAGCGCCGGGCCGTGCAGCAGGGAGAACAAGGAGAGGCTTTTGCCCGACAACAGGCGATTGGGGGCATAACTGAGGAACGGCAGGCCGAACGCGGCCAGCAGCAACAGCATGAACAGCGTCAACAAGACGCGATGTTTTACGGCGATAGTCAAAGAAACGCTCCGGCTCCCTCGGTTTACCCCCTCTCCCGACGGCAGAGGGGGCACCTCGGCATTATCCCTTAACAAACCCTTTCTCTTTCAGGTAAGCGGCCGCCACCTGTTTGGCGTCCTGGCCTTCCACGGCGATCTGCGCGTTGAGTTTTTGCAGCGTCGGCCCGTCCAGCGAGGCGAATACCGGCTTGAGCAGCTCAGGCAGATTGGCGTGCGCCTTCAACGCCGCTTCGCGCACGATCGGCGCCGGCGCGTAGATCGGCTGTACGCCTTTCGGGTCCGCCAGCGTCTGCAGCCCCAGCGCCGCCACCGGGCCATCGGTGCCGTAGGCCATCGCCGCGTTGACGCCGGAGGTCTGCTCCGCCGCCGCCTTGATGGTCACCGCCGTGTCACCGCCGGCTAGGGACAGCAGCTGATCCTGATTCAGTTTGAAACCGTAGGCGTTCTGGAACGCCGGCAGCGCATCCGGCCGCTCAATAAATTCCGCCGAGGCCGCCAGCTTGAACTTGCCGCCGCCGTTGATCCACTTGCCGAGATCCGCCAGCGTTTTCAGATGGTTGGCCTGCGCCACGTCCTGACGAATGGCGATGGTCCAGGTGTTGTTGGCCGGCGCCGCGTCCAGCCAGACGATTTTGTTTTTGTCGTAGTCGAGCTGCTTCACCTTCTCGAAGCCGGCCTGGGCGTTCTTCCACGCCGGATCTTTCTCATCGGAGAAGAAAAACGCGCCGTTGCCGGTGTATTCCGGATAGATGTCGATCTCGCCGGAGGTGATGGCGCCGCGCAGCACCTTGGTGGTGCCGAGCTGCAGCTTGTTGGTGGTCTTGATGCCGTTGGCTTCCAGCACCTGCACGATGAGGTTGCCGAGCAGCGAACCTTCGGTATCGATCTTGGAGCCGACGCGCACCGAGTCGGCCGCCTGCGCCAGACCGCCGGTGGCCAGCAGGGCCAGCGCGACGGCAAAGGAACGTCCGCGTGATAAGGTGATTGCCATACTTTTCCTCTGGTTATATGTTTTCCGGCTCATGGGCCGGTTAGGTTGGAAAATCCTGAGAAACACGCTTCCAGCGCGCAATAAATTTTTCCGTCGGCAGGGCATCGCCTTCTCCCTGCGGTTCATCGGCGCGCAACGGATGCACGCCAACGTCGATCGGCGTCAGGGCGTAATCGCGCAGCCACTCGCCGTAGCCCTGCGCGACAAATCCCTGGCTGCGCCGCTGATACGCCTCACGCTCCGCCAGATAGACTTCGCGCAAACCGTACCAGGGCAGGCCGGGCAGATCGTGATGCACTAAATGGTAGTTCAGATTGAGAAACAGCAGCCGCCACGGCCAGCCCGCCTCATTAATAATAGAACGTGCCTGCGGTGCGTCCACGGCGCGATGCTCAAAAAACGATCTTACCTTGGTCAGCGCCAGCGCCGGGTAGCTGATGGCCAGCAGGTAAAACGCCGCACCGATACCCTGCGCCTGCAGCCAGTTCAGCAATATCACCAACAGCGACAGGTGCACTCCCCACATCATCCAGGTACGCCACTCCCCGGCGGCAAGCGCTTTCACCGCCCCGGCCAGGGTCGCGGCGATATCCAACGCCGGGCCGAGGAGCACCCGGCCGATCAGCGTATTGCGCACGGCGGTCAGCAGCGGCAACAGGCGGGGATAGCGCCGCCACTGCGCGGCGCTGAAGTAATAGCTTTCGGGATCTTCGTGCGGATCGGTCAGGTGGTCGTTGCGGTGGTGGCGCAGATGCGAATCGCGATACAGCCCATAGGGATACCACACCGCCAGCGGCAACAGGCCGAACAGCTGATTGACGCGCGGCCAGCGCGTCGGATGGCCGTGGATCAGCTCGTGTTGCAACGACAGGTACCAGGTGGTCAGGAGAATCAACAGCGGCGCACCAAGCCACGGGCCCAGCGTTTGCCACCCCAGCGCCACGCCGAACCAGCCGCCGTACACCGCCGCCATGATCCCCCAGGTGGGCAATTCCATTCGCCAATAGCGGCGCCGATAAAGCTGCCTGATTCGTTCGCGCTGTTCGGGGTGCAAATAGTGGGCATGGGACATGCTGCGGCTCGCGGTGAGAGATTTTCTCTCAGTATCCGCGAGCCGTAGCGGCGTTCAAAATAACGAAAATGGCAAAGCTAAGTGAAAATTCAGCGGGTTGCGTACGCGGCCTGCGGTTCGCAGGCCACCGGGAAATTCACCGAGTTGGCGATAAAGCACAGGTGATGCGCCTTCTCGTGCAGCTGTTGCGCCAGCTGCAGATCGTCGCCGTCGCGCACCGTGACCTGCGGCCGCAGCGTCACCGAGGTGAAAAAGCCGCCGCGCGCCGCGTCTTCACGCATCACCCCGACGGCGTTGTCCTGATAGGCCAGTACGGAAATGCCCGAGGTGGCGCACAGATGCAGATACCATAATTTGTGACAGGCGCTGAGCGAAGCCACCAGCAAATCTTCCGGGTTCCAGCGCGTTGCGTCGCCGCGGAAGGCCGGATCGGCGGAGCCGGCGATGTCTGCCTTGCCCGCGGCGCCGATCAGGTGATCGCGCCCGTAGGCGCGGTAATCCTCGGTGCCTGCGCCCAAATTCCCCTGCCAGGTGACCGCCACCTGATAATGATGTTCGCCTTTCATGCCTTTTTCTCCCGTTGGCCAGCCAATGCAACCTCGTCTTGAGACGTGCCCGGAAAACACTATTGGTGGAAAAGCGTGAATACGCAAACGGCGAAACGAGAAAAAACGGGCCGCGCAGGCGGCCCGTCGGTCACATCCCTTCAGGGAACGAAATCGAGCACCACGGCGTTGAACAGCGCGTACTCGGTGGCGGTGGCCATCGGCGGAAACTGCGCGTGCTGCACCGCCGCACTCGCCGCTGAGCACAGAGGCGCGTCGCCTCTTACGATCTTGCTGCTCGCCAGCTTGCCGTCCGGCCGCAGCCGAATGCTGATGGTGCAGCGTTGGCCGCGCGCGCGTTCAGGCAAACGCAGTTCGCGGCTCACCGCGTTATGCACCCGCACCGGATAGCTGAGCGGCACCGTGGCCTGCGCCTCGGCCTGCGGCTCCGGCAACGGGATGCCGGCCTGACGCCCGGCGCCGCAGCCGCTTAACAGCAACAGCGCCAACAGGCTTAGTGTCTTTTTCATTCCCTATGTCCTTATTGGGGGGATTTATCCTTATCGCGCGGCCCTCACTGCGCCGCCGGGTAAGCCTCGCCGTCATCCGCGTAACGCTGCAGCCGCTCGCGCCACCACTTGGCCGCCAGACCGCTGGCGCTTTCCCGCCAGCCGAAATAGGCAACGTCGCTGCAGCGCTCAGATTCCACGCGTTTCGCCACCAGTTCGCCGCTGTTCAGGTAAGGTTCTGCCAGAGAACGCGGCAGATAGCCGCAGCCCAACCCGGCCAACTGCGCCTGCAGCTTGGCGTCGAAGCCGAAGACCGTCAGCGTATCCTGCTCTTCGAGCAGGTTCAGGCTCTGCGGCGCGTTGACCCGCGAGGTATCGCGCACCACCACCGCCCGGTGCTGACGGATTTCGTCCTTCGGCAACGGTTCCGGCAGCGTCGCCAGCGGATGCTGCGGCGCGACGGCGAACACGTAATCCAGCTGCCCCAGCCGGCTGAACGCATAGCCCACCCGCGACGGTGGCTCGCAGATGGCGCCGATGATAATGTCGGCGCAGCCATAAACCAGCGATTCCCAGGAGCCGGCCAGCACCTCATGGCTGAAACGCAGCCGGGTATGATGATGTTGCCGATAGAACTCGTCGATCAGTGGCAACAGGCGGGCGAACGGGAATGAGGCGTCGATCCCGAGCGTGATCTCGCTTTCCCAGCCGTTCTCCACGTAGCGCGCCTGCTGCTCCAGATCCTGCGCCGCCCGCAGCAGTACCCGGCCTTTTTCCAGCATCAGCTTGCCGGTATCGGTGAACTTCGCCCGGTGGCCGGAGCGGTCCAGCAAGGTGATGTCGAGATCGTTCTCCAGCTTTTGCACCATATAGCTGAGTGCCGAAGGGGTTTTAAACAGTGCGGCGGCCGCGGCGGCGAAAGATCCGTGTCGGTCCAGCGCGTCCAAAATCAGCAGCGCTTCCAGGTTTAATCTCATGCTTTCTCCCGTGTATAAAAAAACTCAACAAGTCGGCAAAAATTCTGCGGTATCTTTGAAATCGCCCTCTGCCTACCATGCGTTTTATCGGCGTTACACTCATCAGATGTTCAACCGAAATATCACTGGGAAGGTAAATTATGTCCAAGTTTCAACTGCTTGATAAAGACAACTCCGCACTGATTTTTATCGATCATCAACCGCAAATGGCCTTCGGCGTGGCTAATATTGATCGTCAGCAACTGAAAAACAACGTTGTTGGTTTGGCGAAGGCGGGCAAGATTTTCAACGTCCCCACCCTTTTCACCTCGGTAGAAACCGAAAGCTTCAGCGGCTATATCTGGCCGGAACTGCTGGCGGTACACCCTGAAATCACCCCGATTGAACGCACCTCGATGAACTCCTGGGAAGACGCGGCCTTCGTTAAAGCCGTGGAAGCTACCGGCCGCAAAAAGCTGGTGATCTCCGCGCTGTGGACCGAAGTGTGTCTGACCTTCCCGGCACTGATGGCGCTGGAAGCCGGCTATGAAGTGTATGTGGTGACCGACACCTCCGGCGGCACCTCCGTCGATGCGCACGAGCGTTCGATCGACCGCATGGTGCAGGCCGGCGCCGTGCCGGTGACCTGGCAGCAAGTGCTGCTGGAGTACCAGCGCGACTGGGCGCGCAAAGATACCTACGACGCGGTGATGGCGCTGGTGCGCGAACACAGCGGCGCGTACGGCATGGGCGTCGACTACGCTTACACCATGGTGCACCACGCACCGGCTCGCACGGTGAAATAATCCCCTTGCCCCGGCCCTGCGCCGGGGTATTTTCAGGAGTCGGTTTTATGGCCCATCCGCAGCATGTCACGCTGGTGATCACCCACCGTTTGGCGCCGGGGAACGAGCAGGCCTATGAGGCCTGGCTGAACCGCATCATGCCCGACGCCGCGGGCTTCCCCGGCCATTTGGGCGTCAACGTGATTCGCCCTTCCGGCGACGAACAGGCCTATACGGTGTTGGTCCGCTTCGACAACCTCGACAACCTGTACCGCTGGATCCACTCGCCGCTGCGCAAGCAATACATCGAAGAAGTCACCCCGCTGCTGCTGGAGAGCGACCATATCGAGATCCGCCCCGGCGCGGAGTTCTGGTTTACCCCGCCCAACCCCGGCGTGCGCCAGCCGCCCCAGTGGAAGCAGTTCATCATCACCCTGCTGGTGATTTTCCCTTCCACCAATCTGGTGCCCTGGTTTTGGGGGGTGGTGCTGCCGCAGCAGGACGGCACGCTGCTCGGCCATTTTCTCAATGACGCCACCGTAGTCGCCCTGGTGGTGTACCTGTGGATGCCTATCGTGACTCGCGTTTTTCATCAATGGCTGACCCGCCGCTAGGCGGTTCGCCGGGAGAATGTTATGAACCACCACGCTTCATTGATCATCACCAACGGCAAGTTTCACACCGTCGATCGCCAAAATCCCACCGCACAGGCGGTCGCCATCCGCGACGGCAAGTTTCTGGCGGTCGGTAGCGAAAGCGAAGTCATGCAGCACGCCGGGCCGGAAACCCAGGTGATCGATCTGCACGGCCACACCGCAATTCCGGGCCTGAACGACTCGCACCTGCACCTGATCCGCGGCGGCCTGAACTATAACCTGGAGCTGCGCTGGGAAGGCGTGCCTTCGCTGGCCGACGCCCTGCGCATGTTGAAAGAACAGGCGCTGCGCACGCCGAACCCGCAGTGGGTACGGGTGGTCGGCGGCTGGACCGAATTCCAGTTCGCCGAGCGCCGCATGCCGACGCTGGACGAGATCAACCAGGCGGCGCCGGACACGCCGGTGTTCATTCTGCACCTCTACGATCGCGCGCTGCTCAACCGCGCGGCGCTGAAGGTGGTCGGCTACACCAAAGACACGCCGAACCCGCCGGGCGGCGAGATCCAGCGCGACGCCAACGGCAACCCGACCGGCATGCTGATCGCCAAGCCCAACGCCATGATCCTGTACGCCACGCTGGCGAAAGGGCCGAAGCTACCGCTGGAACAGCAGGTTAATTCCACCCGCCAGTTTATGCGCGAGCTGAACCGTCTGGGCCTCACCAGCGCCATCGACGCCGGCGGCGGCTTCCAGAACTACCCGGAGGATTATCAGGTGATCGCCGAGCTGCACGAGAAAAAGCAGCTGACCCTCCGCATCGCCTATAACCTGTTCACCCAGCGGCCGAAGCAGGAGCTGGAAGACTTCGAGCTGTGGACCGACATGCTCAAGCCGGGTCAGGGTACCGACTTCTATCGCCACAACGGCGCCGGCGAGATGCTGGTGTTCTCCGCCGCCGACTTCGAAGACTTCCTGCAGCCGCGCCCGGATCTGCCGCCGGGCACCGAAGACGAGCTGGAGCGGGTGGTGCGTCATCTGGTCGAGCACCGTTGGCCGTTCCGCCTGCACGCCACCTATGACGAGTCCATCAGCCGCATGCTGGACGTGTTCGAGAAGGTGAACCGCGACATTCCGTTCAACGGGCTGCACTGGCTGTTCGACCACGCCGAAACCATTACCGAGCGCAATATCGAGCGGGTCAAGGCATTGGGCGGCGGCATTGCGGTGCAGCACCGCATGGCGTTCCAGGGCGAGTATTTCGCTGACCGCTACGGCATCGAAGCCACCAAACATACGCCGCCGGTGGCGAAAATGCTGGCGGCCGAGCTGCCGGTCGGACTGGGCACCGACGCCACCCGCGTCGCCAGCTACAACCCGTGGACGGCGCTGTACTGGCTGGTTTCCGGCCGCACCGTCGGCGGCATGGCGATGTACGACGACAGCGCCCGGCTGGATCGCGAAACGGCGCTGATGCTGTGGACGCAAGGCAGCGCCTGGTTCTCCACCGAACAGGGCAAGAAAGGCCAGATCAAGGTCGGCCAGCTGGCGGATGTGGCGGTGCTGTCGCAGGACTATTTCAGCGTGCCGGAAGAGCAGATCAAAGGCATAGAGTCGGTGATGACGGTGGTGGATGGCAAGGTGGTCTACGCCGCCGGCAGCTTCTCGCCGCTGGCGCCGCCGCCGCTGCCGGTGCTGCCGGAGTGGTCGCCGGTTACCCAGGTGCCGGGTCATTACCGCTCCGCGCCGCCGTCGGCGGTAGCCAAAGTCGGCGTGCTGAGCCAGGCGCACCAATGCTGTGGCCCGTGCGGTGTACACGCACATCAGCATGACATTGCGCGCCGCTCCAGCATCCCGGTGTCGGATGAAAATGCCTTCTGGGGCGCGTTCGGCTGTTCGTGCTTCTCGTTCTAAGCTGCCAGGTCAGCAACTTACTATGCAACTAGCTTAATAAGATATTAAGTTAGCAAAATAACAAATTAATGGCGCTGTCCACGGGAGAGCGCCATTTCATTTTCAATCGCGGTTGATCTCCAGCCAGCGCCGCTGCTCGGCGGAGGCGGCTATCGCATCCAGCACGCAAGACACCTTCCAGCCTTCTTCAAAGTCCGGCCACATGCGATCGCCCGCGGCGATGCCGTTGACCAGATCGCGGATCTCCACCGTCTTCTGATCGTTAAAGCCGATGCCGTGCCCGGCGCTGATGCAGAACGCCGCGTAGTCCGGGTGCTTCGGCCCTACCAACAGCGTTTTGAACCCCTGCCGCTCCGCCGGCTCATCGTGCCGATACAGTTTCAGCTCCGCCATCCGTTCCTGGGTATAGCTCAGCGTGCCTTTAGTGCAGGTGACCACATAGGTCAGCCCCATCTTGCGCCCGCAGGCGATGCGCGAGGTTTCGAGAGTGCCCATCGCCCCGCCGGCGAAGCGCAGCAGCGCGCTGGCCTGATCTTCGTTTTCCACCGGCAGCAGGCGCGCCGGGTCTTGCGGATCCGGGCGCTGTTTGATCACGGTCTGCATATCACCGGAGACCGCCACGATATCGCCCACCAGGTAGTGCGCCATGTTGACGATATGCGCCGCCAGATCCCCCAACGCACCCAGCCCAGCGCTGGCGCGGCGGCAGTGCCAGTCAATCGGCGTGCGCGGGTCGGCCAGATAATCCTCATTGTGGGTGCCGTAAAAATGCACCACCTCACCGATTTCGCCGTTGGCGATGATCTCGCGCGCCAGCTGGCTGGTCGGGTTCTTCATGTAGTTGAAACCGACCAGCGTTTTCACGCCTTTGGCGCGGGCGGCCTGCACCATCTCCGCCGCGTCTGCGGCGTCCAGCGCCAGCGGCTTTTCCGAATACACGTGCTTGCCGTGGCGGATCGCCTCCAGCGCCATCTCTTTGTGCAAGAAGTTGGGCGCGCAGATGTCCACCACGTCGATCGCCGGATCGGCCACCAGCTGACGCCAATCGCCGGTCGAACGCGCAAAACCGAACTCGCCGGCGCGCTGCGCCGCCAGCTCGGGCGTCACTTCCGCCAGCATCTCCAGCACCAGCTCCCCTTTCAGAGGAAAGACCGTGGGGGCCTGCGCATAGGCGATAGCGTGACAACGCCCGATATAACCGGTGCCGATTAACCCAACGCGTACCTGTTTCATCATTTTCTCCCGTGATCGAAATCCTGCGTAGAACCAGGCGCCGTTCAATGAAACGCGCCGTCTGATAACGGGTTTATATGGAATATAAATTTCAATAACAAGCGCGCGGGAAAATAAAGTTCATATTCGTGATGCCGTTCATGAAACGTTGACGGGATGATGCAACGCAGAAAGCCCAGACACGGCTTGCCGTATCCGGGTGAGATAAAATGAACCGTTTATTTCATATCACGGTAAACCGTTGGCGCCGTGCTGCACGTAGCCGGGGCGTTGCAGCAGGCGCTGCTGATAGGCCGCCAGCGCCGCATAATCCGGCCGCTCGAACGGCGTCATCAGCCAGCGATTCAGCGACAGCCCCAGCACCACATCCGCCAGCGTGAAAGCGGCGCCGGCGACATAAGGGCCATGCTGCGCCAAATGCCTGTCCAGCAGCCCCATCAGCCGGTTCCACTCACGCTCGGCGGCGGCCAGGCTGGCGGCATCCTGATAATCCGCATGCCCACGCACCCGCGACATGAACACATAGCGCCAGGCGCCGTTCAGATCGGTGGCCTGCCAGTCCATCCACATCTCCACCGCCGCACGCGCGCCGGGTTCCTGCGGCAGCAGATCGCGGCGCCCTTCCCGCCCCGCCAGATAGCGGCAAATAGTGTTCGACTCCCACAGCACCCGCTCGCCGTCGATCAGCACCGGCACCAGGCCGTTCGGGTTCAGCACCAGAAACGCCGGCTCCTGCGTGGAGCGAAAGCCGCTGCCCCAGTCCTCCCGCGCCAGCGGCAGCCCCAGCTCCTGGCAGGTCCACAGCACCTTGCGCACGTTGATCGATGAAGCCTTGCCCAAGACTCTCAGCATCGGTTTTCCTTATTCTTTCCAGAACGGTTTATAGCCTTCACGCCGGGCTTCCACCTGCGTCAGGCCGATGTCCGCCAGCTGCCTGTCGTTCAACAGTAACAGCTCCTTTCTCGTTCTGTGCCGCAGCAGATAGAGACGCCAGCGTGACCAACCTACCGAGCGCCGCAGCGGCGTACCAGAAAACAGAGCCATGTTGTTATTCTCCCTGATGTTTTCACGTTGCAGTCATCATGCTCGCCGGGAGAAAAACAATACAGATTCACGCTGGCGCTATTTTTTTCATACAGATGCGCCCCAAAAACCGCTGAATGGTTTACTTTGAAAGAATCTGTACCGGTTTTTTAATCATTCATCCCGATAAGAGGCCTCTGTATGACACGCTACGCCACCCTGGCCGCCATTCTCAGCCAACGTATTCAGCAAGGTCTGTATCCGGCCGGCCACCGCCTGCCTTCGGTGCGCACGCTGAGCCAGGAGCACGGCGTCAGCATCAGTACGGTACAGCAAGCCTACCGGCTGCTGGAGGAACAGCGCCTGGTGGAAGCGCGGCCGAAGTCGGGCTACTTCGTGCATACGCAGCGCGCGCAGGCCGAGCTGCCCGCCATGACAGCGCCGGTGCAGCGGCCGGTAGACATTTCGCAATGGGAGCAGGTGCTGGAGCTGGTGCGCAGCCGGCCGCGCGAGGGCCTGATCCAGCTGGGGCGCGGCATGCCGGATATCGCCGAGCCGACGATGAAACCGCTGATCGTCGCCCTGCGCAACGCCGCCCGCCACGGCGACCTGCGCAGCCTGTATTACGACAGCATTCAGGGCGTGGCCGCGCTGCGCGAACAGGTTGCCCGCCTGCTGCTGGATTCCGGCTGCCAAATCGGCCCCGATCAGTTGCTGATCACCACCGGCTGCCAGGAAGCGATCTCCGCCGGGCTGCGCGCCGTTTGCCAACCCGGCGACATCGTGGCGGTCGACTCGCCCTGCTTCCACGGCACCATGCAGACGCTGAAGGGCCTGGGTATCAAGGCGCTGGAAATCCCCACCGATCCGCTCACCGGCGTCAGCCTGGCGGCGCTGGAGATGGCGCTGGAACAGTGGCCGGTCAAGGCCATCCTGCTGACGCCCAACTGCAACAATCCGCTGGGCTACATCATGCCCGACGCCCACAAACAGCGGCTGCTGACGCTGGCGCAGCGCCACGACGCGGCGATCATCGAGGACGACGTCTACGGCGACATCGCCTATCACTACCCGCGGCCGCGCACCATCAAGTCGTTCGACGAAGACGGCCGCGTGCTGCTGTGCAGCTCGTTTTCCAAAACGCTGGCGCCGGGGCTGCGGGTGGGCTGGATCGCACCTGGCCGCTACCTGGAGCGGGTGCTGCACATGAAGTTCATCGGCTCCGGCGCCACCGCCACCCAGCCGCAGTTGGCGATCGCCGAATTTATCCGCGGCGGGCACTATCTGCAGCACCTGCGGCGCATGCGTGCCCGCTACCAGCAGAACCGCGACCGCATGACCGACCTTATCCTGAAGCACTTCCCGGCCGGCACCCGCGTCAGCCGGCCGCGCGGCGGCTTTATGCTGTGGATCGAACTGGACGAGGCGTTCGACACCCTGCGGCTGAACCGCCATCTCGAACCGCAGGGCGTGCAGATCGCCGTCGGCAGCATCTTTTCCGCCGCCGGCAAATACCGCAACTGCCTGCGCATCAACTATGCGCCTAAGCTGACGGCGGAGATCGAACAGGCGGTGCAGCGGGTCGGCGCCACCATCCAGCGGCTGATGCCGAGCGGCGTGTTGCAACCTCAGACGGACTGAAGCAAAAACTCCGCCACCCGGCGGCGCAGATGTTCGATGCCCTGCGGATGGTGAATAAACTGCGCCACCGGCATCATCTGCCAGCGCTGGCCCTCGTCGCCGAAGCGAATGGCGGCGATCTGCGCCGAGGCGATCTCGCCGGCCATAAACCAGGTCGGCGGGGAGCCGGGCAGGATGCCGTCGTAGCGCCGCCGCCAGGTCACCTGGCATTCGGCGATCGCCACGCCGAATTCTTCCTGCGTCTCCCGCTGCACGCACTGCAGCGGCGTTTCGCCGTTTTCCCGCCCGCCGCCGGGCAGATCCCACTGGCCGGGCCACGGAATGCCCGGTTTGTCGTCCCGCTGGTAAACCAGCAAGCGATCGTCGCACAGCAGCGCGATCTTGGCCCCGCCAAACGCCTGATCCGTCATGTTTTCTCCGCTCCCCGCCCATCCTCTTTGACTGAACATCATACTTCATCCCCGCGCGGCCTGGTGTATAGTGAAAATCCGTTTTCACAACAGGCGAACAATGACGATGAACTCTCCGTTTCTGGTGACTCCCCAATGGCTTGCGCAGCATATCAACGATGAAAATCTGGTGGTGATCGACGTCCGGATGTCGCCGGTCGGGCTGACGCCGAAGAAAGACATGCTTGCCGAGTTCGAACGCGGCCATATCCCTGGCGCGGTCTATTTCGATATCGACGAGGTGGCGGACAAAAACACCGCGCTGCCGCACATGCTGCCGACGGCGGCGGAGTTTGGCGTGGCGGTGGGCAAGCTGGGCATCAGCGAGCACGACACCCTGGTGATTTACGATGAGGGCAACCAGTTCTCCGCGCCGCGCGGCTGGTGGACCTTCCGCAATTTCGGCGCCCGGCATGTTTACGTGCTGGACGAAGGGCTGAACGGCTGGACCGCGCTGGGCCAAGCGCTGGAGACCGGCCCGGCGCAGCCTGAGCCGCAGACGTTCAACGCCCGGTTCAACGCCGACGCGGTGGTGGATATGCGGCAAGTGGAACAGGCGTTAGGCACGCCGGTGCAAATTCTCGACGCGCGCGCCGCGCCGCGCTTTTATGCCGAAGCGCCGGAGCCGCGCCCCGGCCTGCACCGCGGCCATATTCCCGGCAGCATCAACATTCCGTACGGCGAGCTGCTGGAGAACGGCCGCTTCAAATCGCTGGAGGCGCTGCGCCAAACCTTCAGCGACAAGGGCGTGGACATCAACGGGCCGATCATCACCAGCTGCGGCTCCGGCGTGACGGCAGCGGTGCTGGCGTTCGGCCTGCTGTCGCTCGGCGCGCCGCAGGTCAAGCTGTATGACGGCGCCTGGAGCGAATGGGGCCAGCTGAGCGGCAAGCAGCCTATCGCTAAAGATTAAGTGCCTATCCGCTCGACCACGATCTGCGCCAGCCGCTGCACGGCGGCGGAAGGCTGATCCTCGGCGCGGTGCAGCACCACGCCGAGCTGGCCGAGAGCGGGCAGCAGTTCGGGCGCCAGCGGCGCCAGGCCGGGCGGCAAACCCGCCGCCGTGCGCACCGTAACGCCCAACCCGGCATTCACCGCCGCCCAAATGCCGTTCAGGCTGCGGCTGGTAAAGGCGATGCGCCAGGGAATGCCGGCGCGATCCAGCGCCTGCGTCGCCGCGCTGCGCATCAGGCAAGGCGCGTCGAACATCACCAGCGAAAGCGGCTCATCCCCTTCCCGCCAGGGCGCCAGCGCGAAGCCGGGCGAGGCGATCCAGTGCAGCTGCCGCTGCCCCAGCGCCTGATGAAACGGCGTGCTCAAACCGCCATCCCACGCTAGCGACAGATCCAGCTGGCCTTTCAGCACCCAGTCGATCAGCTCGGCATTGCGGGCGATGCGCGCCTCGATGCGCACCTTCGGATTGGCGCGCGCGAAGCTGCCTAATACCTGCGGCAGAAACGTCTCGCCGAAATCCTCCTGCAGCCCCAGCCGCACCGTGCCCTGCAGATCCAACCCGCGCACCGCGGCGGCGGCTTCGTCATTGAGCTCCAGCAGACGGCGCGCGTAGCCGAGCAGGGTTTCCCCCGCCTCGGTCATCACCATGCCGCGCCCGGCCTTGCGCAGGATCGGCGCGCCGACCTGCTGTTCCAGCTTTTTCAGGTGGGCGCTGACCGCAGAAGTCGAGCGCCCTAACCGTTCAGCGGCCTTGGCAAAGCTGCCCAGTTCGACGCCGGTAACGAAGCTGCGCAAATCCTCGAGATCGAACGTTATTCGCCCCATGCTGACCATCCTGATTTTCTGAACCATCAATCAAAATAATACCGATTTTACTGATAAAGATGGCGTGTCACGCTCTCCCGGTCAATGTCTTTCCGGAGAATCCTTATGCTCGCGATGCAATACCGTTTCACCCTGCCCGCCGATTACGATCCTCTGTCCGCCCCTTTGACCACACTGCGCCGCGGGTTGACAGTCAAACTTGATATTGATAATCATTATCAATATTGAACATTCACTTGCGGCTCGCGGGATGCGGGCCGCTCTCCGGGGTCAACCGCCATGCCGTCATCACCGATCACACCTTACGCCACCACCTGCTGCATCGTGGGGGGCGGCCCCGCCGGGCTGATGCTCGGCTATCTGCTGGCGCGGGCGGGGATCGACGTGACGGTGCTGGAGAAGCACGCCGACTTCCTGCGCGATTTTCGCGGTGACACCATTCACCCGTCGACGCTGGAAGTCATGCACCAGCTGGGCCTGCTCGACGAACTGCTGACGCTGCCACACCAGCGTGCCGAATCCCTGCACGCCGAAGTCGCCGGGCGCGACATTAAGCTGGCGGATTTCACTCGCCTGCCGACGCGCTGCAAATTTATCGCCTTTATGCCGCAGTGGGAGTTCCTCAACTTTTTGGCACAGCAGGCCGCCGCGTTCCCCCATTTCAGGCTGCTGACCTCGGCGCAGGTTCATCAGCTGCTCTACGACCGCGGCCAGGTATGCGGCGTGCTGGCCGACACGCCGGAAGGCCCGATCCGCGTGCGCAGCCAGCTGGTGATCGGCACCGACGGCCGCAACTCGGTGGTGCGCGAGCAGGCGGCGCTCAGCAGCCGCTCCTTCGGCGCCCCGCGCGACGTATTGTGGATGAAGCTCAGCAAGCAGCCGGGCGATCCGGCCTGGTCGATGGGTCATACCGGGCCGAAGCAGAACTTCATCATGATCGATCGCGGCGACTACTGGCAGTGCGGCTACTCGATCGATAAAGGCAGCTTCGACGCGATCCGCCGCAGCGGCCTGGAGAAATTTTTGCTGCACCTCGCCGAGGTGGCGCCATTCCAGGACGATCGCCTGCAGGAGATCGTCGAGTGGGATCAGGTGAAGCTGCTGAGCATCCGCATCGATCGTCTGGATCGCTGGGCCAAACCGGGGGTGCTGTGCATCGGCGACGCCGCGCACGCCATGTCGCCGATCGGCGGCGTGGGCGTCAACCTGGCGATTCAGGACGCGGTGGCCGCCGCCAACGCCCTGATCCCGCCGCTGCGCCAGCATCGGCTGCAGCTGAAGCATCTGCTGAGCGTGCAGCGCCGGCGCGAATTCCCCACCCGGGCCATCCAGTTTTTGCAGATCAAAATGAGCCAGCGCAAGCCGGGCGAACGCCGCGCGGCGGGCGGTTCGCGCCTGATCGCCCGCGTCGGCAACAGCCGCTGGCTGCCGCGCCTGTTCGGCCGCATCATCGGCCTGGGTTTTCGCCGTGAAACGCCGCGACATCTGTCCAACGACATCTGCCCGCCGGAATAATATTGGTTGTTTTTCCATCGCACCGTATAATGGTTAAATCGAACGATTTAATTAACTGGAGCGATTAAATGTACGCACTCAGCGCGAACGAGGCCAAAACCCAATTCGGCGATTTGCTGCTCAAGGCGCAGCGTGAGCCGGTGCAAATCAATCGCAACGGCAAACCGGTCGCCGTCGTCATGTCGGTAGAAGACTACCAGGCGCTGGAAGATCTCAAATTACGCGCGCTGCAGCAAAAAATCGCGCAGGCTACCGCCGAGGAAGACGCCGGTAAGGCGGTAGACGGCGATGCCTTCTTCAACCGTCTGCTCACCGACGAAACCGACTGATATGCCGGCGTTTCGCCTCACCCCGCAAGCCCAACAAGATCTGTTGGCTATTCGTCATTTCACCGTCGAGCACTGGGGCAAAGCGCAGTCTCGCCGCTATATTGAGCAGTTGAGAGAGGTCATGCATCATCTGGCGGATATGCCGGAAGCGGGTAAGGCCCACTTTCACGATCTGGGCGAAGAGATACGCAGTTTTCCTTACGCCAGCCATAGGATCTACTACCGCAGCCGGCCTGCCGGCATCACCGTTCTTGCCATTCTGCACCAGGCGATGGTGCCCCACCGGCATCTGGAACAACGGCTGTAATTTTTCTTACTCAAAGGGCACAGATGTTCACCGTCCGTCAGGCATTGCTGGAAGATTTAACGCAGGTGCGCGATATCGGCATCCGCACCTATCGCGCGCACTTCGGTGAGCTGTGGCGCTACCCGCACGAGCTCGAGGCCTTTCTGGCTGAGGATTTTTCCATTTCCGCGCTGGAACGGACGCTGCGCAATCCCGACGTGTGCTGGCTGTTGGCCTATGAGGATGACGCCCTCGTCGGCTATGCGCGCGTGAACTTCGACAGCCTGTTGGCCGCCACCCAACGGCGCGGCGCCGAACTGCAAAAGATCTACTTCCTGCCGGATTACGCCGGGCGCGGTTTCGGCCGACAATTTTTCGAACAGGTGCAGCGGCGGGCCGTCGAACGCCGTCAGCCCCTGCTGTGGCTGGAAGTGCTGAAACAGAACGCCGACGCCCAGCGCTTTTATCAGCGGCAAGGCCTGGCCGTATGTGGCGAGGCCCAATACACCAGCGAACAGGGTGCCATCGAACTTTGGGCGATGAGCAAGGCGCTGTAACCGCGCCCCGATCCGCCGTCGTTTAGCGCGGCTCCCGCTGCAGCATCAGGAACAGCAAGGCAAACGCATTGGGCGCCAGGTAGATCAGCGCCCCCAGCTGCACCGCCAGCGGATCCTTCTTGGCCTGCCAGGCCATAAACCAGTCGCCGGCGACCACCATAAAGCCGACGCCCCACACCGCAATTGCGCAAATCGCCCCCAGCATCGCCCAGGCTTTACCCTTGGCGAAGGCGGCGTAAGGGCCTTTCAATCGCCCGATCATCAGCACCACGCCTGCGGCCGCGAATAGGCCGGCCAGCGTTTCCAGCGTGGTGATGACAGCCAACCCCAACATGCAGGCCCAGTCGGCGCTGATCGCGCGCCACATCAACCCCGGCGTCTGATAGGTATCCTGCATGGCGAGCAGCGGGCCCACCGCATTGCGCGCGGTGCCGGCGAAATCCGCCGTATTGTTCAACAGGCTGAACAGCCCCCACAGGGCCGGAAACAGGGACAGGACAATGCAACCGAGGCGTGACACAGTGATTTCGTTCATGATGATGTTAGCTATCCATGGCAAGGGATTAATAAAAAACGCCTTTTAGATTAGTCCATAACATCCGCAAGGAGAAACAGCTGCACGACTTTCAGACATGCGGCTCCCTTTGCCTCGTTCAAATCGCCACCAGCCCGCGTACACCGTCCTGTTCCATATTGCTGCCGGCGCCGCGCTGCACGATGCTACCGCGCGACATCACCAGATAGCTGTCCGCCAGATCGGCGGCAAAGTCATAAAACTGTTCCACCAGCAGGATCGCCATATCGCCCTTCGCCGCCAGCTGCTTGATCACCGCGCCGATCTCCTTGATCACCGAAGGCTGGATCCCTTCCGTCGGCTCGTCGAGGATCAGCAGCTGCGGCCGGCAGGCCAGCGCCCGGCCGATCGCCAACTGCTGCTGCTGCCCGCCGGAGAGATCGCCGCCGCGCCGATCCTTCATTTGCCGCAGCACCGGAAACAAGTCATAGATCGGATCCGGCACCGTGCGCGCGGCGGCGCCGGAAAAGCGCGCCAGCCCCATCAGCAGATTTTCCTCCACCGTCAGGCGCGGGAAAATCTCCCGCCCCTGCGGCACATAGGCGATGCCCGTCTGCACCCGCTGATGCGGTTTTTTACCGGTGATGGTTTCGCCCTGCCAACGGACGCTGCCGCTGCGCGCCGGGACCAGCCCCATCAGGCATTTCAGCAGCGTGGTCTTGCCCACGCCGTTGCGCCCCAGCAGGCAGGTCACCTCGCCGATGCGCGCCTCGAACGACAGGCCGCGCAGAATGTGGCTGCCGCCGTAATACTGATTCAATTCCTCTACCTGCAGCATCGTTACGCCTCCTCAGCGCCCCAGATATACCTCAATCACCCGTTCATCGGCCTGCACCTGTGCCAGCGATCCTTCCGCCAGCACCTGCCCCTGGTGCAGCACCGTCACGCGATCGGCGATGGTTTCCACAAACCCCATATCGTGTTCCACCACCATCAGCGAATGCTTGCCCGCCAGCTCGCGGAACAGTTCGGCGGTGTAGTCGGTTTCGGCGTCGGTCATGCCGGCCGCCGGTTCGTCGAGCAGCAGCAGGTGCGGTTCCTGCACCAGCAGCATGCCGATCTCGAGAAACTGTTTCTGCCCGTGGGACAGCAACCCGGCGGGCCGGTGGCGTTCATGCCCCAGCCGCAGGGTCTTCAACATCTCGTCGATGCGGTCGCGCTGTTCGCTGCTCAGGCGGGCGCGCAGGCAGGCCCACACCGATTTGCGGGTTTTCTGCGCGATCTCCAGATTTTCGAACACCGTCAGCGCCTCGAACACCGTCGGTTTTTGAAACTTGCGGCCGATGCCGGCGTGGGCGATCTGCATCGGCGCCAGCCGGGTCAGATCGACGGTCTGATCGTAAAACACCCTGCCGCTGTCCGGCCGGGTCTTGCCGGTGATCACATCCATCAGCGTGGTTTTACCGGCGCCGTTGGGGCCGATCACGCAGCGCAGTTCGCCGACGCCAATGCGCAGCGACAGATCGGTCAGCGCGCGAAAACCGTCGAAGCTGACGTTGACGTTGTCGAGCTGCAGCACCGGATCGGTTTGCTGCCGGTATTTATCCGCCGGCAGCGGGTGGGTAAACAGCTCGTCGGTCACTTGCATCGCTTTCATGAGCTTTTCCTCCGGCGCAGCAGGCCGATCACCCCTTTGGGCAGAAACAGCGTGACGACGATAAACATCAGGCCGAGGAAGAACTGCCAGTATTCGGGAATGGCCATGGTGAACCAGCTCTTGGCGCCGTTGACGATGCCGGCGCCGAGCAGCGGCCCCACCAGCGTGCCGCGCCCGCCGAGCGCCACCCAGATGGCGGCCTCGATCGAGTTGGTCGGCGACATTTCGCCGGGGTTGATGATGCCGACCTGCGGCACATAGAGCGCGCCGGCCAGCCCGCACAGCACCGCCGACAGCGTCCAGACGAACAGCTTGAAGCCCTTCGGATCGTAGCCGCAGAAGGTCAGCCGGTTTTCCGCATCGCGCACCGCGGTCAGCACCCGGCCGAACTTGCTGCGCGCCAGCGCAAAGCCGATGGCCAGGCTGGCGGCCAGCAGCAGCACCGTCGCCAGGAACAGCGCCACCCGCGTGCCGGGGCCGGTGATGGGAAAGCCGAGCAGCGTGGTGAAACCGGTAAAGCCGTTATTGCCGCCAAAGCCGGTTTCGTTGCGAAAGAACAGCAGCATGCCGGCATAGGTCAGCGCCTGGGTCATGATCGAGAAATACACCCCTTTGATTTTCGAGCGGAAGGCGAAGTAGCCGAACAGGAAGGCCAGCAGGCCCGGCACCAGCACGATCAGGCACAGCGCCCAAGCGAAATGCTGGGTGCCGCTCCAGAACCACGGCAGCTCATTCCAGGAGAGGAACGCCATAAACGCCGGCAGCCCGTCGCCCGCCGCCTGCCGCATCAGGTACATGCCCATGGCGTAGCCGCCGAGCGCGAAGAACAGCCCGTGGCCGAGCGACAGCAGCCCGGCATAGCCCCATACCAGATCGAGCGCCACCGCCACCACCGCGTAGCACAGGATCTTGCCCGCCAGCGTCAGGGTATAGGTGGACACCGCCAGCGGATGATCCGCCGGCAACAGCGTCATGAACGGCATCACCAGCAGCGCCAGCAACGCCAGCCCGCCGATGCTCAACGCCAGCCGGGGCGCTTTCTGCACGCCGGTCACGGTCAATGGTTGGCTCATCAGTCAATCACCCTGCCCTTGAGGGCGAACAGCCCCTGCGGGCGCTTTTGAATAAACAGAACGATCAGCACCAGGATCAGGATCTTGCCCAACACGGCGCCGATCTGCGGCTCGAGGATCTTGTTGACGATGCCGAGGCCGAAAGCCGCCGCCACCGTCCCCGCCAGCTGGCCGACGCCGCCGAGCACCACCACCAGGAACGAATCGATGATGTAGCCTTGCCCCAGCTCCGGCCCGACGTTGCCCAACTGCGACAGCGCCACCCCGCCGAGCCCGGCGATGCCAGATCCCAGCCCGAAGGCCAGCATGTCCACCCGCCCGGTGGGCACGCCGCAGCAGGCCGCCATCGCGCGGTTTTGCGTCACCGCGCGCACGTTCATGCCGAGCCGGGTCTTGTTCAGCAGCAGCCAGGTCATCGCCAGCACCAAGAGCACGAACGCGATCACCGCGATGCGGTTCCACGGCAGCACCAGGTTCGGCAGCAGCTGCACGCCGCCCGACAGCCACGCCGGGTTGGCGACCTCCACGTTCTGCGCCCCGAACAGCACCCGCACCAGCTGGATCAACACCAGGCTGATGCCCCAGGTGGCCAGCAGGGTCTCCAGCGGCCGGCCGTACAGGTGGCGGATCACCGTGCGCTCAAGCAGCATGCCGATCCCGGCGGTGATGGCGAACGCCACCGGCAGCGCCGCCAGCGGGTAGAGCGCCAGCCACTGCGGCGCAAACTGCTGAAACAGCCCCTGCACCAGGTAGGCGGAATAGGCGCCGAGCATCAGCATTTCGCCGTGCGCCATATTGATGACGCCGAGCAGGCCGTAGGTGATCGCCAGCCCGAGCGCCGCCAGCAGCAGGATCGAACCGAGCGACAGGCCGCTGAACGCTTGGCCGAGCAGATCGCCGATCATCAGGCGGTGCTGCACCTGCTGCAGGCTGCGTTGCGCCTCGGCGCGCACCGCAGCGTCCGGCTCGTGGGCGGCGTCGGTCAACGCTTGCAGCCGCGCGCGGGTTTCCGGCTCGCCCGATTCGCCCAACAGCCGCACCGCATTGAAACGCACCTGCGGATTGCCGTCGGCCAGCTGCAGGTTAGCCAGCGCCAGGCTCAGCGCCTGATGCACCTGCGGGTCTGTTTCCCGCGCCAGCTGCCGGGCCAACAGCGGCAGCTGCTCGCCGTTCGCTTCGCGCTGCAGTGCGCTCGCCGCCTGCAGCCGCACCGCCGCGTCCGCGCTGACCAGCCGCTGCGCCGACAATGCGTTGGCAATCAGAATGCGCAGCCGGTTGTTCAGCCACACCTTCTTCGGTTCGCCAACCGGGGCCGCCTCGCCCTCGAGCGGCAGATAGCGATCGCCCTGGCGGATAAAGGCGCGCTTCGCCCCGTCGATCGCCACGGTTTCCTGCTGCAGCCCCTGCAGCAGCGGCAGGCGCGCGGCGTCCGGCTCGGCCGCCCACGCCTGCAGCAGTTTGGCCTGCTGCGCACGGTTGGCCGCCGCAAACTCATCGGCCGGCCCGGCCTGCGCCAGCAGGGGCCAGGCGCACAGCAGCCACAGCCCGACGCGCAGAGAAGATAAAAACGGAGATTGCATCAGCTGCCTCTTCTGTTGGGCCGGCGGGCGTTGAGCCGCGCCGGCGCTGAGTGACGTTACTTGCCGCCCTTCACCGGGTAATCCGGCCTCTTGTCGTTGCCGGCGATATACGGGCTCCACGGCTGTGCGCGCACCGGCGCTTCGGTCTGCCACACCACGTTGAACTGGCCGTTGCCCTCGATCTCGCCGATCATCACCGGCTTGTGCAGATGGTGGTTGGTCTGGTCCATGGTCAACGTGAAGCCCGACGGCGCGGCGAAGGTTTGCCCGGCCATCGCCGCGCGCACCTTATCGACGTCGGTGGTGCCGGCCTTTTCCACCGCCTGCGCCCACATGTGCAGGCCGACGTAGGTGGCCTCCATCGGATCGTTGGTGACCGCGGTGGCGTAATTCGGCAGGTTGTGCGCCTTGGCGTAGGCTTTCCACTGGCTGACAAACTGCTTGTTGGTCGGGTTATCCAGCGATTCGAAGTAGTTCCAGGCCGCCAGGTTGCCCACCAGCGGTTGGGTATCGATGCCGCGCAGCTCTTCCTCGCCGACCGAGAAGGCGATCACCGGCACGTCGGTGGCCTTGACGCCCTGGTTGGCCAGCTCTTTGTAGAACGGTACGTTGGAGTCGCCGTTGATGGTGGAGATCACCGCCGTGTTGCCGCCGGCGGCAAACTTCTTGATGTTGGCGACGATGGTCTGGTAATCGCTGTAACCGAACGGCGTGTAGACCTCTTCAATATCCTTGTCCTGCACGCCTTTGCTGTGCAGGAAGGCGCGCAGGATCTTGTTGGTGGTGCGCGGATAGACGTAATCGGTGCCCAGCAGGAAGAAGCGCTTGGCGCCGCCGCCGTCCTCGCTCAGCAGGTATTCCACCGCCGGGATCGCCTGCTGGTTCGGCGCCGCGCCGGTATAGAACACGTTCGGCGACATCTCTTCGCCTTCGTATTGCACCGGGTAGAACAGCAGCCCGTTCAGCTCCTCAAACACCGGCAGCACCGACTTGCGCGACACCGAGGTCCAGCAGCCGAACACCGCCGCCACCTTGTCCTGGCTCAGCAACTGGCGCGCCTTCTCGGCGAACAGCGGCCAGTTGGAGGCCGGATCCACCACCACCGGCTCCAGCTTTTTACCGAGCACCCCGCCTTTGGCGTTGATCTCGTCAATGGTCATCAGCGCCACATCCTTCAGCGGCGTCTCGGAAATCGCCATGGTGCCGGAGAGCGAACTCAGAATGCCGACCTTGATGGTGTCGGCGGCCTGCGCGCTCCAGGCCAGGCCCAGGCCGATCGCGGCGGCGGACAGCGCAAAAGCTTTGATAAAACGACGACGTTGCATAGTTCAAACTCCTGATGTGTGTGAAATCAAAATCGTTGCGCCGAGCGCGCGGGCTGCTGGGCCCGCGCCTGATGCAACATGTGCAGCGTTATTTTTCGTACCTCTGCCTTGCTGACGGCGATATGCTCGCCGAGCAGCGCTTGCGCCGCCTCGCTTTGCCGCTGCAGGATCGCCTGCAAAATGGCGGCGTGTTCGCGGTAGGTGGCGTCCACCCGCGCCTGCTGGGTGAAATCCAGCCGGCGAATGATGCGGATCTTTTCGGTCAGCTCGCGGTGAATGCGCGCCATCTCGCCGTTGCCCGCCGCGGCCACCAACGCCTGATGAAACTGCTCATCGTGCTGCGACACCGCCTGGCCGTCCGCCAGACGCGGCGCTTCGGTCCAAAAACGGTTCAGCGCCGCCAGCGCGGCCGGCGTTTCCCCGGCCGGCCATTCGCACAGCCGTTTCACCGCCTCTTGTTCCAGCACGATGCGCAGGTCGTACAGCTCTTCGAAGTAGGCGAAGTCGAATGGCCGCACCTGCCAGCCGCTGCGAAACAGCACCTCGACATAGCCTTCGCGCTCGAGCCGAAACAGCGCCTGACGCACCGGCGTGCGGCTGGCCGCCATGCGCTGCGCCACGTCGCTTTCGCTGAAGCGATCGCCCGGCAGCAGGCGAAACTCGAAGATGTCGGCCTTGAGCTGCAGATAAATGCGCTCCGCCAGCCCCTCAGGCCGCGCCTTGTGCTCCCCGTTGGTGATTTGCATCATCGCCCCTCCGTTCAGACCGCTTTTTCCAGCCACAGCAGGGCGTCGCCCGGCCCGACCGGCCGCCCCTGCCGGCAGCTGATGCGTTTGACGATCCCGGCGCGCGGCGCGGTGACCGCCAGCTCCATCTTCATCGCCTCGACCACGATCAGCGGCTGACCGGCCGCCACCGCCTGCCCCGGCTCCACCAGGATCTTCCACACGCTGCCGTTCAGATCGGCGCTGACCCGATCGCCGTCGATGGCGTCTTCTTCCTCCGGCGGCAACAGCTGCGCCTCGGCCTCGTCGTCATCGCTGCGCCAGCGCGCCACTTCGGCGCTGAACGCCTGCTGCTGGCGATGCTGGAAGTCGGCGATCGCCTCGGCGTTGTCGGCCAGGAAATCGGTGTAGGCGGCGAAGTCGAATTCGCTCTCTTCGATGCGCACCTGCATGCGCCCTTCGCGGAACGCTTCGCGCTGCTCGTCCAGTTCTTGCTCGCTGACCGGGTAGAAGCGCACCTGATCGAAGAAGCGCAGCAGCCAGGGCTCACCAGCGGTGAACTGCGGGTTTTTGAGGAATTTGTTCCAGATCGGCAGCGTGCGCCCCACCAGTTGGTAACCGCCCGGCGAGTCCATGCCGTAGATGCACATGTACATGCCGCCGATGCCGACCGTTCCTTCGGCGGTGTGGGTGCGCGCCGGGTTATATTTGGAGCTCAGCAGGCGATGGCGCGGATCGAGCGGCACCGCGCAGGGCGCGCCGAGGTAAACGTCTCCCAGACCGAGGATCAGGTAGCTGGCGTCGAACAGAATGTCGCGTACCTGTTCGCGTCGGCTCAGGCCGTTGATGCGCTGGATAAAATCGACGTTGTTCGGCAGCCAGGGCGCCGAAGCGCGCACCGTCTGCTGATAGCGATCCACCGCGCCCAGCGTGGCCGAATCCTCGAACGCCATCGGCAGCCAGACGGTGCGCGTCGGCACCTTCAGGCGGCTGACGTCCCCCAGCGCCCGTTCGCGCGCCAGCAGGCGCTGCAGCAGGTCGGCCTGGCTAATCTGTCGGCTGTCGTAGCGGATCTGCAGCGAACGCACGCCCGGCGCCAGCTCTGCCACGCCCGGTATCGCCTCCTCTCGCAGCGACTGCATCAGCAGATGGATGCGCAGCCGCAGCGCCAGATCGAGCACGTTGTCGCCGTACTCCATCAGAATGTAACCGTCCCCCGCCTGGCGATACGCCACCGCCGGGCGCCCTTCCGCCGCCGGCAGCGCCGCCAGCACCGCGGCGGAAACGGTCTCCGCCGGGGCCAGATCCGGCGGCGGCAGGGTGATGGCCTTCACCGCCGCCAGCGCTTCGATGCTGCCAAGCTGCGCCTGCTCCAGCGACTGCGCCTGGCGAAAGCCGATCGGATGGAACCGGATGCGGTCGCCCGGCTTCACCTGCCCCACTTTCCACAGCTCGGCCTTGGCGATGGTCACCGGGCAGACGAAGCCGCCGAGGCTGGGCCCGTCGCGGGTCAGGATCACCGGGAAATCGCCGGTGAAGTTGATTGCACCGATGGCGTACTCGCAGTCGTGCACGTTGGAAGGATGCAAACCGGCTTCGCCGCCGTCCTCCCGCGCCCATTCGGGCTTCGGCCCCGCCAGGCGCACGCCGAGGCGGTTGGAGTTGTAATGCACCTGCCAGTCGGTGGCGAAGAAGGCCTCTATTGATTCGGCAGTGAAAAAGTCCGGCGCGCCGTGCGGACCGTACAGCACGCCGATGTGCCACTGGTCGCCGTAGTACGGGATCAGGCTGTCGTCCATCGCCTGCGGCGCGGCGATCGGCGCCGGCGTAGTGCTGGCCGCCAGTGCCGGTTGGGCGATCGCCAGCATGTCCGCCACCCGCAAGGTGCGCCCGGCGTGGCCGCCGAACTGGCCCAGCGCAAAGGTGGAGCGGCTACCGAGATACACCGGCACGTCAAAGCCGTTGCGTACCGCCAGATAGGTGCGGCAGCCGTGCGTGGCGCGCCCCAGTGTCAATACCTGCCCGGCCCGCACCGCGATCGGCCGCCAGTAGGCGACCGCTTCGCCGTCCAAATCGGCCGGGCAGCTGGCACCCGTCAGCGCGATGGTGGCGTCGCAGTGAAAGCGCAGCGTCGGCCCCTGCAGGGTAAACTCGAGCCCGGCGGCCGCCGGGTGGTTGCCGACGATGCGGTTGGCCAGCCGGAACGCGAAGTCGTCCATCGGGCCGGACGGCGGCACGCCGATGTCCCAATAGCCGAGGCGGCCGGGATAATCCTGCACGCTGCTGTAGGTGCCGGGTTGCAGCACTTCGAGGCAGTGCGGCTGGAAACGCACCTCGTCCAGCAGGCGCGTCCAGACGTCGCCGCGCTGAAATTGCGGCGTGGCGATCACCTGCCGCAGATAGTCGAGGTTGGTGGCGATGCCGTGCAAACGGGTCGCCGCCAGCGCCACGCGCAGTTTTTCCAACGCCTGCGCGCGGTCAGCGCCGTGCACGATCAGCTTGGCGATCATCGGGTCGTAAAACGCCGAGACTTCGCTGCCGGTCGCCACCCAACCGTCGAGGCGTACGTCGTCAGGGAAATGCACCTCGGTCAGCACACCGGGGCTGGGCTGGAAGTTTTTCAGCGGATCTTCGGCGTAGAGGCGCACTTCGATCGCCGCGCCCTGTGGCGCGCGTTGCAACGCCGCCCAATCCAGCGCGTCGCCCGCCGCCACCTGCAGCATGCATGCGATCAGATCCAGCCCGGTGACCATCTCGGTGATCGGGTGCTCGACCTGTAAGCGGGTGTTCACTTCCAGGAAGTAAAACTCGTCGCGCGCGGCGTCGTAAATGAATTCCACGGTGCCGGCGCTGCGGTAATTCACCG
Organism: Serratia sp. TMDUHS_CL; assembly: GCF_037137105.1. NCBI lineage: Bacteria > Pseudomonadati > Pseudomonadota > Gammaproteobacteria > Enterobacterales > Yersiniaceae > Serratia > Serratia sp. TMDUHS_CL. The sequence continues at coordinate 416,546 of NZ_JBBBDV010000002.1, forward strand.
ATTCGCCCAGCGCCACCGCCGCCCGATGCAGCGCCTGACGGGTCGCCGCCGGCAGGTGCGGCGCCGGGGTTTCCTCCACCACCTTTTGGTTGCGCCGCTGCAGCGAGCAGTCGCGCTCGCCGAGCGCCACCACCCGCCCCTGGCCGTCGCCGAAAATCTGCACCTCGACGTGGCGCGCCCGATCGACGAAGCGTTCGATAAAGGCGCCGGCGTCGCGGAAGAACTGCTCTCCCAGCCGTTTGACGCTGTCGTACGCGTCGCGCAGCGCCGCCTCGTCGTCACAGCGCGTCAGGCCGATACCGCCACCGCCGGCGGTGCTTTTCAGCATCACCGGGTAGCCGATGCGCGCGGCGGCGGTAACCGCCTGCTCAACGCTCTCCAGCAAGCCGGTGCCCGGCGTCATCGGCACCCCGGCCAACGCCGCCAGCTCGCGCGCCCGGTGCTTGAGGCCGAACTCGCGGATCTGTGCCGCCGTCGGGCCGATAAAGGCGATGCCCGCCGCCTCGCAGGCTTCGGCAAACTCGGCGCTCTCGGACAAAAAGCCGTAGCCGGGGTAGATCGCCTGCGCGCCAGTGGCGGCGGCAGCCGCGAGGATCTTGTCGATGCACAGGTAGCTGTCGGCGGCCTTGTCGCCGCCGAGCGCCACCGCCTTATCGGCTTCGGTGACGTGCGGCGCATTGCGGTCGGCGTCTGAGTAGACTGCCACGCTGGTGACGCCCAGGCGTTTCAGGGTGCGAATGGCACGGCAGGCGATTTCGCCGCGGTTGGCGATCAGTACGGTATTAAACATGTTCATGCCCCTTAAGGCTGGCGAGATAGTCGCGCCAGCCGCCAAACTCAGTGATATCCGTGGCGCCTTCCAGCGCCCAGGCTTCGCAGATAAACCCCTTCACCCGCCTGCCGTCCGCCAGCAGCAGCGTGCCGATGCCCAATGGCGCCGGGATTTCCGCCACAAACTCGCCGAAACGGGCCAGCGGGATGTCCCACAGCTCAAGGCGGATCGCCGCCCCCTGCGCCGCGCGCGCCAGCCCCGGCTTCGGCGGCTCGGTATCGGCCAGCGCGTAGAGGCGGTAACAGGGGGCGGTGACGGTTTGCTCCACCCGCACCGCGTCGCGCTGCGTCAGCTGGACGTTGAGCGGCATACCGCTGAGGTGAGCGCCCACTACCGCCAGACGCACGTGTCCCGCTGACGGGGCCGGCGTGGGCTGCGGCGGCAATGCCCGGCCGGTAGCCCCGAGCGGTAAGGCGCTTTGCCGTTGCCAGCACAGGCCAAACGCCGCCAGCGCCCGGTCATGCCAGGCGGGCGCAATCAGGGTGATGCCCGCTGGCAGCCCGTCTTCGCGCAGCGGCCCCGGCAGCGCCAGCGCGCTCAGATCGGCCAGGTTGGTGAAATTGGTGTAAGTGCCGAATTGCGAATTGAACAGCACCGGCTCCTGCGCCATCTCCGCCAGGGTGCGGATAGTGGGCGCGGTCGGCACCACCAGCGCGTCGAACGGCGCCAGCCGCTGGGCAATTTGCCGCGCCAGCTCGGCGCGCAGGTATTCCGCCTTGTAGGCGTCGCAGGCGCTGTAGCTCAGGCCGTTGCCGACGATGCCGCGCACCACCGGGTCGATAGCCTGCGGGCTCGCGTCCAGCACCTGCTCAATCGCCACCGTGCGTTCCGCCACCCAGGGGCCGTAATACAGCTGCTCCGCCAGGGTGCGAAACGGCGCGAAATCGAGGGGTTCCAGCGTGGCGCCGCCCGCCTGCAGCTGCGCCAGCGCGCGGTGAAACGCCCGCTCGGCCTGAACGTCACCGAAAAACTCCAGCTGGGCGGGGATGGCGAAACGCGGCGCGGCGGGAATATCCGCCGGCGCGGTATGCGGATCGGGGCGGGAATACGGATCTGCCGCGTCAAAGCCGCTCGCCAGTTCCGCCACCTGCGCCGCATCGGCCACCGTCAACGCGAAGACCGACACCGTATCGTTCAACCGGCAGGCCGGCACCACGCCGCGGTTGGACAACCGGCCCTTGGTCGGCTTCAGCCCGACGATGTTGTTGAACCCGGCGGGCACGCGCCCCGAACCGGCGGTGTCGGTGCCCAGCGCGAACGGCACCAGACCGCGCGCCACCACCGAGGCGGAGCCGGAGCTGGAACCGCCGCTGACGTAGCGGCTGTCGAAGCTGTTGACCACCGCGCCATAAGGTGAGCGGGTGCCCACCAACCCGGTAGCGAACTGGTCGAGGTTGGTTTTACCGAGGGCGATCGCCCCGGCGGCGCGCAGGTTGGCGACCACGGTGGCATCCGCCGCGGCCTGATAGGTGAACGCCGGGCAGGCGGCGCTGGTTGGCCAGCCGCCGACGTCGATATTGTCTTTGATGGCGAAGGGCACGCCGAACAGCGGCAGGCAGCTGAGATCGCCGGCGACCGCCGCCAGCAACTGCGCGAGCTGCCGATACTGCTGCTCGCGCTGCGCCGGCGTGGCGAGATACAGCCAGGCGTTATCGTCCGGGTTCAGCCCGGCGAGCAGCGTTTCGATCGTCGCGCTGACGCAGGCGAGGCGCTCACCCGCCGGACGGGTTTGATAATGGTGCTGCCATTCACTGAGGGTAAAACCGCACGTTTCAACAGGGTCGCTCATCGGCTGAATTCCATCTGGTACACAAGATGGGATTCAACAGAGCAACCGGCGTGCCAATTTTTAATCTCATGATTTCAATAAATTATAATTAAAACTTATGACGGCGAGGGTGAACGGCCTGCACCAGCGGCGCGCAGCGGGAGAACAAAAAGAGTGCAATAAGGGGATGATGCAGAGGAAAATCGGGGCGACGACACTCGCCGCCCCGGGAGGCCGATGGGGATCAATCCTTAATGCGTTTTAAACCGACCGGCGTAATGCAGTAGGTCTGTTGCTTGCCCTTCTCCGCCAGTCGCACATGCTGCATCTCGTTGACGATCGTCAGACGGTTGTCCGGCTCTTCATGCCGCAGATGGATCACCTCACCGCCGTAGCCTGACAGCGGCAGCACCCAGGTTTTAGCCTGTTGATTTTGGCTGCCGATGACGTCGTAGCTGAGCAAGGTATTACCGTCCGCATCCGTCACGCTGAGGAAGGCGTAGCTGTCGGTAAAGTAGTGGTGAGCAATCCCCGCCGCCAGCGTCACGGTCACGGTTTTCTTCACCAGATCGACGGCGCAGGTCAGAAACTGGCGATCGCCAATCCCTTTGCCGGCCACGGTAAACGCATTGCCGACGTTAGCGCCCGGCGGCGTATTGTCGGCCGGCAGGCAATCCCGATAGGTCGCCAACAGCGGCTCGCGCTGCGGCTCGGCAAAGGCGCCGATCGCCAGATAAATATCGTCCTTGAACGACGACGATGGCGCGTAGTAGGCCGGCAGCAGCCGGCGCAAACGCTGCGCCGCCTGTTCCAGGCGCATCAGCAGCGCCTGCTCGGGCTCGCCGGAAAGCGCCGGGTTTTTCAGCCCGCTGGTTTCGATACGCAGCACGTTGGTTTTGTTTTTGTTATCGATGACGCCGGCCGCCGCCGGATTCAAACGCACCCGGCTCGGCTCCACATGATAAATCTCGATGTCATCACCCTCGGCAAACGGCAGCTCGTCATGACTTAACGTAGCCTGAGTGCCCTGAACCTCTTTGCTGAACCGCACCGCACCCTGCCGATCGCGTAGCGTCACCCGGGCATAGGTTTCACCCGGGAAGTAGGCGTGCGGCGTGGTGCTGGTCACGTCAACCACCACCGCCCCTTTGGCGCGATCGACGACCACGGTGGCGAAGACCGCATCGCTCAGGCCCAACAGATTGATCTCCTGCGACACGATCGGCGAAGCGGCTTTGCGCTCGAAGCGAAGCGTCACCGCGTTTTTCCCCTGTTTCACCGTCAGGTAACCCGCCGTCGGCCGGTATTTGCGATCTTTACCGGTCGGCAACCGCAGGGTGTACACGCCGATCGGCAACCCAGCCAGGGTCAGGGTCGGCGCGTCGATACGGACCTTGTGGGCATAGCGCGCCCCTTCCATCAGCACAAGCTCCTCACCGTAGATCTGCGCAAAGTCATCGATATCCAGACTCAGGGCGACATCGCCTTTCAGGCCGCTCGCCTTGAGCTGAGAGGAATCGACCAGGCGCAGGGAGGAATCCAGCTTCAGCTGTGCCTGCACCGCCGGCAAACTCTGCGCATCCACCAGTTGATACAGCGGGTATACCGCCTTGGCGTGGCTGTACGCGTTGAGATCGCGCTGCGTTTGGGTGATCACGCCGCCGGTCAGCTCGACGAACGGCGTCACGTCGATTTGCTCGCCGGCCGCGGCGAAGCTTGCCGACAGCAGGTCCAGCAAGGCATGTTCGGACGGCACGAAGCCCGGCGTATTGCAGCTTTGGCGATACTGCTGGTTAAAGTGCGTGAAGGCGTTCTTGCCTGCCTTGTCGACCATCAGCATCGCGAAGAACAGCTTGGAGCGCAGATCCCACTGGTTGAGCGGCGTACCCTGAGCGATCAGATCGACGATTTTCTTCTCGACGCCAGTCGCGTTGCCGTAGTTATACAGCCACCCTTCCTGGTATTTGCGCTCTCCCAGCATCACGTCCTGATAGCAAGCGGCGTAAATATTGTTCCACATCTCACCGGTGGAGAAATATTTGTCGCCCATAAAGTGCCCCTGATAGCCGTGCGCGATCTCATGCAGGCTGCCCCAGTTGCTGTCTTTCGGCGTCAGCCAGAAGCTGCTGACCGAGTTGCTGGTTTCCGCCGTCCAGCGGCCGCCGTAATACGCGGCGCCGGCGCCGTGTTTATCGGCCTTCATAAAGTAGCGGTTGCGAATATTGCGATCGGATTCGTGTTCAGCCTCGAACGAGACGCCGGTCAGCGCATTGTAGAAGGTGAAAATGCGGTCATAGTAGGCGATCAGCCCGTCGATGTTTTTCGCTTCACCCAGCGACTTCAGCGCCGGTTTACTGATTTTCGGCACCAGCAACACCGCGTATTCCGCATCGACCAGCGCAAACTCGGCGTCCCGATCGTCCCAGCGGGCGAAGAATGCGGCTTCGTTTTCGCCGCGGCGATAAACCGGCAGCGCTTTCGCCGTGTCCGGATACTCGAACTCCAGCGCCGGTTCGCCCTGCCCGTACGGCGTATCGATAAACGGCACCGAGACGGCATTGACCTGGGCCTCGACCCAGCTCGCGCCGAGGCTGAATTCAGCCTCCGTTTTGCTGTCGTCATTCAGCAAGCGCAGCGTGAGCTTGCCGGTAAACGCCGCGTTGGTCTGCCGCACTCGCAGCACCTGCCCGGCGGCGAGAATGATGCCCAGGTGCTGGCGATCGTGATCGATACCTTTGCTCATGCCTGCCGCATCCAGCCAGACCGGCCGGGTCAACGTGTAAAGTGATTGGGTTTTCGTGATGGTTGGCATCCTGCTTTCCTCATGGTTTGGGTGATTGAATTGACCATGAGAAAGTAACCGGGGGGCGGCCCGCCCACCATCGATGGCGGATGGCTGAGGGCCTGTACAACAACGGCGGGCGGGAGAGCGGCAATAAAAAAGGCGCAACCTTGCGATTGCGCCTGAGGCTCGGTGAACGCTGCGCGTTACTCGCCGCGAACGCGTTGCGCCAGCCCCTTGAGGAAGTAGCGCAGCATCTGATCGCCGCATGGGCGGTAGTTCTTGGTGCCTTCTTTGCGGAACAGCGCGCTCAGCTCCGGCTTGGAGATGCGGAAGTCCACCGCGGTGAAGATCTGGTGCATGTCGGTGTCTTTCAGCTCGAACGCCACGCGCAGCTTTTTCAGCACCAGGTTATTGGTGATCGGCAGCTCAACCGCCGGCGCCGGGAACTTGTCGTCCTTGCCGCGTTTGAAGAACACCAGGCCGTTGAGGAAGTGCGCCATCACTTCGTCCGGGCACTTCTCGTAGCCCGGCTCGCCTTCTTTGATCACGTAAGCGTCCATCGCCGACACCGCCACCTCGAAATCGTCCAGTTTGATAATCTCGACCATTTTGGCGTTGTTAATGCTCAGCATATAGCGCACGCTGCGCAGCACGTCGTTGTTCATCATGGGATTGCATTGCCTTTACTTGTCTAACGGGGACGTGCGCACATTGCGAAACGAAATGACTGCCACACACCTTGAATGTGCGGCAGTATAGGGATCGGCAAGGGGTTTCTCAATCGATTTGGCTTTTTTGCTGATACAGCGGGATGTCTTCGCCGATGATGTACTTGTTGCGCAGCATCGACGAGACCTTATCCATGATCATCACCACCACCACCAGAATCAGGGTGATGAACATCACCACGTCCCAGTTCCACAGCCGCATGTTTTCCGCGTACACCAGGCCGATGCCGCCGGCGCCGACGAAGCCCAGCACCGCCGCAGAGCGAGTGTTGGACTCGATCTGGTACAGGCTGAGCGCCAGGAAGGTGGGGAACGATTGGGTGAAGATGCCGTAGCGGTGCTTCTGCAACCCGTTGGCGCCCACCGCCGTCAGGCCGCGGCTGGGGGACTTGTCCACCGCCTCGTGCCCTTCGGCGTACAGTTTGCCCAGCAGCCCGACGTCCTGCATCACGATCGCCAACACCCCGGCCAGCGGCCCCATGCCGACGGCGCGCACGAAGATCAGCCCCCAGATCGCCATGTCGATACCGCGCAGCACGTCCAGCAAGCGGCGCACCAGCACGGAGATCGGCCGCAGCAGCGGCGTCGACATCACGTTGCGCGCGGCGAAGAACGACAGCGGCAGCGCGATCAGCGACGCGGTGATGGTGCCGGCGAACACGATGGCGATGGTGATGCCGATCTGCTGGAAGTAGTACATGAACGGCCAGTTGACGAAGTCGTGCCAGACGAACATGCGCAGGAAATAGCGCCCCAGCTGCTGGCAGCCGTTGATAAACTGCGGCCAGGTAATGCCGAAGACCAGGAAGAAGAACACATAGTACAGCACGATCGCCAGCGCGATCAGGCCGACGGTGCGCAGGTAGCGCCCCTGCTGCGCGAAGATCGCCGGATGCTGTTGTTTCAACTGGCGCAGCGTTTCCGCCGACGCCGGAGTGCCCGCTATCATTTTGCCCCCTCCACCACGCGCTTACGCAGCTCGCCCGACACGTAGTCGAGCACGGAAACCACCACGATGATCAACAGCAGCGTCATGCTGACCTGATCGTAGCGGTCGAGTTTAATGTTGGTCATCAGCTCCTGGCCGATGCCGCCCGCGCCCACCAGCCCCAAAATGGTCGACTGACGGAAGTTGATCTCCAGCCGCATGAAGCTGTAGGAGAGAAACACCGGCTTCACCTGCGGCCACAGGCCGAAGCGCATGCGCTGCAGCGGCGTGGCGCCGCAGGCCGCCAGCCCGCGCACCGGTTTGTTGGAGGCGGTTTCTATCGATTCGTAGAACAGCTTGGTCAGGCTGCCGATGGTGTGCAGCGCCAGCGCCAGGAAGCCGGGAATGGCGCCGATGCCGAACGCCATCACGAACATCACCGCCCACGCCAGCTCCGGCATGGTGCGCAAAAACGCCACCAGCGTGCGGATCGCCAGCCGCACCGAGGCCGGGGTATAGGTGTTGCCGGCCGCCAGAAACGCCAGCACGGTCGCCACCAGCACCGAGAAAATGGTCGCCGCCAGCGCCAACTGCAGGGTCTCCCAGATCAGCGGCAGCTGGATATTCAGGCGGTAACCCCAGTAGGCCAGCGAGCCCTCGGTGCGCCCGTCGGCGAACAGTAAATGCCAATGCAGCGTCGGAATGGTTTCGGCCAGGTAGTCGAAGAAGTGCGGAATAGACACCCAGACGGTGTGCAGGTTGAACTCGGCGAGGTTGCCGGCGCCCAGGTACAGCACCACCAGCCCGAGCGACCACAGCAGCGCTTCGCGCTTTTGCTTGCTGCGGATCCGTTGGTAATAGTGTGCGAAATCGGTATTCAAAAGAGGTCTTCCATCTTTATGGAACAAGGGGTTCAGCACGCTGAACCCCTTCATTCGGACGGCCGAGGCAGCCGGGAATTAACGGTCGCCTTTGGTCAGCTCGCGCTTCATATCGATGATGTTCTGGTATTCCGCCAGGGTGGTGTCGCCGATGTGCTGTTTGCCGCCCATCGCTTTGATAAAGCACTGGTGATCGTCTTTATCCAGCTTCTTGATCGCGGTGACCACTTTGGCCTTGAAGTCGGCCGGCAGCGAGTTGCTCACCAGGATCGGGCCGTTCGGGATCAGCGGCGACTGCCAGATGATGCGGATCTGTTTCATCAGGTCAGGGTGATCCATGCGGATCATGCGGGTGAACGCGCCGCTGGTGTAGCCGGTGTTGTAGTCGCCGATCATCGACGCCCAGGTCACTGCGCCTTCGAACTGGCCGTTCAACACGCCGAGAATGTCCTGCTCGTGGCCGCCGGAGAAGGTGACGCTGGAGAAGGTGTTGTTGTATTTGTTGTCGACCGTGCCGCCGAACAGCTTTTTAAACGCCTGGTTCGGGATCAGGAAGCCGGAGGTGGAATCCGGATCGGCGAAGCCGATGGCCTTGCCTTTCAGGTCTTCCAGTTTCTGGTACGGGCTACCGGCCTTCACCACCACCACCGAGTGGTAGCCGCGCGACTGGTCGACGTCGTCAACCGCGATGCCGACGATGTCCACCGCTTTCGGATCCTTGATGTAGACCGAAGCGAACGACGACGGCGACATGCTCAGCACCAGGTCAATCTTGCCGCCCAGCAGGCCCTGGATCACGCCGGAATAGTCGGACGAGTTGCGCAGCTTGGTATCGACGTTCAGCTCTTTATCCAGAAACTGCTTCACGCACTGGTTATCGCCGATCTGCTGGGTGGCGTTCTGGCCGCCGAGAATGCCCAGGTTCAGCTCTTTCGGCGCATCCGCTGCGGCAGCATTAAATACCATCATCGCGCCGGCCATCAGGGTGGTCAGACTCAATACTTTTTTCATTAGGTGTGCCTTGTGTGTAAAGGGTAAAGGTCAAAAGTGCTTCAATGGATCTGATTGGCTTCTTCGCCATACAGCTGGTGCAGGATCCGTTCGTTCAGTTGCGAAGGATGCCCGTCAAACACGATCTTCCCGTGGGCGATGCCGATCACCCGCGAGCAATACTCTTTCACCAGTTCGACCGAGTGCAGGTTCACCATCACCGCGATGCCGTCTTCGCTGATTTTCTGCAGCGCGTCCATGATGCGGCGGGTGTTTTTCGGATCGAGCGACGCGACCGGCTCATCGGCCAGCAGGATTTGCGGGTTTTGCATCAGCGCGCGGCAGATGGCGACGCGCTGCATTTGGCCGCCGGAGAGGTTCTCGGCGCGCTGCAGCGCGTGCGGCAGCATGTTGAGCCACTGCAACAGCTCGATGGCGCGAGCGCGGTCGGCGTCATCGAACAGTTTGAAGAAGGATTTCAGAGTGGAAGTGTGGCTCAGACGGCCCAGCAGCACGTTGGTCATCACGTCCAGCCGCGGCACCAGGCAGAAGTCCTGGAAGATCATGCCGCAGCGCGCGCGCCACTGGCGCATCTGGCGGCCGGCCAGCTGAGCGATATCCTGCGCCACGCCATCGTCTTCGAAGTGCAGCATCTCGCCGCAGCTGGAAGGAATGGTGCCGTTCAGGGTGTGCAGCAGCGTGGACTTGCCCGCGCCGGAACGGCCGATCACCGCCACGAATTCGCCGGCGTGCAGATCGAAATTGATGTCATCCAGCACGCGCTGCTGCGCTTTGTAGGCCTTGCCGAGTCCCTTTACCGATAAAACTTTGCGGGATGCGGCGGCGTGCTGCCCTGGAAAGTCGTGCTGTGCCAATTTTAACAGTGCCTGAGCCATATGATTTCTCTGGTTTCAGTAGCTAATCATTATGGGCACCTATTAACGGATAAGTTTATGACAGTGGGATGATCGTTTTATGGCCGGGGCGTGACGCGTGCCGCCCCGGCGTTAGCCTCACGCCAGGGTGAAGAAGTCCAGCCCCAGCGCCGTCTTGACCTGTTGCAGCGTCTGTTGGCTGACCTGATGCGCGCGGCGGGTGCCGTGCTGCAGGATGCGCGTCAGCTCGCCTTTATCGGCGATGAATTCGGCGCGGCGGGTGCGGATCGGCTCAAGCAAGCTCTGCAGGCAATCCTCCAGCAGCCGTTTGATTTTCACGTCCCCCAACCCGCCGCGCCGATAGTGCGCCTTCAGATCCGCCACCAGTGCGGCGTCTTCGCAGAAGGCGTCCAGGTAGGTGAACACCATGTTACCTTCCACTCGACCGGGATCGCTGACGTTGAGATGGCCGGGATCGGTGAACATGCTCATCACCGCCTTGTGCACCTCGTCGGCGCCGGCGCCAAGCTGAATAGCGTTGCCGCGCGATTTCGACATCTTGCCCTGCCCGTCCAGCCCCGGCAGACGCCCGACGTTGCTCAACAGCGGCTGGCACTCCGTTAATATCGGTTGGCCGACGATGTGGTTGAAACGCCGCACGATCTCATTGGTTTGCTCCAGCATCGGCAGCTGATCCTCGCCGACCGGCACGTGGGTGGCGCCAAAGGCGGTGATGTCCGCCGCCTGGCTGACCGGATAAATCAAAAAACCGGCCGGCAGGCTGCGGGCGAAATCCTTCTCGGCGATTTCGTTTTTCACCGTCGGGTTGCGCTCCAGCCGCGCCACGCTGACCAGATTAAGGTAGTACATCGTCAGCTCGGCCAACGCCGGCAGCGCCGACTGCAGGCAGATCGTGGTCTTGTGCGGATCAATGCCCACCGCCAGATAGTCGGCCACGACGTTGAGCACGTTGGCGCTGATTTTTTGCGGGTTGTTGCCGTTGTCGGTCAGGCCCTGCAGATCCGCCACCATCACCGTTTGGTTATGCTGGTGCTGCAGTTCGACGCGCTGGCGCAGCGAGCCGACGAAGTGGCCTAAATGCAGTGGGCCGGTGGCGCGATCGCCGGTAAGAATGGTGTAGCTCATGACAGTGCTCCTGAAGGTCTGTAGACCGCCGGATCAACGCCACAAAAAATAATGCCGCCAAACCGGCGGCATTAAAAAGAGATGTGAATACTCGTGCCGCCTCAGAAGAGGCGCCACCATGACTGATTGTGGGTGGAGTGCAACGATATATTCATGCCATCAAGGTATACCCGCAGCGGCAGCGCGTCAATAGCCCGCCGCCGGCGCGTAAGACGGCGTTACACTCCGGCATTTGCGTTCCTGGCCTGGCGCGCTAGGGTAAAACCTTCAACCTGAAAAAGGAGCGCATGATGAAGATCGGATTTGCCGGACTGGGTGGGATGGGCAGCGCCATGGCGGCCAACCTGTTGCAGGCGGGCTTCGCCTTAACGGTATGGAACCGCTCGCCGCAGGCGGCGCAGCCGCTGGTGAGCGCCGGCGCGCAGCAGGCCGAACGGCCGGAGCAGCTGGCCGATGCCGACGTGCTGATCACCATGCTGGCCGACGATGCCGCCACGCAACAGGTGGTGGTCGACAGCGGGTTGCTGCAACGGATGAAACCGGGCGCGCTGCATATCAACATGGCAACCATCTCGGTCGAACTCGCCCAGCGTTTGACGGCGCTGCATGCGGAACACGGCATCGGCTATCTCGCCGCGCCGGTGCTGGGACGGGTCGACGTGGCCGCCGCCGGCAAGCTGAATATTCTGGCGGCCGGCGATAGCGAGCTACTGAAGCAAGCGCAGCCGCTGTTCGATGCCCTCGGCCAGAAAACCTGGCACTTCGGCGCCGATCCGGCGCAGGCCAACGTCGTCAAGATCGCCACCAACTTTACGCTGGCCAGCGCCATTGAAGCGATGGCGGAAGGCAGCGCGCTGGTGCGCAACTACGGCGTGTCCGGCGCCGACTACCTGCAGATGCTGAGTAGCACCGTCTTCGCCGCCCCGGCCTATCAGGGCTATGGCGCGCTGATCGCCGCCGAGAAGTATTCCCCCGCCGGATTCCGGCTGGCGCTGGGGCTGAAGGACGTCGGGCTGGCGCTGGCCGCCGGGGCCGACAGCCATACGCCGATGCCGTTCGCCGGGGTGCTGAAAGACAACTTCCTCGACGCGATGGCGCAGGGGGATGCGGATCTGGACTGGGCCGCGCTGGCCAAGGTAGCGGCGCGGCGGGCGGGCCTGAAATAACGAACGGGGGCCTCGGCCCCCGTTTTTCCGTTCTCAGAACACGATGTCCGCCGCGGGAACGGCGCGGATCGGCACGCCGAAGCTTTCGATATTCGACAGCGTCTCGTTATGGTGGGTGCGGATCAGCAAACCGTCGGCATAGGGTTTGTCGTGGCAGGTGTGGGCATCCGCCGCCAGCGTCACCGGATAACCGTGCGCCGCCGCGCTGCGCACCGTGGTGTCGATGCAAAACGGCGTGGAGTAGCCACAAACCACCAGCTGCGATACACCGTTGGCGATCAGTAACGCGCCCAGTGAGGTGCGCAGGAACGAGTCCGGCGTGGTTTTATCCACCCGATGATCGCCCGGCGCCACCTTCAGCGCCGCGAGCGCTTGCCAGGCGGCGCTGCCGTGCCGCAACTCGTCGTCCGGCGTGTGGTGCTGAATGACGACAACCGGCACGCCCGCCCGGCGGGCGCGCTCGCTCAGCTGATTGATGCGCGCAACGGTGCCCGCAGCATCCGCCGGCGGCGGCGTAAACAATCCTTCCTGCACATCGATAATCAACAGCGCGGTGGTCATGGCGGCTCCCGAAGAGAAGATAAGTGGCGTCAGCACACCGGCTGGCGCGGGCGGAAAATATGGTCGACGCCCTGCTCCCGCAGCCGATTCACCAGATCGTGCCCGCCGTTCGGCGTGGCGTGCGCCAGCTGCCGCTCGGCGGTAAACACCGGGCTGGCCCAGAACAGGTTCACCGGATCGCCGTACTGCTGCGGCAGAGCCAGGTGCGCACTATGCGGATAGAAGGACGACGATAAAATATAACCCTCGTAGCCCAGCGGCGCCACGTCCGACTCCAGCGTATGCCCTTCGCCGATCCAGGTCAGCCGCGCCCACGGCGCGTGCGCGAAACCGGCCAGCGCACTGGCCATCTGCACCGCGTTGTCTTCGGTCATGTATTGGCTGTCGATGGCGATCGCCATCTCCATGCGGCGATAGCGCGAAGCCTCGTCGTTGAACAGGATCTCCACCCACGGCATCGGCCGGATGCTCACCCCCATGGTGAGGAAGTAATAGATGCCGTCACGCTCGTGCTGGGTGATGGCCATCGGTGGCCACTTGCCCTGATCGATGGCGTAGTACTTCACCGAAGGGCCAAAATGCGGCTCATAGCGCGCCTGAAAATCGCGCTGCATCTTCGGCCACGGATTGCCCTCTTCACGCTGCCAGCTGCGCCAGAACTGGCGGGTGCTCTCCGCCTGCGCATACTGCGTGTTGGTCGAGGCCGAGCCGAGCGGATAAGCCAACGGGCTCTCCTTGATGCAGCTGGCGGAATAGCACACCGAATGGTCGATATACAGACTCCAGCCGGGGATCACCGCCAGCAGTTGGCCGTAATACCACAGGGCCGCGCCGTCGTCGCTTTCGCTCCACACCACCATCAGCCCTTCCGGGTTCAGCGGCGCTTCGCCTTCCAGGTTGCGGCAATACTCCGCCGCCAGCATCGGCGGCTGCCCTTGTTCCAGCGCGGCGCGATCTTCCTGCAGCGGCGCGGCGGCCAGGTTGCGCAGCCAGCAGGCGCGCACCTGATAGCGATCGCTGTAGGCTTCGGCGGGATAGATATAAAAATAGGCTGCCCGGTGATCTTGCTGAACCACCGCAACCAGCGTCTGGTTCTCATTGCTGACTTCAGCAAGTACGTATGACTCGTTCATATCACCTCAATAGGGTCAGGGCGCGGCAGAATCGGCTGCGCGCCAAAAATGGAATGTGGCTTTGCCCCCAAGTGTAAAACGCATTACTGGCCGGATCACCCGTAAAAGTCTCAAAAGCGTCCGTAAACGAAGATAAACAAAGGTTAATTATAGCGGCTGTGGCTCATGACGGCTGAGTGATGCGCCGCACCGCGCGCTGATAGGAGCCGTTGCGCATCGACGCGCCCAGCACCTTGCCGAGGCCTGCGGCGCCCGTTCGCACCAGCCGCCGCCGCAGCGCGCCCGGATGAAAACCGAACTGCCGCTGCGCCCAATCGGGTAACAGATCGATGCCCGCCTGCATCACCACCCCGCCGAGCGGGCGCGCCAATGCGCTCGGCGCCGGCGCCTTCAGCAGAATGCGCGCCACCTCTTGCGTGCGTTCATCGCAGACCAGCTGCGGCCGCATCGCCTGCAGGTACTCTTCGACCTCCGCGCAGGACTGAGGAATTGCGGTCGCCCCCAGCGCGGCGGCCACGCGCGCCGCTTCGCGGTAGTATTGATCCTGCAAATCGCGGGAAAGATGGGGGTTGCGGTAGCGCAGGTGGCTGGCCAGAAAACGGCTGCTCTCCGCGACGTGTACCCAGGTCAGCAGCGCCGGATCGCTGGCGGCATAAGGCGTGCCGTCGCGGCCGACGCCGGTCACCCGCAGATGGATGGCTTTGACTTTGGCAATCAGCCGCTCCGCCTCGGCGGTCGGGCCGAAGGTGGTGACCGACACGAACTGGCTGGTGCGGCGCAGGCGGCCAATCATATCTTCGCGAAAGTTGGAGTGATCCCACACCCCGGCCAGCGCCAGCGGGTGCAGCATCTGCAGCAGCAAGGCGCTGACGCCGCCGCACAGCATCGGGGTGAAATCGCGATGAACCTGCCAGATGACCGACTGCGGGCCGAACAAGCCCGGATCGCCCGGTGGGTTCTCAAAATCGACGCCGCCGAGCGCCAGCCCGGTCAGGCTGAGCACCTGTTTTTCTATCGCTGCGCGTACCGCTTCCATCCTGCTGCCCTCTCGCTCATTCAGCGGCCAGTGTATCACGCGGCGGGCGCCCCATTGCGCCCTGCGGCGGTTGAAAGCATTAACTTACTGAATTACAGTTGTTATACCGCTGGCAGAAAGGCGGGCCTATTCGATCCACTGCAGAGGCGCTTTGCAGGGCGTTAACCCACGTTAATTCGGCACTAACCCCACAAAACCTCTATCTAGTTTTTTTCCTTCAACTTAGATAGCAGAGAGTTCGATGATTACCATCAGAGCACGCGCGGCGGAAGACAACGCGCAATTGGCAGATATCTGGCTGCGTTCGGTGCGCGCCACTCACCATTTTTTAACCGAAGACAACATCGCACAGCTGTTCCCGCTGGTGCTGAACGACTACCTGCCGGCGGTTAACGTCTGGGTGGCTGAAGAGCGGCCGGGGCATCCCTGCGGTTTTATCGGCCTGAACGGCAACAAGGTGGAGATGCTGTTTATCGACGCCGATCAGCGCGGCAAAGGGGTGGGCAAAGCGCTGCTGACCCACGCGGAAACGCTGCACGATGAACTGCAGCTGGACGTGAACGAGCAAAATCCGCAGGCCAGCGGCTTCTACCGCCACTACGGGTTTGTCATCACCGGCCGCTCGCCGCTCGATGGCCAGGGCAACCCGTTCCCGCTGCTGCACATGAAGCTGGACAAACGCTAGCCCTCCCGCCGGCCGCCCTGCGGCCGGTTTTCTCCCCCCTGTTTCACCCGCCGTTTTATATATCAAATCAGAATAAGTAATAGAATTTACATTCTTCCTGTCACTATAAACCCTCGGTAGGATTGCCCGGTATTCACCCGCAACAGAGGTTCCGTCCGCCACTCCCCGCCGGGTTGTGCCCCGCAGAAAAGCCGAACGATCCCTGTCCGGCGCACCGCGCTCTGGACGGAATGCTGTGAAGTATCGATAAGGATCCGCTTCGCTATGATCGTTCTTTCGAACGTTTGCAAAACTTTTGACAGCACACAGGGCCGCGTCGTGGCGGTAGACAACGTCAGCCTGGCGGTAGAGGCCGGGCAAATTTACGGCATCATCGGCTACAGCGGCGCCGGCAAAAGCACGCTCATCCGCCTGCTTAACGGCCTGGAGACCCCCACCAGCGGCCGCATTGACGTAGGCGGCTTCGACATCGCCCGCGCCAAAGGCAGCCACCTGCGCCAGGCGCGCCTGAAAATCAGCATGGTGTTTCAGCACTTCAACCTGCTGTGGTCGCGCACCGTCAGCCAAAACATCGCTTTTTCCATGCAGATCGCCGGCGTGCCCAAGGCGCAGATTGCGCCGCGCGTGGCGGAACTGATCGCGCTGGTCGGCCTGCAGGGGCGCGAAGACGCCTACCCGTCGCAGCTCAGCGGCGGCCAGAAACAGCGCGTCGGCATCGCCCGCGCGCTGGCCAATAACCCGAGCGTGCTGCTGTGTGACGAGGCCACCTCGGCGCTCGATCCGCAGACCACCGACGCCATCCTCGACCTGCTGCTGGACATCAACCGCCAGCTGAAATTGACCATCGTGCTGATCACCCACGAGATGCACGTGGTGCGCAAAATCTGCCACCGCGTGGCGGTGATGGAAAACGGCCGCATCGTCGAAGAAGGCCCGGTGCTCGACGTGTTCACCCGACCACAGCAGCCGATCACCCGGCAGTTCGTCAAACAGGTGTCGCAGTATGCGGATACCGAAGAGAGCTTCAACCCGCTGCTCACCGCCCATCTGCCGGGGGCGATTTTCAAGCTGACCTTCGTGGGCGTGCAAACCCATCAGGCGGTGATCTCTGAAGTGATCCGGCGCTATGCCCTGACCATCAACATTCTGCACGGCAAGATCAGCCACACCCTCAACGGTTCGTTCGGCGAACTGTACATCCACGCCGAAGGCAACGAACAACAAGTCGCCGACATGCTCAGCCTGCTGCACGAAAGAGACATCGCCGTCGAGGTTATCCAACATGATTGAATCCCTGTTCCCCCACCTGCGTCTGGATCAACTGTGGGACGCCACCTGGGAAACGCTGTACATGACCGGCATCGCCGGTTTGGCCACGCTGGTGCTGGGCATCGTGCTCGGCGTGCTGCTGTTTTTAACCTCCAAGGGCCAGCTGTGGCAGAACCGGGCGGTCTACTCGCTGATCTCCGTGTTGGTCAACGTCTTCCGCTCCATTCCGTTCATCATTCTGATCGTGCTGCTGATCCCGTTCACCAAATCGCTGATCGGCACCATTCTCGGCGCGGACGCGGCCCTGCCGGCGCTGATCGTCGGCGCGGCGCCGTTCTACGCCCGGCTGGTGGAGATCGCGCTACGCGAGGTCGACAAAGGGGTGATCGAGGCGGCGCGCTCGATGGGCGCCAAAAACCGCACCCTGATCTTCCGCGTATTGCTGCCGGAGAGCTCGCCGGCGCTGGTTTCCGGCATCACCGTCACCCTGATCGCGCTGGTGAGCTACACCGCGATGGCCGGGGTGATCGGCGCCGGTGGCCTGGGCAACCTGGCCTATCTGGAAGGGTTCCAACGCAACCACAGTGACGTGACGCTGGTGGCGACGCTGACGATTCTGCTGATCGTTTTCGTCATTCAGTTCATCGGCGACACCCTGACAAGAACGCTCGATAAACGTTAATTAACCAAGGAAAACGATGATGAAAAAGCACCTACTGATGTTGGCTTTCGCCTCCGTCGCCACCCTCGCCTCTTTTGGCGCCACGGCAGCGACCAAGCTGGTGGTCGGCGCCTCCAACGTGCCGCACGCCGAGATCCTCGAACAGGCCAAGCCGATACTGGCGAAGGAAGGCATCGATCTGCAGATCAAGCGCTTCCAGGACTACATCCTGCCGAACACCGCGCTGGCCAGCCACGACATCGACGCCAACTACTTCCAGCACGTGCCTTACCTGAACTCGGTGCTGAAAGACCACGCCGACGACAAGAGCTACGACTTCGTCAGCGCCGGCGCGATCCATATTGAGCCTATCGGCATCTACTCGAAGAAGTACAAGAGCCTGAAAGATCTGCCGGAAAATGGCAAAATCATCATGCGCGACGCGGTGGCGGAAGAAGGCCGCATCCTGTCTATTTTTGAACGGGAAGGCGTGATCAAGCTGAAGCCGGGGGTGAGCAAAGTGGACGCGCGCATCAGCGACGTGGTGGAAAACCCGAAACACCTGAAGTTCCAGGCCAACGTTGAGGGCGCGCTGCTGCCGCAAATGTACAACAACGACGAAGGCGACGCGGTGGTGATCAACGCCAACTACGCCATCGACGCCGGGCTGAATCCGACCAAAGATCCGATCGCGGTCGAAAGCGGCGAAAACAACCCGTACGCCAACATCATCACCGTGCACAAGGCCGACGTGAACAAACCGGAGATCGTGGCGCTGGTCAAGGTACTGCACTCCAAACCGATTCAGGACTTTATCCGCGAGAAATACCAGGGTGCGGTGATCCCGGTCAATCAGTAATGGGTTACACGGCCCGGTAAAAGCCGGGCCGGTTGTTACACCTTATTGCCAATCTGGCTGAGCCGCGGCCACACCAGCATCAACGCCTCCAGCAACCGCAGCAGATCGCTCCGGCTTGCCCCTTCACGCGCCTGCACCGACATGCCTTCAATGGTGCAAATCACGTATTTCGCCAGCAGCGCGGTGTCGGTTTTCGCCAGCAGTTCGCCCTGCTGCACCTTGCGATCGAAGCAGGCCTTCAGCGCCGCTTCCTGCGCATGATGCTTCCTGCGAAGCATCTGGGCGACGTCATCGGACGCCGACGACAGCGCGGCGGAGGCGCACACCATAAAGCAGCCTGACGGCGTGTCGGGGTCGGTAAACACCTCGGCGGAAGAACGCACATAGGCCTCGACGATCTCGGCCACCGGCAGATCCTGCTCCAGCATTTGGTTGGCGCAAACCGTATATTTCTGCAGATAGCGCTCCACCGCCGCGCGGAACATACCTTCTTTGTTGCCGAATTCCGCATACAGCGTTGGCGCCTTGGCGCCGGTCACTTCCACCAGATCGGCCAGCGAGGTAGCTTCATAACCGTGCCGCCAGAACAGATCGAGCGCGCTTTCCAGCGCCCGGTCGCGATCAAATTGTTTCGGTCTGCCACGGCTTTTTTTGCCGCAGACCGTTTCATTGATGCTCATCGTTCCTCTCCTATCCCGCTCCACAGCAGGGTTAGCACAAATAACTTAACGATCATTATAAAAAAATATTGCGCCCTCGTCGAGAACCTATTAGCATTTAGTTATCGATCGTTAAGATAAATTAGCGAAGCGGATTAAAACCCTCTATTCACCGTTATCGGAAAGGAAATAACATCATGAAAAACTTAAAATTAACCTTAGCAGCTCTCACTCTGGCCAGCGTTTCCTTCGGCAGCTTCGCCGCCGATTTAGTCCAGAGCCAACCGGCTGACCAGCAGAAAGTGGGCGTCATCACCGTCAGCGGCGCATCCGATCTGACCTCGCTGGAAAGCAGCCTGGCAGCCAAAGCCGATCAGGCCGGTGCAAAATCCTTCCGCATCATCGGCGCCGGCGGTAACAACCAGCTGCACGGCACTGCAGAAATCTATCAATAACAACGCATTAAGCCAACAGATTGCCTGTTCTTTTGCTCACAACGCCAGGGCGTAAAAAAAATTAATTAACGAGCATTAAAAAAATACTTGCAATCTGTCAAACCGGCATCTAACATTAAATTATCGATCGTTAATTAATTTAACGACCTTACCAAACAAATATTGTAAAGAACACAGATAGGAAATAAGACTATGAAAAACCTGAAAATGACCATCGCCGCCATCGCACTGGCTTCCGTCTCCTTCGGCAGCTTCGCCGCCGAACTGGTCAACGCTCAACCGGCCGATCTGCAAAAAGCCGGCGTCGTCACCGTCAGCGGTGCGTCCGACCTGAGCAGCCTGGAAAACAAACTGGCGGCCAAAGCCGACGCAGCCGGCGCCAAATCCTTCCAGATCATCGCAACCACCGGCGACAACAAACTGCACGGTACCGCGATCATCTACAATTAATTGCCACACCGGCAATCGCGCAAAAGGGCGGCTCAGGCCGCCTTTTGTTTTATCTGCCCACCAACGCGCCGGTCGGTTTACGGGATCCACCCCAGCAGCCTGAACCACAGATAATCCAGCGGCACCAGCAGCGCAAAGCTGAGCGCGGCCAACAGCAGGCACAGCTTCAACCCTTCACGCGCCGGCACTTTGCCCATCCCCATCGCCACCACGATCGGCGAGGCCTGATACGGCAGCAGCGGCGTGGCGTAACCAATCACCTGGGTCATCAGCACCGTCAGCAGCGGCAGGCCGCTGCCCGCAGACAACGCCTGCGCCAGCGGGGTAAACAGCGCCGGCACGCCGTTGGCGGTCACCACAAAATTCAGCAATGCGGTGATCCCCACCAGCGAACCGAATGCGGTGAACGGTTTGCCGTGCAGATCCGGCATCATCGCCAGCAGCGCACCGCCCAGCCGATCGCCAAGCCCCGAGTGGCTGACCAGCGCGGTCAGCCCCAGGATCCCCGCCACGTAAATGCAGGTGCGCACGTTAACCCCGGCGGCGGACTGCTCGCCGTTGAGAAATCCGATGCGCGGCAACAGGCAAACGCAGGCCGCCGCCAACCCGATCCAGGCGGGAGCGATGCCATGCCAGCTGTCGGTCATCCACAGCAACACCGTGACGCCCAACAGCGCGATCAGCCGCCATTCGGCGGCGCTGAGCGGGGTTTGCGCCGCCTCGGCCGCCACCGGCTGCGGCCGCGCACGGAACAGGCCGCAGATGCACAGCGTCAGCAGCGCGCCTTTGGCGATCCCGAGCACCGGGGCGTGCAACAGCAGGTAAGAAAGATAGGCGAAGTGGCTGCCGTAGGCGCTTTCCGCCGCGCCGCTCATCACCAGATTGGGCACGTTGGCCGGCAGGATGCTGGCGGAGAGCTGGAAGGTGCCGAACCCCACCGCCAGCGCCAAACCGATGCGGCCGCGCGAGCCCTCCCCCAAACCGGCGCGATCGGCCAACGCCATGACGATCGGCATCAGCAGCGTAATGCGCCCCATGTTAGAGGGCATGACAAACGCCAGCGCGTAGCTTATCGCCACCACGCCGCCCACCAGGCGGGGCCAGGAGCCGGCCAGGTGCGGCAAGAGCCGGTTGGCCAGGCGATCCGCCAAACCGGTACTGCGGATGGCGGTGCCCAGCACGAAACCGCTAAGCACCAGCCAGAATGCGGAAGACGCGAAACCGGAAAAGGTCACCGCGGCGGGCGCCAGCTGCAACACCATCACCGCCGCGAAGAACAGCAGCGCGACCAAATACTCCGGCAAGCGGGCGCTGGCCCACAGCGCGATGACCACCAGCGTGACCAGCGCGGACAGCGCCATCGGATCCCCCAACATAGTTTCCTCCCTGATAAAACGTTGTGATTGTTATCAAACGGTTAACAGGGTGGCACAAGGCGCGGGCGCTAACCTTGAAACCGCTCACATATCGTCGTTCTTCAGATTTTTCAGCATGCACACGTTACAGCCGTGATGGCCGGTGTTGCCGCGCCGTTCCGTCAGCAGCGTGAATCCCAGCGCGTAGTACAACCCGATCGCCTCTTTCAACTGTTCGGTGGTTTCCAGGTAGCAGTAGCGATACCCCGCCGCCCGCGCCGCCTTCAGCGCCTGTACCACCATATAGCGCGCCATGCCCAGCCCACGCGCGCCGGGTTTGAAGAACAGCTTTTGCAGCTCGCAATAGCCGGGCTCTTCGCCCGCCAGCGGCGCCATGCCGACGCCCCCCACCACCTGCCCGTCCCGCTCCAGCACCCAGTAATGGCCGCCGTTGTCGCGATACAGACCGGTCAGACGATCGAGATCCGGATCGTGCAGGCTGACGCCTTCCATCTTGTCCATGCCGTACTCGCGAAACACATCGCGAATGATCGCCGCCATCGCCGCATCGTCGCGCGCGGCAATCGGCCGCACCCGCAGGTTGGCGTCGCGCTGTTTGCGCGCGCTGCGCAGCGCCGCGGTCATCTTTTTCATCGCCGCGGTGGTACTCGCCAGCTCATCGTCGTCCAACTGCGCCAGCGCCGCCTGCATAAAACCGTCGGCGTCGCTCTCGATGCCGGCCAGCGCCTTGCCGCCCTTTTTACTCAGCCGGTGCAGGTTGTGCCGCTTGTCATCCGGATGATCCACCGTTTCTATCACACCGGCGGCAACCAGGCTGCGCAGCGCCCGGCTGGCGCTGGCTTTGTCGATGCAAAGCCGGGCCGCCAGCTCGGTGACGCCCAGCGGCTGCTCGCTGACTTCAATCATCAGATGGATCTGCAGCGGCGAAAAGCGCGAGCCGTTGCTCTGCTTGTTCAACATGCCGAATTCTCTGACCAAACTGCGCGCCAATGCTCTGAAATCCCTGATGTTCACAATTGATATCCCCGATTAGCTACCGATAAAAAATGACACTTGGTTGATAGTGTTACCTAATTTTCACTACCTTAACGGATCATCAAGCCGTCATGAACCCCGGCATAACACAGGAGCTGATGCAAAACGTAACATTAATCAATACAACAAACTGGTTAGTTAAAATATTTCAGGATTAATGGCCATGTATTTAAGATTAAAAAGACAATAACCCAGACAAAAAATACACAATCGTGAAAAACACTGTAATGAAGAGAGAAAATCGAGACTAATCCATTGCATTCCAAGGGGTTACAACAATGTTAATAGCGGCATTAATGCCGATATATTGTTGTAATTTGTTACATATTCACGGCAGGATCGCGGCGTTTCTATAACGGCGACAACGCTCGTTATATCAACGTCGGGCGCGGGTTGCTCCCGCGCTGTTTTATGCTCATGGAGAGATTGCACGCCAATGAAAAAATCACTCGCCGTCTGTTCCGTCGCCCTTTCCGTCACCTTGCTGGCGGGCTGCGCGACCGAATCTTCTCGCACTTTGGAAGTGCCGAAAGTCGCTTCCTACAACACCACTTATCAGGGCCCACGCAGCCCTATCGCCGTCGGTAAATTCGACAACCGCTCCAGCTACATGAACGGCATCTTCTCCGATGGCGTCGATCGACTGGGCAATCAGTCCAAGACTATCCTGATCACGCATTTGCAACAGACTGGCCGTTTCAACGTGCTGGATCGCGCCAACATGGAAGAGCTGAAAACTGAAGCCGGCATTAAAGGGAAGGCACAAACGCTGAAAGGCGCCAATTATGTGATTACCGGCGATGTCACCGAATTCGGCCGTAAAGAAGTCGGCGATCATCAGCTGTGGGGGATCTTGGGCCGGGGTAAATCACAAGTCGCTTACGCCAAAGTCAATCTGAACGTCGTAAACGTACAGACCTCAGAAGTCGTCTTTTCCTCTCAGGGCGCCGGTGAATACGAACTGTCCAATCGCGAAATCATCGGTTTCGGGGGCACCGCCAGCTACGACTCCACCCTTAACGGCAAGGTGCTGGACCTGGCCGTGCGTGAAGCCGTCAATAACCTGGTCACCGGTATCGAAAATGGCGCATGGCGCCCTGCTAACTAACGGAATAGAAGCAGAAAGATGATAACTAAAAAAATGGGCGGGGCGCTGTTTGCAGCGACCCTGCTGGCCGGCTGCGCCGCGCCGAAAACGCTTTACAATTGGGATGGCTACCAAACTTCTCTCTATCAATACTACCAACAGGAGGGGCAAAGCCCTGAGCAGCAGATCGCCACGCTGAAAGAGATCGTCGAGAAATCCCGCGCCAAGGATAAAGCCGTACCACCAGGTCTGCATGCGCAACTGGGGCTGCTGTACAGCAAAACCGGCAACGACGGACAAGCAATGAGTGAATTCAACACGGAAAAAACGCTGTTCCCGGAATCGGCACCGTTTATGAATTTCCTGATGGCCAGGGATAAGGGGAGTTTTAAATGAAGCGTGTACTCACTTTACTCGGCGTTGCCGCCACCCTGTTGCTAAGCGGCTGCGCCAAGCAGACGCCTTATGATTATGCGGCGTTCCATGAGAGCAAGCCGAAGTCGATTCTGGTCTTGCCGCCGGTTAACCAGTCGCCGGATATCAAAGCCAGCCACAGCGTACTCGCCAGCGCCACCCTGCCGTTGGCCGAGGCCGGTTACTATGTGCTGCCGGTCGCTGTAGTGGAGGAAACCTTCCTGCAAAACGGTCTAACCAACGCCAACGACATTCGCGCCGTCAGTCCGAAAAAACTGCACCAGATTTTCGGCGCCGACACCGTGCTGTATCTGGATGTCACGCAATACGGCACCAGCTACATGGTGATCAGCAGCGAAACCCGCGTTACCGTAGCCGCTCGCCTGGTCGATTTGCGCAACGGCAAACAGCTGTGGGCCGGCACCGCCACCGCATCCAGCAACGAAGGCAACAACAACTCCGGAGGCCTGCTGGGCATGGTGATCAGCGCCGCGATTTCACAAATCGCCGATACCATCAGCGACAAAGGATTTGATGTTGGCGCCATCGCCAACACCCGTCTGTTATCGGCGACAGGTCAGAACGGCGCCATTCTTTATGGCCCACGCTCACCTCATTACGCCAGCCAGCGTTAAGCCATCTCTCGGGCGGCCTTCTCGGGCCGCCTATACCAAACTTGTCCCTTTTGCCAAAAGTAGCCCATGCTTTAACTGCTCCTCTCCTTCTGGCTAACCGGGACGCTGGCTCATGACGAAAAAAACCACCCTGCTGCAATTCTTCCACTGGTACTACCCCGACGGCGGCAAACTGTGGCAGGAGGCCGCCGAGCGCGCCCCGCACCTGGCCGAACTGGGCATTACCGACCTGTGGCTGCCACCTGCCTACAAGGGCGCTTCCGGCGGCTACTCCGTCGGCTACGATACTTACGATCTGTTCGATCTCGGCGAATTTGACCAGAAAGGCAGCGTGGCCACCAAATACGGCGACAAGGCGGCGCTCGAACACGCCGCCACTACGCTGCGCGAACACGGCGTGGGGGTACTCTACGACGTGGTGTTCAACCACAAGCTTGGCGCGGACGAGAAAGAACAGGTACACGTGTTCAAAGTGGACGCCAACAACCGCAACGACATCGACGACCAGGGCTTCGACGCGCTGGCCTACACCCGCTTCACCTTTCCCGGCCGCCAGGGCGTGCATTCCGAGTTTATCTGGGATTACACATGCTTCAGCGGCGTCGATTACGTTGAGCAGCCGGACGACAAAGGGGTGTTCAAAATCGCCAACGACTATGCCGACGACGGCTGGAACGATCAGGTCGACGACGAAAAAGGCAACTACGACTATCTGATGGGGGCCGACGTGGAGTTCCGCAATACCGCCGTGACGGAGGAGCTCAAATACTGGGCGCGTTGGCTGTTGGAAAGCCTGCCGTGCGACGGCTTCCGCCTGGACGCCGCCAAACACATTCCCGCCTGGTTCTTCAAAGAGTGGGCGGATCACGTGCGCGGCAGCGCACAGCGCGACCTGTTTATCGTCGCCGAATACTGGTCGCACGATCTGAGTGCGCTGCAACAATACATCGAGCTGGTGGACGGCAAGGTGATGCTGTTCGACGTGGCGCTGCACCTGAAGTTTCATCAGGCGTCAAAACAGGGCGACGGCTTCGACATGGCGC
Source organism: Serratia sp. TMDUHS_CL (assembly GCF_037137105.1). Taxonomy (NCBI): domain Bacteria; kingdom Pseudomonadati; phylum Pseudomonadota; class Gammaproteobacteria; order Enterobacterales; family Yersiniaceae; genus Serratia; species Serratia sp. TMDUHS_CL. The sequence goes on from NZ_JBBBDV010000002.1 coordinate 442,003, forward strand.
AGATCTTCACCGATACCCTGACCGCCGCCGATCCGGCCCACGCGGTAACGCTGGTCGCCAACCACGACACCCAGCCGTTGCAATCGCTGGAAGCGCCGGTGGAACCCTGGTTCAAACCGCTGGCCTACGCGCTGATCCTGCTGCGCGAACAGGGCGTGCCCTGCGTGTTTTACCCCGACCTGTATGGCGCCAGCTACCGCGACAAGGGGCGCGACGGCGGCGAGTACCAGATTGACATGCCGGCGATCCCGGAGCTGGAGAAGCTGATCGCCGCCCGCCAGCGTTTCGCCAACGGCCCGCAAGCCGACTACTTCGACGACAGTCACTGCGTGGCCTTCAGCCGCGCCGGCACCGCCGAGGCCCCCGGCTGCGTAGTGGTGCTGACCAACGGCGGCGAGAGCGGCAAGACCGTCGCGCTGGGCGCCGATTTGGCGCACACCGCCTGGCGCGATTTCCTCGGCAACCGTCAGGAGGAGATCACCACCGACGACCAGGGCAGCGCCCATTTCCCGGTCAACGCCGGCAGCGTCAGCGTCTGGGTGCCGGCCGCCAGCCTGTGAGCGCCCGCCGCCGCGTAATGATGACGCGGCGGCAAAACTAATGTTTGCCTTTCGGGTCTAACTTACGCTATCAACTGCGCAAGCCATTCACACCGGAGCCTAAATAGGGTACAAGGCTGCATGAAAATTCCAAAACGACTCCAGCCGCTGGTTGATGACGGGTTAATCGACGACGTCATCCGCCGGTTGAAAAGCGGCAAAGAAGCCGACGTGTTTATCGTGCGCTGCGGCGATGAGATCCGCTGCGCCAAAGTGTACAAAGAGGCCGAGAAGCGCAACTTCAAGGAGGCCGTTCACTATCAGGAAGGACGCAAGGTGCGCAACAGCCGCGACGCGCGCGCCATGAGCAAAGGCTCCAAATTCGGCCGTCAGCAGCAGGAAGAAGCCTGGCAAAACACCGAAGTGGACGCGCTGTATCTGCTGGCCAAGGCCGGGGTGCGGGTGCCGCAGCCGGACATCTGCCTGGACGGCGTGCTGCTGATGGAGCTGATCACCGACGAAGAAGGCCTGGTGGCGCCACGCCTGAGCGATGTCATCCTGACGCCGGAACAGGCGCGCGCCGATCACGCCCTGATGATGAACTACGCGGTGCGCATGCTGTGCGCCGGGCTGGTGCACGGTGACCTGTCGGAATTCAACGTACTGATGGATAAAGACGGGCCAGTGATCATCGATCTGCCGCAGGTGGTGGACGCCGCCGCCAACAACCACGCCAAAAGCATGTTCGAGCGCGATATCGGCAATCTGGCCGAGTATTACGGCCAGTTCGCGCCGGAGCTGCGCGACAGCCAATACGCCAAAGAGATTTGGGCGCTGTATCAGGAAGGCAACCTGACGCCGGACAGCGTCCTCAGCGGCCGGTTCAGCGAAATCCTGAAACGTGCCGACGTCGGCTCGGTGCTGGAAGAAATCCAGGCCGCCGGCGAGGAACATCAACGGCGCATGATGGCGCGCAACGCGGAAGAGTGACGCGCCGCGCTATTCGACGCGAAACACGTCCGGCCGCTGTGGCGTCGCCGCCTCGTGATAGATATCCCCCAGATAGCCGGCGATCTCCTCTTCGCGCAGATCGGCCGGCAGCACGATATCGTAGCTGGGGGCATATTTGCGCTCCGGCAGCGTCACGCGGAACAGCCGCCATTCGTCCCCGATGCGCTTCACGCCCAGCAGACGGCCGAACACGTTAAAAATCATCATCCGCCATTCCCCCCCTCGTCGCTTTCAGGCTATAACACTGTGATGCCGCCGCAGTGAAAAGGAAAGCGTATGAGTGAAAAAACGCCGCAGTTCTGGCGCGATCCGCAGTTGCCGTTCGTCGAAGCCCGCGCCATCGAGGATGGCCGCCAGGTGTGCTACAGCCTCCACAGCCACGAATTCTTTTCCATCGGCGCCATCACCGGCGGCGTCAGCACCTATGTCAACGGCGAGCGGCGCATGCAGGTCAGCGCCGGCGATCTGGTTGTCATCAACCCGCAGCAGGCGCATGCCTGCAACCCCATCGCCGATCGCCGTTGGTCGTACATCATGTTCTATCTCGATCTCGCCTGGCTCGGCGCGCTGCAGCAGGAGCTGCTCGGCGGCGACGGTGACCGTTTTGTTCCGTTCAGCCAGCCGCTCAGCCGCGATCCGGCGCTGTTCCACGGCCTGAACCGGCTTTATGCGCTGCTGACGGATCCGCTGTGCTGCGCGCTGGAAAAACAGATCGCCATGGTGGAGTATTTCAGCGCCCTGCAGCTCGGGCTGGGCGATGTCCGCCAGCCGGAGACACCGGCGCATACCCGACTGGAAGCGGCGGCGGCGTTTATCGACGCGCACTGCACCCGGCCGCTGACGCTGGACGACATTTGCCGCGCCGCCGCGCTGTCCCCTTCTTACCTGATCCGCGCCTTCCGCCAGCGCTACGGCATGACGCCGCACGCCTATCTGGTCAACCGCCGCGTGCAGCACGGCCATCGGCTGTTGAAGAGCGGCCTGCCGATCGCTGCGGCCGCCAGCGAAAGCGGCTTTGCCGATCAGGCGCACTTCCAGCGCACCTTCAAGCAGCTGCTGGCCGCCACGCCGGGGCAGTATCAAAAACCCTCCGCCAGCAGATAGCAGGCGCTGGCCGCCAACAGCAGCGCCATCGCGCGGTTGAAACGCCGCACGTTGCGCGCCTGCCTGAGCAGGCCGCGCAGCATCGCGCCGACATAGGCCCAGCAGGCCACCGAGGCATAGCAAATCACGAAGTAGAGCCCGGCGAACTGCCACAGCAGCCGGATGTCGCCGTCGCCGACAAAAGCGCCAAGGCTGGCCACCGACGCCAGCCACGCCTTGGGATTCAGCCATTGCATCAGTGCGCCGTAGCGCCAGGAAGGCGCCCGCGCCGCGCCGTTGCCCAATCTGCCGTCGTCAAACGCCAGCCGGTAGGCCATAAACAGCAGGAAGGCCACGCCGGCCCACTGAATCAAACGGGTCAGCGCCGGCCACAGGGTCAGCAGCTGGTGCATGCCCAATCCCAGCAGCACCAGCAACAGGGTAAACCCCAGCGTGGCGCCGAACACGTGACGCTGGGTCGCGCCAAAGCCGAATTGCGCCCCGGCGCTCAAGGCGACGATGTTGACCGGGCCGGGGGTGATGGAGGCCGCCAGCGCAAACGCGGCCATGGAAAGGTAGATATTCATGATGGGCACCTGAGAAAGTATTCACAGGCGCCAGAATGCCGACCGCTGCCGACAACGTATTGAACAGAATTGCCCTGTTCGGTTTAACGCGCGATCGCCGCCCGGCGGCGCGGCAGCCCGAAGGTGTTGACCGCCATGCCGGCCAGCACCAGCAATGCGCCGCCGAACTGCGCCGGCGACAGCGCTTCATCCAGCAGCAGCCAGGCGGCGAACAGCCCGACCAGCGGCACCAGCAGCGTCAGCGGCGCAACCCGCCAGGTTTCATAGCGCCCCAGCAGGCTGCCCCACACCGAATAACCGAACAGCGTGGCGGCGAACGCCAGATAGGCAACCGCCAACCAGGTGCCGACCTGCACATGGCTCAGGCTGCTCAGCACCGCCTGCGGGCCGTCGAACAGCCAGCTGCAGGCCAGGAACGGCACGACCGGGATCGGCGCGCTCCACACCACCAGCGATAAAATATTACGCTGCGGGAAACCGGCCAGGATCTTCTTGTTGGTCAGGTTGCCCAGCGCCCAGGAAAACGCCGCCGCCAGCGTCAGCAGCAGGCCCGCCAGGGGGACCGCGCCGCTGCCCGGCTTATGCAGGCTGGCCTGCGCCAGCACCAGCATGCCGCCGCTGGCGATAGCGATGCCGACGAAATGGTTAACGCGCAGCTTTTCGCCCATCAGCACGACACCCAACAGCAGGGTGAAGAACACCTGCGCCTGCAGCACCAGCGAAGCCAGCCCCGCCGGCATCCCCACCTTGATAGCGACGAACAGAAACGCAAACTGCGCGAAGCTCATGGTCATGCCGTACAGCAGCAGCCATTTCCACGGGATCGTCGGGCGCGGGATAAAGAAGATCGCCGGCAACGCCACCAGCAAGAAACGCATTCCGGCCAGCAGAAACGGCGGCATGCCCTGTAAACCGAACTTGATCACGACGAAATTCACGCCCCAGATCACCACCACCAACAGCGCCAACAGCCGATCGCGCAATGTCATCCTCGCCCCGCTTATCCCATTGAAAATTCGCTTTAGCTTGCAGGTTACAACCAAACCGGGCGCATGGACACCGGCAAACGCCGGCGATTATTCCGGCATCAGGCCGATAAAGGTGGTCTTCTTGCGCGGGCCGGTCATCAGCGCTTCCAGCTTCTCCACGCACTGCAGGTAGTGCGGGGTCTGCTTGTGCGCCGCCACCGCCTGCTCGTCGCGATAGGCTTCGTAGATGTAAAACCGCGTCGGAATCTGTTCGTCCTGCAGCACGTCGAAGCGCAGGTTGCCCGGCTCTTCGATTGCCCCCCGATGATTGGCGCGGAAAACATCGATAAATTCGTCGATTTTGTCTTGTTTAACGTTGATCTCAACCAATGTGACGTGCATGGCAACTCCTTGTTTAAACGGCGTACCGCAAAATGACTCTTTCCAACCATAGGTTTATTCCCGTCGATTGCCCGCCGCAACGGCAATTTTGCCGCCTGGCTCACAAATCGCAGCGGCGACGCCCACTCCTCCCCCGGCGGGGTAAGGCGGCGGCATCTATAGTTAACACTCCTCCCCCTGAGAGCATAGGCTATGGACAACTACTTGATGGCGCTGGACGCAGGAACGGGCAGCATTCGCGCGGTGATCTTCGATGTGGCGGGCAACCAGATCGCGCATGGCCAGGCGGAGTGGCAACACCTGGCGGTGCCGGGCGTGCCCGGCTCGATGGAGTTCGACCTCAGCCGCAACTGGCAGCTGGCCTGCCAGTGCATTCGCCAGGCCTTGCAGCGCGCCGGGCTGACGGCGCAGGCGATACGCGCGGTGGCCTGCTGTTCGATGCGTGAAGGCATCGTGCTGTACGACCGCAACGGCGTGCCGATCTGGGCCTGCGCCAACGTCGATGCGCGCGCCAGCCGCGAAGTCAGCGAGCTGAAAGAGCTGCACAACCACGGCTTCGAACGCGAAGTGTATCAATACTCCGGCCAGACGCTGGCGCTGAGCGCCATGCCGCGCCTGCTGTGGCTGGCGCACCATCGGCCGGACATCTACCGCCAAGCGGCGACGCTGACCATGATCAGCGACTGGCTGGCCAACATGCTGAGCGGCGAGCTGGCGGTCGATCCTTCCAACGCCGGCACCACCGGCATGCTGGATCTGACCAGCCGCGACTGGCGCCCGGCGCTGCTCGACATGGCCGGGCTGCGCGCCGATATTCTGTCGCCGGTGAAAGAGACCGGCAGCGTGCTGGGGCGCGTCACCGAACAGGCGGCGCAGGAGAGCGGGCTGCTGCGCGGCACCCCGGTGGTGATGGGCGGCGGCGACGTGCAGCTCGGCAGCCTGGGGCTCGGCATCGTGCGCGCCGGGCAGACGGCGGTGCTCGGCGGCACCTTCTGGCAGCAGATCGTCAATCTGCCGGAGCCGGCCATCGATCCGGAGATGAACATCCGCATCAACCCCCACGTCATTCCCGGCATGGCGCAGGCGGAATCCATCAGCTTCTTTACCGGCCTGACCATGCGCTGGTTCCGCGACGCCTTCTGCGCGGAGGAAAAATTGCTGGCGGAGCGGCTGGGGGTCGATGCCTACAGCCTGCTGGAAGAGATGGCGGCCAGGGTGCCGCCGGGCGCCTACGGCGTGATGCCGATCTTTTCCGACGCCATGCATTTCAAAACCTGGTACCACGCGGCACCGTCGTTCATCAATATGTCGATCGACCCGGAGCGCTGCAACAAACAGACGCTGTTCCGCGCGCTGGAGGAGAACGCCGCCATCGTCTCCGCCTGCAACCTGGAGCAGATCGCCGCCTTCTCCGGCGTGCAGGCGCGCTCGCTGGTGTTCGCCGGCGGCGGGGCCAAGGGCAAGCTGTGGAGCCAGATCCTCAGCGACGTCACCGGGTTGACGGTGCGGGTGCCGGTGGTGAAAGAGGCCACCGCGCTGGGCTGCGCGATCGCCGCCGGCGTCGGCGCCGGGCTGTACGAGTCGCTGGCCGAAACCGGCGAGCGCCTGGTGCGTTGGGAGCGCGAGCATCAGCCGGACATGACCCACCACGCGCTGTATCAGGAACAGAAAGAAACCTGGCGGCAGGTTTACGCCGATCAGCTGACGCTGGTGGATAACGGCCTGACCACTTCGCTGTGGAAAGCGCCGGGGCTGTAAACGCCACGCGGCATTCGGTCATAACCTTATGCCGTTTTATTCCTTTCCCCTCAGCGCGGCGCAAGCCGCGTTTTCACTCGCCGCCGGCGATTGTTTCCCCTCAGAAACAGTGTAACCACCGCAAACGGATTTATCCGCGGCTTCGGCCTGCCGTAGATTGTGACTTCGGTCACACCGCGCCCCGAGCGCGGCCTGCGCATTCACCCAAGACGAGCGGCATTATGCTGAATAATAAAGATAAACCTGCATCATCCCCGTGGCCGGCGATCTTCTCGCTGACGGTCGCCTGTTTTGTCATGGTCACCACCGAGTTTCTGCCAATCGGCCTGCTGACCAACATCGCCCCTTCGCTCGGCGTCAGCACCGGCACCGCCGGGCTGATGGTCACCATGCCCGGCATCGTGGCGGCGGTAGCTGCCCCCGCATTAAGCCTGATTTCCGGCCGCCTGGACCGGCGTTTACTGATGCTGGGGCTGTCGCTGCTGCTGATCGTCTCCAACCTGGTGGCGGCGCTGGCCGTCAACTTCCCGATGATGCTGCTGGGCCGCGTGCTGCTGGGCATCTGCGTCGGCGGCTTCTGGTCGTTCGCCGCCAACTACGGCCGCCATCTGGTGCCGGAAGCCAGCCAGGGCCGCGCCACCGCGCTGATCCTCAGCGGCATCTCGGTCGGTGCGGTGTGCGGCGTGCCGGCGGGGGCGCTGATCGGCGATCTGTTCGGCTGGCGCGCCGCCTTCTTCGGCGGTGCGGCATTGGCGGTCGGCGTACTGCTGGCGCAGCTGCGTTTGCTGACCTCGGTGCCGCCTTCCCGGCCGGTCACGCCGCGCGATCTGGTGCTGCCGCTGCGCCTGCCGATGGCGCGCATCGGCCTGATCGCCATCGTGCTGTTGTTCATCGGCCACTTCGCCGCCTACACCTATCTGCGGCCCCTGCTGCAACAGGTGTTCGTCCTCAGCCCGTCGGCAATCTCGCTGCAGCTGTTGGCCTATGGCGCCATCGGCCTGCTGGGCACCTTCCTCGGCGAGCGTCTGGGGGAATACAGCCTGCGCGCCACCTTCATCCTGATCGCCGCCATGCTGGCAGCCATCCTCATCGTCTCGCCGCTGCTCAGCGGCCTTGGCGGCGCCACGCTGATGGTGATGGTCTGGGGACTGGCCTTCGGCGCGGTGCCGGTATGCGCCACCAACTGGATGTTCGCCGCGGTGCCGCAGGCGCCGGAAGCCGGCCAGGCGCTGCTGGTATGCGTGGTGCAGATCGCGCTGGCCTCCGGCGCACTGCTGGGCGGCGAGGTGGTGGACTGGCAGGGCGTCAGCAGCGCCATGCTGTTCGGCGGCGCACTGATCCTCTCCGCCGCGTTGGTGTTCGGCCTCAGCTTGCGCTCCGGCGTGATAGGCGCTAAACAGTGTTAATCCTTATTTATCCGCAGAAACGCGCCCCGGCCGCCGCCGGGGCGTTGCGCTGAGAGCCTATGGACCATCATCTACTCGCCATCCGGGTGTTTAACCGCGTGGTGGAAACCGGCGGCTTTACCCGCGCCGCCGATTCGCTAGGCATGCCGAAAGCCACGGTGACCAAGCTGATCCAGAGCCTGGAAGATCACCTGCAGACCAAGCTGTTTCAGCGCACCACCCGCAGCGTGTCGGTCACCCGCGAAGGCGAATGCTATTACCAGAATACGGTGAAATGGCTAGCGGATTTGGAGCAGATGGAAGGCTGCCTGACCGAATCGCAAAGCTCTCCGCAAGGCGTGCTGCGCATCGACACCGGCGGCGGCACCGCGCGCCGGCTGCTGTTGCCCGCCCTGCCCGATTTTCTGGCGCGCTACCCGCAGATACAGATCGATCTGAGCGTCGGCGACCGCGTTATCGATCTCATTAGCGACAGCACCGACTGCGTGATCCGCAGCGGCCCGCTGGCCGATTCCAGCCTGATCGCCCGCCGCCTGTTCGATCTGGACTGGGTGAGCTGCGCCACCCCGGCCTACCTGGCGCGCCACGGCACGCCGCGCCACCCGTGCGATCTGGAGCAGGGTTTCCCGATGGTGCACTATCGCCATCCGGTCAACGACCGCATCCATCCGCAACGCTATGTCGAGCGCGGCAAAGAGATCGCCATCCAGCAACGCTATCCGGTCAGCATCAACGAAGGCAACGCGCTGCTGGCGGCGAGCCTGGCCGGGTTGGGCATCATCCAGACCTATCGCTTTATGGCGCAGCCGCACCTCGACAGCGGTGAGCTGGTCAGCCTGCTGCACGACTGGCAGCCGCCGCCGGAGCAGATGTACGTGGTCTACCCGTCCAACCGCCACCTCAGCGGCAAGCTGCGGGCGTTTATCGACTGGGCGGTGGAGACGTTTCATTAACCGCTCTCGCCGGCTATAGTGGCTTATCTTCCGGGCAACGAAATGGTCGCACCATGCGTATCGAACCTCTGCCGGCACATCGCCGGCGTATTGACGAACTGGCCGAGTTACTGCATCAGGAATGGGGCGCCTTTGCGCAATGGAGCAGCCGCGACACCATCAGCCAGCGTCTGGCCGAACGCTGCGCGCCCGGGCAGCGGGGCGTCGTGCTGTTGGCGCTGTCGCCGCAGCAACAGATTCTCGGTACCGCCAGCCTGACGTTGTATGAACTGGCGGATAAACCGGAGCGCCAATACTGGCTGAGCGAAGTCTTCACTCACCCGCAGCACCGCGGCCAAGGCATTGCCCGTCGCCTGATTGCACGCTGCGTCGAACACGGCCGGACCCAGGGCATAGACGAACTCTATTTGTACACGCCCGATCAGCAGGCGCTGTATCAGAAACTCGGCTGGCGCTCGCTGGAGCAACGCCAGATCGCCGGCGAAGCCGTCACGGTGATGAGCCGCACGTTGTAGCCGCACGCAGTGTGGTATTATTTGCCGCATAGTGATTCACGACGGACGACCACCATGGCCTATATCCCCAAAAACTATGCGAAGCTGGAAACCGGCTACCGCGAAAAAGCGCTGAAACTGTTCCCCTGGGTGTGCGGGCGCTGCTCGCGCGAATTCGTTTATTCCAACCTGCGCGAACTGACGGTGCACCACATCGATCACGATCACAGCAACAACCCCGAAGACGGCAGCAACTGGGAAATGCTGTGCCTGTATTGCCACGACCACGAGCACTCGAAATACACCGAAGCCGATCAATACGGTTCGACGGTGGTGGCCGGTGAAGACGCGCAGAAAGATGTCGGCGTCGCCACCCACAACCCATTCGCCAACCTGAAGGCGATGATGAAGAAATAATGTCGACAACAGCTTAATGGGCCACTAACTTATTAAGCTGTTAAATTAACAAAACCCGCCTCCGCATCGCCACTTCCCAGAGAATTCCTACTTACCCATCCGGGCCCTCCAGCGCAAAATAAGCCGCACAGTTAACGACATACTGGCTTGGCAAGCCGCCGCAGTTGGTGCATATTGTTCGCGAGTTGTTCTTGTTAACCTGTTTGATTATCAACCTAATAAGCACATTAACTTAATAAGTTATCAGCTTAATAACTTGAGAGATGGCAGCATGATTGTCCTGATTGGCTCGCAAAAAGGCGGCGTCGGCAAATCGACGAAAGCGGTGAATATCGCCGGGTATCTGATTCTTAAGCAAGGCAAGACGGCGATCATCGTCGATGCCGACGACCAGAAATCGATCATGACCTGGTACAACGACCGCCAGAACGTCGAAGGGTTGCCGCACATTCCGGTGGTGGCCGCGTCGGGCAAAATCAAGGAAACGCTGCTGGAGCTGGATCGCCATTACGACTACGTGATCGTCGACACCGCCGGCCGCGACAGCGCCGAGCTGCGCTCCGGTCTGCTGGCCGCCGATCTGTTCCTCTCGCCGCTGCGCCCTTCGCAGATGGATCTCGACACCGTCGGCTATCTGTCGGAGATGTTCTCCACCGCGCAGGAATACAACGAGAAGGTCAAAGGCTACATCGTGCTGAACATGTGCCCGACCAATATCTTCATCAATGAAGCCAACGAAGCGGCGCAGGTGCTGAGCGAATACCCGGAGTTCACGCTGGTGAGCCACCGCCTGTGCGACCGCAAGATTTACCGCGACGCCTGGGGCGAAGCCATCACCGTGCATGAGGCGAACAACGAAAAGGCGCAGAGCGAAATTGAATGCCTGGTGAAAGAGGTGATCCTGTGAAGAAACGCACCCCCACCCACCGCATGTCGGAAGACGAATTCATCAACAGCGCCACCTCGCACACGCTGCCGGTCACGGCGCCCGCGCCGGAAGCCAAACCGGCCGGCCGCAAGCGCACCTACAAGGCGATCTCCGTCAGCCTGACGGACAACCACATTGAAGCCATCGATGAAGTGATCGTGCAGGCGGCGCGCAGCGGCATCGTGCGTATCACCCGCTCCGACATCATCAAGCTGGCCATCGACGGGCTAGCGGAGAAAAGCGAAGCGCAGCTGCTGGAACTGCTGAAGAAGCTTTGAACGCACTACAGCCGCCGGCGAGCCACAGCCGGCGGGTTGTCATCACCTTCAGTTCCCCGCCACCGCACATTGGTAGTCCTGAATTTCGCCGGCTGAGCCCAGGTTCAGGTCGGTCAACTTCAAACGGTTCGCCAACAGCAGCATCTCGCCCTGTGGGCTGACCGCCAGCGCCAGGCCATAATTGCCGATGCTGTCGCCCTGCTCGACCACATAGTTCTGCAATAACCGGAAAGGATCTTCCTGGGTTAAATCGGTGCCCGCCAATTTTCTGGCCAGATATTGGTGGCCGACCAATTTCACCGCCAGCGGGCGCCACTGTTGATCTAATTGTTCCGCCTGCTGCCCCAGCGCGTTATAGACATCCTGACGCAGGCAGGCAACGTGAATATGCAGCTGATTCTGAGAGCGGCCATATTTCGAATTGACCGCCAGAGAAAGCCACGCATCTTTTAACGGTTTACCCAGCTCGCCGGATATATGTTCCCGGTTATTCCAGGCCTGGGCGAAATAAGGCGGCGCGTGCTCCGTCTGCAATGCCGGGCTCTCGATGCCGCTGACTTTTTCGGTTGGCATCACCAGATCGTGATAGGGGCCTTTGCTGTCCTTAAACAGCACATAACCCTCGGTTAAATCAACCTTTAAGCAGGGCGCCGGATCGTTGTTCTGCTGCTGATTAGGCACGCACTGTTGGCTGACGATTTGCCACAGCGCATTCGGATTACCACGCCCGAAGAACCACCACAGCACCGCCGCCAGCAGCAAAATGACAAGCAAAATAATTAATAGTCTGAAAAGTCTTTTCATCGTGACTCCCTGTTTACCTATTCCATCTTGAAAGGAGCGCCAGCATAAACCAAGGCTCTTATCGTCACCAGAATATTATCCTTAACGTCACCTTTCATTGACGTCTTGTTATCAAGAGAAATTAAAAATAAGGGTTTACCTAAGTAATTTAAGGTAAATTAATACCGCAGGTTGAATATGAGTGTGATATAAGCAGCCGGACTCTCTTTATATAAGGAACCGATAAGATGCCAACGATGGGCAAATCCCTGCATTATCTCGACGTGGGCTCAGGCTTTCCGTTGCTGCTGGGCCACAGCTATCTGTTCGATCTGAACATGTGGGCACCGCAGTTCGAAGCGCTGGCGAAACGCTACCGCCTGATCGTGCCGGATCTCTGGGGCCACGGCGACTCACCGGCGCTGCCGGCCGGGCGAAACAGCCTGTCGGATATCGCCGCCGATCATTTGGCGCTGATGGATCATTTGGATATTGAAGAGTTCGGCATCGTCGGCCTGTCCGTCGGCGGCATGTGGGGCGCCGAACTGGCGGCGCTGGCGCCGGAGCGGGTCAAGGTGCTGGCGCTGCTGGACAGCTATCTGGGCGACGAAACGCCGGAGGCGCGGCAGCGCTATATGGGCATGCTGGCAGCCGTTGAACAGGCCGGCGCCATCACTTCACCGCTGCTGGAATACATCGCCGCGCAGTTTTATTCCGACGAAGTACCCGATGCGTTGTCGCAGCCATTGCTGGCCCATCTGCAGAGCCTGCCCGCCGATCGCCTGCGCGAGAGCGTCGTCCCGCTGGGCCGGATGATCTTCGGTCGCCCCGACAAGCTGCCGCTGCTGAAAAACATCACCGCCGCCAGCATCGTCATCACCGGCGCGCAGGATAAACCGCGCCCGCCGGCGGAAGGCCAGCGCATGGCCGATCTTCTCGGCTGTCGTCACGTGCTGATCCCCAACGCCGGGCATATCAGCAACAAGGAAAACCCGGCGGCGGTCAACGAAACCCTGCTGGCGTTTCTGGCTGAAAACACCACCCCGCTGTTCTGGTAAGATTCCCCGGGCCGCCTGGCCCGGCGAGTCATTCCGCGCACCGCATAAATCCGTGTCGGCTCAGGATTTCCTGCCCTTGTTCGCTCAAGATAAATGCGGCCAACCGCTGTGCGCCGTCATCCAACAGGCATAAACCGTAATCCGCCTCAATGTCCAGCGGCGGCGCCAACGGCCGCACCGCCAACGTCGGGTAGGCGGCTAAAGCCGGAGCATAGCTGGCGTAGCCGAGAAAAATATCCGCCTGCCCGCCGCCTATCAGATATTCCGCCGCCAGCCGGCCCGCCGGTACCGGGGCGGAATCCATACCGCCAACCAACGGCAGCGCCCGGCGGCGCAACGCTTCCCCTTGCCCCGGCCAGTATTGCTCACAGCGTTCGAAAAGCTGCTGCGCATAATCGCCGGAAGGATCTGCCCCCGGTGTCGAGGTGGCAAGGCGCCAGTGCGGATCGAACAGCACCTCCGGCAGCGGACGCTCGGTTAATGCCGGCACGTTGCGAACCGTCACGCAGAGCCGATTGCGCGCAAAAATCTGCACCGCCCCCGCGATACCGAGATCCGCCAGCCTTTGCGGGTGCGCCAGGTTGGCCGAAGCGAACAGCTGTGGCCGCTCACCATTCTCTATCCGTTGGCGCAACAACCCCGCCGGGCCGAATTCCGCCGTGACTTTTTGCCCGGCGTGCCGCTGAAATGCCGACAGCAGCGGCGCAAACGCCAGTCGCAGGCTGCCGGCGGCAAACAGCAGGATATCACTCATCATGTCGCTCCAGTTGGCTGCGATACAGCGGCACCAGCGTCGCGTAGCGGCGGCCCGCCACCGTCAGCGGCACCCGTTCGATCGCCAGCTCGAACAGGGGTGACAGGGATTGCGCCGTTAACACCTCGCGGCAGGCCCCGAGCCGGCTGCGCCCTTCTCTGCCCAGCAGCAAAGCCCGATCGGCCACCGCGTGAGCATGGTTGGGCTGATGCGTGGAGAACACCACCGCCAACCGCTGCTCTCGCGCCAGGCGGGCCATCAGGCTCAACACCCGATCCTGGTAATGCAGATCCAGCGCCGAAGTCGGTTCATCCAGAATCAACACCTCGCAGCGCATCGCCAACGCGCGGGCGATCATCACTAATTGACGTTGGCCGCCGGATAGGCTGCCAAACTCACGCTCTGCCAGGTGCTGCAAATCCAACGACTGCAACGCTTCTCTCGCCAGCCGATGGTCCTCGGCTGACGGTGAACGGAACAGGCCGACATGGCGCGCCCGCCCCATCAATACGATATCCAGAACCCGATAGGCGAACGGCGGCGCAAAGTGCTGCGGGACAAAGCCCATCTCACCGTGGCGCTCAATCTCGCCGGATTGCGGCGTCAGGCTGCCTAACAACAGCTGCAGCAGCGTGCTCTTGCCACGCCCATTCGGGCCCAATACCGCCAGCACTTCGCCGCGCCGCAGCTGAATGTCCAGATGCTGGAACAGCGGTGCCCCGCCCGGCCAGGCGAAACTCACGCCGCTGGCGGCCAATAAGGTGTCAGTCATGCCAGCCTCTCACTTGCGCGCGGCGCAGCAGCAGCGCGAACAGCGGCGCGCCAATCAGCGCGGTCAGAATGCCCAGCGGGATTTCGCTGCTGCTCAGCGTGCGCGCCAAATCGTCAATCAACAGCATGTACAGAGCCCCCAGGCAAAGCGAAGCCGGCAGCAGGCGCCGGTGATCCGGCCCCACCAGCCGCCTCGCCACGTGCGGGATCACCAAGCCGACCCAGCCGATGCTGCCGCTGACCGCCACCTGGGCGGCCACGATGGCGGCGCACAGCGTCAAAATCAGCCAGCGGGTACGCTCAACGTTGATGCCTAATGCACCGGCATCCTCATCGCCCAACGACAGCAGATTGATGCGCCAGCGCAGCGCCAACAGCAAGCCGCCGGCCAACAGCAAAGGCACAAACAGCATCAGCAGCTTTTGCCGATCGGCGGTGGCAAAGCTGCCGAGCAGCCAAAACACGATGCTCGGCAGTTTCTCTTCGGTATCCGCCAGATATTGCATCAGGCTGACGCAGGCGGAGAAAAAGCCGCTGAGGATCACCCCCGCCAGTACCAAAGAGAGAATATTTCGCCGCGCAATGGCGCTGGTGAGAGTGAAAATCAGCAGCAGCGCCGCCATACCGAAAACAAAAGCCGACAGCAGCAGCGCCGCCAACGGCAGGCTGAGCAGGATAGCCAGCGTGCCGCCAAACGCCGCGCCGGAAGACACGCCGATAATATGCGGATCGACCAGCGGGTTGCGAAAGACGCCTTGCAAAGCCGCGCCACACAGGGCCAGCGCCGCGCCGGCGCCCATCGCCAACAGCACTCGCGGCACACGCACGCCCAGGATCACCTGGCGTTGGATAGCATCGATGCCTGCATAATGTTGCCCGGTGAACGGCTCCAGCAAAATCATCAGGCTGTGCGTCATCGGCACCTGAAAGCGACCAACGCCGAGCGAAAACAGCGCGCAGCACAGCGTCAACAACGCCAGCCAGCCCAGCCTCATTGCCCGCTCTGGCAGCAGGTGGCGCGGTAATAACGTTGATAGTAAGCGTCGACCCGCTGCTGCAGATTGATATCGGCAAAGCGCTGCGGGTAAAGTTTTTTCGCCATCCACAACTCACCCAACGCCATCGCCTCCGGCATCGGATATCCCCAGGCCTTGGCGTACTCCGGCATCAGGTAGACCCGCTTATTCTTCACCGCGTCGATCGGCTGCCACTGCGGTGACGTCAGGATCTGTTTCACCACGTCCGGGTAGCGCTCCTGCACGAAAATCACCGCCGGATCCCACTTCAGGACATCCTCGATAGAAACCTGTTTAAACCCCTGAATGTCCTTCGCCGCCACGTTGAGCGCCCCGGCGTGCCGCATCATCAACCCGGTATACTTGCCGGCGCCGTAGGTGGTGAGATCGGGGTTGGCCATATACACCCGCACCCGCCGATCTTCCGGCAGATCGCGCAGCCGTTCGGCGACCAGCGTGCGCTGCTGAATGACGTCCTTAATCAGGGCTTCGGCCTGAGGCTGACGCGACATCACTTCGCCGATCAGGCGAATGCCGTCCTGCAGCCCCAGCGTATAGGCCCGGTCTTCATCGCTCAGCTGGGGGTTCATTTTGCCCGCCTGATCGGCTGCCTCGCGGCGCAGCGAGACCGCCACCACCGGAATGCCCGCCCGTTCGATCTGCGCAATCATCTCCGGCGGCGCGTAATTGGCCACGAACACCACCTGCGGATGCAGGCCGAGCAGGCTCTCGATGTTCACCGAAGTCAGATCGCCCGGCATCGGCAGGGTTGCCAACGTCGGCGCCAGCCGCAGGTAGTTTGGCCCCAACTGCTTTTTCCAACTGCTGAGCACGCCGACCACCTGCGGCATCGCATCAAGCTGCACCAACAGGTTCAGCGTCTGGTGTTGCAGCACCACCGCGCGGGTGATGCGATCGGGCAACGTCACCTGGCGGTTGAGTTGATCGGTGACCTGGCGATCCGCCTGGGCGGCGGTGGAAAACAAAACAAGCGCCAACAGCAGGCGCGGGAGAAAGTTAAACATGGCAGTGACCGGTTGATTATCGTTGTATAGCAAATAATATAGCGATGAGCATGGCGAAACAATCAGCGGGATCAAACCGGATGCGGGTACTCGGGAGGTAAAACGAGGCGTGAATGCGATCCTGGAAGCGGATCCGCCGGTGCGGCGACGGATCCCATCGGCCCTGTAAGGGCGCGTGAAGAAGACTTATTGACCGATAGACGTCAGACCCTGGCGGATCCCTTCGTCAGCCTGCTGGCACCATGTCTGCAGCCCCTGCGGCGCTTCTTTTTCCAACGCAACCACTTTGCCGTCGTCGTTCAGCACATTGCCTTCACGGCCCATCGCTTCGCGCTTGTCGCCATCGCGGGTGTCGACGCCGCCGGGAATAGCCGCCACGTAGGCCACCATTTTCTTGGCGTTGTCGATGCTGTCGGCTTTCAGGAAGCCTTTATCGACGCAGTAAGACATCAGCCCGGCGGTATTGCGCGTGATGTCATAAACGTTTTTCAATGCGGCAGGATCCATCCCTTCAGCGTTAGCGGTGTTGAACAGGCCCAGAGTCGCGGCAATCATGCCGGTCAGAATGCTTTTTTTCATTGTTAACTCGTTTTAATAATGAAATAGTTAAGTTTTAATTATTCACAAAAAGAATGCGAACACCGCTACGGTATAACGGCGGCCTAGATTAGCACAACCCTAACGCGTTAATAACTGTGATTAAGTTAACCCCCAATAAAATAAAAACGCACGATAGGGTAATGACCCCCGCCCGGTATCATTTTTTCATGCTCGATATTGGCCACGCTCAATTCATATTAAAAATAATCTCACCCAGGAATTATTTGCAACGGAAGTGTTGGCCTGCGGTCAATCGTGCTCCCGCCCTTTGCTAAAATCACAGGCGTGACATAGCCTGTTAAGACGCGCCATGCCTAGTGGGAGGGGATTCACATGAACTATTCCGTCCGGCCGCCGCAATGCGACGACAAAACCATTCTCGATATCACGATGAATTTATATCTCTATCCGGCGGTGCTTATCGCGCATCGCCTGGGCATCTTTGAATTTATTGCTTTGCACCCCCGCAACCTGACCGATATATGCGCTCAGGCCAATGTGGAAAGACGCCCGGCGGAAACGTTGGTCATGGCGTTATTGGCATTGAAATTGATAGACAGAGACGGTGAAACATTCTCTCTCACGCCGGAAGCGGAAACCTTTTTGTTAAAAAACAACCCGCATTATTTCGGCTACTTCTGGGATTTGATGGTTGAAAATAGCGAAATTTTCTCGCTGAAAAACCTGGAAAGCGCCATCAGAAAAAATACCTCGCAGGTGTACGGCGAGCAGGAGCTGTTTGAAACCCATACGCTCGACGCCGACAGAATGCGGCGGTTTACCCACGCCATGCACAGCCTGAGCATGGGCTCGGCCAGCGTTTGGCCGGCGCTGTTGCCCCTCGGTGCCTGCCGCGCGGCGCTGGATATCGGCGGCGCCTCCGGCGCCCATGCCATCAGCCTGGCGGCCCACTGGCCGACGTTGACCTGCACCGTGTTCGATCTGCCGGAGGTGTGCCCGCTCGCCACCGACTACGCGCGCCATTACGGTCTCAGCCAGCGCATCGGCACCCACAGCGGCGATATGTGGCGCGATCCCTACCCGGCGGCGGATCTGCACCTGTACTCCAATATTTTCCACGACTGGCCGATGGACAAGAACCGCTTCCTGGCGCAAAAGAGCTATGCGGCCCTCCCGCCCGGGGGGAGGATCGTGATCCACGAAGTGCTGTACAACGATGACGGCGACGGGCCGCCTGCCGCCGCGGGGTACAGCCTGATGATGATGGGATGGACGCAGGGCCGCCAATACTCCGGCAGGGAAATCGGCGACCTGCTGCACGACGTCGGCTTCGGGCCTGCTCAGGTGCTGCCGTCGCTCGGCTATTTCAGCATCGTGACGGCGCAAAAGCCCCAGGCTTAGCGGTTCACCGAGCGCGCCATGCGGCTGTAGGTGTGGCGCACACCGCGAATCGCCACGCTGTAAGCGAAGATGTTTTCCGGCAGCGCCAGCCCCAGATAGCCGGTATCGCCGATATGGTGCAGGTCCGCCCCGGCCATTTTGCTCATCAGCGCAATCTGCCGCACGGTCTGCACGTCGGCCCCCTCTTGCGAGGTGCCGATCGCCGTCATCGCCAGCGCGCCCTGCCGCTGGGCAAAGGCGATCAGCGCCGCCACTTTCTCCTGCGACATGCCGGGAATGGTGCCCGGCGCCGGCAACAGCACGATATCCGCACCGTTCTCCACGAACAGCGCGATGTCCTGCTCGCCGATCAGCTGGCTGCCGCTTTCGCGCACGATACCGGCCCCGTGCATCTTGCCGGTCACCAGCACCATCTCGTCGCCCACTTCATCGCGAATCGCTTTCAGCGCGGCGGCGATCGCCTGATTGCTGACGCCGTTGTTCGGGTTGCCGGTCAGCACCAGCATGCGCGCGCCGAGCTGATACAGCTTGCGGGCATTCTCGGCGGTGGCGGCACGCCCCGCCGTCATCTGCCAGAAATCGTTATGTTCGGTGGCGAAGGCCGGATCGACGGCCTCCAGGTTCACCCCGATCACCCGCCCGGTCAGGCGCTGCAGCGTGCGCAGCGCCTCCTGCGGCGGCACGTCGGCGGGCAGGCCCGCGATGTGCGGATGGTCGACGTCGAACAGGTTCAGCAGCAGCAGGTCGGCGCCCTGGCTGGCCGCCAGCTCGGCGTTGGTGACGTTATTGAGCAGCGGCTGAGTGAC
The DNA here is from genome assembly GCF_037137105.1 of Serratia sp. TMDUHS_CL. Lineage (NCBI taxonomy): Bacteria > Pseudomonadati > Pseudomonadota > Gammaproteobacteria > Enterobacterales > Yersiniaceae > Serratia > Serratia sp. TMDUHS_CL. Next base: position 461,002 of record NZ_JBBBDV010000002.1, read on the forward strand.
CGCGATGGTTTCGCTGACCAAAATGCGCCCTTCGCTGGCGCGGATGGCATAGAGCAGGTCGGCTTTGCCGATATCGGCCAGATCGCTGGCGCTGCAGTCCAGATAGCGTTTCATGAGGCAAGCTCCGATGACGTTAGCGGGAATGGATGCCCCCTCGCTCAGCGCGGCGAACGAGGGGGACAGGGTTACTTCAGCGTAAAACTTTGCGCCTGCACGTTGTCGGAGTCCAGGCCGACGAACACGTTGAATTTGCCCGGCTCCGCCCCCCATTTCAGGCTGGCGTTGTAGAACTTCAGATCGTCTTCGCTAATCGGCAGCTCAACCTGCTGCGACTGGCCGGCCTTCAGCGTCACTTTCTTGAAGTTGCGCAGCTCTTTTACCGGCCGGCTGACCGAGGCGGTCACGTCCTGCAGATACAGCTGCACCACCGTGGCACCGTCGTACTTGCCGGTATTTTTCAGCGTGACGCTGGCGGTTAGCTTGCCGTTGCGCGCCATCGTCGGGCTGGACAGTTTCAGATCCGACAGGCTGAAGGTGGTGTAGCTCAGGCCGTAACCGAACGGATACAGCGGGCCGTTCGGCGAATCGAAGTAGCGCGAGGTGTACTTGCCCGGATTCTCCTTGCCGAACGGGCGGCCGGTGTTCAGGTGGTTGTAGTACATCGGGATCTGGCCGACCGAGCGCGGGAAGGTCATCGGCAGCTTGCCCGACGGGTTGTAGTCGCCGAACAGCACGTCCGCCACCGCGTTGCCGCCCTCGGTGCCGCTGTACCAGGTTTCCAGCATCGCGTCCGCCTGCTCGCTCTCCCAGCTCAGCGCCAGCGGCCGGCCGTTCATCAGCACCAGCACCAGCGGCTTGCCGGTGGCTTTCAGCGCGGCGATCAGATCGCGCTGGCTCTGCGGGATGGTGATATCGGCGCGGCTGGAGGCCTCATGTGCCATGCCCTGCGATTCCCCCACCACCGCCACGACCACGTCGGCCTTGTTCGCCGCCTGTACCGCTTCGTCGATCATCTGCTGCGGCGAACGGGTATCGAACGCCACCGCCGGCTCATACTCGTTCAGGTAGTCGATGATGCCCTTATCCTGCGTGACGTTGGCGCCCTTGGCGTAAAGAATGCGCGCCTTGTCGCCCACCGCCTGCTCCAGCCCTTCACGCAGGGTCACCGACTGCTTGACCACTCCGGCGGCCGACCAGCTGCCCATCACGTCGCGCTGGCTGTCGGCCATCGGCCCGACCAGCGCGATGGTCGCCTGCTTGCTCAGCGGCAGCGTCTGCTTATCGTTCTTCAGCAACACCATCGTTTTGCGTGCCACCACCCGCGCCTCGGCGCGGTGCAGACGGCTTTCGGCGTTGGTGTCCTGCGGGTCGGAACCCGCCGGGCCCAGATGCACATACGGATCGGTGAACAGCCCCATGTCGTACTTGGTGTTCAGCACGTCGCGGCAGGCGCGATCGATATCGCTTTCAGGCACCAGCCCGTCTTTCACCAGACCCGGCAGGTATTTGTCGTAAAACTCGTCGCTCATGCTCATGTCGACGCCGGAGGTGATTGCCAGGCGTACCGCGTCGCGCGCGTCGGCGGCCACGCCGTGTTTAATCAGCTCTTTAATTGCGCCATGGTCGCTGATGGTGATGCCTTTAAAGCCCCACTGGTCGCGCAGCAGGTCTTTCAGCAGCCACGGGTTGGCGGTGGCCGGCACGCCGTTCACCGAGTTGAGCGACACCATCACCCCGCCGCTGCCGGCATCCACCGCCGCTTTGTAAGGCGGCAGGTAGTCCTGATACATGCGCAGCGGGCTCATGTCGACGGTGTTGTAATCGCGGCCGCCTTCGACGGCGCCGTACAACGCAAAGTGTTTAACGCTGGCCATCACCGAACCGGGCTTGGCCGGGTCGCCGTTTTGATAGCCGTCGACCATCACTTTGGCGATTTTCGACACCAGCCAGGTGTCTTCGCCGAAGCCTTCGGAGACCCGGCCCCAGCGCGGATCGCGGGTGATATCGACCATCGGTGCGAAGGTCATGTTGAGGCCGTCATCGCTGGCCTCCTGCGCCGCCACGCGGGCGCTGAGCGCAATGGCTTCCAGATCGAAGCTGGCCGCCAGCCCCAGGCTGATCGGGAACACGGTGCGCTGGCCGTGCACCACGTCATAGGCGAAGAACAACGGAATTTTGAGGCGGCTGAGCTGCATCGCCTGATCCTGCATCACCCGAATGTCCGGGCGGGTGACGGTATTGAAGATGGCGCCGATCTGCCCTTTGCGAATGCCCTCGCGGATCGCTTCTTTCGGGTTATCCGGCCCGACGCTGATCAGCCGCAGCTGGCCGATCTTCTCTTCCAGCGTTATCGGCGTTTCCTGCGCAAAAGCCGGGCTGAGGGCCAGACCGGACAACATACTCACCACACAAAGCCATTTCATCTTGTTTTATCTCAGGCGTGTTTCCGCAGCCAAAGCCGCGAGGTTTAATCGGAGTGAAGAAACAGTTTGCCACACTCTGTTTCATCGCCAAGGGAATTCGCATCGGTAATGTTTACAAAGCATTACAGGTTATCGGCAGGTAATTCTGCAGCCGGGCGCGGCTGTCGGCGGCCTCCGCCGTCAGAAAATCGATCAGCGGCGCCAACGCCGGCGGCGGCGCCCCGCGTTCAGGATAGACCAGATAATAGGCCGCGCCGCTGCTGACGCAGAGCGGGAACGGCGTCACGACACGCCGCGCCTGAATATCCTCCTCCAGCAGGCACAGATCGCCGATGGCGATGCCGAACCCCTGCAGCGCGGCGCTCATCGCCAGATCGAGAGTATCGAAATGCTGAGCCTTGCCGGACGGCAGCGCATCGGCGCCCGCCGCCTTCAGCCAGCGCAGCCAGTCGCGGCGATCGCGCGTCGGGTGCAGCAGGGTTTTGTCCGTCAAATCCACCAACCGGGGCGCCGGCGGCAGAAACGTCGGCGTGCAGACCGGCGTGAGGATTTCGTCGAACAGCAGGTGCGCGGTCAGTTTTTTACCCGGCGGCCGGCCGAATACCACCGCGGCGTCAAACTGCTCGGTACTGAAATCCAGACCGTGCGACACCGAGGCGGTCAGCTCGATATGCATGTCCGGCCGTTCATTCTGCAGGCGAATCACGCGCGGCAGCACCCAGCGCATCGCGCAGGTCGGGCATTTGATGCGCAGCGCCCCCGGCGGGGCGGCGGCCCGCGTCAGCGCCTCGTCCAGCTGCCCCAGCGCCTGCTGCACCGGCGCCAGCAGTTGCGCGCCCTGCGGCGTCAGCGCCAAACCGCGCGCCTGGCGGCTGAACAGCGGATAACCCAGGCGCTGCTCCAGCCCGAGAATTTGCCGGCTGACCGCCCCCTGCGTCAGGTGCAGCTCCCGGGCGGCATGGGTAAAGTTGAGGCGTTGCGCCACCACCACGAAGGTTTTCAACACGTCGAGCGACGGCAGGGATATCGGCATAGCGGGCCTCGATTAGGTATGATCGTAGTGCATGGCAAGTATGACAAACTTTCCCTTGTCCGCCTACGCCGGCTAATGCTTAATCGCTCAACACTTCCCTGTTTGCCTGGAGCCCATCATGCAGAGTGCCTGTTCATCCCGCTCGAAGCTGCCGGACGTCGGCACCACCATTTTCACCGTCATAGGCCAACTCAGCGCCGAACATCAGGCCCTCAATCTGTCGCAGGGCGCGCCCAACTTCGCCGGCGACCCGCAGCTGATCGAGGCTACGGCACAAGCCATGCGCGCAGGTCATAACCAATACGCGCCGATGAGCGGCGTGGCGGCGTTACGTGCTGCTCTGGCGGAAAAAGCTGAACGATTGTATGGCGCACGCTATGACGCCGACGAAGAAATCACGGTGATCGCCAGCGCCAGCGAAGGGCTGTACTCGGCGATCAGCGCGCTGGTGCATCCCGGCGACGAGGTGATCTATTTCGAACCGGCGTTCGACAGCTATGCGCCGATCGTGCGCCTGCAGGGCGCCACGCCGGTAGCGATCAAACTGTCGCTGCAGGATTTTCGCGTCGACTGGGACGAAGTGGCCGCCGCCATCAACGGCAAAACGCGCATGATCATCGTCAACACGCCGCACAACCCGACCGGCGCGGTGTTTGACGAGCACGACATCGAACGCCTGACCGCCCTGACCCGCGACACCGACATCGTGATCCTGTCCGACGAGGTCTACGAACACGTGGTGTTCGACGGCGAAATTCACCACAGCATGGCGCGCTACCCGCAGCTGGCGGAACGCAGCGTGATCGTGTCGTCGTTCGGTAAAACCTACCACGTCACCGGCTGGCGCGTCGGCTACTGTCTGGCGCCGGCGGCGCTGATGGACGAGATCCGCAAGGTGCACCAGTTTATGGTGTTCTCCGCCGATACGCCGATGCAACACGCCTTCGCCGCCGCGCTCGCCAACCCGCAGAGCTACCTGGGGCTGGCGGCGTTTTACCAGCAAAAGCGCGATCTGCTGGCCAGCGCCTTGCAGGATTCGCGCTTTGAGCTGCTGCCCAGCCGCGGCAGCTTCTTCATGCTGGCCCGTTTTAGCGGCTTCAGTCACGAAAGCGACAATGATTTCGCCGTACGCTTGATCCGCGAAGCGAAGGTGGCGACGATCCCGCTGTCGGCGTTCTACAGCGACGGCACCAATACCGGCCTAATCCGGCTGAGTTTTTCCAAAGATAACGAGACCCTGCTGGAAGGCGCGCGCCGCCTGAGCCAGGCGTAATTTTTTGTCCGACCATGGGAAAGGGGCACTGCCTATGAAAGCACTGAAAACGCTGTTCGCCGCCGGATGCCTGTTGGCCGCCGGCTCTTCGCTGGCGGCGGAAAACAGCCTGCGCTTCGGCCTGGAAGCGCTGTATCCGCCGTTCGAATCCAAATCCGCCAGCGGCAAACTGGAAGGGTTCGACATCGAACTGGGCGACGCGGTATGCGCCGCCGCGCAGTTGAAATGCAGCTGGGTGGAAACCTCGTTCGACAGCCTGATCCCGGCATTGCAGGCGCGCAAGTTCGACGCCATCAACTCGGCGATGAACGTGACCGAACAGCGGCGTCAGGCGATCGCCTTTACCGACGCCATCTATCAGGTGCCGAACCGCCTGATCGCCAAGGCCGACAGCGGCCTGCTGCCGGACGCCAAATCGCTGGCGGGCAAACACGTGGGCGTGCTGCAAGGATCGATTCAGGAGATTTACGCCAAAACCCATTGGGCGCCGGCGGGCGTGGACGTGGTGTCTTATCAGGATCAGAATCAGGTTTACCTCGATCTGGCGGCCGGTCGGCTCGACGCCACGCTGGTGATGGCGCCGTCGGGGCAAAGCGGCTTCCTGTCGCAGCCGGACGGCAAAGGCTTCGCCTTCGTCGGCGAGGCGGTGCGCGACGACAAAATCCTCGGTGAAGGTATCGCCTTCGGCCTGCGTAAAGGGGATGAGGCGCTGAAGAAAAAACTGGATGCCGCCATCGCCAAAGTGAAACAGCAAGGCACGGTGGCGGCGCTGTCGAAGAAGTATTTCGGCGACATCGACGTGACGGTGAAGTGATAGACGGGGGCGGCACCGCCGCCCCCTCCCGCGTTTAGCGATCGAATACCGAACTGTTCAGCGCACGATCCTGCTGGTGGCGTTCCAGCGCCAATTCGATCAGGCGCGTGATCAGCGCCTGATAGCTGACGCCGCTGGCGGCCCACAGCTTGGGATACATGCTGATGTTGGTGAAGCCCGGCAGCGTGTTGATTTCGTTGATTACCACCTGGTTGTCCAACGTCAGGAACACATCCACCCGCGCCAGTCCGAAGCACTCCAGCGTGCGGAACGCCTTCAGCGCCACCTCGCGGATGTGGTCGCTCACTTCCGGCGCGATTGCCGCCGGCACCACCACCTGAGCGCCCTGCTCATTGATGTATTTGGTGTCGTAAGAATAGAAGGCGTCGCTCAGCACGATCTCGCCGCACACGCTGGCCTGCGGATCGTCGTTGCCCAGCACCGCGCACTCGATCTCGCGGCCGACGATCGCCGACTCCACCAGCACCTTGTGATCGAAGCTGAAGGCCAGCGATACCGCCGCGTCGAACTCGGCGCGGTTTTCCACCTTGCTGACCCCGACCGAGGAGCCCTGGTTGGCCGGCTTGACGAACAGCGGCAGGCCGAGGCGCTCGCTCAGTTGCTCAAACGTGAATCCGGCGCGGTTGGCGCGCGTCAGGGTGACGAACGGCGCCACCGCCAGCCCGGCGTCGCGCAGCAGGCGCTTGGTCACGTCTTTGTCCATGCTGACCGCCGAGCCGAGCACGCCGGCGCCGACGAACGGCATATTGGCCATGCGCAGCAGCCCCTGCAGCGAACCGTCCTCCCCCAGCGTACCGTGCACGATCGGGAAGATGACGTCCAGTTGGCCCAGCGCGCCGGCGCTGCCCGCTTCGATCAGCTGTTGTTTTTCCTGGCCTGGGATCAGCGCCACGTTCTTGTTCGAGCGGTTCAGCGCGATCAGCGCCGGGTTCTCGGCGTTGAGCAGGTAGTTGGAGGCGTCGTTGATGTGCCACTGCCCCTGTTTGTCGATCCCCAGCAGCGTGACGTCAAACTTCTCTTTGTCGATTGCATCCACAATGTTTTTGGCCGACTGCAGCGACACCTCATGCTCCGCCGATTTACCGCCAAAAATCACCCCAACACGTAGTTTAGTCACGCCTTAAATCCTTCTGAAAAATCATGGCAAAAAAGTCGTTCATCACAATAAACGCATTGTCTGGCGGCGGCAATCGTTGTTGCCAGAATCTTCTTACGCCACAGATTGCCACATCACGACCATCCTAAACGTATACACTTCGTATATCGTTCACTTAGGGAGACGCCGATGGGCATCGTAAAAATTTCAGACGCGCTGCATGACGATCTGCGCCTCGCCAGCCTGACCATGACGCGTTCGATCAACGCGCAGGCTGAATACTGGATCAAAATCGGCATGCTGGCGGAGTTCCATCCGGAACTGACCTACCCGCAGCTGGTAAAAAAGATGATGAAAGATAACGCGCTGACGCTGAAGGAGATTGTCGGGTGAAACAGATTGTGATTAAAACGCCGGAAGAGATTGCCAAAATGCGCCATTCCGGCGCCCTGCTGGCGAAAGTGTTTGCTATGCTCGATGAGGTCATCGTCGAAGGCATCTCCACCATGGAGATCAACGACCGCGCCGAGGCGTTTATCGTCGACGAGCTGAAGTCGCGCCCGGCCAGCAAAGGGCAGTATGATTTCCCCTATGTGCTCAACACCTCAATCGACGAGGTGGTGTGCCACGGGGTGCCGTCGGCCAGCAAAATCCTGCGTTCCGGCATGATTATCAACGTAGACATCACGCTGGAAAACGGCGGCTATATCGCCGATTCCAGCAAGATGTACTGCGTCGGCCAGGTGACGCCGCTGGCCAAACGGCTGGTGAACAACGTCTATGAATCGATGTGGCAGGGCATTCGCGCGGTAAAACCGGGCGCGACCCTGGGCGATATCGGCCATGCCGTCCAGCGGCACGCCGAGCAGGCCGGCTACAGCATCGTGCGGGAGTATTGCGGCCACGGCATCGGCCGCGATATGCATGAAGAGCCGGCGGTATTGCACTACGGTCAACCCGGCAGCGGTATGGTGCTGCAGGAAGGCATGGTGTTCACCATCGAGCCGATGATCAATCAGGGCGACCGCCGCATCAAGCAGAAGAAAGACGGCTGGACGGTGGTGACGCGCGACAAAAAACTGTCGGCGCAGTGGGAGCACACCGTGGCGGTCACCGCCGACGGCGTGGAGATCCTGACGCTACGCGACGAAGAGCGCCGGGCCGGCTACGCCGAGCGCTACTAAACCCGCAAGCCATTAGTCTGACAAGCTGATAGCTTAATAAGTTATTTAATTGATAACCTCTTAGCTTATATGCGGCACTCCGGCGCCGCGGTTAAAGCGACGGGGATGACAGGGAGACAGGCAGCATGCAGTCAGGCAATCAGGCATTTATCAACCAGCTTAAAGACATCGTCGGCGGCCCGCAGCTGTTGACCGGCGATCGCAACACCGAGCGCTATCGCAAGGGGTTCCGCTCCGGCGAAGGCCAGGCGCTGGCGGTGGTGTTTCCCACCAGCCTGCTGCAGCTGTGGCGCATTTTGCAGGCCTGCGTGGCCGCCGACAAAATCGTCATCATGCAGGCCGCCAATACCGGCCTGACCGAAGGATCGACCCCCAGCGGCAACGACTATGACCGCGACATCGTCATCGTCAGCACCCTGCGCCTCGACCATATTCAGGTGCTGGATAACGGCAAGCAGGTGGTCGGCTTCCCCGGCAGCACCCTGCACCACCTCGAGAAATTGCTCAAACCCTACGGCCGTGAACCGCATTCGGTGATCGGTTCCTCCTGCATCGGCGCCTCGGTGATCGGCGGCGTGTGCAACAACTCCGGCGGCTCGCTGGTGAAACGCGGCCCGGCCTATACCGAAATGGCGCTGTACGCCCAGCTAGGGGAAGACGGCCAGCTGCGCCTGGTGAACCATTTAGGCATCCGCCTCGGCGACACGCCGGAAGAGATCCTTACCCGGCTAGAAAAAGGCGACTATCGCCCGACAGACGTCGAATACGGCGAGCTGCGCGCCTCGGATAACGAGTACGCCAGCCGGGTGCGCGACGTCGATGCCGACACCCCTTCCCGCTTCAACGCCGACAAACGCCGCCTGTACGAGGCCTCCGGCTGCGCCGGCAAGCTGGCGGTGTTCGCGGTGCGACTCGACACCTTCGAGAAAGAAGGCAAAGAGCAGGTGTTTTATATCGGCACCAACGACACCGCGGTGCTGACCGAACTGCGCCGCCACATGCTGAGCCAGTTCGAAAACCTGCCGGTGGCCGGTGAGTACATGCACCGCGATATCTTCGACATCGCTGAGGTGTACGGCAAAGACACCTTCATGATGATCGACAAGCTCGGCACCGATCAGATGCCGCGCTTCTTCACCCTGAAAGGCCGTATGGACGCCAGCCTCAACAAGCTGCCGCTACTGCCGCACAACCTGACCGATCGGCTGATGCAGGGACTGAGCCATCTGGCGCCGAGCCACCTGCCGAAGCGCATGAAGGAATACCGCGAACGTTTCGAACATCACCTGCTGCTGAAGATGGCCGGCCCCGGCGTAGACGAAGCGCAGCGCTACCTGACCGAGTACTTCGCCCAGGCCGAAGGCGCTTTCTTCGCCTGCACGCCTGACGAAGGCAAAAAGGCCTTCCTGCACCGCTTCGCCGCCGCCGGCGCCGCCGTGCGCTACCATGCGGTGCACGCCGACAAGGTGGAGGATATTCTGGCGCTGGATATCGCCCTGCGCCGCAACGACACCGACTGGTTCGAAACCCTGCCGCCGGAGATCGACAGCCAGCTGGTGCATAAGCTGTATTACGGCCACTTTATGTGCCACGTCTTCCATCAGGACTACGTGGTGAAAAAGGGCGTCGACAGCCACGCGCTGAAGGAAAAGATGCTCGAGATCCTCAACCGGCGCGGCGCCGAGTACCCGGCGGAGCATAACGTCGGCCACCTGTACCACGCCAAGGCAGATCTGCAGGCGTTCTACCGCACCGCCGATCCGACCAACAGCTTCAACCCCGGCATCGGCAAAACCAGCAAACGTAAAGGCTGGGCCGAAGACCCCCGCTAAGACCGCCCGATTGGCCCGCCGCCGCACCCGGCGCGGGCTTCCTCTCCCCCTGCCTGCCTCGTCGTGACCTTTCTGCGCCCTTAAAGATGCATTTTTATTGCAACTTATAAATTTCCCGATTACCATTCACCGCACAATCGCAAATGAGAATCAATTACAAAGCTGTCATGACGGATACATGGCATCCGCCGTGGCAATCACCGCGAAGTTGTTAATGAGAAGGAACCTACCATGAGTCAAACCCTCGATTCCGCCCAGCTGTTGTCCGCGCTCGATAAAGTGATGGTGATCTCCACCACCGATCTGCAGGGCACCATCACCTACGTCAACGATCTGTTTTGCCAGCTGACCGGCTTTTCCCGGGAAGAGCTGGTGGGCCAGCCCCACAGCATCGTGCGCCACCCTTCCGTGCCGAAAGCGGTTTACAAAGCGATGTGGGACACCATCAAGGCAGGCGGCATCTGGACCGGCATCATTCCGAACGTCGGCAAAGGCGGCGTGCTGTACGTGGTCGACACCACGGTGCAGCCGCTGTATGACGCCCAGGGCAATATCGCGGCCTATATCAGCATCCGCCGCGTGATCAACGATCTGATGACCGACTTCGAATCGGTGGAATTCGCCAAAGAACAGTTCGACAACCACTACGACAAGTAACCGCCATGGCCGACCTTATCGAACGCATCCTGATTGGTTACGGTTCGGAGTCGGGCAACGCCCGGGCGCTGGCGATGCGCCTGGGCGAGCAAAGCAGCCTGCAACCCTACCGCCCCGTCGTGAAAGAACTCAACGCCATCCAGCCCGCCGATGTGGGCGAACGTGACGCCCTGCTGATCGTCTCCAGCTCATTTGGCGACGGCGAACCGCCCGCCAACGCCGAGCGTTTTTCCGACGCGCTGGCGCAATGGCCGGATCGCCACCGGTTGCGCTACGCCATCTTCGGTCTCGGCGACACCGCGTACCCGCATTTCTGCGGCTTCACGCAGGCGCTGGATGCACGTCTGACGCAATACGGCGCCCGCGCCATCATCAATCGCGTCGACGCCGACGTTAACTTCGAACCGTTCTTCGCAACCTGGCTGACGACGCTGGAGAAGGTGCTGGCCGGCGATGCCCAGGCCGGCCGCGATTTGCATCTGCGCGTGACCGCCTACGGCGAAGACCATGCGTTCAGCGCCGCCCTCCTCGAACGGCGGCCGCTCAGCGCACGCACGCCGCAGGCCTGGCACCTGCGGCTCAATATCGCCGGCAGCGGCATCGTTTACCGGGCGGGGGATACCGTCTATCTGTTGCCGGAGAACGACGAAGGATTATTGACCCGGCTGGCTGACTGGCTCGGCAGGCCGGAGGCCGCCGACGCGCTGCGCCGCCGGGAACTGCGCCAGCTCAGCAAAACGACGCTGCGCGAACTGGCGCAGTTGGCCGACAGCGAAGAGCTCAAAGGCTTGCTCAAGATCCGCCAGCGCAAAGCCCTGGAGAGCTATCTGTACGGCGCCGATCTGCTGGACGTACTGCACGATTTTTGCCCGCCGCAGACGGTCACGCTGGAAAACCTGTTGGCGCTGCTGCCCGTTTGCCTGCCGCGCGCCTACTCCATCGCTTCGGCAACGCGGGCAGAGAGCCTCGACCTGTACGTGCGCGACGTACGATATGAACGCGACGGCCGCACCCGGCGCGGCACGGCGACCGGCTGGCTGCTCAGCCAACCCGGCCCTTTCCGCCTCTTCTGCCGCGCCAACCCCGGCTTTTACCTGCCGCGCGATACCACCGTGCCGGTGCTGCTTATCGGTACCGGTACCGGCATCGCGCCCTTGATAGGCTTGCTGCGCGAAATGGCCGCCCAGGGTGAACGGCGCGAAACCGTGCTGATCTTCGGCGAAAAACGGCGCGATGAAGACTTCCTGTATCACGAAGCGTTAGAGGCACTGAACGCGGCGGGCGTACTCACGCGCCTCATCACCGCCTTCTCGCGCGACGCCGCCGCCAAATATTATGTGCAGCATGCGATCGGCGAGCATGCCGATGCCATCAGCGGCCTGCTGCGGCGGGGAGCGCATGTCTACCTGTGCGGCAATCGCCAGTATCTGGAACATGCCGTGGCGACGGCGCTGGAGCAAGCCTGCGGGGCGGAAAACCTGTGGCAGACGCTGATTGAGCAGCAGCGCCTGCATCTGGAACTCTATTGAGACAGGGTGGCGTTCATCGTTCCGCACGCAGCAGCAAGGACACGATGAACGCGCCCCCCAGCCCGGCCGTAATGATGCCGATAGGCAGCTCCTGATGGGGGATCAGACTGCGGCTGAGCATGTCGCCGCCGGTCAGCAGCGTCGCCCCCAGCAGGCCGCACATCGGCACGGCCAAACGGTGGCGCACGCCCACCAGGCGCCGAGCCAGGTAGGGCACCATCAGCCCGACAAAGCCGATCACGCCCGTCAGCGAAACGAGAAACGCCGTGGACAGTGCGCAGCACAGAAAGGTCTCGGTGCGCAGGCGCGCCACGTTGACCCCCATCGAATGGGCGGTTTGCTCGCCCGCCAGCAGCGCGTCCAGCGCCCGCCAACGCAGCGCCGTAAACCCGGCCAGCAGCACGAAACTCGCCAGCGGAATGAACAGATTATCCCAACGCGCCAGCCCCAGCCCGCCGAGCGACCAGAACAACACCGAACCGGCCGCCCGCTGATCGCCGGAAAACACCAGGTAGCTGGTGAGCGCGCTGAACAAAAACGAGACCGCCAGGCCGCAGACGATCAGCTGCTCGGCGCGCCTGACCCGGCCGACGCGAAACAGGATCATCACCGCCAAGGCGGACAAAACGCCGCCGGCGAAGGCGGACAGCGGCAACGTCAGCGCGCCCAGCGCATCGCCGAAGCGCGTGATGACCAGCACCGCGCCGGCGGAGGCGCCGGAGGAGAGCCCAAACAAAAAAGGATCGGCCAGCTCATTGCGGGTGGTGGTCTGCAGCAGCGCGCCGGTCATCGCCAGCCCGGCGCCGGTCAAGGCCGCCAGCAACGCTCTGGGCACCCGCAGTTGCACGACGATAGTGTCCAGCATGCCGGAGAGGGGCGCCGATGAAAGCCCCAATGCCACCATCGTCTGCCGCCATGACAGCGCGACGCTGCCCAGCTGCAGGCTCCAGATCATTAACCCGCACAATACCGACAGCGCCAACGGCGCGAGCAACATAAACCGCCGGGTCGGCGAGTTCATTCAGCCTCCGGCGCGTACAGCGCCCGCGCCAGCTTTTCCACTGCGCCGATGTTGGCCGGCCCCGGCGTCAGCTCCGCATACTGCAGTTTCAGATAGCGATGGTGCCGTACGGCAGGCGTTAATTTCATCAACGGGTGGGACTCGAGGAAGCGCCGCAGCGCATCGGCACCCGATCCGGTCTGGTAATCCAGCAGAATAATGAAGTCAGGCTCGGCCGCCGCTACCGCCTCCCAGGACGCCGTCGTCCAACTCGCCGGCAAGCCGTCCATCACGTTGCGGCCGCCCGCCGCTTCGATGATCGCCGTCGGCATCGCGTATTTGCCGCTGGTGAAAGGCTTCTCCTCCCCCGAGTCATAGATGAATACCTTGAGCGGCGCCTGGCCCGCCGGCCTGGCGGGCAGCGCAGCCAACCGGCGCTTCCAGCCCTCAACCAGCGCGGTGGCCTCTTGCCGCTTGCCGAAAATCTTGCCGAGCTTCAGCTCATCGTCATACAGCAGATTCATATCGGCCTTCTGCGGCCGCCCGCCGGCCTGTACGCAGCTCTCGCTCAGCACCAGCGTTTTGATGCCGAACGGGGCGAGCTTCTCCGGCGTGACGTCGCCGCCGATCTTCATGCCGTAATTCCAGCCGGCGAAAAAGAAATCCGGCTGTGCCGCCAGCAGCGTTTCCAAAGCGGGATATTTCGGCGCCAGTTCGGGAATGGCACCCATCGCGGCCTTGAAGTCGGGCGTCAGTTTGTACCAGCCGGTGATGCCGGTCAGCCCGACAATGCGATCCTGCAGATGCAGTGCAAAGGCCATCTCGGCCATGTTGATGTCGTTGATGACGGCGCGCTGCGGCGCCTGGTTGAAGGTGACCGGCACACCGCAGCTTTCTACGGTGACGGGAAAATGTTCGGCCGCCGCCGACCTGGCGGCCAGCAGCAGAAGCAGGATGAATACGCGTGCGTTCATGTTTCTCTCTGGTTTATCAAGCGCAATGGGGAACGTCAAAAATGCGCAGCGTTTTCCCGCTGACGGGATGCGCCACCTTGAAGCTGTTCATGCCGAACACCGGCAAAATCACCGAAGTCTGTAACACCGCCTCGGGCGTACCACAGGCTACCTGGCGGCTTTCGTTCAGCACCAGGATCCGATCGGCAAACGCCTCTGCCACGGGCAAATCGTGCAGCACCGCAATCACGGCAATCTCTTTATTTTTCACTAACGACAGCAGCGCCGAGCGCCCGGGCGGATCGAGGTGATTGGTCGGTTCATCCAGCAACAACAGATCGGGAGACTGCGCCAACGCCCGAGAGCCGCCCCAACGGGCGGTGCCTGAGCGGCGCCAGCCCGGTTTCCCCGATGGCCTCGTCAACGATGCGTTTTCCCGCCGCAGAGCGTTCGCCATGCGGTAAACGGCCCAACGCCACGTAGTCCTCAACCGACAGCCGCAAATCCGGCAGATCGTTTTGCGCCAGAAAGGCGATGCTTCTGGCGCGCTCCGCCGCCGGCCACTCGGACAAGGCTTGCCCTCGCCAGTAAATGCCGCCGCTGTCCGGCCGCGTTTCGCCGATCAGGGCGCGCAACAGGCTGGACTTGCCGCTGCCGTTAGGGCCGATCACCGCCAGCTTTTCACTGGAACGGAGCGCGAAATGGATGTTGTCGAGTATCAATGCCCCGCCATGGCCGGCCAGGCTAACCCTATCAACGTGGAGGATGTCGCAAACTGGATTCATCATGCATCAATTGTTATATTATAACATATCAATATATTTATCACGATTGCCCGCCTTCTGCAAAAGCGAATCGCAACGCCTTTTGCCGCGCACGCTGCGTGAACCTATGCAGGCAACAAAAGCCGCGCCCCCTGCGTCAACACTGCGCGCCTCAAGCAACATAGCACAGCCTTTTATTGATGATAATGATTTTCATTATCAATTAAATCATGGTGATTTCCGATTGCGCATCCCGGCGAACTTGGTTATGTTTGAAGCGATTAGTTTCATTCCCAATTTTCAGGAACTCACATGACCTACCTGGCGCACAGCACAGATCCGACAGACGCGACCGTTCCGGCCGTCGTTTTGCTGTGTGCTTCCTCCGCTCCACTCGCCGTTTCCTCTGTCGTTTCAGCGGTTGCCGCTTACCCGCCACGCATTGCCGCTTACCCGCCACGCATTGTGGTTGTGCGCTAAGCCAAACCGACTTTTTACCTCCGGCTTATTGATCTGTTGCGTTCAGGCGTAGACCGCCGCGCGCGCCGGAGCCTGTAATTTTCACGACAGGTGAAATTGACATGCGATTACCTTCTCTCTGGGCCAATGCCGGCCTGGCTACGCTGTTCGTCCTGCTTTGGAGCAGCGGCGCGATCTTCTCCCGTTGGGGGTTGGAACACGCCTCCGCCTTCGCTTTCCTGTTCTTCCGCTGCGCCATCGCGCTGGCGGTGCTGTTGGCCATCGGCCTGTGGCAGCGCCAGTGCCTGCCCGCTCCCGGCACCCGCCGGCGCGTCGCGCTGATTGGCGTGTTGATGATCGGCAGCTATCAAATCTGCTATCTGCTGGCGCTGGAACAGGGTATTACGCCCGGCGTGCTGGCGACGTTGCTCGGCGTACAGCCGATCCTCACCCAGTTCATCACCGAACGGCGCTGCACCGGGCTGCGGGCGCTCGGCCTGGCGCTGGCAATGGTCGGGCTGACGCTGGTGGTGTACCAAAGCCTGATGGTGGCCCACTTCTCGCTGAGCGGCATGCTGTTCGCCTTTATCGCGCTGGGCTGCATGACGGCCGGCACCCTGCTGCAAAAAGGCATGACGCAGCCGCCGCTGGCGGTCTTGCCGCTGCAGTATGCCGTCGGGTTGCTGATGTGTACGCTGGCGCTGCCGTTTGAGCCGCTGCGGGTCGAATGGCGGCCGGCGTTCGTGCTGCCGCTGCTGTGGATGGCGGTGGTGATCTCGGTGCTGGCGACCTTCTTGCTGTATCGCCTGATCCAGCGCGGCAACCTGGTGCAGGTCACCAGCCTGTTCTATCTGATCCCGGCGGTGACCGCCCTGCTGGACTACCTGTTGCTCGGCCACGCGCTGGCGGCGCTGAGCCTGCTGGGCATGGCGGGCATCGTGCTCGGCGTGATGCTGGTTTTCCGCCGCGTATAAAAGCAAAAGCCCCCGCGCCGTTCCACCGGCGCGGGGGCGATAACAACAGCCGTTAACTCAGAACAACCAGGAACCGTACCCCCACAGCAGCACCGTCACCCCAAGCAACAGCTCGAGCAACAGGATACCGATAGCGAAGGTCGAGCTGGAGAAGATGAACCCTTCCTTACTGTCGATATTCAGGAAGTGCGGGATCCCCAGATTCAGCAGATAGTCCGAATAGCACAGGCCGATAATGCCGACAAACAGACACAGCCAGACGACCGGATAGAGCGCCACAATCCCGCTGAGGAACATCGGGGTCGCCACGTAGCCGGCGAACACCATGCAGCGGTGCAGGCTGGGGCGCGATTCATAGCGCCGCGCCATCCAGTGAATGACTTTCCCCATGGCCGCTACGCCCGCCAGCATCAGCAGGTAAAACGCCACGGCGGTATAAAGCGCGGTAAACATGTCGAGCCGGATGGCATGTCCCTCGCCGGAGAGCCAGCCCAACTGGGTGGTGCCGATAAAGGCGCAGACCACCGGGATTGCTGCCAAGAGCAACACGTGATGGGTGTATAGGTGCGAGACGCTTTCATTCTCGCTTTTGATCTGTTCGAACTCGGCGCTGGGATGCGCCAGAAGTCCCCAAACATGACTGACCATGAGACACCTCCTATCTCGCCGTAGGCCGCGATCGGCGAACGAATTTCACACCTCCGACGGACAGCTACCCGTGCGAGGATTGCGGCCACGGGGCTCTCTCCCCTGTACTAATTATAGTCTTTCGGCGAAAAAACGTGCGGAAAGCGCAACGCCGCAACGCTTTGTCTTATACTCCCACCATAAAAACCAGGCTGCGAGGAAGGTCATGTCATCCGTTATCACCACCCGCCAGGCGGGGATCGTCGACGTCGACGCCGGGCGCAACGTCACCGTAGTCGAGCCCAGCAATCTGTACGGCTGCCGGCTCGGCGACGATGTCTTCGTCGGCCCGTTCGTGGAGATCCAGCGCCACGTCAGCATCGGCGCGCGCAGTAAAATTCAGTCGCACAGCTTTATCTGCGAATACGTCACCCTCGGCGAAGCGTGCTTTGTCGGCCACGGCGTCACCTTCGCCAACGATCTGTTCAAAGACGGCGCGCCCAATGCCGATCCGGCCAGCTGGGGGCGCACGCGCGTCGGCGATCGGGTGTCCATCGGCTCCGGCGCCACGATCCTGGCGGTGGATATCTGCAGCGACGCGGTGATCGGCGCCGGGGCGGTCGTGACCCGCGACATTACCCGCAAGGGAATTTATGCCGGCAACCCGGCGCGCCTGCTGCGGGAGCTGCCATAATGACCCCGGCCATCCGCATCGCGGCCATTGAGGCGCTGCCCGATGATTACCTGACGCGCGGCGATTTCGGCTTTACCATCCGCAGTTACGCCCTGCCGCAGTTCGACAGCCCGGTCGACAGCTGGCCAACCCGGCCGGTGGCGCCATTTCGTAAACAGTATCCCCTGGCGCCGTTCGCCAACGAAGACAGCGTGACCTTCCTGGCGTATCGCCAGGACGAAGCCGTTGGCCACATCACGCTGAGCAAAAACTGGAACGGTTACACCTTGATCGACGAGATCGCGGTCAGCGCTCACGCGCGCCGTCAGGGCATCGCCGGGGCACTGCTGGACTGCGCCAAACAGTGGGCGCGGCAGCAGGAAACCTCGGGTATGATGCTCGAAACGCAGAACAACAATCTGGCCGCCTGTCGCTGCTACCAGCATTACGGGTTTATTCTCGGCGGCATCGACCGTTTGCTGTACCGCGCCGAGCCGGAGATCGCCGATCACGAAATCGCGCTGTTCTGGTATTTGCCGTTCAATAGCGAAATCGGTTACTGATTTATCGGCCGCCATTGAGGCTATGTTTACTTTTTAACCCCTACCATCGGATGAGAACTGTTATCACTTACTCTGATAAACCAGCGACACCCAGGGAGGGCCGTATGAACCAGAACAAGGTTGTTTTACTGATGTTAGCTATCGCCATGAGCGGATGCGCCGATCGCCCCGCCGCCGTCACCCCCGCAACGCCGCCGACCGACGTCACCGTTTCGCCGCCGGGCGTGCAGCCGGAGATGGACGCCAGCACCCGCAGCAAGCTGCGTGAGATCTTCACGCTGCGCGCCGGTTGGCCCGCCGCACAGCCGCATGGCCGCACCGTAGATTTGATTTCGCGCGAGTTTCTCGGCACGCCCTATCTCGCCAACCGTCTGATCGGTTCGCAGAGCACGCCCGAGCAGTTGGTGATCGACTTCCGCGGGCTGGATTGCTTCACCTACATCGATTATGTGGAAGCGCTCAGCACCGCCCGCAGCGAGGGCGAGTTCGTACAGCGTCTGGTAGACATTCGCTACGTCGACGGCAAAATCGCCTTCCCGCAGCGCAAACACTTCTTCACCGACTGGGCTCAGCGGCCGCACCAGGTGGCCGAAGACATCACCGCGCAGCTCAGCCCGCACGCCGTCACCCTCGTGAAAACCCTCAACCGCAAGGCGGACGGCAGCAGCTACCTGCCCGGTTTGCCCAACGTACAACGCAGCGTGACCTATATCCCCAGCGACAACGTCGACGACAAGGTGCTGGCCCAGCTGCGCACCGGCGATTACATCGGTATTTACACCAACCTGGACGGGCTGGACGTGACCCACACCGGCATCTTCGTGATGACCGACAGCGGCCCGGTGCTGCGCAACGCCTCTTCGCGCAAGGCCAACATGCGGGTGGTCGATTCGCCCTTTATGGATTACGTGATGGCTACGCCGGGCATCGTGGTGCTGCGTTCGCTCAGCCGATAATCCCTCGCCGCATAACGGCTATAAGCTATAGCCGTTTATGCTGAACGAGCGTTTGACTTCATCGGCGGTTCAGGCTTAGCTGTAAGGACAAAAAACAACTGATTTTATTGTTCTTTTCAGGGAGACTTCGATGACCTTACGCTGGCGTATCACCCCTCTGGCGGCGGCCTTCGCCGCCGTATTGGCGCTTCAGGGCTGCGATCAAAAAACCGATCAGAATCATATCAAGGTCGGCGTCATCAACGGCGCGGAACAGGACGTGGCGGAAGTCGCCAGACAGGTGGCGAAAGAGAAATACGGGCTGGACGTCGAGCTGGTCGGCTTTAGCGGTTCACTGCTGCCGAACGACGCTACCGACAAGGGCGAACTGGACGCCAACGTGTTCCAGCACCGCCCGTTCCTCGAACAGCAAAACAAAGATCACGGCTATAAGCTGGTGGCGGTCGGCAATACCTTTGTCTTCCCGATGGCCGGCTACTCCAAAAAGATAAAATCGCTCAAAGAGCTGCCGGACGGCGCGGTGATCGCCATCCCACTCGATCCGACCAACCTGGGGCGCGCCCTGCTGCTGCTGGAAAAAACCGGGTTGATTACGCTGAAACAAGGCAAGGGGTTGTTGCCCACCGCCCTGGACATCAGCGCCAACCCGCACCATTACCAAATCATGGAGCTGGAAGGCGCGCAGCTGCCGCACGTGCTGGACGATCCAAAGGTCACCGTTGCCGTCATCAGCACCACCTACATCAACCAGACCGGTCTGACGCCGACCAAAGACGGCATCTTCATCGAGGATAAGGACTCGCCGTACACCAACATCATCGTCACCCGCGAAGACAACAAGGACGCGCCGAACGTGCAGAACTTCATCAAGGCCTACGAGTCAGACGAAGTGGCCAAGGCCGCCGAGAAAATCTTCAACGGCGGCGCGGTGAAAGGCTGGTAATTCCGGGCACAGCGCCACAGGGGCTCTCCCCAAAGAGCCCCTTCCCGCTCACCATCGCCTTTTCTTATCTCACCATAAGAAAACCCGATTTACCCCGGCGGTGAGCGGCGCGCATAATGGCGTTTATCCGCTGATTTCCAAGGTAAACAGGCATTACCATGACGCTCTCCGCTCCCGTACTCAGCCTCCTCGATGCCACGCCGGACGATATGGCCGCCGTGCTGCGCATTTACACCCACCACGTGCTGTACGGTGCCGCCTCGTTTGAAGAACAGCCGCCGACCCTGGCGGAAATGCAGCTGCGGCTGAGCAAGGTGCAAGAAGCCGGGCTGCCCTGGCTGGTGGCGAAGAGCGAAGGCCGTATTGTGGGCTACTGCTATGCCACGCCGTATCGCCCCCGGCCGGCCTATCGCTTTACCGTGGAAGACTCGGTGTATATCGCCGAGGGGCAACAGGGCAAAGGCGTCGGCAAGGCGCTGCTGAGCGCGCTGATCGCCCGCTGTGAGCAAGGCCCCTGGCGCCAGATGCTGGCGATCGTCGGCGATTCCGCCGCCAACCGCGGCTCGCTAGCGCTGCACCAGTCGCTCGGCTTTACCAGCGTTGGGACGCTAAAGGCCGTGGGGTTCAAACTGGGGGAATGGCGCGACACCCACATCATGCAGCGCGCGCTGAGCGCGGGCGACAATCAGCATCCCTGAATGCATGGCGACGCACGATAGGAAGTTAGCGTCTATAGTGAAGAGTGATTTCATTGAGTTAGCGCCAATCGCGCGCGCCATTTAACCGATAAGGGAGAAGTGAATGAAAATTATTCTGTGGATTGTCGCCATCATCTTCATCGTGGGTTTATTGACGATTACCGGCGTTTTCAAACTGATTTTTTAAAGCGTCTGCACCGTCCCGCCCCTCTCGGGGCGAGACTTTTCATCATGCCTTGAAACGCGCGCGTACCGCGCCCAGCGCCGACACCACCACCAGCACCACGCCGCCGGCCACCAGCCCGAACGCCACGTTCAGCAGAGCCGGAACCACCCCCTGCAAGATATGGCCAAACGTCGGCACCACCGTGGTGTACGAGGCCCAGTCTTCGAAAAGGTGATGCACCGGCGGCAGACCGTGGGTCAGGATGCCACCGCCGACCATAAACATGGCGACAGTGCCGACGATCGACAGCGTTTTCATCAAATAAGGCGCGGCACGCACGATGCCGCCGCCGAGGGAGCGCGCTAACGCGCTGCTTTTGCGGCTCAGATACAGCCCCAGATCGTCCAACCTGACGATGCCGGCGACGATGCCATACACGCCGAGCGTCATCACGACGGCGATGCCGCACAAAACGATTACCTGCTGGCTGAAGGTGGCGCCGGCAACGGTGCCCAGCGTGATGGCGATAATCTCGGCGGAGAGCACGAAATCGGTGCGTATTGCGCCTTTCACCTTGCGCTTCTCATAGGCCGCAGCGTCCTCATTGGCGCCGGGCCCGTCCGATTTTTCCTCCTGCGCCGCCTTGCCGTGGCTCAGGCTGTGAAACACCTTTTCGAATCCTTCGTAGCACAGGTAGGCGCCGCCCACCATCAGCAGCGGCGTAATCGCCCAGGGTGCAAAAGCGCTGATCAGCAGCGCCAGCGGCACCAGGATCGCCTTGTTGATCAACGAACCTTTGGCGACGCTCCACACCACCGGCAGTTCGCGATCGGCTTTAACGCCGGTGACCTGCTGCGCGTTGAGCGCCAGATCGTCCCCCAACACCCCGGCGGTTTTTTTTGCCGCCATTTTGCTCATTAACGAGACGTCGTCCAACAACGAGGCGATGTCGTCGATGAGGGTAAGTAAGCTACTTCCTGCCAAAATGATTCATCCTTTTCATATTCACGGGCCATTCTATTTTTAGCATAGCGGTAAAACGTCATGAAAGGATATGGGAGGATCGCGGAAAACGCCGGGCGGGCGAATGCCGCCCGGCGCCGGCGTTAGAGCGCTACGCTGCCCAGGATGAACGTCACGGTGATAACCGACAGCAGCGTCGTCCAGGTGATGATGGAGGCCATCGCTTCATGATCGCCCCCCATTTGCCGCGCCAGAATATAGGCGTTGCCGGCGCAAGGCACGGCGGAGTAGAGAATGGCGATGCTGGCCGGCACGCCGGTAGCACCGAAATAGTGCACCAGCGCAATGGTAATCAGCGGCATGGCCACCAACTTCAGCACGGTCGCATAAGAGATGGAAACCAGCTTGCGGATATGCATGCTGACGATCAACCCTGCGCCGACCGACATCAGGCTCAGCGGCGTGGCGGCGTTGGAGAGATAAACGAACAGCTGTTTAAGCGCGCCGGTGATGTGCAGGTTGCACAGGTTCATCAGCACCCCGAACAACGCGCCGATGATCAGCGGGTTTTTCGTCAGCGCCAGCAGCGCGCCGCTCAGGCTTTTCTTGCTGCCGGTGCCGTAGTGGTTCATCACCAACACGCTCATGATGTTGGTCAGAATGATCATGTATGCCACGAAGAAACCGGACAGTGCCACCCCTTCGCTACCGAACAGCGATTGCGACAGCGCGATGAATACATAAGAGTTGTATCTGACTCCGCCCTGAAAAATGGAGGTAAACAGATCGGCCGACGTATTGAAGAACAGTTTGCCAACGAAAATAATCAACGCGATGGCCAGCGTGGAAACAATGGTCGCCACAACGGGATAAAAGCTGTCCGCGCCGCTAAAATCCGCCTCACTGATATCCAATATCAACAGCGCCGGAAAAAACAGGTAATAAACAAATTTGTCTGAGAAGCCCCAAAATACGGCGACGTCTTTAACATAGAGTTTTGACAAATAGCCCAGCACGATTAACAAAAAAATCGGCAATATAGAAAGAAAAACGTTCAGCATAAATAATAACCTTAAATCGAGAAAATGCGCTCTTCAACCTGATTGAGATTGCGGTGATTCCACAAGCTTGCCGAAATGAAGACGCGTTGCACCCAGCGCAACGGCGTATCTCTTTCATCGAAAGAAGGCGTGAATTTATCGCGCGAATGCAGCGCAAAGCGGTTATCGATATACGCCAAATCGCCTGGGCAAATATCGATGCCGATGGCGTTTTCTTTCACCAGCCCGTAGAAACGCTCCAGCGCGGCTTCCGCTCGCGGCGTGCTGGCCGCAATCATGCCGGGATAGAAGACGGCGCTCACATCCGGCAATACGTGATTTTGCGAAATCAGCGGCACAAGCGCGGTTTCTTCCCGCCCGGCCTGCGTGGATTGGCGCCAGCGGTAAGGCAGTTTGATGCTGTACAGCGGGCTGGCCAGCGTTTCGACGTCCTCGCGGCTCAGTTGAGCGATCGCCAGACGCGAATCGGAGATGCGCGTCATCGGGCTGTGCGGATCGCGGCGCACACCGGCCAGCAGCAGGCCCATCGGCGAGACGTTGAACTGTTCCAGGTGTTTCAGCGCCGCATTTTCAATATGGAAGTCCAGTTCAACATCGAACCCCAGACCGGTATACTCTTTTTTGGCTTCGCGTTTGGGGATCAGATTATTAATCAGCTCCTTCCCCTCGAAATACATCGAATAGGGCTCACCGATTAGCGAAGAAATACCCACCAACAGGTTTTCGCTGATATTCCCGGATTTGGCCGAAGGCGTGTATTGGTTCGGGCAAGGGGAAAAGAAAACTTCTTTATCCACCGGCACATTTTTTAAAATAAGATAAGGCCGTGGTTTGATTGACGCCTTTTGCTGGCTTAATGCGGCGCTTAATCTGTGGGGCAAATGGGTAATCATGGCCGTTCGTATAGCGTGAATATACGCATCACCGCCGGCGGGATCGTAAGCAATTTTATCTAATGCCGAAAATAACTCGTTTCGTTCCTGATCCGTCAATTGAAAGACGTTTTGGTAATCCATCCTGAGCATTCCTTGACAATAAGAATATCATTAGCAAGCCTAATGAAAGCGGCAGGATGTTAACACTTTGCAATCAAATTCATAAAGATTTATTAACTAATTTCGTGATCTTAATCACCACTCCTCCGTCCAGTTAATGGCGGAGAAGAAGTGATTAAGAAACAAACAGCTACGCGGATGCATCTTCATCAGACGCGCCAGCGAATACGCGCGAGAGGTAGCGCAGGACATGATCGTGGGCCTCAAAGACGCACGATAAATGCGTACTGCCCTCAAGCAAGCCAAAGGCAACATGCACGCTGCCATGCTGTTCGACGAAACGCTGCAAGGATTGCGCGCTGAACAACTCATCCTGCACCGCCGCCAGCAGCAAGGTCGGTAATCGCAGCGCCGCCAGTTGCTTTGCCGGGGTGCGTGGCGTCAACGCGTTAGCCATATTAACGCTGTATTGGCAGACAAAATCGGGGGCGGCGGCCAGCACGGCCGGGGGAAAATTCAGGCTGACCGCCCGAGACTGCCCAAACCACCGTCCACCGCTGAGTGCATTGGCCACAAAGGGCCATTGGCGCACCTGGGCAAAACGGGCCGCCACCGGCAAATCGCGGGCCATCCCGGAAAATGGCCCCAGCTCGGGCGCCAGCAGGGTCAGGCTGTCCGCCTGCTGTTCACAAGGATAGCGGGTCAGGTAGTTGAGCAACATCCCGGCGCCGCTGGAATGGCCAAGCAGGTGCCTGCGCGCTAACGGAAAACGCAGGCGCATTTCCGCCAGGATGACATCGACATCGCGCCAAATACGCTCAGGCCGCTCAACCGTCCCCCGCTCTCCCGTGGAATCGCCATGCCCGCGAATATCGACCAGGCACACCGCGAGCGTTGGCTCGGCAGCCAGCTGGCGCGCAAGAATGTCATACCCGGCGGCGCTGTTAACCCCGCCGCCGTGATAAACCACGATCACGTCTTCGCTCTCGGCAGTTTGCCGATACAGGCGGTAGCTCAATCCCTCAACGCTGCCGGACGACGTGGCCACCTGTGCCCCCGGCCACTCGCCGTAAGACTTCGCTTGCTCAACATAACGGTCAAAATCAATCAATTCGCACCTTTCCATGATGTTGTCGGTATTCCCCACGGCAGAGCCGCTGCCCCGGCGATAAGCATATGAAACAACAGCAGGAACTGCCATGCCTTTTGCACGCTCCCCTTAGCCTCAGGGCAAATCCCCCGCCGGGACATTGAGCTGCCAGGAGAGCCCAAAGCGATCGTTGAGCCAGCCGAAGCGGGCGCTGAAGCCGTAGTCGTCGAGCGGCATCAGCACCTTGCCGCCCTCCGCCAGGCGGTGGAAAGCCTGCTCCAGCGCCTCTTCGTTAGGCAGGTTGATGAACAGCGACACCGCCGGGGTGAAGCTGAAATCATGGCTGATCGGGCTGTCGATAAACACCAGGTTCTGCCGGTCGAAATCGATGGCGGCATGCTTGATCAATCGCCGGCCGTCCGGCGTCGGGTCGTAATGCTGCACCTGCATGAGCCGAAAACGTGCAAACACCTGGCTGTAGAGGTCGATCGCCTGCTGCGCCTCCCCCTGGAACATGACAAAAGTCGAAACCTGACTCATAACATCCTCTCCGGCAATCGTTGTGGTATTAATGGAGGATAGCGGATTACCGTTGAAGCGGCGGAAAGGAGCAACCATGAGCATCATTCATCGCCTGGCGCAGCCGGACGATCTCAACGGCCTGTTGGCTCTGTATCGCGAGCTGCGCCCACAGGATGCGCCGCTGCGTACCGACGACGCACGCCGCACCCTGCAACGCCTGCTGGACGATCCGGCGATCCGTCTGGTGGTGGCGGCAGACGAGGAACAGCCGATCGCCACCTGCATGCTGGCACTGATCCCGGGGCTGGCGCACCAGGCGCAGCCGTTCGGCGTCATCGAGCACGTGGTGACGGCAGAGCCCTATCGCGGCCACGGCGTGGCGCTCGCGATGATCGAATACGCGCTGCAGCTGGCCTGGCGCAAGGGCTGTTACAAGGTGATGCTGCTGTCGGGGCAGCAACGCACCGGCGCGCACCAGCTTTATCTCAAAGCGGGTTTCGACGGCGATCGCGAGCGGGGATTTGTCATCAGGCGGCCCGAGGGCCGATAGCGGCCTGCTGCAAACGAGCAGGCCGCCAGGCGGGTCATTCGGTGGCGTTTTTCGCCAGACTGGCGTCTTTTTGCCGACGATAGTCGCGGGCGGCGGCCGGGATCGGCGTCACCTTGCCGGTTTCAATCCAGCTGCGCAGCCGGTTGGCGTCGGCGAAGTGGGTATATTTGCCGAAGGCGTCCAGCACCACCAGCGACACCGAGCGGTTACCGATTACCGTACGCATCGCCAGGCAGTGGCCCGCCTGGTTGGTGAAACCGGTCTTGGTCAGCTGGATGTTCCATTTCGGGTTATACACCAGATGGTTGGTGTTGCGGAACGGCAGCGTATAGTTCGGATCTTTGAAGCTGGCCATGCGCTCGGTGGTGGTGCTGAGCTGGCCAATCAACGGGTATTGCTTGGTGGCGATCAGCAGCTTGGTCAGATCGCGCGCCGTCGACACGTTATGGATAGAGAGCCCAGTCGGTTCCACATAATGGGTATTGGTCATGCCCAGCGCCTTGGCCTTGGCGTTCATCGCTTTGATGAAGGCGTTGTAGCCCCCCGGATAGTGGTGCGCCAGGCTGGCGGCGGCGCGGTTTTCCGACGACATCAGCGCCAGCAGCAGCATATCCTTACGGCTGATTTCGCTGTTCAGCCGCACCCGCGAATACACCCCTTTCATCTCCGGCGTCTGGTGGATATCCACCGCCAGCATCTCGTCGAGCGGCAGGTGCGCGTCCAGCGTGACCATGGCGGTCATCAGCTTGGTGATCGAGGCGATCGGCACCACCTCATCCGGGTTACGCGCGTACATCACCTTATGGGTTTGCATATCGACGACCATCGCACTGCCGGAGGCCAGCTCCGGCTGGGTGGCGTGCAGGGCGGCGGCGTTGTCGCTGGCCAGCGCGCGCGGCGCAAAGCCTGCGCCCGCCTGCAAAGCGAGCAGGGTCAGAACCAAAACACGTATTTTCACAGGCATTACTCTGAAATGGGGGCTTGAACTCAGCGAATTATATGTGAGGGTTCAGCGCTTGGCACTGGGATTGTATGGCGGATTTGTGACAAATTCTGTCGGCCGAAAAACGACGCAGCCCGCGGGCGCTCTGGGATGAACGCCCGCATAGAAAAAGTTACAGCGCCGGCTGCCAGGCCGACTGCGGCAGCAGGTACAGCCCCGGCGTTTGCCGCGCCCCCGCGCCGACGATATGGCCGATGCCGGCCGCCATCACCGCCAGCGTCACGTCGAAGGCGTTGAGGCTGTCGCCGTAGCCGGCGGTCAGGTTGAACATCGAACCGTTGGCCAGCAAATAGACCGTCTTTTCATTGAGTTGGTAAGCGTTCACATAAGGCATCGGCTCGTGGTGCGGCAGGCCTTGCAGGAAGCCGACGTCGATCTCTTCCGCCACGTGGCCGACGTTGAGGATAAACACGCCGTCCTGCGCCTGCTGCAAATGCTGCGCCGAGAGCACGTTTTTCGCGCCGGTCGCGGTGGCGATCACGTCCGCCTGCGCGACGGCGCTCGCCAAATCCACCACCTGCCAGCCGTCATAACGCGCCTGCAGCGCGCGCGCCGGATCGATTTCCGCCACCATCACCTGGCCGCCGTAAGCCCTGGCCGCCGCCGCCGTCCCCTGCCCGACCAGGCCGTAGCCGATCACCAGCACGCGCTTTTCGTGCAGCGTCAAATGGGTGGTCTGGAAGAAGGTGTGCCAGGCGGTCAGCCCAACCATATGCCGATTGTGCAGCCCCTCTTTCACCGGCAGATCGTCCCAGTTGAAGATCGGATAGCGCGGCGCCACGCCGTTCAAACGATTGATGCCCGATCCGGTGGCTTCCAGCCCGGCGACGATCTGCGGGCCGTTCGGCGATTGGTGCAAACGGGTGGTCAAGTCCGCCCCCATTTCGCACAGGTGAGTCGGCTGCCAGGCCAACGCGCGGTCGAAAGATTCCGACCACTCGCCGGCGCTCATGTCACGCCAGGCATAGGCCTGCGCGCCCCGTCGTTCGAGCCAGGCCACCACGTCGTTCTGCACCGTGGTGGGATTGCAGGTGGTCAGAAAGATCGCCGCGCCCTTGTCCAGCAGGCCGGCCACCAGCGGCGCCATTTTCAGATCCAGGTGCATATTGCACGCCAGCCGCACCCCGTGCAGGTCCGGCAACGCCGCCACCGCCGCCCGGGTGCGCGGCATATGGCGCATCGCCCAGTTCAATTCGCTCTCGAAATCCTGATACATCCGTTGCTCCTCTGGTGCGCCCCGCCGCCAGGCGTGGCAAAAAAGTTATCCCGCGCGGCCGAGCCGGCGGATCGCCTGCGGCGACAGGCCAAATACCCGGATAAACGCCCGCCTCATGCGCTCCGGATCGCTGAATCCCACCGAACGGGCGATCGCCTCCAGCGGCTCGGCGCTCTCTTCGATGCGCACCCTGGCCGCCTCCACCCGCAGCTGTTCGATCACCTTGGCCGGCGTCTGCCCGGTTTCGGCGCGGAACAGCCGACCGAACTGGCGCTCGCTCAGGCAGGCGGCGTCGGCCAGATCCGCCACC
Source organism: Serratia sp. TMDUHS_CL (assembly GCF_037137105.1). Classification (NCBI taxonomy): domain Bacteria; kingdom Pseudomonadati; phylum Pseudomonadota; class Gammaproteobacteria; order Enterobacterales; family Yersiniaceae; genus Serratia; species Serratia sp. TMDUHS_CL. Next base: position 489,350 of record NZ_JBBBDV010000002.1, read on the forward strand.
GACAGCGGCAGGTGCAAGTGCTCGCGCGCGAACGACAGCGCGGCGCGCATGCGATCCGACGACGGGTTCAACGCCAGCAACAGCGAGTACTGCGACTGCCCGCCGGGGCGCCGGTGGTAGACCACCAACTGCCGCGCCACGCCCGCCGCCATCGTGGCGCCAAGGTCGTCTTCTATCAACGCCAGCGCCAGATCGATGCCGGCGCTGATGCCGGCCGAGGTCCAGATATCGCCGTCGCGAATGAAGATACGGTTGCTGTCGACGCGGATGCGCGGATAACTCTGCTGCAGCCGCGCCGCATGATACCAGTGGGTGGTGGCGCGCTTGCCGTCCAGCAAACCGCAGGCCGCCAGAATAAACGCGCCGGTACACACGCTGGCGATGCGCCGTGCCCGCCGGCTGTGGGTCGTCAGAAACGCCACCAGCGCCGGCGACTGCGCCGCCATCACGTTGCCGCTGCCGCCGGCCACCACCAGCGTATCGAAACGCTCGTCGCCGCATGGCTGCGTGGCGATCTCCACCCCGGCCGAGCTGGCGACCATCCCGCCCTGCGGCGAGATCGCCACGCAGCGGTAGGCCGGCGGATCGGTAAACTGGCTGACGTTATCAAACGCCGCCAGCGGGCCGGCAAAGTCCAGCAGGTTGAAACCGGGAAAAACCACAAAACCGATCGTTTTCATGATGGCGCTTTTTGAGGGTTATCTGTCATAACAGCCAAAAACAGGGCGGCTATTATGGCCCAGGTCCAACGATAAAAATGAGGCGAATGTCATGTCTGAACCACTCGTGATTGTATTTCCCATCTATCAAGGCGTCACCCAGCTCGATTTCACCGGCCCACTGCAGTTTCTGCGCCACATGCCGGGCGCGGAAATCGTCGTCGCTTCGGTAGACGGCGCGGATGTCGAATCGGAAGGCTTGCACTTCACCCAACTGCGCCCGCTGCCGGAGATCGCGCGCTGCGACGTGCTGTGCGTGCCGGGCGGCAGCGGCTGCACCCAGGCGCTGCAGGATGAAGCGTTCATGCGGCAAATCCGGCGGCTGGGCGCCGATGCCCGCTACCTGACCTCGGTGTGCACCGGTTCGCTGATCCTGGCGGCCGCCGGCTTGCTGCCGGGAAAACGCGCCGCCTGCCACTGGTCGATGCGCGACAGCCTGGCGCTATTCGGCGCCATACCCAGCGCTGCACGCGTTGAGCGCGACGGCAACGTGATCAGCGGCGGCGGCGTCACCGCCGGCATCGACTTTGCGCTGGCGCTGATCGCCGAACTGCACGGCGAAGACACTGCCCAGACGATCCAACTCTATCTGGAATACGCCCCGGCTCCGCCGTTCACGGGCGGCACGCCGGAACTGGCCCCGCCGCACATTTACGCCAAGGTACAGGCACAAATGGCGGAAAGCCTGGCGCAGCGCAGAGCGTTGGTGGCCCAGATCGCCCAAGGCTAGCGATCGGGCGTATACTTGCCCTTATGCGTCAGTCACATAAGGAGTAAGGAATGACCGATTTGGCCCACTACATTACGGACTACGGCTACTGGGCGTTGTTTATCGGCTGCCTGGCTGAGGGAGAAACCATCACGCTGCTGGGCGGCATCGCCGCCCACGAAGGGCTGCTGCACTGGCCGTGGGTGATAGCGGTGGTGGCGCTCGGCGGCACGTTGGGGGATCAGCTGCTGTACTTCACCGGCCGCCGGTTCGAAGGCCGGGTCATCTCGCGGCTCAAAGGGCAGGAAAAGCGCATCGCGCGCGCCAGAAGGCTGATCGCTCGCCACCCGATGCTGTTCGTTATCGGAGTGCGCTTTATGTACGGCTTCCGCATCATCGGTCCGGTGCTGATCGGCGCCAGCCGCCTGCCGCCGTCGCGCTTTGTGCCGCTCAACATCCTCGGCGCTATTCTGTGGGCGACGATCTTCGTCATGCTCGGCTATTTTGGCGGCCAGGCGATCGAAAGCTTCTTTACCGGCTTCAATAAAAAACTCTCCAGCCTGCTGTTTGTCGCGCTGGCGATTGCCGCCATCCTGCTGGTGCGCTTCTGGTGGCGCAAACGCCACGCGGAGTGAAACTCAGCGACTAAGCATCAGTTTGATGCCCAACAGCGCCAGCACGCCGCCGCTCAAGCGATCGAACCAGGCCTTGAAGCGCAGATAAATCTGGCGCGGACGCGGCGAAGAGAGCACGAAGGCGACAAAGGCGTACCACGCCACATCGACCGCCAGCGCGATCAAGGGTAGCGCCACATACATCCACGGCGCAATCGCGTGGCTAAGCAACGCGGCGAACACGCTGGCAAAGACGATGGCCGTATTCGGGTTGCCCAATTGAGTCAGCAGACCGGTGGTGAAGGCTTTACGCCATCCCAGCGGCTGCCCGCCCACTCCATCCACGTTCAGCGGCCGGTTGGCACCGCGCAACATGTTGAACGCCAGATAGATAAGATAGGCGCCGCCCAACAGCTTCAACGTCCCGTAAAGCCATGGCAGCGCCAGCAACAGCGACTGCAGCCCAAGCAGGGCCAACAGTGCAAAGACAAAGCATCCGACGCCCATTCCCAGCGCGACCGCCATGCCGTCGCCACGTGAGGAAGCCACCGCCGTACGCGCCACCAGAATAAAGCTTTGCCCCGGACTCATCGCCCCCAGCGCTATCGCGCCGGTAATGCTTATTATTGACAGCGCCGTCTCGCTCAACATGCCCACTCTCCCGTTGTCATTTTTTATTCAAACTAGCGCAGAGGTGAAAACAAAAGCAATAACGGTGCGTCAAGATCCCTGCGGCGCCGCGCGCATCAGCTCGACCAGCTCGCGCGCCGCCTTGTCCAGCGGGCGGCTCTTCAGCCAGATCAGATGCATCGGCAAGCGCAGCTCGTTCTTGGTGTTTTTGAATTTCAGCCGCACCAGCCGCCCCTGCGCCAGCAGCGGCTCGGCCAGCGACAGCGGGAAATTGCCCCACCCCAGGCCCGCTTCCACCATGTTCAGTGCCATCGGCAGGCTGTCGGTGCGCCAGTAGGCCTCCGCCACCTGCGGGCGCAGATCGCCGATCGGCAGATCGCGGCTGGCCACCATGATCTGCCGCACGTTGATCAGATCCTCGAGAAACAGCTCGCCCGCCGCGCCCTCCAGCGCCGGATGCTGCGGCGATACCATCGCCACCAGCGACTCCGCGCCGACGGAGTGGAACTGCTCCGCGCTGTTGATGTTCAGCCCGCCGAACGCCAGGCAGACGCCAATGCGCCCCTGATGCAGCATATGCAGCACGTCGTCCTGCGGCGCGCTGAGCACTTCGATGTTCAGCAGCGGATAACGTTGCGACAGCGTTTTCACCGCCGCCAGCAGGCCGGCACCGTTGATGTCCGACGCCACGCCGATCGAAAGCGTGCTTTCCAGCCCTTGGGAAAGTTCGATGGCGTGCACCTGCAGCTGCTTGAGCTGCCCGGCGATCAGGCGGGCGTGCGGCGCCAGGGCCAACGCCAGCGCAGTCGGCGTCGGTTCGCGGTGCGAGCGATCGAACAGTGCGAAACCGAGCTCCGCCTCCATGTTGGCGATGCCCATGCTGACGGCGGAGGGTACGCGCCGCAGCGCGCGGGCGGCGGCGGAAAACGAACCGCGATCGAGCACCGCCAGAAACAGTTCGATATTGTCGCTGGAAAAGTTCATCGTTTAACCTGTCAGTAAAACTGACAGCTCCTGACTTTTTCTATCAATGTGATTGACGCTATCTTAGCCGCCGTCGCCACAGAGGCAACTAAAAACAGATCGGGAGAAAACAATGCAAGGCGTCAAACGCAAACTGGTGTATGTCACCGCTTATGAACTTATCGGCATGACGATCTCGGCGCTGGGGCTGGCGCTGCTGTCGGGCCACGCGCCGAGCAGCACCGGGCCGCTGGCGGTGGTGATCACCACCATTGCGGTCAGCTGGAACTTCATTTACAACTACCTGTTCGAGTGGTGGGAAAGCCGCCAGGCGTCGCGCACCCGCACCCTCAAGCGCCGCATTTTGCACGCAGTGGGCTTTCAGCTGACGCTGGTGGTGTATCTGATCCCGCTGATCGCCTGGTGGATGGGCATCACGCTGTGGCAGGCGCTGCTGCTGGACATGGCGCTGATCGTCATCATTCCTTGCTACACCTTCCTGTTTAACTGGGCGTTCGACAAGCTGTTCGGCCTGCCGGCTTCGGCCCTGCCGGCCGGTGAATCCGCCTAAAAACCCCCCCCTCGTCCGATTCGCCTGCGCACGCCCATCGCCGCGCAGGCACCATCGCTTTATTTTCCGCCCGCCTTTGCCCCCACGCGAAATAACCCTCATATCCCTTTAGTTTGCACGGTAATTATTATTCTGTGATTTCAATCACTTTTATCGTTCGATATTTCCGTGTTGATAATGAGACTCATCTTACTGAATAATATGCGCTTTTGTTTTCAGTTTAAAAAACACACACAATTGCTCACGCTTTGCGCACAGGTTTTTTTGCCACATTTATCGGGAAACGGTAGCATGCCACGCCGTTATTTAACGGCAGCTGTATACACAATAAACAGCGGAATGATGCTACGACCTCATTCTCATTACGATTGCTGATGGCAATCGTTTGCCCTGCAGCTCAGGGCGGAGTTCATCATAGACAGGTAAACAGGACGGATAATGCACTCACAAAAAAAGTCGGCGGACGATAAACACGCCGCCAGACGACGCTGGCTAGACTCCCATGAATCCGGTTATCACAAAAGCATGGGTAACCGGCAGATCCAAATGATCGCCATCGGCGGTTCGATCGGCACCGGCTTGTTCCTCGGTACCGGCGGCCGCCTCGAACTGGCCGGGCCGGCGCTGGCGCTGGTCTATCTGGTGTGCGGGATCTTCTCTTTCTTCATCCTGCGCGCGCTGGGCGAACTGGTGCTGCATCGCCCTTCCAGCGGCAGCTTCGTTTCTTACGCCCGCGAATTTCTCGGTGAGAAAGCCTCTTACGTCGCCGGCTGGATGTACTTCCTCAACTGGGCGATGACCGGCATCGTCGACATCACCGCGGTAGCGCTGTACATGCACTACTGGGGCACCTTCGCCGACGTGCCGCAATGGCTGTTCGCCCTCGGCGCACTCGGCATCGTCGCCACCATGAACATGATCGGCGTGAAATGGTTCGCCGAAATGGAATTCTGGTTCGCGCTGATCAAGGTCGCCGCCATCGCGCTGTTCCTGATTGTCGGTGTGGTGTTCCTCGGCACCGGCACCCCGGTTGCCGGCCACACCACCGGCATGCACCTGATTACCGAAAACGGCGGCATGTTCCCGCACGGCCTGCTGCCGGCGCTGGTGCTGGTGCAAGGGGTGATCTTCGCCTTCGCCGGCATTGAGCTTATCGGCACCGCCGCCGGCGAGTGTAAAGATCCGGCCAAAATGATGCCCAAAGCGATCAACAGCGTGATCTGGCGTATCGGCCTGTTCTACGTCGGCTCCGTGGTGCTGTTGGTGCTGCTGCTGCCGTGGAACGCCTATCAGGCCGGCCAAAGCCCGTTCGTGACCTTCTTCAGCAAGCTGGGTGTGCCTTATATCGGCACCATCATGAACATCGTGGTGTTGACCGCCGCGCTGTCCAGCCTCAACTCCGGCCTCTACTCTACCGGCCGCATCCTGCGCTCGCTGGCGATGGGCGGCTCCGCGCCGAAGCTGATGGCCAAAATGAGCAGCCAGCAGGTGCCTTACGCCGGCATCCTGGTCACCTGCGGCATCTACGTGATCGGCGTGGTGCTCAACTATCTGGTGCCGGCGCAGGTGTTCGAGATCGTGCTGAACATCGCTTCGCTGGGCATCATCGCCTCCTGGGCATTTATCATCGTTTGCCAGATGCGCCTGCGCAAAGCCGTGCGCGAAGGCCGCGCGCAGCCGGTCTCGTTCAGAATGCCGGGCGCGCCGTTCACCTCCTGGCTGACGCTGGCGTTCCTGCTGATCGTGGTGGTGATGATGGCGTTCGACTACCCGAACGGCACCTGGACCATCGCCACCATTCCGGTGCTAGCGGTGCTGCTGACGCTGGGCTGGTTCGGCCTGCGCAAGCGCGCGCAGGAAGTGAAGCTGGAACAGCAGGCTCACGAAGAACAAAACCCGCACTGATTCGACAAACCGCCCTCCGGGGCGGTTTTTTTTATCCGCTATAATCGGCCGTAGAACGTCATTCTGGCGCTTTCCGACAGCATCACGTCCGGCTGCGCATTGTAGGCCAGCACCACCAGCATGCGCGTGATGTCGCCTTCGGTCGGCGTCACCCGGTGCATGGCGTTGCGCCCGCGAAACAGCACCAAATCCCCCTCCTCCATCGCCAGCCGTTTGGCCGCCCGCTCCCCGTCCAGCACCTGCGTGACCCCGGCATAGTTCATCTCGCCGCGATCGGCATCGCGCAGGTTCTCCACGTACTCGAAACGCCCGCCCGCCGCCGGTTTCTGGATCAGCAGCGTGATGGCGAACGACGAATTGTCGAAGTGCCAGCCCAGCTCCTGGCCGGTGTGGGCGTAATGCAGGTTGATCGACGACAGCCGATCGGCGTAGGGATACAGCTGCGCCTCATCCAGCACCGCACAGAGGAACGCGCGAAACGCCGGAGCGTCGTACAGCGCACGCAGCGGCGACTGCGGCGGAATATCTTCGTCGGTAATGCAGCCCTTGGACGACACCACCAGCCGGTTGCGCGCGTGATCGGCCGGCAGCGCGTCGTCCTGCGGCCGCAGATACACGTTGTGTTTGCTGGTGGCGTAAAACGCCGCGTGGTGCTGTTCGGCGCCTTCCAGCCGCACCGTCGCCAGCGCGGCGGCGCGCAGAAATCCCGGCAGTACTAACGCACCGCTGCGTTCCAGCGTTTGCCGGCAACGGGCGCGGAACTCGGCATCGTCGATGGGATGGGCGGGCAGATCGATAATATCGGCAAGTTGCGGCATGACATTCCCCTCGTGTGCGATAGCCGGATGCCTCTCACTGTAGCGAATGGCGCATTGCCGCCATAACAAAAATACGTTATGGATAAGCTAACCAATTCTTAGCGATAGCCCTGCCCATGCACTCACCGTCCCGCGCGCGCTTGCCCAAGCTGAGCGCCATTCTGGCGTTCGAAACCGCCGCCCGCACCGGCAGCCTGGCCCGCGCGGCGGATACGCTGGCGCTGACCGCCGCCGCCGTCAGCCAGCAGATCCGCCAGCTGGAGCAACACCTGGGGATCACGCTGTTCATCCGCGCCAAAAGCGGCGTCACGCTGACCGAACAGGGCGCGGACTACCTGGCCTACGTGCAGGAGGCGTTCGAAACGCTGCGCGTGGCGCAGCAGCACGTCGAGCGCCAGCGCGGCAAACAGGCGCTGACGGTATTCGCCCTGCCGGCGTTGGCCTCCAAGTGGCTGAACCCGGCGCTGGGCGACTGGCTGGCGCAGTGCCCCGACGGCGATCTGCGGCTGCACGCCACCCATGCGGCGGTCGATTTCGCCCATTCGGCGGCGGACTTCGCCCTGTGCTTCGGCGATCAGGACTATCCGCTGCTGGAAAAGGTGCGGCTGTTTCAGGATCGGGTGCAGCCGGTGTGCAGCCCGGCGCTGCGCGATCGCGGCGACTGGACGCAGCTACCGCTGATCCACGTCGACTGGGGCAAGGAGAGCCAGTTTCTGCCGGGCTGGCACGAGTGGTTCACCGCCGCCGATCGAATGCCGCCGGCGCGGCGCGGGCTGACCTATAACCTGACTTCGCTGGCTATCGACGCCGCCGTGCAAGGGCGCGGGGTGCTGCTCGGCCAGCGGCGGCTGATCGCCCGTGAACTGGCGGAAGGCCAGCTGGTCACCCTGGCCGAACCGGCGCTGCCGCTCAGCAAACCCTACTACGTGGTTTACCCGCCGCGCACGCTGGAAAAACCCGGTGCAGCGGCGTTTCTCAGTTGGCTGCAGGCGCTGGCTCAGCGCGCGGTATAACCGCCGTCGATGCTGTAAAACGCGCCGGTGGTGAAACTGCTGTCGTCCGAGAGCAGGAAAGCCACCGTTTTCGCCACCTCTTCCCGCGTCGCCATTCTCCCCAGCGGGTGCGAAGCGGCCATCTGCGCCCGCGCCGACGCCGGCAGCGCCCCCATCGCCGGCGTATCCACATAGCCCGGCCCGACGGCGTTGATGCGCACGCCGCGCGTGGCGAACTCCAGCGCCGCCGAACGCGTCAGCCCCAGCACGCCATGCTTGGCGGCGGTATAAGGCGCAATCCCGGCAATGCCCACCACGCCGTTGGCGGAAGAGAGGTTCACTACCGCCCCGCCGCCGCCGGCGACGATCGCCGGCAGGCCGTACTTCATGCCGAAAAACGTGCCGCTCAGGCAGGTGGCGATCACCTCATGCCAGTCTTCGACCGCGTACCGATCGATGTCCACCTCGTGCGGGCCGGTGATCCCGGCGTTGTTGACCAGCAGATGCAGCGCGCCGCAGCGCCGCACCGTCTCTTCAACGCCCTGCTGCACCGACGGCGCATCGCGCACGTCCATCCGCAACGTCATCACCCGTCGACCGTCAGGATCGAGCCGCGCGGCGGCTGCGGCGAGAGGCGCAGCGTGGCGGCCGGTCATTACCACCGTGGCGCCGCGCCGAAACAGCTCGGCGGCGATCGCTTCGCCGATGCCGGTGGAAGCGCCGGTCACCAGCGCCACCCGATGTTTGAAATCTTGCATAGCCGTTCTCCTGCAACGTTGAACTCAGGGGAACAGGCTAGCGCCGACCGGTGACAGTTTGCGGCAGCAGCGACAGCGCAGCACGTAATGCGCTCACAAAAGCTGCAAAGCCCGCTATTTTATGCCTACTTTTTCTCATGCGAGACACCCTGTGGATACCCAACGCTACCTGCAGCATATCGGCTTTACCGGCGCCGCCCGCCCTGACCTCCCCACGTTGCAACAGCTGCACCATCGCCACATGCTGAGCGTCCCGTTCGAGAATCTGAGCATTATTTATCATCAGGGCATCCGGCTGACGCCGGAGGCGCTGTTCAGCAAGGTGGTCGAGCGCAACCGCGGCGGTTTCTGTTATGAGCTGAACACGCTGTTCGCTTTGCTGCTGCGCGAGATCGGTTTCAAGGTGAGCTTCATCTCCGGCGAGATCCGCGCGCGCGACGGCCATTTCGGCCCGCCCTACGACCACCTGGCGCTGCGGGTGGATCTGGAAGACCAAGCATGGCTGGTAGACGTCGGTTTCGGCGATTCCTTCCTGACGCCGCTGAAGATCGTCGTCGCCGAGCCGCAACCGCAGGCCAGCGGCACCTTCCACCTGGAACGGGAAGGCGAGTATTACCTGCTGGAGCGCCGCAACGGCGACCAACGTTCGCATGCCAAAACCCTGTATCGCTTTACCGTTCAGCCGCGCGAGCTGCATGAGTTCGACGAGATGTGCCGCTTCCACAGCACCTCGCCGCAGTCGCATTTCACCCAGCGCCTGGTGTGTTCACGGCCGACGGACCACGGCCGGGTGACCCTCAGCGACATGAAGCTGATCGTGACCGAAGATCACCAGCGCCACGAAACGACGTTGCATTCGGAAGAGGAACGGCGCGCCGCGCTGTGGCAGCATTTCGCCATCGATTTGGATCGTTGAGGGCGCCGGCGGCGCCCTTTTATTACGATTCTGTTACACCGATTGCATAACCGCGCTTGGCTGATTGCCAGCACCGCGGTGGCAGGCATCATAGGGCCATGATTCGGCAACAGAGTGCGAAAAATGATCCGTGTGATACTGGTGGATGACCATGTGGTGGTGCGCTCCGGCTTTGCGCAGTTGCTCAACCTCGAGGACGATCTCGACGTGGTGGGACAATACAGCAGCGCGGCGGCGGCCTGGCCGGCATTGCTGCGCGACGACGTCAACGTCGCGGTGATGGACATCGCCATGCCGGATGAAAACGGCCTCAGCCTGTTGAAACGCCTGCGGGCGCAGAAGCCGCAGTTCCGCGCGATCATCCTCAGCATCTATGACTCCCCCACCTTCGTGCAGAGCGCGCTGGACGCCGGCGCCAGCGGCTATCTGACCAAACGCTGCGGGCCGGAAGAGCTGGTGCAGGCGGTGCGTTCCGTCGATATGGGCGGCCATTACCTGTGCGCCGACGCGCTGCGGGCGCTGCGCGGCGGCGAGCGGCCGGCCACGGCGCTGGAAGTGCTGACCCCGCGCGAGCGTGAAATCTTCGATCTGCTGGTCAAAGGCGACAGCGTAAAGGAGATCGCTTTCAAGCTCGATCTCAGCCATAAAACGGTGCACGTGCATCGCGCCAACGTCCTGGGCAAGCTGCAGTGCAACAGCACCATCGAGCTGGTGCATTTCGCTCTCGACCATCAGCTGCTGGCGGGGCATTGATGTCGCCCCGCTTCCGGCCCTGGGTTATCTCGCTGTTTATCCTGTTGGCCTGGGGCAGCGGCTGGCTGATGCTGTGGACGCTTGGTTTCTATCTGACCCGCAACGGCAACCAGGCGGCGCTGTTTCTGCCGCACGGCGTCTATCTCGCGCTGCTGATCCTGCTGGCGCGTCGCTATTGGCCCGCCTTGATCGTGCCGCCGATCCTGCTGCTGTTATGGCTGCACGGCGAACGCCTGCTGAGCGGCTACGGCCTGCTGGCCGCGCCGTTTATCACCCTGTTTCCGGCTGCGGTCGCGCAACGACTCTGGCACCGTTTTCCGCTCTACTGGCAGCGGCTGACGCTGCTGCTGGCTGCGGTGACCGCCGCCTCGCTGCTCAACACCGCCCTGCTTTCGCCGTTTGTGCCAAGCCCGGCGATGCTGCTTGGCCTGGCGTCGTTTACCGGCGGCGTCTTGCTGACCCCGTTCGTCTATCTGATCTTTGAATTTCTGCGCCAGCAGCACCGTTACCACCTGCTGGGGCTGGACACCCCCAACCCGCCGCTGCGCGCGTCCTTAATCATCTGGTGCAGCCTGTTCTTCGTTATCGGTATCGGCACGCAGATGGTGCTGTCGCCGGAAATCGAACGCCTGCTGCTGATCGTGGTGTTTCTGCCGAACGTGGTGATGGCGTGGAAGTTCGGCTGGCAGGGCGGCGTGCTGTCCGGCCTGCTCGGCAGCATGATGATCACCCTCGCCCGGCAGGTCGGCGTGGGGTTCGGCAACCTGGTCGAGCTGGAAATCTTTCTGGCGACGCAGGCGCTGCTCGGCATCGGCCTGGGCATCGCCATCAGCCGCCAGCAGCACCTGGCGCAAAACCTGCACCACTATCAGCGTCGCCTGGAAGAAGAGCTGGCGGCGCGGCGGGCGCTGACCGAAAAACTGATCCACACCGAAGAAGACACGCGGAAAAACCTGGCGCGCGAGCTGCACGATGAAATCGGCCAGAACATCACCGCGATTCAAATCCAGTCGCAGCTGGTCAAACGGGCGCACGATCCGGCGCAAACCCAGGCCGCCGCGCACCAGATAGGCGAGCTCGCCCGGCGCATTCATCACTCCACGCGCCAGCTGCTGCGCCAGCTTCGGCCGCCCGCGCTGGACGAGCTGGCGTTCAAAGAGGCGCTTCACCACCTGCTGAGCGAATTCGCCTTTGCCGAACGGGGCATCCACTGCCGTTTCGATTACCGGCTGAGCGACACGCCCGCCGGCGAAACGGTGCGCTTCACCCTCTACCGCCTGCTGCAAGAGCTGCTCAACAACGTGTGCAAACACGCCGAGGCCAGCGAAGTCGCCATCGTTTTGTATCAACAGGGGCCGCTTTTGCACCTCGAGGTACGGGACAACGGCATCGGCATCCGTGCGGACAAGGTGCCCGGCCTCGGCATTCAGGGGATGCGCGAGCGGGTCAGCGCGCTGGGCGGCGAGCTGACGCTGGAAACGCAGTGCGGCACGCGGGTAATTGTTAACCTGCCCACAAATTTGCAACAAACCGCCGGCTAACTAGGAAAAAGTCTTAGCCACTCCGGACTTTATCTCATCCCCTTTCCCTTTCACCTTCTTATAGTCACCACCAGGGAGGCGGCTATGCAGGCACGCTCGGCATCTGAAATCGATCATCGTTACCGCGCGCTGCGCCCGCGACTGCTGCTGTACATGGTCATCGGGTACGCCGCCTTTTACCTGACGCGCAAAAGCGTGAATTACGTGCTGCCGGCGCTGCAAACGGATTTGGGGCTGGATAAAGGGGACATCGGCCTGCTCGGCTCGCTGTTTTACCTGAGCTACGGCCTGTCGAAATTCGCCGCCGGGCTGTGGCACGACGGCCACGGGCAGCGCAGGTTTATGGGGATCGGCCTGTTCGCCACCGGCTTGCTGAACGTGGCGTTTGCCTTCGGCGAATCGCTGACGCTGCTGCTGGTGGTCTGGGCGCTGAACGGCTTCTTTCAGGGCTGGGGCTGGCCGCCCTGCGCGCGGCTGCTGACCCACTGGTATTCTCGCAACGAGCGTGGCTTCTGGTGGGGCTGCTGGAACATGTCGATCAACCTCGGTGGCGCGATCGTGCCGCTGATCAGCGCCTTCGCTGCCCAGCGCTGGGGCTGGCAGGCGGCGATGCTGATCCCGGGCGCCGTCAGCATGGTGTTGGGCCTCTGGCTCACGCAGCAGCTGACAGGCACGCCGCAGGAAGAAGGCCTGCCGTCGGTCGGCCAGTGGCGACACGATCCGCTGGAGCTGCGCCAGGAACAGCAAAGCCCGCCGCTGGGGCTGTGGCAGATGTTGCGCACCACGATGCTGAAGAACCCGATGATCTGGCTGCTCGGCGTCTCTTACGTGCTGGTCTATCTGATCCGCATCGCGTTGAACGACTGGGGCAATCTCTGGCTGACCGAAAGCCACGGCGTCAACCTGCTCAGCGCCAACGCCACGGTGATGCTGTTCGAGATAGGCGGCCTGCTCGGCGCGCTGTTCGCCGGCTGGGGTTCGGATGTGCTGTTCGGCGGGCAGCGCGCGCCGATGATTTTGCTGTTCACGCTCGGGCTGATGGTTTCCGTCGCCGCGCTGTGGCTGGCGCCGGTGCATCACTACGCGCTGCTGGCGGGCTGTTTCTTTACGGTGGGCTTTTTTGTCTTCGGCCCGCAGATGCTGATTGGCCTCGCCGCCGTGGAATGCGGGCACAAAGGCGCAGCGGGCTCCATCACCGGTTTTCTCGGCCTGTTCGCCTACCTGGGGGCAGCGCTGGCGGGCTGGCCGCTGTCGCAGGTCATCGAAGGCTACGGCTGGTCAGGCATGTTCAGTTTGCTGTCGATCGCCGCCGTTCTTATGGGTTTATTGCTGATGCCGCTGCTGATGGCGAGCGTCGCCACCTCTACCGAGAGAAGGATAAAACAATGAAAAAAATGTGGGTCACGACTCTGATAGCTTCCGGCATCGCGCTGGCCACGCTGAGCGGCGCCGCGCACGCCAAGGGCCGCCTGGTGGTTTACTGCAGCGCCACCAATGAAATGTGCGAAGCGGAGACCAAAGCCTTCGGCGAGAAATATGACGTGAAAACCTCGTTCATCCGCAACGGCTCCGGCAGCACGCTGGCGAAAGTGGACGCCGAGAAGAAAAACCCGCAGGCGGACGTCTGGTACGGCGGCACGCTCGATCCGCAATCCCAGGCCGGTGAAATGGGGCTGCTGCAGCCCTACAAATCGCCGAACCTCGAACAGGTGATGCAACAATTCCGCGACCCGGCGAAGCTGAAAGGCAACTACTCCTCGGCGGTCTACGTCGGCATCCTCGGCTTCGGCGTCAATACCCAGCGCCTGAAAGAGAAAAACCTGCCGGTGCCCAAGTGCTGGAAAGACCTGACCAAACCGGAATACAAAGGCGAGATTCAAATCGCCGATCCGCAGAGCTCCGGCACCGCCTACACCGCGCTGGCGACCTTTGCCCAGCTGTGGGGAGACGATCAGGCCTTCGATTACCTCAAGCAGCTGAACGCCAACGTCTCGCAGTACACCAAGTCCGGCATTGCCCCGGCGCGCAACGCCGCCCGCGGTGAAACGGCGATCGGCATCGGTTTCCTGCATGACTACTCACTCGAAAAAGAACAGGGCGCGCCGCTTGAGCTGATCTCGCCTTGTGAAGGCACCGGCTACGAAATCGGCGGCGTCAGCATCCTCAAAGGCGCACGTAACCTCGACAACGCCAAGCTGTTTGTGGATTGGGTGCTGTCGAAAGAGGCGCAGGAATTGGCATGGCAGAAAGGCAAGTCCTATCAGATCCTGACCAACACCACCGCCGCTACCTCGCCGAACTCGCTGAAGCTCGACGACCTGAAGCTGATCAACTACGACATGGACAAGTACGGCTCGACCGAGGTCCGCAAGGCGCTGATCAATAAATGGGTCAGCGAAGTCAAGATGGGTAAATAAGCTCACATTCTGCGCCTGTTGCCGGGTAAGCCTCACGCCTTACCCGGCCTGAACATCCGGGAAACTTATGTCACATACACATGCACTCCATCTCGTGAAAAAACGAGATGCGATATTCCTTTGGGTCTTGCTTGGCTGGCTGGCGTTCGCCCTGCTGCCGAGCTGGAGCCTGGATTACGGCCTGCTGGAGTCCACCGGCGATGAAATCCTCGCGGCCTACGGCTGGTCACACCGCAATGTCAGCTGGCTATGGTGCCTGTTGCCGAGCCTGCTGCTGCTTCGCCCTTACGCCCCGGCGGGCGGTGAACGGCGGCGGCGCCACGCGTTCGATGCCGGCTGGGCGCTGCTGTGCATGGCCTTTATCGTCGTCAGCGCCACGGTGGCGGGGCGCGGTTTAGGCTACGCCACCCTGGTGCAATTGACCGCGCTGGGCGCCATCATGACGCTGGCGCTGACCCGCCTCGAATGGCTGGGCGGCGACCGTTTCGTTATCGGTGCGCTGGTCACCATCGTGGCGCTGATCGGCGTCTTCATCGTCTGGCCGAGCATCGCGATTTTCATTCCGATGTTCACCGACCAGGCGGGGGCATTCGCGCCGCTGGCGTTTATGAATGTGCTGTCGCAGGCGCATATCGTTCAGGTGATCCTCAACTCCATCGCCCTGTCGATCGCGGTGGGCGCCGGCTGCACCTTCTTCGGCCTGGTGCTGGCGATTTACACCACCCGCATCGCCAAGCGCAGCGCCATTATCGGCCGCATCTTCTCCATCCTGCCCATCGTCACGCCGCCGTTCGTCGTCGGCCTGGGCGTCACGTTGATGATGGGGCGCTCCGGCTACGTCACCGAGTGGATGGTGGCCTGGTTCGGCCTGACCAACACCAACTGGCTGTACGGCTTTACCGGCATCTGGCTGGCGCAGGTGCTGGCGTTCACGCCGATGGCGTTCATGATCCTCGACGGCGCGATCAAGACCATTCATCCTTCGCTGGAAGAAGCCTCCTACACCCTGCGCGCCAGCCGTTGGCAAACCTTTAACGGCGTGTTCGTGCCGCTGCTGAAACCGGCGCTGGCCAACGCGTTTCTGATCGTGGTGGTGCAATCGCTGGCCGACTTCAGCAACCCGCTGGTGCTCGGCGGCAACTTCGACGTGCTGGCGACGCAAATCTATTTCTACATCACCGGCTCGCAGCTCGACTATCAGGCCGCCAGCACCCTCGGCGCCTTCCTGCTGCTGTTCTCGCTGCTGGTGTTCTGCATCCAGTACCTGTGGATCGGCAAGCGTTCCTACGTCACCGTGTCCGGCAAATCCTATCGCGGCGACGTACAGCCGCTGCCGGTCACGCTGGTGTGGGGCGTGATCGCGTTGCTGGCGGTGTGGGTAGCCTTTAACGCCCTGCTCTACGGCAGCATTTTCTACGGCAGCTTCACCGTCAACTGGGGGGTGGATTACACGCTGACGCTGGATAACTTCATCAAGCTGTTCGGCCAGGGCATGAGCGACGGCGCGTGGCCTTCGCTGCTCGACACGCTGCTGTACGCCGGGATCGCCGCGCCGATCACCGCCGCCTTCGGTCTGCTGATCGCCTGGATCGTGGTGCGCCAGCAGTTCAGGGGCAAAAAGACCATCGAGTTCACCACCATGCTGTGTTTTGCGGTGCCGGGCACCGTGGCGGGCGTCTCTTACATTCTCGCCTTCAACAGCGCGCCGGTGTACCTCACCGGGACGGCCGCCATCGTGATTATCTCGATGGTGATGCGCAATGTGCCGGTGGGCATTCGCGCCGGGATCGCCGGGCTGGGCCAGATAGACAAATCGCTGGACGAAGCCTCGCTCAGCCTGCGCGCCGGCTCGCTGCGCACCATTACGCACATCCTGCTGCCGCTGCTGCGCCCGGCGATCCTGTCGGCGCTGATCTACAGCTTCGTACGCGCCATCACCACCGTCAGCGCCATCGTTTTCCTGGTGACGCCCGATACCCGCGTGGCCACCGCCTACATCCTCAACCGCGTGGAAGACGGCGAATACGGCGTGGCGATCGCCTACGGTTCAATTCTGATCGTGGTGATGCTGGCGATTATTTTCCTCTTTGACTGGCTGATCGGCGAGGCACGCATCTCCCGTTCAAAAGCCAAAAACCAGGCGTAATGGAGCCCATGATGAGCCAGAAAAATTTCGTTGAACTGCGCAACGTCTCCAAACGGTTCGGCAGCAACACGGTGATCGATAACATCACGCTCACCATCCCTCGGGGGCAGATGGTAACGCTGCTCGGCCCTTCCGGCTGCGGCAAGACCACCATTTTGCGCCTGGTCGCCGGGCTGGAGAAACCGAGCGACGGGCAGATATTCATTGATGGCGAAGACGTTACCCATCGTTCCATCCAACAGCGTGACATCTGCATGGTGTTTCAGTCTTATGCCCTGTTCCCGCACATGTCGCTGGGAGAAAACGTCGGCTATGGGCTGAAGATGCTCGGCATTCCGCGCGCCGAAGTGAAAGCGCGCGTGCAGGAAGCGCTGGCGATGGTGGATCTGGCGGGGTTCGACGATCGCTATGTCGATCAGATCTCCGGCGGCCAACAGCAGCGCGTGGCGCTGGCGCGCGCGCTGATCCTCAAGCCGAAAGTGCTGTTGTTCGACGAGCCGCTGAGCAACCTCGACGCCAACCTGCGCCGCAGCATGCGCGAAAAGATCCGCGAGCTGCAAAAGCAGTTTGATATCACGTCGCTGTACGTCACTCACGATCAGAGCGAGGCTTTCGCGGTCTCAGACACCGTGCTGGTGATGAACAAGGGGCATATCATGCAGATAGGCTCGCCGCAGGATCTCTATCGGCAGCCGGCGTCGCGCTTTATGGCGAGCTTTATGGGGGACGCCAACCTGTTCCCGGCCGGCTTCAGCGCGGACTATGTCGATATCAGCGGCTATCGCCTGCCGCGCCCCGCGCACTTTGCCACCGAAGGCGCCGGTACGGTGGGCGTGCGGCCGGAAGCGATCACGCTGAGCGAGCACGGCGAGGAAAGCCAGCACTGCGTGATCCAGCATGTCGCCTATATGGGGCCGCAGTATGAAGTCACGGTGGCGTGGCATGGGCAGCAGATTTTGCTGCAGGTCAACGCCACCCGCCTGCAGCCCAACGTCGGCGAACAGTATTATCTGGAAATTCACCCCTACGGCATGTTTATGCTGGCGGACGCGGCATAATAAGCATCACTCTTAAGCGTTAGAATAACGGTCATTCCGCATGGAATGACCGTAAATAACCACCCAAAAAACCGTATTTATCTATTTTTACAATTCCTTCCAAGTCCTTGTTCAGCCGAGAAATAAATATATCCGTATTCATTAAAAAATAACCACCTGGGCCACCAAGGATGATATTTTTATTTAGATGGGGTAAGCTTAATCCCGCAGTCGAAATTATTTAACGGCCAACTCAAGGAGAAATTCATGAGCAACAATGCAAACGCACAGGCGCAGCTGGATAATTTACGCAACGTCGCTTCCCAGCTGAAGGAAATGCGCCACTATGCGCAGTCGAACACCGAAACGCTCTCCGCACACTGGCTGGCCTTCGATCAGGGGGAATGCAAAAATAAGGCATTCGCCGAAGCCATTAACGACCTGTTGAATAAACAGGGTGCCTGCCTGGAAGGGCTGGAAAAAACCATTCAGGATATCGAGATAGAATTGAACCGTCTCGACAAAGCCGCCTGATAATACCGATTTAAATAAACCCGCCGCGTGCGGGTTTATTTTTAGCTACGGCAGATGACGCGCGCAATATCCCCTGACGTCGTCAGCGCGCGTATTTCGCTGAACAGTTCGGTGGCTTCGTCATATTCTTTGCGCAAATAACCCAGCCACTGTTTGATGCGCGCCACATGATACAGGCCGGTGTCGCCCTGCTTTTCCAGATGGACGTATTTTTGCAGCAGCTCAACCACCTGCGGCCAGGGCATGCGCGGTTCGTTGTACTTCACCACCCGGCTCAGGTTTGGCACGTTGAGCGCGCCGCGCCCCAGCATGATGGCGTCACAGCCGGTCGCCTGCAGGCAATCCTGCGCGCTCTGGTAATCCCAGATCTCGCCGTTGGCGATCACCGGGATGCTCAGCCGTTGACGGATCTCGCCGATCGCCGCCCAGTTGATGCGATCCGCCTTGTAGCCGTCCTCTTTGGTGCGGCCGTGCACCGTCAGCTCACTGGCGCCCGCCTGCTGCACCGCATCGGCGATTTCAAAGCTGCGGTTGGAGGAGTCCCAGCCCAGGCGCACCTTCACCGTGACCGGCAGATGGGCCGGCACCGCCGCGCGCATCGCTTTGGCGCCCTGGTAGATCAATTCCGGATCTTTGAGCAGCGTCGCCCCGCCGCCGCTGCCGTTCACCAGCTTGGACGGGCAGCCGCAGTTGAGATCGACGCCGTAAGAGCCCAATTCCACCGCGCGCGCGGCGTTCTCCGCCAGCCACTGCGGGTACTGCCCCAGCAGCTGTACCCGCACCAGCGTGCCCGACGGCGTGCGGCTGGCGTGGCGCAGTTCCGGGCACAGCCGGTAGAACGATTTGGCCGGCAGCAGCTGATCGACCACGCGCAGAAATTCGGTGATGCACAGATCGTAGTCGTTCACGTCGGTGAGCAACTCACGCACCAAAGAATCGAGAACGCCCTCCATCGGAGCCAATAATACGCGCATGACCAATCCCAGCTAAAAAAAGACCCGCAATGATACGGGTGAATGCCCGCGCCAGACAAGCCTCTGCGGGCATTAAAAGCGCCGTTAGCCCAGCCGGCGGATCGGTTGGCCGGCGAGGAATGCCGCAATGTCCTCGACCGCCTCGGTGAAGTAGGCGCGGTAGTTGTCGTCCGCCACGTAACCCACGTGCGGCGTCGCCAGCACGTTGGGCAGCTGACGAAACGCATCGTCGGCCGGCAGCGGCTCCGTCTCAAACACGTCCAGCCCGGCGCCGGCGATCTTCCGCTGTTGCAGCACGTCCACCAATGCCGCCCGATCGACGATCGCCGCACGCGAGGTGTTGATCAGGTAAGCGGTGGGCTTCATCGCTGCCAATTCGTCGCGCCCCACCAGCCCGCGGCTGCGATCGCTCAGCACCAGGTGGATAGAGACAAAATCGCTCTGCTCGAACAGCGCCCGTTTGGACGGCGCCAACAGGGCCCCCTCCTGCGCCGCCCGTTCCGCCGTCAGGTTCTGGCTCCAGGCCAGCACCCGCATGCCGAACGCCTGCGCCACCTTGGCCATCTGGCCGCCGATCTTGCCCAGCCCCAGCAGCCCCAGCGTTTTCCCCTGCAGAGTAACGCCGAGATCCCGCTGCCACGGGCCGTTGTTTTTCAGCCCGACGCTTTCCGGCACGATATGCTTCGCCAGCCCGAGCAGCAGCGCCCAGGTCAGCTCCATCGGCGCCGCCGATCCGCTGCGGGTGCCGCACACCACTACGCCGCGCTCGGCGGCCGCGGCCAAATCGATAGAAGCGTTGCGCATGCCGGAGGTGATCAGCAGCTTCAGCTTCGGCAGCCGCGCCAGCAGCGAGGCGGTCATCGGCGTGCGCTCGCGCATGATGACCAGAATGTCGCACTCCTGCAGATGCACCGCCAGCTCCGTTTCATCGGTAAAGTGCGCGCTGATGGCGGACACCTCCACCCGATCGGCCAGCGCCGACCAGTCTGCCATCTTGAGCGCCACCTGCTGGTAATCATCGAGAATTGCGCACTTCAATTTCATCTCCGTCTCCTGGAATGTAGGGTTAGCCACCGTCCAGCCTAGTACGAAAATGCCGTTCCGCCAGGCAAAAAAAAAGCCGCCCGTATCGGCGGCTTACTCTTTGAGCAATCAGGCTTATTCAGCCGGTTTGCGGTTGCGTGGGCGACGCGAAGCCGGTGCGCCGGAACGGCGCTGGCCATCACCCTGCGGGCGGGCGTTACCGTTGCCATTGCCGCGGTTTTCACGCTGGCCGCCGTTCGCGTTGCCGCTGCGCTGACCGCCGCCGTTACCGGAACGCTGGCCACCGCCGTTGCCGCGCGGGGCGCCGCGCCCGCCACCCTGACGGCCGTTGATGATCGGCTCGGCCTTGATGGTCGGATCCGGCTCGTAGCCCGGCAGCGCAATGCGTGGAATTTCACGCTTCAGCAGCCGCTCGATGTCGCGCAGCAGCTTGTGCTCATCCACGCACACCAGCGAGATAGCTTCGCCGGTGCGCTCCGCACGGCCGGTACGGCCGATGCGGTGCACGTAGTCTTCCGGCACGTTAGGCAGCTCGTAGTTCACCACGTGCGGCAGCTGGTCGATATCCAGGCCGCGCGCCGCGATGTCGGTCGCCACCAGCACGCGGATGCGGCCGTCTTTGAAGTCGGCCAGCGCACGGGTACGGGCGCCCTGGCTCTTGTTGCCGTGGATCGCCGCTGCGGTGATACCGTCCTTGTTCAGCTGCTCCGCCAGGTGGTTGGCGCCGTGCTTGGTGCGGGTAAACACCAGCACCTGCTTCCAGTCGCCTTCGCCGATCATCTGCGACAGCAGTTCCCGCTTACGCTTCTTGTCGACGAAGTGCACGCTCTGCTCGATCTGCTCAGACGCGGTGTTGCGGCGCGCCACTTCTACCGAAGCCGGGTTGTGCAGCAGCTTGTTGGCCAGCGCCTTGATGTCGTCGGAGAAGGTCGCGGAGAACAGCAGGTTCTGACGCTTGGCCGGCAGCTTGGCCAGCACGCGGCGGATGTCGTGGATAAAGCCCATGTCCAGCATGCGGTCCGCTTCGTCCAGCACCAGAATTTCGATTTTGGACAGGTCAACCGCGTTCTGATGTTCCAGATCCAGCAGACGGCCCGGCGTTGCCACCAGGATATCGACGCCGCCGCGCAGCTTCATCATCTGCGGGTTGATGCTCACGCCGCCAAACACCACCAGCGAACGCAGGCGCAGGTGTTTGCTGTAGGCATCGACGTTTTCGCCGATCTGCGCCGCCAGCTCACGGGTTGGCGTCAGGATCAGCGCGCGCACCGGGCGACGGCCCTTGACCGGATGGTCATGCTTGCTCAGCAGCTGCAACAGCGGCAGGGTAAAACCGGCGGTTTTACCGGTGCCGGTCTGGGCGCTGGCCATCAGGTCACGACCTTCCAGCACGACAGGGATAGCCTGACGCTGAATTGGCGTCGGTTCGCGATAGCCCTGTTCTTCAACAGCGCGCACAATTTCAGCACTTAAGCCGAGGGTTTCAAATGACATAAAGAGAAAAACTCCAGATCCCCCCTAACCTAACGGTGTTCGGTGCAGTTTCCTGGGAGGATGATCAGACGGGGCATTAAGCATGACCACGAGGGATTGGCACAAACTGCAGTGCACCAGGCGGCGATTGTAACAGAAGTCGCGCAATAAAAAGCACTTTTACGCACCCAGAGCACAATCTGCCGTAAATTCAGCATTGTCTGAAGCCGATCACATAACTCATTGTGATTAGCGGTTGCGTTTTAAACAATCTGGCATAAAGTTAATCATATGATTGATTAACTTTGAGCGTGCCCCATGCCAGCTTCCGTCCCTCATCAGGCCGCCGGCCGAGCGCGCGGCGAGCAAACGCGCCGGCAGCTGCTCGCCGCGGCGACCGAACTGTTCGGCGAATGCGGCCTGGAAGGCGCCACCACCCGCGACATCGCCCAACGGGCCGGCCAGAATATCGCCGCCATCACCTATTACTTCAGCTCCAAAGAGGGGCTGTACCTGGCCGTGGCGCAGTCGCTCGCCGATTTCATCCAGCAGGCGTTCGCCCCGCTGGCCGACGAGGTCGATCGCTTCTGGCAACAGTCCGCCGCGCAGCGCTCACCCGACGCGGCGCTGCGTTTGCTGCAGCGTGGCCTGCTGGCCTTCAGCGAACTGATGACCCAGCCGCACACGCTGAACCTCAGCAAAATCATGTCGCGCGAACAGCTCGCCCCGACCGAGGCCTACCCGCTGATCCACAGCCAGGTGATCGCGCCGATGCACGCGCGGCTATGCCGCCTGCTGGCGGCCGCGACCGGCATCGACGACCAGGCGACCCGCCTCGTGCTGCATACCCATGCGCTGATCGGCGAGGTGCTGTCGTTTCGCGTGGCGCGCGAAACCATCCGCCGCCAGGCCGGCTGGCAAGCCATTGGCGAGGACGAAGCGGCGCAGATCGGCGCCGTGCTGAGCGAACATATTGAGATTCTGGTTACCGGGCTGCGCCAACGTCACGGCGCGTAAATTCAGGCAGGGAGTGTTATGAACAAAAAACGCAGTGCCTTGATCGTGTTGTTAATTCTGCTGATCGCGGCCGCCGCTTACGGGGTATGGCATTACCAACAGCAGCAGGATAAGCCGCTGACGCTGTACGGCAACGTCGACATCCGCACGGTGAACCTCGGCTTTCGCGTCGATGGCCGCCTGGCGTCGCTGACGGTGGATGAAGGCGATGCCGTTCAGCCGGGCCAGCTGCTCGGCAAACTGGACGACGCGCCCTACCGCAACGCGCTGCAGCAGGCCGAAGCCAACGTCGGCAGCGCGCGCGCCAAGCTGTCGCTGCTGCAGGCCGGCTACCGCAGCGAAGAGATCGCCCAGGTACGGTCGGAAATGGCGCAGCGCCAGTCCGCCTTCGCCTACGCCGACAGCTTCCTGAAACGCCAGCAGGGGCTGTGGGCGAAAAACGCCACCTCCGCCGACGCGCTGGAGGATGCGCGCACCGCCCGCAATCAGGCGCAGGCCAACCTGCAGGCGGCGAAAGACAAGCTGTCGCAATACCTCAGCGGCAACCGCCCACAAGAAATCGAACAGGCCAAGGCCGACGTGGCGCAGAGCGAGGCGGCGCTGGCACAGGCGCAGTTGAACCTGCAAGACGCCACGCTGGTCTCCCCTTCCGCCGGTACGGTACTGACCCGCGCGGTGGAGCCGGGCACCATGCTCGGCGCCGGCGGCACGGTCTTCACCCTGTCGCTGACCCGGCCGGTGTGGGTGCGCGCCTACGTCAACGAAACCAGCCTGAACCAGGCGGTCCCCGGCACCGAACTGGAGATCTACACCGACGGCCGCCCCGACAAGCCTTACCACGGCAAGATCGGTTTCGTCTCGCCGACCGCGGAATTCACGCCGAAAAGCGTTGAAACGCCGGATCTGCGCACCGATCTGGTGTACCGCCTGCGGGTGATCGTCACCGACGCCGACGACGCGCTGCGCCAGGGCATGCCGGTCACCCTGCGCTTCGCCAAACCCTGAGGCCGGCCATGGAACAGGCGCACACCATTGAGCTGGAAGGGCTGGAGAAGCGCTTCCCGTCGCTTGAGAAACCGGCGGTCGCCAGCCTGACCACCACCCTGCGCAGCGGCGCGGTGATCGGGCTGGTCGGCCCGGATGGCGCCGGCAAAACCACCCTGCTGCGCATGCTGGCCGGGCTGCTGCAGCCCAGCAGCGGCAAACTGCGGGTCGTCGGGCTGGATCCGATCGCGCAGGATCGTCAACTGCACGCGATCCTCGGCTACATGCCGCAGAAGTTCGGGCTGTATGAGGATCTGACGGTGATGGAGAACCTGACGCTGTACGCCGATCTGCGCGGCGTCACCGGCGATCTTCGCCGCCAGACCTTCGAGCGGCTGTTGAAATTCACCGATCTGACCCGCTTCACCGAGCGCCTGGCGGGCAAGCTGTCCGGCGGCATGAAGCAGAAACTCGGCCTGGCCTGCACGCTGGTGGGCGAACCTCAGGTGCTGTTGCTGGATGAGCCGGGCGTCGGCGTCGACCCGATCTCGCGCCGCGAGCTGTGGCGCATGGTGCACGAACTGGCCAACGACGGCATGCTGATCCTGTGGAGCACCTCTTATCTCGATGAGGCCGAACAGTGCCGCGAAGTGCTGCTGCTCAACGAGGGCGAGCTGCTGTTCAGCGGCGCACCGCAGGAGCTGACCCGCCGTATGGCCGGGCGCACGGTGTTGATCGCCGCGCCCCCCGGCAGCCATCGATCGCTGCTGCAGCGGGCGATCTGCCTGCCGGCGGTCACCGATGGGGTGATCCAGGGCAAGTATCTGCGCCTGATTCTGAAGGAAGGCGAAGATCACCGGCAGCTGTTGCAGGCGCTGGATCTGCCGGAGGCCGAACTGGACGAAGCGGATCCGCGCTTCGAGGATGCGTTTATCGATCTGCTCGGCGGCGGCCCCAACCACCGCTCGGCGCTGGCGGAGATCATGCCGACCGTCAACGGCGAAAGCGGTGAAACGGTGATCGAAGCGGTGCAGCTGACCAAAAAATTCGGCGACTTCGCCGCTACCGATCACGTTGATTTCCAGGTGCGGCGCGGCGAAATTTTCGGCCTGCTCGGGCCGAACGGCGCCGGCAAGTCCACCACCTTTAAAATGATGTGCGGCCTGCTGATCCCCTCCAGCGGTAAGGCGCTGGTGCTAGGGATGGATCTCAAGACCAGCTCCGGCCAGGCGCGCCAGCGCCTCGGCTACATGGCGCAAAAATTCTCGCTGTACGGCAACCTGACGGTGGCGCAGAACCTGAAGTTCTTCTCCGGCGTCTACGGCCTGAGCGGCAAGGCGCAGCGCGACAAAATCGACGAGATGTCGCGCGCCTTCAACTTCGCGCCGATCCTCAATCAGACGCCGGACGCGCTGCCGCTCGGCTTCAAACAGCGCCTGGCGCTGGCCTGCGCGCTGATGCACGAACCGGATATCCTGTTCCTCGACGAACCGACTTCCGGCGTCGATCCACTGACGCGGCGCGAGTTCTGGTTGCACATCAACGGCATGGTCGACAAGGGCGTCACGGTGATGGTGACCACCCACTTTATGGACGAAGCGGAGTACTGCGACCGCATCGGCCTGGTGTACCGCGGCAAAATCATCGCCGCCGGCACGCCGGACGATCTCAAACAGCAGGTGGCACGCGACGACAATCCCAACCCCTCGATGGAGCAGGCATTTATCGAGCTGGTGCAGGGTTACGATGAGGAGGAATCACGGTGAGCGATAACCGCACCCCAATCGACGACGGCGGCTTCTCCTGGCGCCGGCTGCGCGCGCTGTGCCTGAAGGAAACGCGGCAGATACTGCGCGATCCCAGCAGCGGCCTGATCGCCTTCGTCATCCCGCTGATGCTGCTGTTTATCTTCGGCTACGGCATCAACTTGGACTCCAGCAAGCTGCATCTGGGCATTCTGATGGAGCAGCAGAGCGAAGACGCGCGCGATCTGGCCCAGGCGTTC
The DNA here is from genome assembly GCF_037137105.1 of Serratia sp. TMDUHS_CL. Taxonomy (NCBI): domain Bacteria; kingdom Pseudomonadati; phylum Pseudomonadota; class Gammaproteobacteria; order Enterobacterales; family Yersiniaceae; genus Serratia; species Serratia sp. TMDUHS_CL. The sequence goes on from NZ_JBBBDV010000002.1 coordinate 514,870, forward strand.
GCCGGCTCGCCCTATATCGAACCGACCATCAGCGACAACCGCCAACAGCTGATCCAGCAGATGCAAGCCGGCACGATCCGCGGCCTGGTGGTGATCCCGGTGGATTTCGACCAGCGCATGGCGCGCCCGCACGACAGCGCCCCTATCCAGATCATCACCGACGGCAGCGAGCCGAACACCGCCAACTTCGTGCAGGGCTATGCCCAGGGCGTATGGCAAATTTGGCATCAGCAGCGCGCCACCGATCGGGGGAACAGCGACAAACCGCTGATTGACGTACAGATGCGCTACTGGTTCAACCCGGCGGCCATCAGCCGGCACTACATCATTCCCGGCGCCATCACCATCATCATGACGGTGATCGGCGCCATCCTCACCTCGCTGGTGATCGCCCGCGAATGGGAGCGAGGCACCATGGAGGCCCTGCTGTCCACCCAGGTGACGCGCAGCGAGCTGTTGCTCTCCAAGCTGATCCCTTATTACTTCCTCGGCATGGCCGCGATGGCGCTGTGCATGGCGGTGGCGGTATGGGTGCTCGGCGTGCCCTATCGCGGCTCCCTGCCGATCCTGCTGCTGATCAGCAGCCTGTTCCTCGCCAGCACCCTCGGCATGGGCCTGCTGATCTCCACCCTCACCCGCAATCAGTTCAATGCGGCGATGGTGGCACTGAACGCCGCCTTCCTGCCGTCGATCATGCTGTCCGGCTTTATCTTCCAGATCGACAGCATGCCGGCCATCGTGCGCGCGGTGACCTATATCATTCCGGCGCGCTACTTCGTCAGCACGCTGCAGACGCTGTTCCTGGCGGGCAACGTCGGCACCGTGCTGCTGATCAATCTGCTGTTCCTGATCGCTTCCGCCGTGGTGTTCATCGGCCTGACGGCCTGGAAAACCCAGCGCCGGCTGGATTGAGGAGAAAGAGCGATGTTTCATCGTCTGTTGACGCTCATCATCAAGGAAATGCAGGCGCTGCTGCGCGATCCGCAAACCCGCGCCATTTTAATCATGCCGGTGATCCTGCAGGTGCTGCTGTTCCCGTTCGCCGCGACGCTGGAAGTCACCAACGCCACCATCGCGGTCTACAGCGAGGACAGCGGCCAAGCCTCGGTAGAGCTGACCCAGCGCTTCGCCAAGGCCAAGGCCTTTCAACACGTGCTGCTGCTGCGCAGCCCGCAGGAGATAAAGACCACCATCGACAACCAGCGAGCGCTGCTGCTGATCCGCTTCCCGGCGCAGTTCTCCCGCGATATCGCCACCGGCAACACCGCGCCGCTGCAGCTGCTGCTCGACGGGCGCAACTCCAACAGCGCGCAGATCGCCGCCAACTACGTGCAGCAGATCGTTCAGGAATATCAGAACGAGCTGCTCGGCAACCGCGCCAAACCCAACAACAGCGAGCTGGTGGTGCGCAACTGGTATAACCCGAATCTGGACTATAAATGGTTCGTGGTGCCGTCGCTGATCGCCATGATCACCACCATTGGCGTGCTGATCGTCACCTCGCTGTCGGTGGCGCGCGAACGCGAACAGGGCACGCTGGAACAGCTGCTGGTCTCGCCGCTCACCACCTGGCAGATCTTTATCGGCAAGGCGGTGCCGGCGCTGATCGTCGCCAGCTTCCAGGCCAGCATCGTGCTGCTGATCGGCATCTTCCTGTACCAGATCCCGTTTGCCGGATCGCTGCTTCTGTTCTATGCCACCATGCTGATCTACGGGCTGTCGCTGGTCGGTTTCGGCCTGCTGATCTCGTCGCTGTGCGCCACTCAGCAGCAGGCGTTCATCGGCGTGTTCGTGTTCATGATGCCGGCGATCCTGCTCTCGGGTTACGTCTCGCCGGTGGAGAATATGCCGGTGTGGCTGCAGGATCTTACCTGGGTCAACCCGATACGCCACTTCACCGACATCACCAAGCAGATCTACCTGAAGGACGCCAGCTTCGACATCATCTGGCACAGCCTGTGGCCGCTGCTGGTGATCACCGCCACCACCGGCAGCGCCGCCTACGCGCTGTTCCGCCGCAAAATCGCATAAAAAAAGCTCTGCATGTCACATGCAGAGCCCGGTAAGTCCTGTGGATTTCAAGCTACTGCTTGAAAGGCCACGGATTTAGCGACGGTTGCCGAAGATACGCAGCAACATCAGGAACAGGTTGATGAAGTCGAGATACAGCGTCAGCGCGCCGACGATGGCGTACTTGCGGAAGCTGTCTTTATCATCGGCGTTCAGCTGCTCGCCCATCGCCTTGAGTTTTTGCGTGTCGTACGCGGTCAGGCCGACGAACACCACCACCCCGATGTAGGTAATCGCCCACATCAGCGCGGTGCTTTTCAGCCAGATGTTCACCAGCGAGGCCAGCACGATGCCGATCAGCGCCATGAACAGCATGCTGCCGAAGCCGCTCAGATCGCGCTTGGTGGTGTAACCGTACAGGCTCATGGCGCCGAACATGCCGGCGGTGACCACGAAGGTGCTGGCGATCGAGCTGTAGGTGTAGGCGATGAAGATGCTCGACAGCGTCAGCCCGGTCAGCGCCGAGTACAGCATGAACAGCGAAGTGGCCACCGCGCCGCTCAGGCGGTTGACCATGCCGGAGATCACGAACACCAGCGCCAGTTGGGCGATGATCAGACCGAAGAAGGTGATCTGGCTGGAGAAGATGAAGTTGAGGATCGCGGGCGTGTTGGCCGCATACCAGGAAACGAACGCCGTCAGCAGCAGACCGCAGGTCATCCAGCCGTAAACCTGCGCCATGTAGGCCTGAATGCCGCTGTTGGCACGTTCGACGATTGAACCATTAGAGCGTGGATATCGGTCCATGACGGTTACCTTTTGCGTTGTAAACAAGATTCCGAAGCCCCGCGAACGGGGCTTCGCCTGCTATAAGCGTACCACAGAATATGCCGGGCGAAAGCGGCAAAGGTCTTGATTTGTTTCCGCTGTTGACGCGTTATTTAGCCGCGTCGTGCCAGCGCTGCGCGGCCTCGCGATCGCTGTCGCGGGCGTCTACCCAACGATCGCCCTGGCCGGTGGCTTCGCGCTTCCAGAACGGCGCGCGGGTCTTCAGGTAGTCCATGATGAACTCGCTGGCGGCGAACGCCATGCTGCGGTGCGCGCCGGTCACGCCGACGAACACGATCTCGTCGCCGGGATACAGCGCGCCGACGCGGTGGATCACCGTCACCCGCTGCAGCGGCCAACGGCTGCGCGCCTCGGCCACGATCTCCGCCAGCGCCTTCTCGGTCATGCCGGGGTAGTGTTCCAGCGTCAGCGCGCTGACGTCGTCACCCAGATTATGGTTGCGCACCTTGCCGGTGAAGGTCACCACCGCGCCATCGGCGTCGCACTGCGCCAGCCACTGGTACTCGTCGCCGACGTTGAACGGCGCCTCGCCCACGCGAATGCGGGTATTTTCCATGCTTACCCCCCGGTGACCGGCGGGAAGAAGGCCACTTCATCGCCAGGGCGCAGCGGATGGTCCGCCGCCACCAGCGACTGATTGACCGCCGCCAACAGCTTGCCGGACTCCAGCGCCAGCGCCCAGCGATCGCCGCGCGCGCACAGCGCCTGGCGCAGCGCCTCGACGGTCGGATAATCCGCCGGCATCGACAGGCCACCGGTGCCCACCAGTTCGCGCACCTGCGCGAAGAAAAGAATATCGATCATACGTTCACCTTAAAATCGCCGGATTTGCCACCGCTTTTCGCCAGCAGGCGCACCGGGCCGATCACCATGTCTTTCTGTACCGCTTTGCACATGTCATAGATGGTCAATGCCGCCACCGAGGCGGCGGTCAGCGCCTCCATCTCGACGCCGGTTTTGCCGGTCAGCCGGCAGCAGGTTTCGATGCGCACCCGGTTGTGCTGCGTTTGCGCCTCCAGCTGTACTTCGACCTTGCTCAGCATCAGCGGGTGGCACAGCGGGATCAGCTCCCAGGTGCGTTTGGCCGCCTGAATGCCGGCGATGCGCGCCGTGGCGAACACGTCGCCCTTGTGATGGCTGCCGTCGACGATCATCGCCAGCGTGGCGGGCAGCATCTCGACGAAGGCTTCGGCGCGCGCCTCGCGCACCGTTTCGGCCTTGGCGGAAACGTCAACCATATGGGCTTCGCCGGCGGCGTTAATGTGGGTTAGCTGTGTCATGACTCAGGGCTTCTTCAAATGGGGCTGGAAGTTGCACGGGCGATGGCGCGCGTCCAACTGCTCTTCGATAATCCGCTCCCAGGCGGTGCGGCAGGCGCGGGTGGAGCCCGGCATGGCGAAGATCACCGTGCGGTTGGCCAGGCCGGCCAGCGCACGCGACTGGATCGTCGCGGTACCGATCTCTTCATACGACACCATGCGGAACAGTTCGCCGAACCCTTCTACCTCTCTGTCGAACAGCGGCAGCAGCGCTTCCGGCGTGTTGTCGCGGGCGGTAAAACCGGTGCCGCCGGTGATCAGCACCGCCTGCACGTTGTCATCGGCGATCCAGGCGGAAACCCGCGCGCGGATCTGGTAAATGTCATCTTTGACGATGGCGCGATCCACCACCTGATGGCCGGCTTCCTGCGCCGCTTCCTGCAGATATTGGCCGGAGGTGTCTTCCGCCGCGCCGCGGCTGTCGGACACGGTCAGGATGGCGATATGCGCCGGAATAAACTCGCTGCTCGCATGGCTCATGGTTCAATAGGCTCCTATTGGCTGTCAGCCGCCGATAAACGACAGGTTCTGGGTGATCCCGCTGTTGCCCTGATGCAGGAAATGGGTCTGCTTCTTGCTCAGCAGCCCGCTCTGGATGCGCGCCTTCAGCGCGTCGAGCTGGCCGTCGTCCGCCAGCAGATCGCGCAGGGGCACCCCCTGCTCGCCGAACAGGCACAGGTGCAGATTGCCGATGGAAGAAACGCGCAGCCGGTTGCAGCTGGCGCAGAAGTCTTTCTCATAAGGCATGATAAGACCCACCTCACCCTGGTAGTCCGGGTGGCTGAACACCTGCGCCGGGCCGTCGCTGCGGCCGCGCGCCTGGCGCTGCCAGCCCTGCTGCTCCAGCTGCCGGCGAATCACTTCGCCGGAAACGTGGTGTTTGCGAAACAGCTCGCCGCCCTCGCCGGTTTCCATCAGTTCGATAAAACGCAGCTGGATAGGCCGGTCTTTGATCCAGGCGAGAAAGGCGCCGAGCTGCTGGTGGTTAACGTCGCGCATCAGCACCGCGTTGACCTTAACCTTGCTGAAACCGGCGCTGAAGGCGGCGTCGATGCCGTCCATCACCTGGCGGAACTTGTCCTGACCGGTGATGGCGTGAAACTGGCGGGGATCCAGGCTGTCGACGCTGACGTTAATCGCCGTCAGACCGGCGTCACGCCAGGCGGCGACGTCGCGCGCCAGACGGTAGCCGTTGGTGGTGACAGCCAGGGTACGGATGGCCGGGTTTTCCCGCACGGCGGCGATGATCTCGGTAAAATCGCGGCGCAGCGAAGGCTCGCCGCCGGTCAGGCGCACCTTTTCGGTGCCCAGTTCGGCGAACGCGCGGCTGACGCGGCGGATTTCATCCAGCGACAGGAAGCTTTTCGGGCTGCCGCTCGGCTTGTAGCCGTCGGGCAGACAATAGGTGCAACGAAAGTTGCACACGTCGGTGATCGACAAGCGCAGGTAATAGAACTTGCGCTCATAAGCATCAATGAGTTGCGGCACCATAACACCTTTCCAAAGTCGGGAGATGCGAGCGTTTCCCCTCTGCACCCTGGTGGCTGACTTCGCCACGGCCCAGGCGCCATATCGTTCCGGATGAACAACGTAGGCGCAGGGGCTAGGAGTTTGATTTCTCTTCCCGCTACCTTGAGTAGCCGGAACGAAACCGTGGTTTTCAGCAGAATTCTAGCGCTAATCGGCAACGATAGCCAACGCGTAAATTCGCTATATAATTGTCTATACAGCGTTTTTAGACGCCGCGTATTCTGGTAAACCATGATAAACATCACTTGCGCGGACGAATTGACCGGAATCACGCAAATGACACTCTTATCGCGTTTTTATGCCGGATCCGCTACCTTATGCGGGCAGTTCAGCCCCTTTGTAAGGAAATTTATGCGTAATCGTACCCTGGCCGATCTCGACCGCGTGGTGGCGTTAGGCGGCGGACACGGTCTGGGCCGTGTGATGTCGGCCCTGTCGTCCTTAGGCTCCCGCCTGACCGGCATCGTCACCACCACCGACAACGGCGGTTCCACCGGCCGCATCCGCCGCTCGGAAGGCGGCATTGCCTGGGGCGATACCCGTAACTGTCTCAACCAGCTGATCACCGAACCGAGCGTCGCCTCGGCGATGTTCGAATACCGCTTCAGCGGCAACGGTGAGCTGGCCGGCCACAACCTCGGCAACCTGATGCTGAAAGCGCTGGATCACCTGAGCGTGCGCCCGCTGGAAGCGATCAACCTGGTACGCAGCCTGCTGAAGGTGGACGCGGCGCTGATCCCGATGTCGGAGCAGCCGGTGGATTTGATGGCGCACGATCACGAAGGCAACCATGTTTACGGTGAAGTGAATGTCGACCAGCTGACCCATATGCCGCAGGAGCTGATGCTGTCACCGCCGGTCAACGCCACGCGCGAAGCGCTGGACGCCATCGCGCAGGCCGACGTGATCCTGATCGGGCCGGGCAGTTTCCTCACCAGCCTGATGCCGCTGCTGCTGCTGGACGATCTCACCCAGGCACTGCGTCGCAGCAGCGCCAGCATGATCTATATCGGCAACCTCGGCCGCGAGCTGAGCGTGGCCGCCGCGGCGCTGTCGCTACAGGATAAGCTGACGCTGATGGAAGAGAAGATTGGCCGCCGGATGATCGATGCGCTGATCGTCGGCCCGGCGGTGGACGCCAGTGAAGTGCAGGATCGGGTGGTGATTCAACAGCCGCTGGAAGCGAGCGACATCCCCTACCGCCACGATCGCCAGCTGCTGCGTCAGGCGCTGGATCGGGCGCTGGTGGCGCTGGCCGATCGCCGCTGATCGAATTTAACCGTCTCGCCCACGCAGCCAGGGATTATCGCTGGCTGGGGCGGGATGGCTGACCATATCGATATACAGGTCTTCCACCTCTTTGCGCGCCCAGGGCGTGCGACGCAAAAACTTCAGGCTGGACTTGATGCTCGGATCGCTGCGGAAGCAGTTGATGCGAATGCGCGCACCCAGCTCGGACCAACCGTAGTGATCCACCAGTTTAGTCAGCAGTTGCTCCAGCGTCACGCCGTGCAGCGGGTCTTTGGACTGGTGTTGGCTCATGTTCGGTACTCTTCGTGGTCAAATCGGGCCGCACACCATAACAGCTTTGGCGCGGCCGACAAGGAATTTTGACGCCCGCGGCGCGGGCGCCATCCAACGGTCAGGAAATCGCGATGAACTGCTCGCGCAGCTGGTGGATCTCGTCGCGCAGCGCAGCGGCCTGTTCGAACTCCAGGTTTTGCGCGTGGGTGTACATCTGCGCCTCCAGATCGCGGATTTTCTGATCCAGCGCTTTCGGCGTGAGGTTCTGAAGCGAAGCACCGCCGTCCAGCGCCTTGCCCTTGCCTTTGTTCTTGGCGCGGTTGACCGGCTGGCCGATCTGCAGAATATCGCCGATCTTCTTGTTCAGCCCCTGCGGCACGATGCCGTTGGCTTTGTTGTAGGCCTGCTGCTTGGCGCGGCGCCGCTCGGTTTCGCCGATCGCCTTGGCCATCGAATCGGTGATGCGATCGCCATACAGGATCGCCTTGCCGTTCAGGTTACGCGCCGCGCGGCCGATGGTCTGGATCAGCGAACGCTCGGAACGCAGGAAGCCTTCCTTGTCGGCGTCCAGAATCGCCACCAGCGACACCTCAGGCATGTCGAGCCCCTCACGCAACAGGTTGATGCCCACCAACACGTCGAACTCGCCCAGACGCAGGTCACGGATGATTTCGACCCGTTCCACGGTATCGATGTCCGAGTGCAGGTAGCGCACGCGCTCGCCATGCTCTTCCAGGTATTCGGTCAGGTCTTCCGCCATGCGTTTGGTCAGGGTGGTCACCAGCACGCGCTCGTTGATCGCCGCGCGCTTGCGGATCTCGGAGAGCAGATCGTCCACCTGGGTGGCGACCGGTCGCACCTCCACGATCGGATCCAGCAGCCCGGTCGGCCGCACCACCTGATCGATCAGATCGCCGCCGGATTTCTCCAGCTCATATTTGCCCGGCGTCGCGGAGACATAGATGGTCTGCGGCGCCAGCGCCTCGAACTCCTCGAAGCGCAAGGGGCGGTTGTCCAGCGCCGACGGCAGGCGGAAGCCGTACTCCACCAGCGTTTCTTTACGCGCGCGGTCGCCCTTGAACATCGCGCCGATCTGCGGAATGGTGACGTGGGATTCGTCGACCACCAGCAGGCCGTCCGCCGGCAGGTAGTCGAACAGCGTCGGCGGCGGCTCGCCCTCGGCGCGCCCGGACAGGTAGCGCGAGTAGTTTTCGATGCCCGAGCAGTAACCCAGCTCGTTCATCATCTCCAGATCGAACTGGGTGCGCTGCGTCAGGCGCTGCTCTTCCAGCAGCTTGTTGTTGGCCAGCAGCACCTTGCGGCGGTCCGCCAGATCGACCTTGATCTCTTCCATCGCCTGCATGATCCGCTCACGCGGCGTCACGTAGTGCGATTTCGGGTAGATGGTAAAACGCGGCACCACCTGCTCGATCTGCCCGGTCAGCGGATCGAACAGCGACAGCCGTTCCACTTCATCGTCGAACAGCTCGACGCGCAGCGCCAGCTCGTCCGACTCCGCCGGGTAAATGTCGATCACCTCGCCGCGCACGCGGAAGGTAGCGCGCTGGAAGGCCTGATCGTTGCGGGAGTACTGCAGCTCCGCCAGCCGGCGCAAAATGGATCGTTGATCGATGATCATGCCCTGGGTCAGGTGCAGCATCATCTTCAGGTAAAGATCCGGATCGCCCAGGCCGTAGATCGCCGACACCGACGCCACCACCACCACGTCGCGCCGCTCCAGCAGCGCCTTGGTGGCGGAAAGACGCATCTGCTCGATGTGCTCGTTCACCGAAGCGTCTTTTTCAATGAAGGTGTCGGAGCTGGGCACATAGGCTTCCGGCTGGTAGTAGTCGTAGTAGGAGACGAAGTATTCCACCGCATTCTCCGGGAAAAACTCTTTCATCTCGCCGTACAGCTGCGCCGCCAGCGTCTTGTTCGGCGCCAGCACCATGGTCGGCCGATTCAGATCGGCTATCACGTTGGCGATGGTGAATGTCTTGCCCGAACCGGTGACCCCCAGCAGCGTCTGGTGCGCCAGGCCGTCTTCCAGCCCCTCTTCCAGCTTGCGGATGGCTTCCGGCTGATCGCCGGCCGGTTTGAACTCTGAATGCAGTTTGAAAAGTTTACTCATTGCTCGGCTACCCTGTGGAGATGCGCGCGCTCAGGCGGCCAGCCGGCTCTGCGCCGGGCATGGCCCCTAATTATGGAAAGTGTCGGCGATTTGCGCCAGTGCCCATGATACTGGATATAAAACCAGCTTCAAGCGGATTCGTCGCCGGGATCGACGCCGCTGCAACGTCGCTGCACCGTGGCGTTACAGCCCGGTGACATTTTTATTGTCAATAACAGATTTATCCCCAGAACTTGCCGCGAATTAACTTATTGATAGCACGGCGTTGAAAAATCATACATAGAGGCCTGATCAATACCCCTGCGTCTTGATTTTAATTAAATTATTGATATTTAATAACATTAATAAAAAGACGAGAATGCGGACAAAGCGAACAGAACCCGCGTCGGCTCTCGCTTTACAGCGTTTTTCTAAATCTAATACACAAGGTTATCCACAGGAATAGTGGATAACTCTCACCGCCCCGCCCGGGGCGGGAGTTACAGAAAGAAAGCTTTTCGCCCTTTACACTCGCCAAAATGCCTTTTTTAGTTATTTTTTCATAAAAATATCGCTTTGTTTATGCCGATTAATACTAAAAATCCCCATTGCCAAAATCGCATTGGCCCCTTTCACGCGGATCGCTCTTGACGGCGGCGCAACGCCTTGCACCATGCCCTGACCAAAGAGCACCATAAGAGTGCAAAAAACGTCCGGGTTAACTTCCCCGCGTATTTTCGGGCCGCCACGGCAGCGCCTGTCAGGCCTGACGCGTGGTTAACAAGGCGATAACAATCCCCGTTTTCACCCGGCGGCAAAACTGGCCTGAGAGTTGCTTTATCTTCCTGCGTATAAACGCGGTGCCACAGCATGATGCGCTGCCTGCCGCGACGCGTAATCTCCGCGGCGCTATCGCCCGTAAAAGCGCAAGAACGACACCAAGTCGTCACAAGCGTCGTTTTTAACGACATATTGACTGTCATTCCGTCTACCGCAGACCTTGCTCTGGCTCATTAGACGGACGGCATTTTGTTCCAGACATTGCCACACTCGGGAAATTCGCCGCGCATGCGGCCTTTGCAGTCCCCGCCAACGAGTGAAACGGGCGTCTATGAGGAGAATGCCAAATGCTGAGCCTGAGATCGGTCAATCAATTTTACGGGCAGAACCACACCCTGTGGGACATCAACCTGGAGCTGCCGCGCGGCCAGTGCACCGTGCTGCTCGGCCGCAACGGCGTGGGCAAAACCACGCTGGTCAACTGCATTATGGGGCATGTGCCGGTGGTGAGCGGCAGCATGACCTGGCAGCCGGCGGATCAGCCGCCGCAAAACCTGTTGCTGCAGCCGATGGAGCGCCGCGCCGCACTGGGCATCAGCCACGTGCCCCAGGGGCGGCAGCTCTTCTCGCAGCTGAGCGTGGAGGAGAATCTGCAGGTGGCGCAAATGGCCGGGCGCGGCGCCCCTCGCCGCATTCCGCCGCTGATCTACAGCCTGTTTCCCCATTTGCGCCAGATGCGCGCGCGCCGCGCCGGCGATCTTTGCGTGGGCGCCCAACGCCAGCTGGCGATTGGCCGGGCGCTGGCCCAGGAGCCGGCGCTGCTGATCCTCGACGAACCGACGGCGGGCGTCCCCCCCTCGATCGCCGCCGACATCGGCAACGTGATCCGCCGGCTCAACCGCGAATTGGGCATGACCATTTTACTGGTGGAGCATCAGCTGCCGTTCGTGCGCCGGGTGGCGGACCGCTTCTGCCTGTTGGACAGCGGGCGCACGGTGGCGCACGGCGCGCTGGCGCAGCTGGATGAGGCGTTGATCGGCGCCGGGCTGGCGCGCCAGGAAGGAGAATGAGGGAGAAAGCCTCCCTCATGGAGGGTTTATAGCAGGCTGATATCCAGATACTGCCCCAGCGGCGCCCGCTCGGCCTGCGGCAGGTGCGGGATTTCACCCAGCAGCGGCGCCGGCAGCATACGGCGCAGCGTGGCCAGGTATTCCTGATGCCGCCGCCCCGGCGGCGTCACGTCGTTGGCGATCCAACCGGCCAGCTTCAGCCCCGCCTGTTGCACCGCCTGCGCCGTCAGCACCGCGTGGTTGATGCAGCCCAGTTTAATGCCCACCACCAGGATCACCGGCAGTTGCTCCTGCTGCACCCAATCGGCGAAGGTGTACTGCGCCGACAGCGGGGTAAACCACCCGCCCGCGCCCTCGACCAGCACCCAGTCGGCGCGCTGCTCCAACCGGCGCAGGCCGTCGGACAGCTGCGCCGCCTCGATCGGCCGGCCTTCATCGGCGCTGACGATATGCGGCGAGGTCGGTTCGGCAAAAACGTAAGGGTTCACTTCGTCGTAGCGGAGCGCCACGCCGCTGTTGGCCTGCAGCGCCAGCGCATCGCCGTTGCGCAGCCCCTCGGCGGTCATTTCGCTGCCGGAAGCCACCGGCTTATAACCGGCGCTGCGGTAGCCCGCCCGGTTGGCGGCCTGCAGCAAGGCGCTGCTGGCGACGGTTTTACCGACTTCGGTGTCGGTGCCGGTCACGAACCAACGTTTAATCACGATAAATCACTCCATAAACCAGATGATAGCTGAGTGGGAACTGCCCCTGCCGGCACGGGTAAGCCGCCTGCAGCGCGGCGAGACGGCCACGCGACATCAGGCCGCCCTCGCGCCCCTGATGCAGGTGCGTGGCCCCGATGCCCTTGAGCGAACGCATCAGCGTCATCACGTCCGGGTAGTTCAGGGTGCGCAGCTCCGTGACCAGCTCGTGCCGATAGTCAGCACAGGCGGCGCGGATCTGCGCCAGCGGCAGGAAAGCGTTCACGTGGCGCTCGCCATCCACCTGTTGCCAGGCGTCCCCCAGTTCCTGCAGCGATCCCGCCGCCAGCGTGGAAAACAGAATTACGCCGCCGGGGCGGGTCACGCGATACAGCTCCGCCAGCGCGGCGGGCAGATCGCTGCACCATTGCACCACCAGGCTGCTGAAACAGATGTCCATCGCCGCATCGGGCAGCGGCACCTGTTCGATATCGCCCAGCAGATAATGGTGCGCCGCCTGCCGTTGACGGGCGACGTCCAGCATGCCCGGCGCCAGATCGAGCGCGGTCACCTGCTTGCCGCGCTCGCGCCACAGGCGGCTGAAATAGCCGGTGCCGCAGCCGGCATCCAGCAGCCGTTCGCCCGGATGGGCACTCCCCATCCCCAGTAAGCGCTCGCCAACGTCACGCTGCAGCGCGGCGGCGGCGTCGTAGCTGCCGGCGGCGCGGCTGAAGGCCGAAGCGACCGCCTGTTTGTTCACCGCGTCATTGGCTGACGTCATGCAATACCTCCAGCAGGCGATCGATGTCCTGCGGCTGATGCGCCGCCGTCAGGGTGATGCGCAACCGCGCGCCGCCCGGCGGCACCGTCGGTGGGCGGATGGCGCTCACCCACAGCCCGCGCTCACGCAGGCGGGTCGCCAGATCGAGCGCGCGTTGATTGTCCCCCACCAGCAGCGGCTGGATGGCGGTGTCGGAATCCGTCAGGGTTAGCGCCAGCGGCGCCGCGCCCTGGCGGAAACGCCGAATGTTGTCCTGCAGCCGGGCGCGCAGTTCATCGCCCTCTCGAATGCAGGCCAGCGCCGCCTGCAGCGCGCAGGCCTGCGCCGGCGGCATCGCGGTGCTGTAAATCAGATGGCGGGCGAACTGCAGCAGATACTCGGCGGTCGCCTCATCGCACAGCACCGCCGCGCCGCTGACGCCGAACGCCTTGCCGAAGGTCGCCACCAGCAGTTCAGGGCGCACGCCCTGTTGCCAGCAGCTGCCGCGGCCTTGCTCGCCGCGCACGCCGACGCCGTGGGCATCGTCCACCATCAGCCAGGCGCCCGCCGCGCGGGTTAAGCGATGCAGTTCCGCCAACGGTGCGCCGTCGCCGTCCATGCTGAACACCCCTTCGGTCACCGCCAACCGCTGCCCTTCACAGGGTTTGGCCAGCAGATCCGCCAGCGCCTGCGGCTGATTGTGCTGGAAGCGGCGCAGCTCGGCCGGCGACTGCGCCGCCGCCTCCAGCAGCGAGGCGTGGCTGAGGCGATCGGCTAAAATGCGATCGCCTTTCTGCATCAACGCCGCCAGCACCGCCTGGTTGGCGGCGTAACCGGAGATGAACAGCAGCGCGCGCGGATAGCCGAGCCACGCCGCCAGTTGCTCCTCCAGCGCCTGATGCGCCGCGCTAAAGCCGGTGACGTGGCCCGACCCGCCGCTGCCGACGCCGTAACGCTGCGCGCCCTGCTGCCAGGCGGCGATCACCCGCGCATCTTGGCTCAGCCCCAGGTAGTCGTTGCCGGAGAAGTTCAGGTAGAGACGATCGCCCAGCCGGATCTGGCGGCCGTTGCCGCCCTCGGTGGTCTGTCGCCGACGGTAGGCGGCGTTGAGGTGCCGTTCTGCCAGCGCCTGCTCGATGCGTTGTTGCCAGCTCATCACGGCGCCGCGTTGTAAAACTCGGCGGTATCGGCGTTCAGCAGCTGCTTAGCCAGCACCTGCTGTTGCTGGTTGTCGCCGTGTTCGGTGGCGGTCTGCTGCGGGTTCAGCCCCAGCTTGCGGAACAGTTGCAGATCCTTGTCTTCTTCCGGGTTCGGCGTGGTCAGCAGCTTGCAACCGTAGAAGATCGAGTTGGCGCCGGCCATAAAGCACATCGCCTGTGTCTGTTCGTTCATCTGTTCACGGCCGGCGGAGAGGCGGACATAAGAAGACGGCATCATGATGCGCGCCACCGCGATGGTGCGGATAAAGTCAAACGGATCGACATCGTCGTTATCCGCCAGCGGCGTGCCTTTTACCTTCACCAACATGTTGATCGGCACGCTCTCCGGCGGTTTCGGCAGGTTGGCCAGCTGCACCAGCAGCCCGGCGCGGTCGCGCACCGTTTCACCCAGCCCGACGATGCCACCGGAGCATACTTTGATGCCGGCGTCGCGCACTTTGTCGAGCGTATCCAGACGTTCCTGGTAGCTGCGGGTGGTGATGATGCTGCCGTAGAACTCCGGCGAGGTATCGAGGTTATGGTTGTAATAATCCAACCCGGCTTCCGCCAGCCGCTCGGCCTGAGTGCCGTCAAGCGTGCCCAGCGTCATGCAGGTTTCCATGCCCATCGCTTTCACGCCCTGCACCATCTGCTGCAGATAAGGCATATCGCGCTCGTGCGGGTTCTTCCACGCCGCGCCCATGCAAAAACGGGTCGAGCCGTTCGCCTTGGCCTTGCGCGCCGATTCCAGTACCTGTTCGACCTGCATCAACCGCTCCGACTCCAGGCCGGTCTTGTAGCGCGAGCTTTGCGGGCAGTATTTGCAGTCTTCCGGGCAAGCGCCGGTCTTGATCGACAGCAGCGTGCTGACCTGCACCTGACGCGGGTCAAAGTGCTGGCGGTGTACGGTTTGCGCTTCGAACAGCAGTTCAAGCAGAGGTTTATCAAACAGGGCCTGGGCTTGCCCTACTGTCCAGTGAATGCGATCGGCCATCATGGCGTCTCCAAAACGAAAAAGTGTCGCCAGTTTAAATATTGTGGATATACTGTCAACCAATCTTAATTCAATTTGGTTTACAAGTATGTCTGTGACCGCTTCCGACCTGGCGTTTGACCAACGTCATATCTGGCACCCCTACACCTCCATGAGCCGCCCGTTACCCTGTTACCCGATCGAGTCGGCCAGCGGCGTCGAGCTGCAGCTGGCGGACGGCCGGCGTCTGGTGGACGGTATGTCCTCCTGGTGGGCGGCGATCCACGGTTACAACCATCCGCACCTGAATCAGGCCGCCAGCCGGCAGCTGGAGAAGATGTCGCACGTGATGTTCGGCGGTATTACCCATCCGGCCGCCATCTCGCTGTGCCGCCGGTTAGTGGCGATGACGCCGGAAGCGCTGCAGTGCGTGTTCCTGGCGGATTCCGGTTCGGTGGCGGTAGAAGTGTCGCTGAAGATGGCGCTGCAGTACTGGCAGGCGCGCGGTGAGCGGCGGCAGCGCATCCTGACGCTGCGCCACGGCTATCACGGCGATACCTTCGGCGCGATGTCGGTCTGCGATCCGGACAACTCGATGCACAGCCTCTATCAGGGCTACCTGGCGCCGCACCTGTTCGCCACCGCGCCGCAGTGCCGCTTCGACGAGGAATGGCGCGAAGAGGACATCGCGCCGTTCGCCGCGTTGCTGGAGCAGCACGCCGGTGAAGTGGCGGCGGTGATCCTGGAACCGGTGGTGCAAGGCGCCGGCGGCATGCGTATCTACCACCCGACCTACCTCAAGCGGGTGCGCGAGCTGTGCGATCGCCATCAGGTGCTGCTGATCGCCGACGAAATCGCCACCGGCTTCGGCCGCACCGGCAAGCTGTTCGCCTGCGAGCACGCACAGGTGGTGCCGGACATTCTCTGCCTGGGCAAGGCGCTGACCGGCGGCTACATGACGCTGTCCGCCACCCTGACCACCCGCCACGTGGCGGAGACCATCAGCAACGGCGCGGCCGGCTGCTTTATGCACGGCCCAACCTTTATGGGCAACCCGCTGGCCTGCGCGGTGGCGGACGCCAGCCTGGCGCTGCTGGCGGAAAATCGCTGGCAGGCGCAGGTGAGCGCCATCGAAGCCCAGCTGAAACAGGAACTGCTGCCGCTCGCGGCGCTGCCGAAGGTGGCGGACGTGCGGGTGCTGGGCGCGATTGGGGTGGTGGAGATGCGTGAACCGGTGGACGTCGCCGAGCTGCAGCGCGGATTCGTCGAACGCGGGGTGTGGATCCGGCCGTTCGGCAAGCTGATTTACCTGATGCCGCCTTACATCATCGAAGCGGAACAGCTCAGCCGCCTGACCGCCGCCGTCGCCGCCGCCGCGCGTTAATGCCTTACCAATGCTGGTCCAGATAGCGGGCCAGCAATCCCAGACACAGCAGCCAAAGTAAAATGATCATCGCTGCCGCCATGCGGCCGGTGGGGTTATCGACGCGCTTTTGCGCCTTCTCGCGCAGCTCGGCCATCAGCGGCTTGGGGATCAGGCGCACCGCCAGCATGATGCCCAACGGCACGATGATGACGTCATCCAGATAGCCCAGCACCGGAATGAAGTCCGGGATCAGATCGATCGGCGAGATCGCATAGCCGGCCACCAGCAGCGCGATCAGTTTGGCGTACCACGGGGTGCGCTTATCACGGGCGGCCAGCCACAGCGCGTAAATATCGCGCTTGATGCTTTTGGCCCAACGGCGCAGCCAGCCGAACCACGGCGTGCGTTTTTTCAGTGAGATCATGGTGGCGTTATTTGGCTATCCGGCGGTCTGTAGGAAGGAAGATGCGGCCATGGTAACCGATCCGCGCCGCCGTTGGCGAATGGCAATCCCGCTTGTATTGTCACGGCGAAACGATCTAGCTTAAGGGTCCGCGTTTACCGACAACTGGGAGTCACTATGGCTTTTCGTTTGTACAGCAACGATCTGCAGGACGGCGGCAAGCTGCCGCAGGCGCAGGTCTTCAACGGCATGGGCTACCACGGCGATAACCTGTCGCCCCACCTGGCCTGGGACGGCGTGCCGGCCGGCACCAAGAGCTTCGTAATCGCCGTTTACGATCCCGATGCCCCGACCGGCTCCGGCTGGTGGCACTGGATCGTGGCCAACATTCCCGCCGACGTGCGCGAGCTGCCCCAGGGCGCGGGCTCCGGCAAAGCGCCGCTGCCCGCCGGCGCACTGCAGACCCGCACCGACTTCGGCTCGGCTGGCTACGGCGGCGCGGCGCCGCCAGAGGGCGAGAGCCACCGCTACCAGTTCACCGTGCATGCGCTGGACGTGGAGCGTATCGAAGTGGATGAGGGATCCAGCGGCGCGCTGGTGGGCTTTAACGTCCATTTCCACAGCCTCGGCAGCGCCACGCTGACGGTGACGTTCAACTGATCCCCCGCCAATAAAAAAGCGCGATTCAACCGAACCGCGCTTTTTCCATACTCATCTGACCGCCGAATTACTTCGCCAGCACGCTCACCCACATCGGGCCTTTGCCCACCGGATAACGCGCCAGCGTGGTCAGCTCACCGCTGCGCTGATCAATCTCATGCACCGCGATGTGATCGGACTTCTGGCCGGACGAAATCACGAAGCGGCCGCTGTGATCGATATTGAAACCGCGCGGCTGCGCTTCGGTCGGGTGATAGCCGACCACGCTCAGCGTGCCGCCGTCTTCGGAAACGCTGAAGATGGTCAGAATGCTAGCGGTGCGATCGCTGGTGTACAGGAAGCGGCCGTTCGGCGTGATATGAATGTCCGCCGCCCAGCGGATGCCGTCGAAGTCGGCCGGCATGATGTCCAGCGTCTGCGTCACGGTGTAGTGACCGCCGTTTTCCGAGATGGCCAGCACGTCCACCGTACCGTCCAGCTCATTGACGCAGTAAGCGAACTTGTCGTTGTGGTGGAACGCCATATGACGCGGCCCGGCGCCGGCGGCGGTCGCCACCGCTTCCTGCGCGTGTGGCGTCAGCTGGCCCGCCAGGCTCAGGTTGAACAGGCGGATGCGGTCTTCTTTCAGGCAAGGCACCAGCACCAGCTGGTTGGTCGGATCGATGTTCGCCGAGTGCGGCGCGGTCAGGCCGTCGATCTGCTGAATAGGCGCCGTCACCACGCCGTCGTGGCCGATCGGGCTGATGCTGGCGCAGTTGCCGCTGTAGGAGGCGGAGAACAGGTAACGCCCCTGCAAATCGGTGGAGATATGGGTCGGGCTGCCCGGCAGCGGCGCCATGCCGGCCTGCTGCAGCGTGCCGTCCGCCTCGATGCGGTAGCTGACGATGCCGAACGCCGGACGTACGCCGACGTACAGGTGGGTCTTGTCCGGATGAAGGGTCATCGGCTGCACCTGGCCCGGCACATCAACGGTTTGCAGCAGCGCCAGCGCGCCGGCATCGTCCAACTGCCAAACGTGGATCTGCTGGCTCTCCGGGCTGGCGACATAAACGATTTGCTTCATGTGTTCTCCTTGCAAAGGGTAAAAGAGGAACCGGTTTCAGGCCGTTCGATTGCCCCTAGCTTACCGCACATCCGTCGCATGGCAACCCCGCTTAGCACCGGAAGCTCACGCGGTTTTCTCCGTTGGCTATCCGGTGTACCATCGGATTAATTTTATGGCTAACGATAACGAGAACCCTATGAGCTACCGCGTCATCGCCCTCGATCTTGACGGCACCCTGCTGGACAACCAAAAACGCATCTTACCGCAGTCGCTGGAAGCGCTGGCGCAGGCGCGCGCCGCCGGCATCCAGGTGGTGGTGGTCACCGGCCGCCACCACGTCGCCATCCATCCGTTCTACCAGGCGCTGCAGATAGACACCCCGGCCATCTGCTGCAACGGCACCTACCTGTATGATTTTCAGCAGAAGAAGGTGCTGGCGGCCGATCCTCTGGCGAAAGATCAGGCCAAGCAGGTGCTGCAGATGCTCAAACAGACCGACATTCACGGGCTGATGTATGTTGACGACGCCATGCTCTACCAGGAGCCGAGCGGCCACGTGACCCGCTCGCTGGCCTGGGCCGAAACCCTGCCGGTAGCGCAGCGCCCAACGCTGCTGCAGGTCGGCAGCCTGGCCCAGGCGGCCGACGACGCGCAGGCGATCTGGAAATTCGCCACCTCGCACGCCGATACCCTGGCGCTGCGCGAGTTTGCCGACACGGTGGAGAAAGAGCTGGGGCTGGCGTGCGAATGGTCCTGGCACGATCAGGTGGATATCGCCAAAGGCGGCAACAGCAAAGGCAAGCGCCTGCGCCAATGGGTGGAGTCGCAGGGGCTGAGCATGGATCAGGTGGTGGCGTTCGGCGACAACTACAACGACATCAGCATGCTGGAAGCGGTCGGGTTGGGCGTGGCGATGGGCAACGCCGATGACGCGATCAAGGAACGCGCCGATCTGGTGATCGCCGATAACCTGCAGCCGGGCATCGCCGAGGTGATCCGCACCCGCGTGCTGTAATCTTTTCGCCCTCCCGCCGGGAGGGCCTGTCTTAGCGGCTCTCGCGGCTGATCGACACGCTCTTCACCTGCGCGTACAGCCACTGCCCAGGGCGGATCGCCAGTTCATCGCGTGCCCACGGCGTGATCCGCGCCCACAGCACGTGTTCCCCGACCGCCAGCTTCACTTCCACCTGTCCGTCCACGTCCAGACACTCGCTTACCTTGGCCGGCAACACGTTGCGAATGCTGCTGTTGACCGGCGGCTGCAACACCAGCGAGACGTCGGCGGCGTTGATGCGAATGCGCAGCTGGGTGCCCAGTTCGGCGTCGATACCGCTGACCCACAGCCTTTGATCGCCGAGCGCCAGCGCGGTCATGGCATAGCGCTGATGATGCTCAATCACGCTGACGCGCAGCACGCTGCTCTGATCTTCACGCTGCAGCCACGGCCTCAGCGCGCTGCTGGCCCAGACGGCTTCCAGCCCGCCGAACGCACGCACCTCGCCGCGATCCAGCACCATCACCTGCTCGGCCAGGCGCAGGATCTCGTCCAGGCTATGGCTGACGTAGAGGATGGGGATGTTGACGTCCTGCGCCAACCGCTCCAGATACGGCAGCAGCTCGCGTTTGCGCGGCAGATCGAGCGAGGCCAGCGGCTCGTCCATCAGCAGCAGTTCCGGCGCGGTCAGCAGCGCGCGGCCGATCGCCACCCGCTGTTTTTCACCGCCGGAGAGCGTCAGCGGCAGCCGATTGAGCAACGGTCCGATGCCCAGCAGCTCGACGATAGTGTTGAACTGTGCGCGCATGCCGGCCGCCATGCCGTACTGCAGGTTGCCGCGCACCCGATAGTGCGGGAACAGCCGTGCATCCTGAAACACGTAGCCGATACGGCGCTTTTCCGGCGGCAGGCAAAGGCCAGCGGCGGTATCCACCAGCGTGCGGCCATTGAGCGCGATGCGCCCCTGCTGCAAACGGGTCAGGCCACCGATGGCGTTGATCAGGGAAGTTTTGCCCGCACCGGACAGGCCGAAAATCGCGGTGATGCCCTGCGCCGGCAAATCGGCGCGGACGTTGAGATTAAGGTCGCCCAGCTGCTGCGAGAAATCCAGCTCCAGCATTTACACCCCCATCCGTTTGCGGCCCCAGCGGGCCAGCCATTCGGACACCATCAGGGAAGCCAGCGACAGCACGATGGCGATCGCGCACAGCCGCGCGGCGGCGGCTTCCGCCCCCGGCGTTTCGATCAGCGTATACATCGCCAGCGGAATGGTGCGGGTTTCACCGGGAATGTTGGAGACGAAGGTGATGGTGGCGCCGAACTCCCCCAGCGAGCGGGCGAAGGCCAGCACCACGCCGACAATGACGCCGGGCAGCGACAGCGGCAGCGTGATGGTGAAAAACACCCGCCACGGGTTGGCGCCCAGCGTGCGCGCCGCCTGCTCCAGCCGGGTATCCACCGCCTCCAGCGCCAGCCGGATGGCGCGCACCATCAGCGGAAACGCCACCACCGCCGATGCCAGCGCGGCGCCGCGCCAGCTAAAGCTGAAGCTGAAGCCGAACCAGTCGTACAGCCACTCGCCGATGACGCCGCGCCGCCCCATGGCGATCAGCAGCAAATAGCCGACCACCACCGGCGGCAGCACCAGGGGCAGGTGAATGACGCCGTCCAGCAGCGCCTTGCCGGGAAAGCGGCAACGCACCAGCACCCAGGCCATCAGAATGCCGAACGGCAGGCTGCAGACCACCGCCAAACCGGAGACTTTCAGGCTCAGCTCAACCGCCTGCCACTCGTACTCACTCAGAATCATTTACGCGGGGTGAATCCATAATGTTCAAAAATAGCGGCCGCTTCCGGGCCCTTCAGATAGGTATAGAAAGCGCTGACCGTCGGATTTTGACGATCTTTCACAATCGCCATCGGATATTCAACCGGTTTGTGGCTGTCTTCCGGGAATACGCCCACCACTTTCACCTTGTCGCTGGCGACCGCGTCGGAGCCGTAGACGATGCCGAGCGGCGCTTCACCGCGCTCCACCAGCGCCATCGCGCTGCGCACGTTGTTGGCGCGCGCCAGTTTCGGCTCCAGCGCGCTCCAGGCGCCCAGGTGTTCCAGCGCCTCTTTGGCGTAGATGCCGGCCGGCACGTGATCCGGATCGCCCACCGCCAGACGGCCGCCGTTGAGCAGCTTGGTCCAGTCGGTCTGCTTGTCGATGGCGATCTTATCTTGCGTATCGCTCTTGGCGGCGATCAGCACCAGTTCGTTGCCCAGCAGCGTATAGCGGGTGTCTTTCACCATCTGCTGCTTGTCGATGGCGTAATCCATCCACTGTTGATCGGCGGAGATGAACAGATCGGCCGGGGCGCCCTGCTCAATTTGGCGCGCCAGCGTCGAAGAGGACGCAAAGGAGGAAACCACCTGCACATCCTTGCCTTTTTGATACTGGGTGGCGATGTCCTGCAGCGCGTTGGTCAGCGACGCGGCGGCGAACACGGTGATCTTTTCCGCCGCCGAAGCCTGTGCCACCAGGCCCGATGCCAACACGATCCCGCCAACCCATTTGGTCCATTGCTGTTTCATTGTTTTTCTCCGCAAGTTAACGTGCATTATCACTCTTCGTTATATAAAAAATAATATAACGTTGCGCGAAAGCTTGTCATGCGGTTTATCGGCAAAGCGTGAGATAACTTGAGGAATGCCCGCCGGGCGATGCCGGCGGGTATCAGGATGGGGAACGGTCAGTGCTGGGTGCGATTTTCTTTCGAACGGCCCACTTTGGAGAAGACGTTGAATACTTCGCCAAAACCGTAGATCAGGCCGAGGATCAGCGCCATGACCACCGGCACCATGACCACGGCAAACAACAGACTTTTCAATAATTCCAACATGATAGCCTCGCTTAACTGCCCATTGAGCGGCAAATGCCTTTCACCGCATATCGGGTTATTCTAACCCAAAAAAATCGGTAAAACCGGAGTTATTTTAGCCAGCGGGGCGAAATTGTGATCGGCTAAACGTGCCCTTTCCACCGGGCTCATGCCGGTGCGGGGTAATAGATCAGCGGCGGCGCATAGCCGGCGGGCGCCGCCAGCCGGGCCTCCACCCCGTACACCGCGCGAATGTTCTCCGGCGTCAGCGCCTGCCGCGGCGCACCCGCCGCGCAGACCCTGCCCCACTGCAGCAGCGCCACCCGATCGCAATAGCAGGCGGCCAGATTCAGATCGTGCAGCGTCACCACCACGCTGAGCTTCAGCCGCCGCAGCAAGGCCATAAACTGCTGCTGATGGGCGATATCCAGATGGTTGGCGGGCTCATCCAGCAGCAGCCACGGCGTTTGCTGCGCCAACGCGCGCGCCAGGTGCACCCGCTGCCGTTCGCCGCCGGACAGCCGCTGCCAATCGCGATCGGCCAGGTGGCTGATGCCCACTTGCTCCATCGCCTGCCCGGCGAGACGGCGATCTTCGGGGCCGAAACCGCGCCAGCGGCCAATATGGGCCAGGCGCCCCAGCAGCACCGCCTCCTTCACCGGCAGCGCGAAGGCACCGGGGGCGGATTGCTCGAGAAAGGCGATGCGCCTGGCGCGCTCCCGCCCGGAAAACGCAGTAATTTCGCGCCCTTCCAGCCAAACGTGGCCCCCGGCGGCAGGCTGCAACCCGGCCAGCAGCTTGAGCAACGTGGATTTACCGCTGCCGTTGACGCCGAGCACGCCGGTGACCTCACCGGGCAAGGCGCAGAAATCCAGATTTTCCAGCACCGTGCGTTCGCCCGCTCGCCAGCTCACCGCTTCGGCGCGCAGGCCGGATCGCGCTTTTTCAATCGTCATGCATTGACCTTCCGATACAGCAACAGCAGGAATACCGGCACCCCCAACAGCGCCGTCAGCACGCCGACCGGCAGCTCGCGCGGGGCAAACAGCGTTCTGGCCAGCGTGTCCGCCGCCACGGCGAACAGCGCGCCGCACAGCGCGCTGGCCGGCAACAGCAGCCGATGCCGCGAGCCGACCAGCCGCCGGGCGACATGCGGCACCGTCAGCCCGATAAATCCCACCGCGCCGCTGAACGCGACGATCGCCGCCGTCAGCGCGGTGGTCACCACATACAGCAGCAGCTTCAGCGGAGCCACCGCCACCCCCAACGAAGCGGCGGTCACGCCGCCGAACGCCAGCGCGTCCAGCTCACCCGCCCGCAGCCAACAAAGCAGCAGCGCCGCCGCCAGCGCCAGCCCGCACAGCCCGACCTGCGGCCAGCGCGCGTCGCTGAACGATCCCAGCAGCCAGAACATCACGCCGCGCGTGGCGTTGGCGTCCGCCTGCCAGAGGGTGATCAGCGAAGTCAACGCAGAAAGCAGCTGCGTCACCGCCACCCCGGCCAGAATAAACAGCGTGGACTCCCCCTGCAGCGAACGCCCGGCCAGCAGCATCACCAACGCAAATGCTCCCAGCGCGCCGATAAACGCGCCTCCGGACACCGACAGCAGGCCGCCCCCCAGCCCCAATACCAATACCGTTACCGCCCCCACGCCGGCGCCGGAGGAGATGCCCAGCACCCAGGGATCGGCCAGCGGGTTGCGGGTCAGCGACTGCAGCACGGTGCCCGCCAACGCCAGCCCGGCGCCGGCCAGCGCCGCCAACAGCGCGCGCGGCATCCGCAGCGACCAGATGATGCGCTGATACACCTCGGCGTCGGTCGCCGCGCTGCCGCTGACGCCGAATACGATGCGCCAGGCATCGTGCCACGCGATCGGCGCAGGCCCCGACAAGGTGGCGCCCAGCAGGACCAGCGGCAACGCCGCCGCCAGCAACAGCAGCCAGCCGGCCTCACGGCCGGGCAGTAACCGCCGGATCATGCTATTTCCAGCCTGCGATCACATAGTCGTCCAACAGCTGCCACACCGTCCCCGCCTCGCTGAAACCGGCTTGTCTAAGCGCCGCGAGCTGGAAATCCACCGGCGTCGGCGGCGGCACCGGGCGGCCGGCGAACAGCGCTTCACGCTCGGCCTGATAAGCGGCCAGCGTCGGCGATTGCAGCGCGCCCGCAAACCAGCGATCCCAATCCTCGACGCCGTTGTCCCAGGCGCGCTGTTGGGTCTGCTCGTCGTGCCGCTCCGCCAACGCTTTCAGCCGCGGCTGACGCGGGTCATAGCGCTGATGATCGGCGTTCAGGAACACGCCGCCGTCGGCCAGCAGCCCGGCAACGTTGCGGTACAGCGCCAGCTGCTGCTCGGGCATCAGCCAGTGCAGCGCCGTGCTGGATACCGCCGCCTGTGGCGCGGGGCCGGACAGCGCGGCAAAACAGGCCGGATCCGCCAGATCGGCCTGCAGAATGCGGATCCGATCGCCGTACTCCGCCAGCGCACCGCGCGCCACCGCCAGCAACAGCGGATCGAGATCGATGGCGGTCACCCTGGCCTGCGGAAAGCGCTGCAAAATGCGCAGGCTCAGCGATCCCGGGCCGCAGGCCAGATCCACCACGTGAAAATCCTGGCCGGCGACCAGCGCCAGCACCTCCAGCTGGGCGTTAAAACGCGCTTCCCGTTCGGCGATGTAGGCCGCCTGCTGGCGATCCCAGGAGTCCAGCAGCGAAGAGAATGAAACGGCAGTCATATCAAGGTTCCTTGTTGGAAAAAGTCGGCGCCTGCGGCGGCAAGGCCGCCAGGCCCCGAATCAAACGGCCCAGCGCCGCCACGGTGCGGGCGGAAGGGTCCATGTCGTAACCGGGGAGGATCACGTAGCGCCGCTGACGCACGGCGCGCAGCGTCGCGGTCAGCGGGTGATGTTCCAGAAAGGCGATTTTGTCGGCCGCGCTGTCGCCGAGGCCGCCGCGCGGCAGATCGCCAAGCACGATCGCATCCGGATCGCGGGCGGCGATAACCTCCCAGGACACCGTCGGCCACAGCTCGGGCCGATCGCCGAACAGGTTCTCGCTACCGACGCTGCGGCTCAGCAAACCTGGCGCGCCGCAGCAGCCCGCCACGTAGGGCGTTTGCGCGCCGGCATACCACCACAGCAGACGTAAATGCGGCAGCGGCGCGCGCTGCGCCTCAAACGCCCTCAGCTGCCCGCGCAGCCGCGCGACCAGCGCTTCACCGGCGCTGCTGACGTTGAAAATGCGCGCCAGCTCCCGCAGCTCGGTGAAAATGTCTTCGAACGTCAGCGCGGCGGCGATCGCGCTTTGCTGGCCGCTGCAGGCGCCGGGAGAGAGATAAGTGCCGATGCCCCATTCTGCCAGCCGCGCCCGAACGGGCGTTTCCGGGCTGTGCAGCCAGTAATAGCTAGCCGAATAGACAAAATCCGGCCGCATCAGCAGTAACGCTTCCGCCGTGGGCGGCGCCGGGCTGGTGGGCGCCTGCAATGTCTCGGCCGACGCCGTTGGCACGGGATCGCGCGCGCGGTCATACCCGACCACGCCGATCGCGCGGCCAGCCAGCCCCAGCGCCAGCAGGTTTTCCAGCGCCGGGTTGGCGTAAACCAGCACCCGCTGCGGCGGCTGCGGGTAATCGCGCGTTACCCCGCAATTTTGCAGGCTGACGGCATCGGCACGCAGCGGCGCGCTGCCGCCCAATCCCAGGGCGCACAACAGCAGGGCAAGCCAGCCTTTCACGCCGTCAGAACCTGACCGACACGAAGGTTTCATAGCTGCGCGGCGGCGCGATCAGCGCCTGGTCCGGGTAAGTACGCTGATAGGCGTACAGCTGGTTGGTGGCGTTGCGAATGCGAAAACCGACATCGACGATCGGCGTCAGTTGATAATCCGCCGCCAGATCGAGCGTGGTGTACGCGCGCATCTTGCGCCGGTTGGCGTCGTCGTTGTAACTGCTGCCGACGTAGCGCAGCGAAGAAGCCAGCCCCAGGCGCTCCGTCGCCTGATAATGCACGCTGAGGTTGGCAGTCCAGTCCGGGATATAGGCCGGGCGATTGCCGTTATAGCTGCGCAGCGGGCTACCGCCGCGATAGTCGTCGTAGCGGGCATGCGTGTAGGCGGCGTTGCCGGCCAGCTCCCAGCGCTCGTCGGGACGCAGCACCACGCCAAGCTCAATGCCGTGCGACGTCTGCCTGCCTACCGCATTCAACGCATCCGGCCGCTGCGCGTCGGGCACAAACAGGTTGTCCTTGCGCAGTTCGTACAGCGCCAGCGTCGCCTCGCCCTTGTTACCCCAGAACTGCCCTTTGGCGCCGGCCTCCCACTGGCGCGCTCGCGTCAGCGGCAGATCGGTCTGCGTTGGGCTGAGGAAGAACAGATCGTTGCCCGGCTCCTGGCCGGTGGTGTAGTTGGCGTAGAGCGTGAGGTTGTCGGTCAATGCATAGCTGGGGCCCAGGCTCCAGGTGCTGAAAACGTAGGTGTGCGCGCGGCTCTCTTCCTGCGGCCCCTGGAAGCGCCAGTCCATGTTCATATGGTTGTAGCGCAGCTGGCCCAGCAACGCTAAACGCTCGGTCAGGCTGAAGCGATCCTCGAGAAAGGCGGCGTACTGGTTCTGGGTAACGTGGCGCACCGGCGCGCGTTGGCGGTCGGTACCCTGGGCGAACGGCTCTCTGGGCGGCGCGCCAAGCGGTACGTCTTCCGAGCCGGGGAAACCGTTGGAATAATACTGAAAATGCCGCTTGCTCAGATCGAGGCCGACCAGCAACCGGTTATCAAAACCGGCGATGGCGCGGTCGAATACCAGCGAACTGCGGTTGCCGATCAGATCGTCGTCGTGCGCCAGGGCGCCGAAGGAGTCGCGGTTGACGTCGCCGGGCCGGGCCGCCGCCGCGACGCGGAAGCGCTCGACGTTGCGCCATTCGCGAAAGCCGCTGTAGTAATAGAATTGGTTATGCCATTCCACTTCGGGCGTCATAAACCAGTCCAGGCTGGCCTGAAATGCGGTGGCGTTGCTCTGGATGCGGCTGTCGGTCAGGTTGTTGTAATTGATGTCGCGCAGCTCGCCGGCAATGCGCCCGTCCAGCAGCGGCGTGCCGTAGTAAGGGTTGTTGGTGCGGTTGAGCATGCGGTCCAGGCTAAGCGTCAACAGCGCATCGTCCGTCAGCTTAAACAGCAGCGAGCCGGAAACCCGCTTCTGCCGATCGCGTTCATACTGCACGTTGCTGCCGCTGTCGTTGCCGCTGACGTCCAACCGGTACGCCACCGCATCGTCCACCAGCGCGCCGCCGGCCCCCAGATGCAGACGCTGGCTGCGGTAGCTGCCGAAGCCATAATCGAGCTCGAGCGGCTGGCGGCTGAAGGGCGGCCGCCGCGAGATCAGGTTGACGCTGCCGCCCGCGGCGCTCAGGCCGTTCAAGGCCGATCCCGGCCCGCGCAGTACCTCGATGCTGTCGTAATGCGCCGGATCGCTCAGCTGCAGCGTGCTGCCGGGCATCTCCACGCCGTTATACAACCAGGCGATAGGCCGGAAACCGCGCGCGGAAAAGTTATTGGACAACGTTGGCGAAGCGACGCCGGACAGACCGGTGGCATGCTCGACGGCGGCGGCCAGCGAGCGGTCGCCCCGCTGTTGGATCGCTCTTGCGCTGATGATATCGACGCTGCGCGGCGTTTCCCGAGCGGTCAGCCCGAGCTGCGAAGCGCTGCGGCTCACGGCGCTCAACGCATCGTAGCGCCCGGCGGGGGCCGCCGCCTCCACGGTGAGCTGTTCTTCGCACCCCGTGGCATTGCGGGCTTTATCGCAGTCGGCAGCGAAAGCCAGCGGCGCCGTCAGTGCGCCGCCGACCCAGGCGGCAAGGCATAAAGATTTTCTGGGCGTGACAAGACGCCGGCGTGTCGTACTCATGTGGAGCATCCCTGTGGTGAAATAAAAACCGGCCGTAAGCCGGCGTAAAGCCTTATCGTTTTTCTGTTATGTTATAATATAACAACAAAGCAATGCCAGTCTTTATTGCCCCGCGCTCCACCGCACTGCGTTTGGCGCTTTGCCGCCAAATCGGCGACAATAAGATTTTTGCCGCCGACAGGATGCGCTATGCAGGCCGAAATTCTTCTGACTCTCAAACTCCAGCAAAAGCTGTTCGCCGATCCGCGCCGCATAGCGCTGCTGAAACAGGTGCAGCACACCGGCTCCATCAGCCAGGGCGCCAAACTGGCGGGCATCAGCTATAAAAGCGCCTGGGACGCCATCAATGAAATGAACCAGCTGGCGGAACAAACGGTGGTGGAACGCGCCACCGGCGGTAAAGGCGGCGGCGGCGCGCAGCTGACGCACTATGGCCAGCGGTTGATCCAGCTGTATGACCTGCTGGGCCAGGTGCAGCAAAAAGCTTTCGACGTGTTGCAGCAGGACGATCTGCCGCTCGACAGCCTGCTGGCGGCCATCTCGCGCTTCTCGCTGCAAACCAGCGCGCGCAATCAGTTCTTCGGCACCGTCATCGAACGCGATCATCAGCAGGTGCAGCAGCACCTGGCGATTTTGTTGAACGACGGCACCACTCGCCTGATGGCGGCCGTCACCCAACAAAGCGCCGACCGGCTGCAGCTGACGCCGGGTAAAGAGGTGCTGGCGCTGATCAAGGCGCCATGGGTGCGGTTAAGCGTCGATACGGCGGAGCATACCGGCGCAGATAACGCGCTGGCGGGCGTGGTGGCCGGCATTCAGCCAGGCGCTGAACACAGCGAGGTGCTGGTGACGCTGGCGGGCGGCGAAACCCTGTGCGCCACCCTGACGACGGCGGAGCTGCAGCGTCTGCAGCTGAGCGTCGGTGCCGCCGTACACGCCCTGTTCAACGCCGATCGCGTGATTGTCGCCACGTTGTGTTAAGCGCAACGTGACGTTGCGTTTTTGTTGATTGACATCCCCCTGCAATGCGCCTATTTCTAAGGCAAATAATTGCAAAAAAAGGAACAGGTGATGTCGTCGTTGCACATTTCGCAAGGTTCATTCCGCTTAAGCGATACCCGCACCCTGACGCTGGACGCGCTGGAAATCCAGGCCGGCGACAGCTGGGCCTTCGTCGGCGCCAACGGCAGCGGCAAATCTGCCCTGGCGCGCGCGCTGGCGGACGAACTGGTTCTGCTGAGCGGTGAACGCCGCAGCGATTTTCAGCACGCGGTGCGCATCTCCTTCGAACAGCTGCAAAAAATGGTCAGCGACGAGTGGCAACGCAACAACACCGATCTGCTCAGCGCGGACGAGGACGACACCGGCCGCACCGCGGCGGAAATCATTCAGGAAGAGGTGAAAGACGCCGCGCGCTGTGAGCGGCTGGCCGCGCAGTTCGGCATCACCGCCCTGCTGACGCGCCGCTTCAAATACCTCTCCACCGGCGAAACGCGTAAAACCCTGCTGTGCCGGGCGCTGATGCCCGAGCCTGACCTGCTGATCCTCGACGAGCCCTTCGACGGGCTGGACGTTCACTCGCGCGCGCAGCTCGCCGCATTGCTGAGCGAGCTTTCCGCCCAGGGCCAAACCGTGGTGCTGGTGCTCAACCGGTTCGACGAAATACCGGATTTTGTCCGGCAGGTGGGCGTGCTGGCGGACTGCACCCTGACCAGCCGCGGGCCGCGCCGCCAGGTGATGGCGGACGCGCTGGTGGCGCAGCTGGCGCACAGCGAAAACCTCAGCGGGCTGGCGCTGCCGGAGACCGAGGATCCGACGCAAAAGGTGACGCTGCCGGCGGATCGGCCGCTGATCGTCCTGCGCGACGGCGTGGTCAGCTATAACGATCGGCCGATCCTCAATCATCTCGACTGGCAGGTTAACCCCGGCGAACATTGGCAGATCGTCGGCCCGAACGGCGCCGGCAAATCCACGCTGCTCAGTTTGATCACCGGCGATCATCCGCAGGGCTACAGCAACGATCTGACGCTGTTCGGCCGCCGCCGTGGCAGCGGGGAAACCATCTGGGAGATCAAGCGCCATATCGGCTACGTCAGCAGCAGCCTGCATCTGGACTATCGCGTCAACACCAGCGTGCGCAACGTGGTGCTGTCGGGGTTCTTCGATTCGATCGGCATTTATCAGGCGGTGTCGGATCGTCAGCGGCAGCTGACCGAACAATGGCTGGCGCTGCTCGGGCTCGACGGCGCGCGCGGCGATGCCCCGTTCCACAGCCTTTCCTGGGGCCAACAGCGGCTGGCGCTGATCGCCCGCGCGCTGGTGAAACACCCGGCGCTGCTGATCCTCGACGAGCCGCTGCAAGGGCTGGATCCGCTCAATCGCCAGCTGGTGCGTCGCTTCATCGACGTGCTGATCGGCCAGGGTGCCACCCAGCTGCTGTTCGTCTCGCACCATGCCGAAGACGCGCCGCAGTGCATCACTCACCGCCTCAGCTTCGTGCCCGACGGCGAGGGCGGCTACGACTACCAACGGCAACGGCTGGAGGCGGCCTCCGCCTGAAACGCGGCGTAAACATATCCGGCAACACTTCACCGCAGCACATCACATTTGGCCTTTTATCATAGAAAGAAAGAAGGCCATTTTCTGGAGACGCCATGTCCGCTGCGTTGATTATTATCGACCTGATCGAGGATCTGATCGGGCCCAAAGGGCGCGCCAACCACTGCCGCGAACAGGTGGTGGCGACCCACCTGCTCGCCAACGTCAATGCCGCCGCGGCCTACGCCCGGGTGCGAAAAATCCCGGTGATTTGGGTGCGGGTGGGATTCGCCGACGATTATCATGATATTCCCCCCCACTCGCCGCTGTTCAACCATTTGAAACAGATAGGCGCGCTGCGGCTTAACAGCCCGGGCTGCCGCTGGATGCCCGAACTGCATCAGGAAGAAACCGATCTGCTGTTTGAAAAAACGGCGATAAGCGCCTTCTCCGGTAACAATTTGTTAGCCTGGCTACGGCAGCATCGGTGCCATCATCTGCTGCTGGCGGGCGTCAGCACGCCGCTCGCCATCGAGAGTACCGCGCGTCAGGCGCACGACGCCGGCTTTCAGGTGACCGTGCTGCACGACCTGTGCGCGGCCCCCACGCAGGAGATCCACCAGCAGAGCCTGGACACCCTGCAAAACCTGGCCGAAATCACCCGCTCGCAGGCCTGGATGAAAGGCTGACCCGCGTTGTCGCAGGTCGTATGGGCCGGCATCATGCACAAATCCGTCACTGCCCCGACCTTTAGCGTCATTTGGGTGTGCTACTATCCGCTTTAGCGCTCAATTTCGCCATCATCGCACGCCGCAAAGGCGCTGAGCGCCGTGTACATATTTTAAAGGGACATATTATGTGGGGCGTACTGGCTGCTTCGTTATTTTTCTTGCCGTTTAACCGGCTGATAGCCTGGGTGATCCTGGCCGCCTCGGCGGGCATGGGGCTTTATCATGGGGTACTGACGCCACTCAGCCTGAGTTATCTGCTGGCGATCGTCGCGTTGGCGGGGCTACGTCACCATTTTCGCGAGCAGCGTAATCTGGCGATCGCGTTCGAAGGCTTGGTGGTCGCCGGCTGCATCGCGCTGTTCTTGCATCTGGTGCCGGGCATCCACAACCAGCTGATGATCGACGGCGACAAAGCCGGCCCGCTCAGCGCGCCGTTCACCATGTATTACAACTTCGACAAGGCGATGGTGCCCTTCCTGCTGTTCGCCTGCTTGCCCACGCTGTTCAGAACCGATAAAGCGGAAAAAAGCGTCGCCTCGGGTTCCTGGATTGCATTGATCATCAGCGTACCGGCGCTGTTGCTGCTGGCCGTGGCGCTGGGCGGTTTAAAAATCGAACTGCATGCGCCCGCCTGGATCCTGCCGTTCGTGATGGCGAACCTGTTCTTCGTCTGCATGGCCGAAGAAGCGCTGTTTCGCGGCTACCTGCAACAACGCCTCAGCCAATGGCTGGGGGCCTGGCCGGCGCTGATCGTTGCCGCCCTGGTGTTCGGCGCCGCGCATTTGGCCGGCGGCATGCTGATGGTGATCTTCGCGACGCTGGCCGGCGTGATCTACGGCCTGGCATGGATGTGGAGCGGCCGCCTGTGGGTGCCGATTCTGTTCCATTTCGGGCTTAACCTGACCCATCTGCTGTTCTTCACCTACCCGCTGTATCAGCACCCCTGACGGCTGACGCCGGCAGAGAGCCTCTCTCTGCCGGTTGACCAGGTGAAAACGCTATCACCGGCAGCTCACCGCAATCCTCTCAATCACGTAGCCAGCGGCTCACCTCCGCCCATCCGGCGCTTTTCAATGAAGTGTAAACGATTCCATTTTTCGCGTTAGATCACCTTTTTATCGCCGCGGGCATGCTATCTTTTTGCACAATGTATTCTCCCTTTTCAGCAACGGGCGTATCAAGACGGCGGCTGAAAGCGATTACACCTCGTCGACGCCAAGAAAGGAACCGTATGACGGCATTTAACCCTATCGACCACCCACATCGCCGCTACAACCCGCTGAGCGGCCAGTGGGTGCTGGTCTCACCGCACCGCGCCAAGCGCCCCTGGCAGGGCCAACAAGAGGCCGTCCCCACGGAAACGCTGCCGGCGCACGATCCCGACTGTTTCCTGTGCCCGGGCAACGCGCGCGTCACCGGCGATCGCAATCCGGATTATCGCGGCACCTACGTCTTCACCAACGATTTCGCCGCGCTGATGAGCGATACGCCGCCGGCGCCCGACAGCCAGGATCCTTTGATGCGCAGCCAGAGCGCGCGCGGCGTCAGCCGGGTGATCTGCTTCTCTCCCGATCACAGCAAGACCCTGCCCGAATTGACGCTGCCGGCGCTGGAGCAGGTGGTCGCCGCCTGGCAGGCGCAAACCGATGAGCTGGGCAGGCAGTACCCCTGGGTACAGCTGTTCGAAAACAAAGGCGCGGCGATGGGCTGCTCCAACCCGCACCCGCACGGGCAGGTCTGGGCCAACAGTTTTCTGCCGAACGAGGCCGAGCGCGAAGATCGCCTGCAGCACGAGTATTTTCAGGAACATGCCTCCCCGCTGCTGCTGGACTACGCGCAGCGCGAGCTGGCCACCGGCGAACGCATCGTGGTGAACACCGAACACTGGCTGGCGGTGGTGCCCTACTGGGCCGCCTGGCCGTTTGAAACGCTGCTGCTGCCGAAAGCGGCGGTGCAGCGCATTACCGATCTCGGCGCGGCGCAAAGCCAAGATCTGGCGCTGGCGCTGAAGAAGCTGACCAGCCGCTACGACAACCTGTTCCAGTGCTCCTTCCCCTATTCGATGGGATGGCACGGTGCGCCGTTCAACGGTGCCGACAACCGACACTGGCAGCTGCACGCCCATTTCTACCCGCCGCTGCTGCGTTCAGCCAGCGTGCGCAAATTTATGGTCGGTTACGAGATGCTGGCGGAAACCCAGCGCGACCTGACCGCCGAACAGGCCGCAGCGCGTCTGCGCGCCGTCAGCGATATTCATTACCGTGAAGCCGGAGCCCAAGCATGAGCCTGAAACCGCTTACCCATTCCCTGTTTACCGAACACTTCGGCTACGCGCCGGCGTTGACCATCCAGGCGCCGGGGCGGGTGAACCTGATCGGCGAGCATACCGATTACAACGACGGCTTCGTACTGCCCTGCGCCATCGATTATCAAACCGTCATCGCCTGCGCCAAGCGCGACGACCGCCAGATCCGCGTCCTCGCCGCCGATTATCAGAATCAGCAGGATCAATTCTCGCTCGACGATCCGATCGTCAGCCACCCCGATCAGCGCTGGTCCGACTATGTGCGCGGCGTGGTGAAGCACCTTCAGCGCCGCAGCGCCGACTTCGGCGGCGCGGATCTGGTGATCGCCGGGAATGTGCCGCAAGGGGCGGGGCTCAGCTCCTCCGCCGCACTGGAAGTGGCGGTGGGCCAGGCGCTGCAGGCGCTCTATCAGCTGCCGCTGGACGGCGTAGCGCTGGCGCTGAACGGCCAGGAGGCGGAGAACCAATTCGTCGGCTGCAACTGCGGTATCATGGACCAGCTGATCTCCGCGCTCGGCCGGCGCGACAGCGCTCTGCTGATCGACTGCCGCTCGCTGGAAACCCGTGCGGTACCGATGCCGGACAACGTCGCGGTGGTGATCGTCAACTCCAATGTGCAACGCGGGCTGGTGGACAGCGAATACAACACCCGCCGCAAACAGTGCGAGGAAGCGGCGCGGTTCTTCGGCGTCAAGGCGCTGCGCGACGTCAGCCCCGAACAGTTTGAGGCGCGTCAACACCAGCTCGATCCGTTAGTAGCCAAACGCGCGCGCCATGTGATCAGCGAGAACGCCCGCACGCTGGCAGCGGCCGAGGCGCTGGCGGCCGGCGATCTGCAGCGCATGGGCCGGCTGATGGCGGAGTCGCACGCCTCGATGCGCGACGACTTTGAAATCACCGTGCCACCGATCGATAAGCTGGTCGAGATCGTCAAAGCGACGATCGGCCCACGCGGCGGCGTGCGCATGACCGGCGGCGGCTTTGGCGGCTGCATCGTCGCGCTGATGCCGCAAGATCTCGTGGAGACGGTGCGTGCCGCCGTGGCGCACGAGTATCCGCGGCAAACCGGCGGATTGCAGGAAACCTTCTATGTCTGCCAGGCTTCGCAAGGCGCCGGCCTATGCTGACGGCAACGGCGGCACTCGCCCCCGATGGTCAGCCTTATCAGCTGACGCAGTTGCAAAACGCCGGCGGCATGACGGTGACGCTGATGGACTGGGGCGCCACCTGGCTGTCCGCCGTCTTGCCGCTCAAATCCGATGAAAGGCGCGAGCTACTGCTCGGCTGCCGCAGCCCGGCGGACTACCAACGTCAGGGCGCCTATCTGGGCGCCACCGTCGGCCGCTACGCCAACCGCATCGCCAACGCCAGTCTGCCCATCGACGGGAAACCCCATGCGCTGGCCGCCAATCAGGGCGCCCACCAGCTGCACGGCGGCCCCGACGGTTTCCATGCCCGCCGCTGGCGCCGGGTACAGCACGATGCGCATCAGGTCTGCTATACGCTGCACTCGGCGGAGGGCGATCAGGGTTTTCCGGGCAATCTCGACGTGCAGGTCTGCTACCGCCTGACCCCCGACAATCGCGTGGAAATCAGCTATCTGGCGCAGGTCGATCGCCCCTGCCCGGTCAACCTGACCAACCACGCCTATTTCAATCTGGACGGTGCCGGCACCGACGCCCGCGCCCAGCGGCTGCAGCTGTTCGCCGATCGCTATCTGCCCGTCGACGCCGAGGGCATTCCCTGTGCCGGGCTGACGCCGGTGGACGGCAGCGGCATGGATTTTCGCCAGCCGAAAACGCTGCTGCAGGATTTTCTGCGCGACCGCGACCAGCAGCGGGTAAAAGGCTACGATCATGCTTTTCTGCTGCACCGCACCTGCGGCGCGCTGGAGTGCCCGGCGGCCCATTTGTGGTCCGCCGACGGGCAAGTGCAGATGAGCGTGTTCACCGACGCGCCCGCACTGCAACTCTACAGCGGCAATTATCTGGCCGGCACGCCGGCGCGCGACGGCGGCAGCTATGCCAACCACGCCGGCGTGGCGCTGGAGAGCGAGTTTTTGCCGGACAGCCCGCACCATCCCGAATGGCCACAGCCGGACTGTTGGCTGCAGCCGGGGAGCCGCTACCGCAGCACCACGCATTATCAGTTTTATCCTATCTGACCGCCACGCCCCTCGCCGCGCGGCCGGGGGCGATTTGTTATAAATGCTTACCTTTTATCGCTATTCCCCCGCCGGCGCCCACCTTTCCTTATTCCAAAGCGCGCACTACACTCAGGCTACCGTGATAAGCACAACGCCTTGTGCAACGTCACAATTTTCGGCCGATGGCGGCCAATCAATAGCTGAAGGAACACCTATGCGTCTGATTACTGCACTTCCATTGCTGGCGGGCTTAATGCTGAGCACCAATCTGATGGCGGCCGACGCGACGACGGCGACAAAAACGCCTTCGCCGGCGCAGGCGGCCCAACAGAAACGCATGACCGATTGCAACCAACAGGCATCCACCAAATCGCTGAAAGGCGCGGATCGCTCCACCTTTATGAGCACCTGCCTGAAATCTGAAGGCGCCGCCGCGACGGGCAAAACCCTGACGCCACAGCAGCAGAAAATGAAAACCTGCAACGCCGACGCCAAGACCAAGAACCTGAAGGGCGACGCGCGTAAAACCTTCATGAGCAGCTGCCTGAAAAAATCGGCCTGATTTGCCCCACGCCACGGCGCGTCCGAAGCGATTTCGGCGCGCCGTTTCCCCCTCGCAGCGCCAGCCTGAACGATTCAGCTTTTTCCTTTCGCCAGCCCTTACTTTGCGGCAAGAAATTGGCTATGGTTAGACACTATCGATTGCCGAGCCCCGGCCCGCGGCAATATAATGATTTTCGTTATCATTGAAATGTCAGATTATTAAGGAGTTAAGCTATGGCTGTAACTAAGCTGGTTCTGGTGCGTCACGGCGAAAGCCAGTGGAACCAAGAAAACCGCTTCACCGGTTGGTATGATGTCGATCTGTCCGACAAGGGCCGTACCGAAGCGAAAGCAGCAGGCAAGCTGTTGAAAGAAGAAGGGTTCACTTTCGACTTCGCTTACACCTCCGTACTGAAGCGCGCGATCCACACCCTGTGGAACATCCTCGACGAGCTGGATCAGGCCTGGTTGCCGACCGAAAAATCCTGGAAGCTGAACGAACGTCATTACGGCGCGCTGCAGGGTCTGAACAAAGCGGAAACCGCTGAAAAATACGGCGACGAGCAGGTGAAACAATGGCGTCGCGGCTTCGCGGTGACCCCACCTGAGCTGACCAAAGAAGACGAACGCTACCCTGGCCACGATCCGCGCTACGCCTCGCTGACCGAGCAAGAGCTGCCGCTGACCGAAAGCCTGGCGCTGACCATCGATCGCGTGATTCCTTACTGGGACGAAGAGATCCTGCCACGCATCAAGAGCGGCGAGCGCGTGATCGTTGCGGCGCACGGCAACTCGCTGCGCGCGCTGGTGAAATACCTGGATAACCTGAGCGAAGACGAAATCCTCGAGCTGAACATCCCAACCGGCGTGCCGTTGGTGTATGAGTTCGACGAGAACTTCAAGCCAACCAAACGTTACTACCTGGGTAACGCCGACGAGATCGCTGCAAAAGCGGCCGCCGTGGCAAACCAGGGTAAAGCGAAGTAATTTCGCCCGTTAACGAAAAAGCCCCCGGTGAAAACCGGGGGCTTTTTTATTACTGATTACTGTGGCGGCTGCTGCGCCATCGCCTCGTTCACCGCGTCCAGCCGTTCCTGCATCGCCGGGTGGGTGCTGAGCCAGGCCGGCAGCGCCCAGTCATCGGCCTGTTCTCGTTCAGGCGCCTGCGCCAACGCGCGGTAGATCGCTGCCATTTGCGCCAGCGAACGCCCCTGTCGCTGCATTTGCGCTATCGCGAACGCATCCGCCTCGCGCTCCATCCCGCGGGAAAACTGCATCTCATTCACGAAGGACGCAGACTGCAGCAGCGTATCGCCGATGCCGCTGACGTCACCGGTCATCCACATCAGCGTCAACGCCACCAGCGACGAACGCACCAGCATACGCATTGGGTGGCGATGAGCGTGGTGCCCCATCTCATGCAACATGACTGCCGCCAGCCCATCGTCGTTTTTCGCCAGGGCGACCAGACTATCGCTGAGCACCAGCGTGCCGTCCGGCAACATAAAGGCGTTCGGCGCACCGGGCACCGCCATCAGCTTCAACGACAGCGGCGTACGCTCCTCACGCATTTCGGCCGGCATCACCTGCCGGAACAACTGCTGCAACGCCCGCTGCCGCTCGGCCGGGAGTGCAGAAGGCTTGAAGCCGCTCTGGCTTAAAAACGTCTGCGTGTGTTCGCCCAGCGTCTGTTCCACCGAGGTGGGGATGCGCATGGCGATCTCGCTGCTCGCCCACGGCAGCACGACGTAAACGTAGGCCACGACCGCCAGCAGCGTCATCAGCAGCGCCAGAGCGACGCCGCGTTTGTGGCGTTCCAGGCGATGCACCCAGCCCGGCGAACGGCGCTGATAGAACCAGCGGCGAAACGCCGCGTCGTCGTCCGGCACAAAGCGCGCGCCGTCCTTGAAGGTCAGCGTCAGCGGAATATTGCCCAGCGCCGCAGAGACGGTGATGTCCGCCAAGGGGATGTAACGTTGCTCATCCTGCCGCTGCAGCGTCACGCCCTCGCCGCTTTCGTTCACCAGCAGGCGGGCCGCCTCACGTGCGGCCCGCCCCGGCAACTGGTAGGCGCCCTCGAGGATCATTGGCGCCTCAGAAACTGCCGCCCAGGTCCAGCGCCTGCACCGCTTCTTCGGCCACCGCGCTGTTGGCGGTTTCCTGGTGCGCCGCGATGTCCAGCAACGCCAGATCGCCTTCAACCGCCGTGCACTCCGCCAGATAACGGGCGTGACGTACTTCCGCCACCGGCGCAGCAAAGCCGAGCGAGAACAGCGTGATCAGGGTATTGGTGATCAACAGCCCCATATACGGCAGGGTCTGCATGGAAGAGTGCAATTTGATGCTGCCGTTCAGCCTCGCCTGGTTAAACAGATAGTTGCGTTGGGCGACAATCTGGTAACTGCCGGCAATCAAGGCGCCAACCAGCAACACCACCATCATCAACAGCAGGCTGCCAATATTCTCCAACACCAGCAAGTCGGCGGTTTCATCCGTCAGTATGCCCATCAATACCATTTGGTACAGCGACAGCATGAACGACCCCATACACACCAGCGCCGCCAACATAAACGGCAGGAAAATGAGCAGGCCGATCAAGGCAAATTTGATAAAGGCCGACTTTTTCAGTTCGGCAATAAACGGCGTGCGGCCGAAGAACAGATTATTAACGTACAGATCGTGCTGCAGCGCGCTAATAATACCATTGACGGCGGCGAATGCCGGCACGGCCAACAGCAGCGTCAACACCAGCATCAGGCCGATGGCGTTAATGCTGTCAAAGCTGCTGCCAATACTGAGCAAAATGATTAAGCCGACATAAAGCCCGATAATCAGTAATAGCGGGCAGAACAGTAGCGCCCAATAAGCGCGCCCGGTGCGGCAAACATAATTAAAACGCACGCCGCGATAGCTCGACATAATCGCATTGTAGCGCCAGCTGCGAATCACCACCCATGGCAGCAGGGCAAGCAACGCCAATAAGGCCAGCAGCCCCAGCAGCGGCGCCACCGCCAGCAGGATATAAAACACGATGATACCGCCGATCACCAACAGCCGCCCTTTCAGAATTTGCAGCGGCTGCGCATGGTAATCGAAACGATCGCCGTCCAATTCCGTGTTGCCGTAAAAATAGCGGCGACGACGCACCGTCGCCCAGGCGGAATAGATGCCCAGGGTCACGATGGTCAATAATGCATTGACTAACCAAATAGCGAAGTACTCGCCGCCTTTCCCATGGAATTTAATCCGGTGCAGCCCCAGCGGCTGCGAGGTATTGCTTGTCATAATTCTTTCGTCCTGAAAGGAATAGGTCATACCACTCCCCGCTTATTTGTCATGCGGGGTTTGTGGAATAAAAAAGCGTCTTATATAAGCACAATGCCATGAGCAGTGACAATTATTCTTTTATTAAATAGGAATAATGCGAAGGAGGTCGCTTAATGATTTCATTGGCCTATTAATTGTAAGCCTTAAATGAGTGGGATATATAGAGGTGCCATGACAAGGATAAAACAAGGGCCCGGCTGCCAGGCCCTTGTCATTTTAGCGATTATCCGCGGCGCGCTTTCACCGCCGCCGCCAGATCGCGCAGCACGGTTTCGGTGTCCTGCCAGCCGATGCAGCCGTCGGTCACGCTCTTGCCGTAAACCAGCGGTTCGCCGCTTTCAAGGTTCTGGTTGCCTTCCACTAGGTGGCTTTCGATCATCACGCCGATGATCGCTTTTTCACCGCCGCTAATCTGCCCGCAAACGTCAGCGCTCACGTCCATCTGCTTTTTGAACTGTTTGCTGCTGTTGGCATGGCTGAAATCGATCATCACCTGCGCCGGCAGCCCGGCTTTGCTCAGGCCGGCTTTGACGTCCTTCACGTGCGCCGCGCTGTAGTTCGGCTCTTTGCCGCCGCGCAGAATAATGTGACAGTCGCCGTTGCCGCTGGTGTTAACGATAGCCGAGTGGCCCCACTTGGTTACCGACAGGAAACAGTGCGGCGCGCCGGCGGCGTTGATGGCGTCGATCGCCACCTTGATGGTGCCGTCGGTGCCATTCTTGAAGCCGACCGGGCATGAGAGGCCGGAGGCCAGCTCGCGGTGCACCTGCGATTCCGTGGTGCGCGCGCCGATGGCGCCCCAGCTCATCAGATCCGCCAGGTACTGCGGCGTGATCATGTCGAGGAATTCGCCCGCGGCCGGTAGGCCGCTGTCGTTGATCTCCACCAGCAGCTTGCGCGCCAGGCGCAGACCGTCGTTGATGTTGAAGCTGTTGTCCATCTGCGGATCGTTGATCAGGCCTTTCCAGCCCACGGTGGTGCGCGGTTTTTCGAAGTATACGCGCATGACCACTTCCAGCTCGCCCTTCAGTTCTTCACGCAGCGCCAGCAGGCGCCCCGCGTACTCTTTGGCGGCTTGGGTATCGTGGATAGAGCAAGGGCCAATCACCACCAGCAGGCGATCGTCGCTGCCGCGGAGGATATTGTGAATTGCGCTGCGGGCCTGGGACACCGTCTTTGCTGCGCGTTCAGTGGCCGGGAATTTCTCCAGCAAAGCCACCGGCGGCAGGAGTTCCTTAATATCATTAATGCGTAAATCGTCGTTTTGGTAATTCATAGCTTTTCCATTCGGTATCGAGGGGTATTTCGCAGTGCGTAACGGTGTAGATCCCAACAATCTAGCCTGTGGGAATGGCGCTGTAAATCACCTTTGCCCCCCTCCGCTGGAACCGCCAAATTAACAGCAGATTGTGCTGTTTCATCAGGGGAGCGCAGAGCCTCCTTTTTCGCTATGCTAGCGATCGGAATATAAAGCGACCCGAGTTGAACATGCCCTCTCTGTTATTAGTTGATGACCACCCGGTGGTTCATGTCGCACTGGAAGCGGCGCTAATGAAGTCATCCCGCTCCTACCGCCTGCAGGCGGCGCAGGACGACGTCCAGGCGCTGGCCCTGCTGGCCGAGGCCGCTTTCGGCCTGGTGATCCTGGATATCGGCCTGCCGCAGGTCGACGGGCTGCAGCTGTTGAAAAAAATCCGCCGCCGCTACCCGCAGCAGCCGATCCTGATCTATACCGCGCAGGAGGCCGAGGTCTATGCGCGCATGGCCCATGCCGCCGGAGCCAACGGTTTCGTCAATAAAGGCAGCTCGTTGGCAGAGCTGGTACAGGCGATCGAGCAGGTGCTGGACGGTGAAACCCACTTCCCCGCCGCCGCGCTGGCCGAAGAAGCGCCGACGGCGGACGGTGGGCTGCTCACTCCCAAAGAGCTCGAAGTGCTGGGCTTGCTGAGCCAGGGGCTGTCCAACCTGCAGATCGCCGATCGGCTGCACATCAGCAACAAGACCGTCAGCACGCACAAGAAGAACATCCAGCGCAAAACCGGCGCCGGCAACCTGCTGGAGCTGGTGGCGGTGTTTAAAGAGCTGGCGCCATGATGCGCCGCGCGCTGCTGCTGCTGATCCTGTGGTGCGGTCTGGCGCAGGCGGCGGAGCCGGTGCGCTATCAGCTGGTCAGCAATCTGAATACCCCCGAGAACATGCTGATCGTCGGCGAGAAAAATCCCTGGCGCGACCGAACGCTGCGCATCGGCATCATTAGTGAGAACACCAGCCCGTACAACATCATCGTGGACGACGATCTGTACGGGCTGAACGCCGACTACCTCGGCTATATCCAGCAGGTAACCGGCATTCGCTTCGCCATTTACGGCTTTGCCGATCTGACGCAGCTGGAGCAGGCGCTGCACGACGGCAAGATCGATCTGCTGTACGGCATCCCGCAGAGTGAGGCGCTGCACGGCCTGGCGATCTCTCAGCCCTATTACGTCAGCAACCTGCGCGTATTGCGCGATCGCAGCAACGATCGACCGGTGATGCTCAACTCCGCCAACGCCCGCGTCGCGATCGGCGCGCTGACCGACATGCAGTCCGGCGGCGCTCTGCAGGCCGTGGCGTCGCAGATCCAGCGCTACGACAACAATCTGCAGGCGGTCTACTCGCTGCTCAACGGCAGCAGCGACTACTTTATCGCCGACGAGGCCAGCGCCAGCTTTATCATCGACCAGCTGCAGCTCGGCCAGCTCTATCAGATTGAAAGCAACGAGAACCTGGGCAACCTGTCCTTCGTGTTCGCCGCCGCCGACTCACGGCTGATAGACACGCTGGACACCGCCATCGCCGACGCGCCGATGGAGCTGATGAACGCCCTGCAGAGCCGCTGGAGCAAAAAGATCCCCAGCTACCTCGACACCGGCAATGCCGACCTGACGACGATGGAGAAGAATTGGGTGGCGAGCCACCGCGTGGTGTACTACGCCGCCATCGAGAACAACTTCCCGTTCGCCTACCGCGGCTCTGACGGCCAGCCGCGCGGCTACGCCATCGACATTCTCAACATCATCGCGCAAAACACCGGGCTGCGTTTCGCACCGCTGTGGGCGCGCAACGCCGAGCAGGCCGATCAGCTGGTGCAGTCCGGCCAGGCCAGCTTCCGCGCCGCCCTGCCGCTGGCGCGCGGCGTCAAGGCGCGCTACGGCGCCAGCATGCCGATCCACCGCTCGCTGTGGGGCGTTTACGTTGGCCAGCACGCCGACGGCATTTCCACCTGGAGCGATTTGGCCGGCAAGCGCATCGGCGTGCTGCAGGGCGATTTGGCGCAGGGGCTGGTGCCGGAACAGGAGCAGACCGTCAGCTTCGCCGACAGCAAGTCGATGTACGACGCGCTGGCCAACGGCCAGCTGGATGCGCTGGTGGATAACGTCATCTCCGCCAACTTTTTGGCGCTGTCACGCTATTCCGGTGCTATCAAGCTGGCCTTTGCCGCCAACAACATCCCCTACCCGGTGGCCTTCGGCGTGCGCCGCGATCAACCTCTTCTGTTGGCGATCCTCGATAAGAATCTGATGCAGATCCCGGCGGACACCCTGCAATCGCTGCGCGACGAGTGGATCGTCGACCGCAGCAATCTTATCGACGCGGTGAATGACAACCGTATGCCGCCGCAGACCACCTGGCTGCTGGCGCTGCTGGCCGCCGCCACCGTGCTGCTGCTGGCGCTAACGCTGCGCCGTTTCATGCTGCAGCGCCGTGAAAAACGCGAACGCGAAGAACTCGAGCACGCGCGCCGCCGCGCCGAGGCGGAAAACCGCATGAAGAGCAAATTCCTCGCCACCGTCAGCCATGAGCTGCGCACCCCGATGCACGCCATCCTCGGCCTGTTGGAGCTGGAGCTCAAACGCCAACCCGCGCCGGAAGGCCTGCCGGTGATATACAGCTCGGCCTCTTCGCTGCTCAACCTGCTCAACGACCTGCAGGATCACGCCCGGCTGGAAACCGGTTCGCTGACGCTGGCGCCGAAACCGGTGGCGCTGCGCCCCTGGGTAGCGCGCATCGACGCCCTTTACCGGCCGCTGATCGGCGAACGCCCGTTGACGCTGAGCGTGCTGGCGGATCCGGCGCTGCCTGAGGCGGTGATTATTGATGGTGAGCGTTTACTTCAAGTGGCTAACAACCTGATAAACAACGCGATAAAGTTTACACCGCGCGGCACTATTCAGGTCGAGATCGGCTGGCGCGCGCAAGATGAGCGGCAGGGGGAATTGCGATTAACGGTGAACGACAGCGGCTGCGGCATCGCCGCCGATGAGATAGGCAAGCTGTTCCAACCGTTTTACCGCGCGCGCGGCGCGCAACGCATTTCGGTGCAGGGCACCGGTTTGGGACTGTCTATCTGCAAAGAGATCGTCGAACAGATGGGCGGCCGCATCGGGCTGCACTCGCAGCCGGGCGTCGGCACCCGCGTCGAGGTCGCGATACCGGTCGAGCTGAGCGGCGCGGCGCCGGCTGTCGCCCAGGAGGAGCACACCTATGCACTGCCGTCTTCCGCCTTGCGTACCGCGCTGATCGACGATCACCCCACCAATTTGTTGCTGCTGGAACGCCAGCTGCGCCACTTCGGGCTGCAACCCGCCCGCTTTGAACAAGGCTATGCGCTGTTGAAGGCCCAGCGCCGGCAA
Source organism: Serratia sp. TMDUHS_CL (assembly GCF_037137105.1). Taxonomy (NCBI): domain Bacteria; kingdom Pseudomonadati; phylum Pseudomonadota; class Gammaproteobacteria; order Enterobacterales; family Yersiniaceae; genus Serratia; species Serratia sp. TMDUHS_CL. The sequence goes on from NZ_JBBBDV010000002.1 coordinate 559,168, forward strand.
CCGTTCGATCTGCTGTTTATCGACTATAACATGCCGCGCCCGGACGGGCTGACGCTGGCCAGACTGATCCGCCGCGACGAACAGCGGCTGCAACGCCCGCCTTGCCGCATCGTGCTTTGCTCGGCAGACGTGCAGGAGTTTACCCGCATCCCGCCGGGGCTGGTGGCGATCGACCACTTCCTGACCAAACCGATTTCACTGGCGGCGATCGGCCAGGTATTGGCTCAGCAACCGCAGGCTCAGGAAGAAAAGTCAGTCCTTACTGACCTGCGACAAACGCTGGCCGAAATGGCAGGTGGCGATCGCGCCATGCTGCAGCGGCTGGCGCAGACGCTCGGCGATACGCTGCGCCAAGACCGGCAGCGGCTCGCGGACGCCGTCGCCGCGAGCGACTGGCCGCGCCTGGAGCAGGCGGCGCACCGCATCAAGGGCAGCCTGCTGATGCTGCAGCTGCCGGAAGCCGCGCAGCTGTGCCAGCAGCTGGTGGATACCGCACGTCGGGGCGAGCTTGCCGCCGCCGCTTATACTAAATTAAAGGCGTTAGTGGCGCAGATAGAACCGGAGCTGGACGCTCTGCTCGCCGCCGCCCCCTCTTTCGCTATGCATAAGGATGAATAATGTCGGACACTCCACACGTACACCTGCCGAAAGACAGTAATAGTAAACGCCTACTGACCGCTTTTTTAGTCACCGCCGTCTTTATGGTGGCCGAGGTGGTCGGTGGCCTGTTGTCCGGCTCGCTGGCGCTGTTGGCCGACGCCGGCCATATGTTGACCGATGCCGCCGCGCTGCTGGTGGCGCTGATGGCGGTGCACTTCTCCCAGCGCAAGCCCAACGCGCGCCACACCTTCGGCTATCTGCGCCTCACCACCCTGGCGGCCTTCCTCAACGCCGCGGCGCTGCTGGTGATCGTGGTATTCATCCTGTGGGAGGCGATACGGCGTTTCTTCGAACCGCAGCCGGTGATGGGTACCCCGATGCTGATCATCGCCGTAGCGGGGCTGCTGGCGAACCTGTTCGCCTTCTGGTTGCTGCATCGCGGCAGCGAAGAGAAAAATATCAACGTGCGCGCCGCCGCGCTGCATGTGTTGGGCGACCTGCTCGGTTCGGTGGGCGCCATCGTCGCCGCCATCGTCATTCTTGCCACCGGCTGGACGCCGATTGACCCGATCCTGTCGGTGCTGGTCTCCTGTCTGGTGCTACGCAGCGCCTGGCGGCTGCTGAAGGAGAGTTTCCACGAGCTGTTGGAAGGCACGCCGCAGGAGGTCGATATCGCCAAGCTGCAAAAAGACCTGTGCCTGAATATCCCGGAAGTGCGCAACATCCATCACGTGCATGTCTGGCAGATCGGCGAACAAAAGCTGATGACGCTGCATGCGCAGGTGATCCCGCCGCATGACCACGATGGGCTGTTGCAACGCATTCAGGCTTATCTGTTGGAACACTACAAGATTGGCCACGTGACCATTCAGATGGAGTACCGGCACTGCGAGACACCGGACTGCGGTATCAACCGGGCGCCGGAGCCGAGTGAACACTCACATGCCGAAGCGCACTCCCATCTGGGACATCGTCACTAAGCCAAGAGGGCGCCACCACGGCGCCCTCTGCTGTTGCTACGGTGCGGACGAGAGCGGGTTGGAACGGTTACGCCCGGCGCTCTTGATCCACAGCCAGGAGCCGTTCAGGGCGATCAGCGTCAGAATGACATACTCCAGCGCCATCGCGTACACCCCCTGGTAAGCGAAGATCGCCACGCTGATGACGTCGATAACCACCCACAGCAGCCAGTTTTCCACGTACTTGCGCGTCATCAGGATCATCGCCACGATGGAGAGCACCATCATCGCCGAATCCCAGAACGGGAACGCGTCCGGCTGCAGTTCAGGCATCTGCACGTTCAGCCCCAGCCCTTGCATCACCGCTACCGCGATCTGCGTCAGCCAGGCGAACACGCGGTCGATGTTAAAGGTCATCAGGCCAATGCCGATGACGCAAACCGCCGCCCAGGCCAACGCTTTCGGCAACGGCAGCCAGCGGATCTGCAGCTCAGCCTGATTATCCTGGGTTTGGCGGCTCCAGGCATACCAACCGTAAATGTTGGCGCCGAAAAAGAACAGCTGCAACAGCAGGCTGGCGTACAGCTGGATCTGGAAAAAAATTACCGCGAACAGCGTGACGTTGATCAGGCCGAACAGGTAGTTGATGATTTTTTCCTTGCTGGCGTACCAGATGCACAGCAACCCGAACAGCGTGCCGATGGCTTCGATCCACGACAGATCGTAACCGCCCGCGCCAAGCGGAATGTGCACCAGAATATTGCTGGTACTGAAGAAGCTCATGAAGTCATCCTTTTAAACGGTTAAGCGTTGCCTTTAACCTGCATCTTAAGCTGAGCGGCGAAATCCAGCATGCGGTTCAGCGGCACCAGCGCCTTCTCACGCAGCGCGGCGTCCACGTGGATCTCATGCTGCGCGCCCCCCTGCTCCAGCCCTTCGGCAATCGCCTTCAGGCCATTCATCGCCATCCACGGGCAATGCGCGCAGCTGCGACAGGTCGCCCCTTCTCCGGCGGTCGGCGCTTCGAACAGCTCCTTGTCCGGGCAGGCCTGCTGCATCTTGTAAAAGATACCGCGATCCGTGGCGACGATCAGCTGTTGATGCGGCAATGTTTTCGCCGCCTGAATCAGTTGGCTGGTCGATCCCACCGCATCCGCCAACTCAACCACCGCCTGTGGCGATTCGGGATGCACCAGGATGGCCGCCTGCGGATAAAGCGCCTTCATGCGCCGCAGCGCCTGAGTCTTGAACTCGTCATGGACAATGCAGGCGCCTTGCCAGCACAGCACGTCGGCGCCGGTCTGCTTCTGCACGTAGCTGCCGAGATGGCGATCCGGCGCCCAAATGATCTTCTCGCCCAGGCTGTCCAGGTGTTCGATCAGCTCAACGGCGATGCTGGAAGTGACCACCCAGTCGGCGCGCGCTTTGACCGCCGCCGAGGTGTTCGCATAGACCACCACGGTGCGATCGGGGTGGCTGTCGCAAAACGCATGAAACTCCTCTTCCGGGCAGCCCAGATCCAGCGAACATTCGGCAAACAGCGTCGGCATCAGCACCTGCTTTTCCGGGCTGAGGATCTTGGCGGTTTCCCCCATGAAGCGCACGCCGGCCACCAACAGCGTGGAAGCCGGATGGGCGCTGCCGAAGCGCGCCATTTCCAGCGAATCTGCCACGCAGCCGCCGGTTTCTTCCGCCAGCGCCTGGATTTCCGGATCGGTATAATAGTGGGCGACCATCACCGCATTGCGCTGCTTGAGCAGGGTTTTGATCTTTTCGCGATAAAAGGCTTTTTCGGCTACGTCCAGCGGAACCGGTTTAGGCGGGAAGGGATACACCGCCGCATTGACATCAAACATTTCACTCATCGCTGCAATCTCATGCTAGGCTGGGCGCCTGCCGCGTGAATATCGCCTGCCGCAACGCCCTTCGTTTTATATACTAAACAAAATACCTAAAGCTGCGCGAAAAGTCCGCTGATATTTTCATATTTGCGCACCTATTGTTTAATGGATTAAAAAACACAGATATTGGTTACACAGCTCACAGCAGAAAATGACCTGACGAGACCATATAGCCGTTCAGAGAACAGCGTGATGATCGGTGCGGTGTTGAAACGAGAAAGCACGAATGTAGGTGACGGTGCTGCAGATGCGAAAAAAGCGCCAAAAGGCGCTTTTCTCTGAATTGGTGGGTCGTGCAGGATTGATTCGGCCTGTGGCCTCACCCTGCGGGCAACGCTGCGCGTTGTCGTATCGCTGCGCGATGCTCGAACCTGAACGCAGGATCTCACCCGCACGACTCGGTGACCATGTTGGCAAGAAGATGAGGTCAGGTTTAGATGTTACAGAAACGAAAAAAGCGCCAAAAGGCGCTTTTCTCTGAATTGGTGGGTCGTGCAGGATTCGAACCTGCGACCAATTGATTAAAAGTCAACTGCTCTACCAACTGAGCTAACGACCCGCAGTGTGGTGGGTGATGACGGGCTCGAACCGCCGACCCCCTCCGTGTAAAGGAGATGCTCTACCAACTGAGCTAATCACCCACTGCTGTGGTACTGCTATTTTTCACTCTCAAAGAGTGGTGGGTCGTGCAGGATTCGAACCTGCGACCAATTGATTAAAAGTCAACTGCTCTACCAACTGAGCTAACGACCCACTGATGTGGTTTACTGCTGATGGCGAATAGGTTATTGGAACCGACTCGCGGAAAACAAGGATGGGGATGTTCAGGACAACTCGACGGGTACTCGACTCGGACCTTTACTTTGCCACATCAAACCGATTCTGAAGCTGCCATTCTTAAAGAATGGTGGATCGTGCAGGATAACTCGGCCTTTGGCCTCGCCCTTGCGGGCCATCACCGGAGTGATGTTGTCTCGCTTCGCGAGACTCGAACCTTTACGGTTCTCATCCTTTACGATTCTCTATCGCAGCCATTCTTAAAGAATGGTGGGTCGTGCAGGATTCGAACCTGCGACCAATTGATTAAAAGTCAACTGCTCTACCAACTGAGCTAACGACCCATAACAGTGGTGGGTGATGACGGGCTCGAACCGCCGACCCCCTCCGTGTAAAGGAGATGCTCTACCAACTGAGCTAATCACCCACTGTTGTGGTTACTGCTACTTCAGAAATTGGTGGGTCGTGCAGGATTCGAACCTGCGACCAATTGATTAAAAGTCAACTGCTCTACCAACTGAGCTAACGACCCAATTTCCCTGCCGCTTTAACATCTTGCAAGATGTCTTGGCAACGGCGGCATATATTACTAATTTATCTTGGCAGCGCAACCTAAATTTTTTACTGATGCGTTCAACTGCTTGTTCTTCACGCGAATGAGCCCAGAAATCGGTCAAATCGACTAACTTCTGGGCTCATTTTTCTGACTGTTAACCGCCTACGCGGCTTTTCGCCTGTTTGGCCGCCGCACTGGTTGGGTACTGTTTAATCACCTGCTGGAACACGGCTTTGGCTTTATCGGCCTGCCCTTTCTCCTGCATGATGATACCCACCTTGTACATGGCGTCCGGCGCCTTCGGTGATTTCGCGTAATTCTTCACCACCACCGCAAAATAGTAGGCCGCGTCGTCTTTTTTACCCTTGTTGTAGAACAACTGGCCCAGCCAATAGTTGGCGTTGGGCTGGTAGGTAGACTTCGGGTACTGTTTTACGAAGGACTGAAAGGCGGAAATCGCCTGGTCATACTGTTTTTTTTCCAGCGCCAGAGAAACAGCGGCGTTGTAGTCGCTGTTCTCATCACCGCCGCTCGGCGTTGCAGACGCGGCTGCAGGCGCGCTGCCGCCCGCATCGGAAGATGCGCCTGCGGCTGCCCCACCGGCAGCGCCCGCGGCCGCAGAGGCGCTCTGAGCGCCGCCCTGGCTGAGGCTATCCATCTGCTGATAGATTTGCTTCTGGCGTTCAACCACCTGATTCAACTGATACTGACTTTCCTGGATTTGCCCACGGAGAGAATCAATGTCGCGTTGGTTATCAGAGAGTTGTTGCTGGAGTTGGTTTAAAAGCTGGCCTTGAGCATTGCTGATGCGCTCAAGCGAGGTGACACGGTCTTCGACCGAGCCGGAGCCGACATTACTGATTGGCGCTTGGGCAGTAGCGGCCCAAGGGGCCGCTACGCCAACCAGTAACGACAGACTCAACAGGTGACGTCTGAAGTTACTGTTCATGCGATTCTCTTAGTAAACCAGAACGGCACGACGGTTTTTAGCATAAGCCGCTTCGTCGTGGCCCAGTACTGCTGGTTTTTCTTTACCGTAAGAAACGATAGAGATCTGGTCAGCGGAAACGCCTTTACCCTGCAGGTACATTTTAACGGCGTTAGCACGGCGCTCACCCAGAGCGATGTTGTATTCCGGCGTGCCGCGTTCGTCAGCGTGGCCTTCAACGGTCACTTTGTAAGACGGGTTGTTACGCAGGAATGCAGCGTGCGCGTCCAGCATCTGAGCGAATTCGGAGCTTACGTCATACTTGTCCAGGCCGAAGTAAACGATGTTGTTCTTCTGCAGTTCTTGCATCTGCAGACGAGCTTGTTCTTCGGAAGACAGGTTGCTGCTGCCGTTTTCCATACCAGTGCCAGCGCCCATACCAGATTGGTCGTTGTTTGCGCTTTTGTTAGAACTACAAGCTGCTACAGCCAGAACTGGCAGTGCCAGCAGAAGCCCTTTCAGCACTTTGTTCAGTTGCATTTCTTTGATCCTTTTATAGTTTGCCATACATATTTACACATGCATCACAGATACGGCGACCAGGCAGGGAATTTGACCTGTCCATCAGTTGCCGGAAGACGCGCTTTGAAACGCCCATCAGTTGACACCAACTGCAACACGGAGCCCATACCTTGCGTGGAGCTATAGATCACCATGGTGCCGTTTGGCGCAATACTAGGCGTTTCATCCAGGAAGGTACCGGTCAAAACCTGAACGGCGCCCGATCCAAGATCTTGTTTGGCGATGTGTTGTGCACCACTGTTGGTGCTTACCATCACCAGGAATTTACCGTCGGAGCTGACTTCAGAATCCTGGTTCTGAGAGCCTTCCCACGTCAGACGCTGTGCGGCACCGCCGCTGGCGCTGATTTTATAAATCTGCGGACGCCCGCCCTGATCGGAGGTAAACGCCAGCGACTGGCCATCCGGGAACCAGGTCGGTTCGGTGTTGTTGTTGCGGCCATCGGTCAGCTGCGTGATCTGGCCGGAGCCGAGGTTCATCACGTACAGGTTCAGGCTGCCGCTCTTGGACAGCGCGAAGGCCAGCTTGCTGCCGTCCGGCGAGAACGCCGGCGCACCGTTGTGGCGCGGGAACGAGGCGATCTGGCGGATTGCGCCGTTAGCCAGGGTCTGTACCACCAGCGCGGAACGGCCGCTCTCGAAGGTCACGTAAGCCAGTTTGCTGCCGTCCGGCGACCAGGCCGGCGACATAAGCGGCTCAGGCGAACGGTGCACCGTGAACTGGTTGTAACCGTCGTAATCCGCTACGCGCAGCTCATACGGGAATTTCCCGCCGTTGGTCTGCACGACGTAGGCGATACGGGTACGGAACGCGCCCTTGATGCCGGTCAGCTTCTCGAACACTTCGTCGCTGGCGGTATGGGCAGAATAACGCAACCATTGTTTGGTCACTTTATACTGGTTCTGCGCCAATACGGTGCCCGGCGAACCCGAGGTGTCCACCAGCTGGTAGGAGATCAGGTAGCTGCCGTCGGCGCCAGGTTGAACCTGGCCGACAACCACGGCGTCGATGCCTAATGCAGTCCAGGCCGCCGGCGTCACTTCAGACGCGGAGGTCGGTTGCTGCGGCATGCGCGCCACGTCGATCGGGTTGAATTTGCCGCTGTTGCGCAGATCCGCACCGACAATCTTGCCGATATCTTCCGGCGGCGTGCCTGGGCCCGCCCATTTAAACGGCACCACGCCAATCGGACGAGCGGAGTCGACCCCTTGGGTGATTTCAATGCGAACTTCCGCGTGCAGCACGGACGCCCACAGAATTAAAAAACCTAGCGCTACTCGAAATGCCTGCTTCATCTCATCTCCCTTATCCAGGCGGGATGCCTGCGATAAATTAGCAGAATTTTAACAAACCAACTTACGTAAAACTACATAATCCCTGTTGGTTACCTTAGTACATCCCTGTGATATCACTCACTCAATCAACCGTTATTGCGGCTTGAATTCAAGTATAGAATTCTTAAAGTGCTGATAAACGGCATCGCTCGGCGGCTTCGGTATATGCGCCAACTTGGCGGCAGACACTGCTGCTTGACACAGAGCAGGATCGCCCCCCGCCGCTTGTACGCTTATCAGCAGGCCGTCCGGCGCCAGCTTGATACGCAGGTCGCAGGTTTTGCCGGCGAACGAACTGGCGTCATAGAACTTGCTCTGAATCGCCCCTTGAATCTGCCCCATATAACCGCTGATATCCGCCCCGCTGGCCCCAGCCGCTTTGGCATTGCCCTGCCCGGCCGGTTTACCATCACCTTTCGATTTAGCACCGCCGCCTTTCGGCGCGTTCTTGCCGTCCGCCAGGCCGCCAAACAGATCGCTAACTTCATCCGATTGTTTCGCAGCCTCAGCGGCAGCCTTCTTCTTGGCATCCGCAGCGGCTTTTTTGGCGGCAGCCGCTTTCTCGGCCGCAGCTTTCTTCTCTGCCTCGGCGGCAGCCTTCTTCTCGGCTTCCGCTGCGGCTTTTTTCTCAGCTTCAGCGGCCGCTTTCTTCTCCGCGGCCTCTGCGGCTTTTTGCTCTGCGGCAGCCGCCGCGGCTTTCTTCGCCTCTTCCGCCTGTTTCTTGGCGGCGGCAGCGGCGGCCGCTTCTTTCTTGGCTTCCGCTTCGGCTTTCTTCTGCGCGTCCGCCTGTGCCTTGGCGACCTTTTCCGCTTCGGCCTTCGCCTTGGCGGCGGCGGCTTCGGCGACCTTCTGTTGCTCTTTGGCCTTGGCTGCGGCGGCTTCCGCCGCTTTTTGCTGCTCGGCGGCCTGTTTCTGCTGCTCCGCTGCCTTCTGCTGTTGCTCAGCCTGCGCCTTGGCGTCCTGCGCAGCTTTCTCCTGCGCCGCCAAACGCTCTTTCTCCAGCTCCTTCAGGCGCTGCTGTTGCTCCGCCTGCTTCTGCTGAAGCTCTTCGGCCTGTTGCTCCGCCTTTTTCTGGCGCTGCTTCTCGGCACGCTGCGCATCGTTGCTCTGCTGCTGCTGGCGGTTGTATTGCTCCACCACCGCGCCAGGATCGACCATCACTGCGCCCACCACGGTGCCATCACCGCCACCGCCGGCGCCCATGTCGACCTTTTCCTGCAGCGATCCCCAAATCAGCAGGGCAATCAATATGAAGTGCAGAACGACCGAAACAATAACGGCGCGGTTCAGCTTATCGTTTTGCTCAGTTGCCTTTACCAAAATAGATTCCCAAAAACTGGTGTTGCTTATACGGGGTTCCTGGGCCGCAGCGCAGGAACCGGGTTGCCGTTCGCCTTACGGTCAGATCGGCTGGGTCATCAGCCCCACGGAAGCCACGCCCGCCTGATGGAGAATATTCAATGCCTTGATAATCTCATCGTAAGGGACTTCCTTCGCACCGCCGATCAAAAAGACCGTTTTCGGGTTAGCCGCCAAACGCGACTTGGCTTCGGCCGCGACTTGCTCAGGCGGCAGCAGCTCCATACGGTTGTGATCCACCACCAGGGTGTATTGACCTACGCCGGAAACCTCGAGGATCACCGGCGGATTGTCATCGCTGGACACCGTTTTGGAATCGGTGGCGTCCGGCAGGTCAACCTCCACGCTCTGCGTGATGATTGGCGCGGTTGCCATAAAGATCAGCAGCAGCACCAGCAACACGTCGAGCAGCGGAACGATGTTAATTTCGGACTTCAGCTCGCGCCGACTACGTCCACGTACTCTCGCCATGCTACCTCCTACTTATTTGCTGTCGCTGGAGAAGGCCTGACGATGCAGAATAGCGGTGAACTCTTCCATAAAGTTGTCGTAATTCTGCTCAAGCTTGTTGACGCGCTGGTTGAGACGGTTATAGGCCATTACCGCCGGGATGGCGGCGAACAGACCGATCGCGGTGGCGATCAGCGCTTCGGCGATACCCGGCGCCACCATCTGCAGCGTGGCTTGCTTCACCGCGCCCAGCGCGATAAAGGCGTGCATGATCCCCCACACGGTGCCGAACAGGCCGATATACGGGCTGATCGAACCGACGGTGCCGAGGAACGGAATATGGGTTTCCAGCGTTTCCAGCTCGCGGTTCATCGAAATACGCATCGCGCGCGACGCCCCTTCGATCACCGACTCCGGCGCATGGTTGTTGGCGCGGTGCAGGCGGGCGAACTCTTTGAACCCGGAATGGAAGATCTGCTCGGAACCGGTCAGGCTATCGCGACGCGCCTGACTTTCCTGGTACAGACGGGAAAGCTCGATACCGGACCAGAATTTGTCTTCAAAGGCTTCGGCGTCACGCGTCGCCGCATTGAGGATGCGGGTGCGCTGAATGATGATCGCCCAAGAGGCTACCGAGAAGCATATCAAAATCAACATGATAAGCTTAACCAGCAGGCTCGCCTTCAAGAATAAATCTAGGATGTTCATGTCAGTCACTGCTTAAACTCCGCGACAATAGACTTAGGAAGCGCTCTTGGCTTCATTTGGTGTGGATCAATACAGGCAATCAGGACATCTGCCTGGCTCAGTAGGGCCCCGTCAGAATTGACAATGCGTTGAGCAAACGTGAGAGAAGCCCCGCGCAGACAGGTGATTTCGCTCTGGACCTCCAGTTGCTCGTCGAGACGAGCCGGAGCCAGATAATCCACCGTCATGCGCCGGACGACAAAAGCGACTTGTTCACTGAGCAGCTGCTGTTGATGAAAGTTGTGCTGACGCAGCATCTCTGTGCGCGCTCTTTCAAAAAAGGCGACGTAGCGGGCGTGATAGACCACACCACTGGCATCGGTATCCTCGTAGTAAACGCGAACCGGCCATCGAAACAACGTATTACTCACTCTACTTCCCAGCAATGCAATTTAACGCTGCTACTATACGCAAGACGGATCGGGTTGGGAATGGGTTACAAGATGGGAATGAAAATAATTATGGGCCGTGAGGGCCCATAACGTGGGGACATCAGGGAGATTATAAAGAAACGTAAAGTAATCCTGCGCACAGGATCACAATTGCGGGAAGCGGCGCGAAAAAGGCGCGCCAGATGCTGCGCTGCGGGCGGAATCCGAAACCGTGGATCACCCCGGCGCACACCGCCCAAATCAGCAGCAGCCCTTCCCAAATCTCCAGCGAGCTGGTTTTGGCGGCGAAACGCGTCGGATCCCAGAACACGCACCCCGCCAAAATCAACGCCAGCACCAGGGAAAGGGCCCGGATCGGGCCCTTGTCGGTGACAGCGTACAGCTTGTCAATCACGGACGAGCTCATCACTTACCGTCTTGCTGAGCTTTGGTCGCTTCGCTCTGCTCAAGCGCCAGCGCCGTGATGATGCCGAAGGCGCAGGCAAGAAGCGTTCCGAGAATCCAGGCAAAATACCACATGGTTTAGCTCCTTATCCTTAGTACAGCGAATGCTTGTTGTTTTCGATGTAGTTCTTGTCGAGGCGACCGAACATTTTGTAGTACGACCAGCTGGTGTACGCCAAAACGATAGGCACGAAGATCGCCGCCACGACGGTCATCACTTTCAGCGTCAACAGGCTCGACGTCGCGTCCCACATGGTCAGGCTGACGTTAGGCACGGTGCTGGACGGCATCACGAACGGGAACATGGTGACCCCGGCGGTGAGGATGACGCAGGCGATGGTCAGCGACGAGGAGACGAACGCCAGTGCGCCTTTCTCCAGACGCGAGAACAGGATGGTGAACAACGGCAGCACCACGCCCAGCGCAGGCAACGCCCACAGCAGCGGATACTTGTTGAAGTTGATCAACCAGGCACCGGCCTGATGCGCCACTTCTTTACGCATCGGGTTGGATTCCGCCAGGGTGTCCAGCGCCGACGTCACGACGAAGCCGTCGATGCCTTTCACCAGCCATACGCCCGCCAGCAGGAAGCACACCGCCATGATCAGCGTTGCGATCTGCGCCGCAGCGCGTGAACGCAGGTGGATCTCGCCGGTGGTGCGCATTTGCAGGTAAGTCGCCCCCTGGGTAACCAGCATGGTCAGGCTGACCACGCCCGCCAACAGACCGAACGGATTCAGCAGTTGGAAGAAGTTACCGGTGTAGAACAGGCGCATGTACTCGTCCATGTGGAACGGCACGCCCTGCAGCAGGTTGCCGAACGCCACGCCGAATACCACGGCAGGCACGAAGGAGCCGATGAAGATGCCCCAGTCCCACATGTTGCGCCAGCGGCTGCTCTCCAGCTTGGAGCGGTAGTCGAAACCGACCGGGCGGAAGAACAAGGCGGCCAGCACCAGGATCATGGCAACGTAGAAGCCGGAGAAGGCCGCTGCGTAGACCATCGGCCAGGCGGCGAACAGCGCGCCGCCGGCGGTGATCAGCCACACCTGGTTACCGTCCCAGTGCGGGGCGATGGAGTTGATCATCACTCGGCGCTCGGTATCGGTTTTCCCGATGATGCGCACCAGAATGCCGACGCCCATGTCGAAACCGTCGGTGACGGCGAAGCCGATCAGCAGTACGCCAACCAGGACCCACCAAATAAATCGCAGTACTTCATAGTCAAACATACGTGGACTCCTGTTTAGCGCGCTTCCTGCACGGCGGCAGTCGGTTGTTCAAAGTGATAGCGGCCGGTTTTCAGGCTGCTTGGACCCAGACGCGCAAACTTGAACATCAGGTACAATTCAGCCACCAGGAACAGGGTGTACAAGCCGCAGATCAGCCCCATCGAGAACAGAATGTCGCCCGCGGTCAGCGAAGAGTTGGCGACCGCCGTCGGCAGCACCTCACCAATCGCCCACGGTTGACGGCCGTATTCCGCCACGAACCAGCCGGACTCGATCGCGATCCAAGGCAGCGGCAAACCGTACAGCGCCGCGCGGTGCAGCCATTTTTTCTGGCCGATGCGGCCGCGGATCACGTTCCAGAACGACAGGCCGATGATCAACAGCATGATCACGCCACAGGCCACCATGATGCGGAAGGCGAAGTACAGCGGCGCCACGCGCGGAATGGAGTCCTTGGTCGCCAGCTGGATCTGCGCTTCCGTCGCGTCGGTGACGTTCGGGGTATAGCGCTTCAGCAGCATGCCGTAGCCCAGGTCTTGCTTGGTTTTGTTGAATTCGGCGCGCACCGCAGGATCGGTGTTGCCGCCGCGCAGCTCTTCCAGCAGCTGGTAGGCTTTCATCCCGTTGCGGATACGCACTTCATGCTGCGCCATCAGATCTTTCAGGCCGGTGACCTGAGTGTCCGTGGAGCGGGTGGCGATCAGGCCAAGCGCATACGGGATCTGAATAGAGAAGGAGTTTTCCATCTTGTCCTGATCGGGAATGCCGAACAGGGTGAAGGACGCCGGCGCCGGCTGGGTGTCCCATTCCGCTTCGATAGCGGCCAGTTTGGTTTTCTGCACGTCGCCCATTTCGTAGCCGGATTCATCACCCAGAACGATAACGGACAGAATGGCAGCCATACCGAAGCTGGCAGCGATGGCGAAGGAGCGCTTGGCGAAGGCGATGTCGCGGCCTTTCAGCAGGTAGTAGGAGCTGATGCCCAGAACGAACATCGCGCCACAGGTGTAGCCGGAAGCCACGGTGTGAACGAATTTCACCTGCGCAACCGGGTTAAGCACCAGTTCGGAGAAGCTGACCATCTCCATGCGCATGGTTTCGAAGTTGAAATCCGAAGCGATCGGGTTCTGCATCCAGCCGTTGGCGACCAGGATCCACAGCGCGGACAGGTTGGAGCCGAGGGCCACGAACCAGGTTACCGCCATGTGCTGCACCTTGCTCAGACGATCCCAGCCGAAGAAGAACAGGCCGACCAGCGTCGATTCAAGGAAGAACGCCATCAGACCTTCGATAGCCAGAGGGGCCCCGAAGATATCGCCGACGTAGTGAGAGAAATACGACCAGTTAGTCCCGAACTGGAACTCCATGGTCAAACCGGTGGCCACACCCAGAGCAAAGTTAATCGCAAATAACTTTCCCCAGAATTTGGTCATGTCTTTATAGATTTGTTTGCCAGACAGGACATATACCGTTTCCATAATTGCCAGCAAGAACGCCATACCGAGCGTTAATGGGACAAATAAGAAATGGTACATCGCCGTTAAAGCAAACTGTAAGCGCGACAGTTCGACAATATCAAACATCTTGACTCCTTGCTCCTCGCAGGAAGACTCCGACACGCGGTTATCGGCACGCTTCTTTCAAAGCCGCCAGTAACGCCCCGCAGTGAATGCCCTTAAACACAACAAATTTGATCCAGCTTCTCCGCTTTCAACCGCACACTCGGCCAATAGCCCCTCGGGCCGCCGACAAGCACGCCACTGAAAACCGACAACGGGTAACAAATGCAACAAGATCAACCATCCATAATCACAACATGGATGATACTCGCCCAATCCCACACAATAAATAGGTTTTTACGTGACGTGGGTTAGACTTTTGGTTACAGGTCAAATCTTAGCCGAAAGAGGTACTTCGGGCTAATTTGATCTGAGACAATTTAAGCCTATCCGCATCTTATTTCCATATTCATCAGCACATTTCGCATAATTTTCTTAGGGTCATGTTGCGCAATGGTTTAATTGTTTTTTAATGATATTTTTGTGTTAAATAAATGTAATTTAAAAGGGCCGCCATTGTATTATTACGCGCTTATTATGCGACATAATTAACCTTTTATTTCCAATAAGCCGTGACAGTGATAGCAGTCACAAAACAACAAATCTCTCTCCAATATTAGTCTATTTCTCGCGATGGGATCGTAAAGGTTGCGATTTTGTAGCAAAATGACCACTTATGTTAAAATTGCATTGAGTGACAATAACTTATGAAAAAAATCATCTTTGCCTCTGTCTTGGGACTCTCGGGAAACGCCATGGCCGCCGAAACGGTAAATATCACCCTGCTGGGCACCTCCGATCTGCACGGCACCTTCGTGCCCTGGGACTACGCCAGCGACACGGAAAATCTGGCGGGCAGCCTGAGCCAGATAGCCACCCAGGTCAAAAAAGTGCGGGCCGAGCAGCCCAACCTGATCCTGGTGGACGCCGGCGACACCATTCAGGGCAACTTCGTCGAAACCTTCAAGCATGAGGCCGTCAGCCCGATGATGCTGGGCCTCAACGCGCTCAATTACGATGTCTGGGTGATGGGCAACCACGAGTTCGACTTCGGCCTGCCGGTGCTGGCCACCCCGCTCAAGCAGTTCAAGGGCGCGGCGCTGGCGGGCAATATCGTCTGGGACAACGGCAAGCCCTATCTGCCCGCCTACACCATCGTCGAACGCCAGGGCGTGAAGATCGGCATTATCGGCATGGACACGCCGATGACCGCGGAATTCGCCAAGGGCACCGATCGCATCAAAGGGCTGAACTTCACCGATCCGGTGCAGGCGGTGAAACAGGTCATCAGGCAAATCGACGGCCAGGTCGACGCCATCGTGCTGGTGGCGCATATGGGCATCGACAACGAAAATCAGCGTCCCGGCACCGGCGTAGCCGACATCGCCAACGCCAACCCGGAGCTGGCGGCGATCGTCGCCGGCCATATGCATGTGAAGATCGACAAAGCGGTGGTTAACGGCGTCATCATCACCGAGCCGGATAAATACGGCCGCGCGCTGTCGCGCATCGACCTGCAATTTGAACGCCGCGACGGCAAGTTCACGCTGATCGACAAAAACAGCTACACCTACTCCATCAAGGGGATGACGCCGGACAGCGCCATGCAAGCGCTCTACCAGCCGTACCATGACATTCTGCGCGCCAACGCCAACCGGGTCGTGGCGAAGCTGAGCGGCAGCGACCTGGTGCCCGCCGACGAATTCCTCGGCATTCCCCAGGTACACGTGCAGGATACCGGCATCAGCGCGCTGTTCCAGCAGGCCGCCCGCCACTATGCGCCGCTGGCGCAGGTGATCGCCCTGCAGATCGACAACGATCGCGCCAAGCTGGACGTCGGCGACATCAAGGCCAAGGACATCGCCTTTAACTACCAATACGCCGGCGGCGAGATCACCGTGTATCAGCTCAACGGCAAAGCGCTTAAACGCTACATGGAGTGGTCCGCCGACTATTTCAATCAGCTGCAGCCGGGCGATGTCACCTACAGCTTTAACCCGGCGCGGCGATCATCCAAATATTCCACCAATGATTTCTTCGACGGCGTCACTTACACCATCGACCTGCGCCAACCTGCCGGCTCGCGCATCGTCGACCTGCGCCTGGCGGACGGCACGCCGGTCACCGACGATATGCCGATCCGCCTGGGCATGAACAGTTACCGTATGGGCCACCTGACGCAAAAGGGTGGTGCGCTGGAGGGGCAATCCTTCCCGGTGCTGTTCGACAGCAAAGCGCAATACGGTGAAGAAGAAGGCACTATTCGCCACCTGACTCTGCGCTACCTGACGGAGGTGAAACACGGCCACTATCAGGGCGTGCCGCCGCAGCGCTGGAAGCTGATCGGCATGGAGGGGTACGAACCGCAGCGGGCGATCGTCAAACGGCTGCTCAATGAAGGCGTTATCCAGGTACCGACCACCGACGACGGCCGCTACACCAACGTCGCCTCGATCAACGTCAAAGACGCGCTGTTCAGCAACGCCGATGATTACCGCGCCACCCTCACCTCGCTGGAGCAACAGCGCCAAGCCGCTACGGATCCGGTGCAACAGCGCCGCCTGCAGGATCGGATCGCGCTGATCAAGGCACTCAACGATTTCTGATCTTCACCCATAAAAAAGGCCACCCAATGGGTGGCCAAACATGTCGAGATATTGTTATTTCGTACTAAATTCTTAGCGCTTCAGCACCGCTTTTACCGCGTCGCCGATGTCTGCCAGGCTGCGAACGGTTTTCACGCCCGCCGCTTCCAGCGCAGCAAACTTCTCGTCCGCCGTGCCTTTGCCGCCTGCGATGATGGCGCCCGCGTGGCCCATACGCTTGCCTTTCGGCGCAGTCACGCCGGCGATGTAGCCGACAACCGGTTTGGTGACGTGTTCTTTGATGTAAGCTGCCGCTTCTTCTTCAGCGCTACCGCCGATCTCACCGATCATCACGATCGCTTCGGTCTGCGGATCCTGCTGGAACATCTTCAGGATATCGATGAAGTTGGAGCCCGGGATCGGGTCGCCGCCGATGCCCACGCAGGTAGACTGGCCCAGACCGGCATCGGTGGTTTGTTTCACCGCTTCATAGGTCAGGGTACCGGAGCGGGAAACGATGCCCACTTTGCCCGGCAGGTGGATGTGGCCAGGCATGATGCCGATTTTGCACTCGCCTGGGGTGATCACGCCAGGGCAGTTCGGCCCGATCATGCGCACGCCGGCTTCGTCCAGCTTCACTTTCACGGTCAGCATGTCCAGGGTCGGGATGCCTTCGGTGATGGTGATGATCAGTTTGATGCCGGCATCGATCGCTTCCAGGATGGAGTCTTTGCAGAAAGGCGCTGGAACGTAGATGACCGAGGCCGTCGCACCGGTCGCTTCAACCGCTTCGCGCACGGTGTTGAACACCGGCAGGCCCAGGTGCTGAGTGCCGCCTTTGCCCGGGGTTACGCCGCCAACCATTTTGGTGCCGTAAGCGATAGCTTGTTCGGAGTGGAAAGTCCCCTGGCTACCGGTGAAGCCCTGGCAAATTACTTTGGTGTTCTTATCGATTAAAATGGACATTATTTACCCTCCACTGCTGCAACAACTTGCTGAGCCGCATCAGTCAGGCTGGTCGCAGCAATGATATTCAGGCCGCTGTCCGCCAGTTTCTTGGCGCCCAGTTCGGCGTTGTTCCCTTCCAGGCGCACTACGACCGGGACGTTAACGCCCACTTCGGCCACTGCGCCGATGATGCCGTCGGCGATCAGATCGCAACGTACGATACCACCGAAGATGTTAACCAGAACCGCTTTCACCTTGTCGTCGGACAGGATGATTTTGAACGCTTCGGTCACGCGCTCTTTGGTCGCGCCGCCGCCTACGTCCAGGAAGTTGGCCGGTTCGCCGCCGTGCAGTTTAACGATGTCCATGGTACCCATCGCCAGACCGGCGCCGTTAACCATGCAGCCGATGTTGCCGTCGAGGGCAACGTAGTTCAGTTCCCACTGAGCCGCACGGGATTCGCGCTCGTCTTCCTGGGAAGGGTCACGCATTTCACGCAGTTCAGGCTGACGGAACAGGGCGTTGCCGTCGGCGCCCAGTTTACCGTCCAGGCACACCAGATCGCCCTGCTTGGTGATCACCAGCGGGTTGATCTCAACCATCGCCAGGTCGCGCTCCAGGAACAACGTCGCCAGACCCATGAAGATCTTGGCGAACTGGCTGACTTGCTTACCGGTCAGGCCCAGTTTGAAGGCCAGCTCACGGCCCTGATAAGGCTGTGGACCCGCCAGCGGATCGATGGTCATTTTGTGGATCAGTTCAGGGGTTTCTTCCGCCACCTTCTCGATTTCCACGCCGCCTTCGGTAGACGCCATGAACACCACGCGACGGGTAGAACGATCCACTACCGCGCCCAGGTACAGCTCTTTATCGATGTCGGTCGCCGCTTCTACCAGGATCTGGTGAACCGGCTGGCCCAGCGCGTCAGTCTGGTAAGTCACCAGACGCTTGCCCAACCAGGCTTCCGCGAAAGCACGGATATCTTCTTTGCTGTTGACGACTTTAACGCCGCCCGCTTTACCGCGGCCGCCAGCATGAACCTGACATTTCACCACCCACGGGCCGGAGCCGATTTTGGATGCGGCTTCTTCTGCTTCACGCGGAGTGGTACAGGCGTAACCGGTTGGTGCCGGCATGCCATACCGAGCAAACAGCTGTTTTGCCTGATATTCGTGTAAATTCATGATGTTCTATCCATTCAGTTCTGAAGGTTTTTAGCCGGACCATTATTACGCGGTAAACCGCATGGTTTTCCGGCCACATAGCACAGAGTGCGGGCGCGGCATGCCGCGCCCGGCAAGGGTTACTAGACGTCCAGCAGCAGACGAGCCGGATCTTCCAGCATCTCTTTGACCGTCACCAGATAACCGACGGATTCTTTACCGTCGATCAGGCGGTGGTCATAAGACAGCGCCAGATACATCATCGGCTGGATCACCACCTGACCATTGACCGCCATTGGGCGATCTTTGATGGCGTGCATGCCCAGGATGGCGCTCTGCGGCGGGTTAATGATCGGGGTGGACATCAGGGAGCCGAATACGCCGCCGTTGGTAATGGTGAAGTTACCGCCGGTCAGCTCTTCCACGGTCAGTTTGCCGTCGCGGCCCTTAACGGCCAGCTCTTTGATTTTCTTCTCGATGTCAGCCATGCTCATGGCGTCTACATCGCGCAGTACCGGCGTCACCAGGCCGCGCGGGGTCGAAACCGCGATGCTGATGTCGAAGTAGTTGTGGTAAACCACGTCGGAACCGTCGATCGACGCGTTCACTTCCGGGAAACGCTTCAGCGCTTCAACCACCGCCTTGATGTAGAAGGACATGAAGCCCAGACGCACGCCGTGGCGCTTCTCGAAGGCTTCGCCGTACTGCTTGCGCAGGTCCATGATCGGCTGCATGTTGATTTCGTTGAAGGTGGTCAGCATCGCGGTGCTGTTCTTCGCTTCCAGCAGACGCTCGGCGACGCGTTTGCGCAGGCGGGTCATCGGCACGCGTTTTTCGCTGCGGCCGGCCAGAGCAGGCTGCGGTGCGGCTTCAGCGGCGGCGGCCGGTTTGGCAGCGGCGCCGCCTTTGGCCAGGTGCGCTTCCACGTCTTCACGCGTGATGCGGCCACCCACGCCGGTGCCCTTGATGGCGCCGGCATCGAGATCGTGTTCGGCGATCAGGCGACGAATCGCCGGGCTGAGCGCGTCATTGCTTTCTTCTTCCAGGCTCGCGGTAGCGCGCTGGGCAGGCGTGGCTTCTTTCTCTTGGCTCTTCTCAGCGGTCGGCTTGCCGGAGCTGTCGCCCGGACGGATGCGGCCGAGCAGCTGGCGAGACAGCACGGTCGCGCCCTCTTCTTCCACGATAGCATCGAGAATGCCCGCTTCACTGGCCGGCACTTCCAACACGACTTTGTCGGTTTCGATTTCAACCAGGACTTCATCACGCTGCACGCTGTCGCCCGGTTTTTTGTGCCAGGTGGCTACGGTCGCATCGGCAACCGATTCAGGAAGGTCAGGAACCAGAATATCTACGCTACTCATTTAGCTTTCCCTTAAGTTTTTTATCATCTGCTTGCCGGCCCCTCGGCCGGCAAGCGAGCGAACATTAGTCAATATTCAGCGCGTCGTTCACCAGAGCCTGCTGCTGCTTCTGGTGTACGGACATATAGCCCACCGCCGGAGAAGCGGAGGCCGGACGTCCTGCGTAACGTAAAGAAGCCCCGAACGGTACCACTTCACGGAAGTTGTGTTGGCTGCAGTACCAGGCGCCCTGGTTCAGCGGCTCTTCCTGACACCAGACGAAATCATGCACGTGCGAGTATTGTTCCAGCACGGCCTGCACGGCCTGATGCGGGAACGGATACAGCTGCTCGATACGCACGATGGCCACGTCTTTCTGCTCGTTCTTGCGACGCTGTTCCAGCAGGTCGTAGTAGACCTTACCGGAGCACAGCACGACGCGCTTGACCGCTTTCGGATCCAAGTCGTCGATCTCGCCGATCGCCGGCAGGAAGGTGCCGTTGGCCAGTTCGTCCAGCGAAGAAATCGCCAGCGGGTGACGCAGCAGCGACTTCGGCGACATCACCACCAGCGGACGGCGCATACCGCGCAGCGCCTGACGACGCAGCATATGGTAAACCTGCGCCGGCGTGGACGGGACGCACACCTGCATGTTCTGCTCTGCGCACAGCTGCAGATAGCGTTCCAGACGCGCGGAAGAGTGCTCTGGGCCCTGGCCTTCATAGCCGTGCGGCAGCAGCATCACCAGGCCGCACATACGGCCCCATTTTTGCTCGCCGGAGCTGATGAACTGGTCGATAACGACCTGCGCGCCGTTGGCGAAGTCGCCGAACTGCGCTTCCCAGATGGTCAGCGTGCGCGGTTCCGCCGTCGCGTAGCCGTATTCGAACGCCAGCACCGCTTCTTCGGACAGCACGGAGTCCCAGACCTTGAATTCGCCCTGGCCGCTGTGGATGTTCGCCAGCGGAACGTAGACGGAACCGTTTTTCTGGTTGTGCACCACCGCGTGGCGGTGGAAGAAGGTACCGCGGCCGGCGTCTTCGCCGGAGATGCGGATTGGAATGCCTTCATCCGCCATGGTGGCGTAGGCCAGCGTTTCGGCGGCGCCCCAGTCGAACGGCTTGTTGCCCGCCGCCATCTCGGCGCGGTCCGCGTAGATTTTCGCCACGCGCGACTGCATTTCGATCGCTTCCGGCACGGTGCTGATGCGGCGGCCCAGCTCCTGCAGGCGCTTCATCTCAACCTTGCTCGGGTACTCTTCGTCCCACTCGTGGTTCAGGTACGGAGACCAGGTGAAAGAGTGCAGGTTCATCGGACGCCACTCTTCAACCACGCAATCGCCGCGGTCGAGCGCGTCGCGGTACAGGTTGACCATTTCCGTGGCATCTTCCAGGCTGGCCACTTTCTGCTCGGTCAGAACGTCAGCGTAGATTTTGCGCGGCGTAGGGTGTTTCTTGATCTTCTGATACATCACCGGCTGGGTGGCGCTCGGCTCGTCGGCCTCGTTGTGCCCATGGCGACGGTAGCAGACCAGATCGATCATCACGTCACGCTTAAAGGTGTTACGGAAATCCAACGCCAGGCGGGTGACAAAGGCCACGGCCTCCGGATCGTCCGCGTTAACGTGGAAGATCGGCGACTGAACCATTTTGGCGATGTCGGTGCAGTATTCGGTAGAGCGCGCATCCAGCGGGTTGGAGGTGGTGAAACCAACCTGGTTGTTGATGACGATACGCACGGTGCCGCCCACTTCGTAGCCGCGAGCCTGAGACATGTTCAGGGTTTCCTGAACCACGCCCTGGCCGGTGATGGCGGCATCGCCGTGGATGGTGATCGGCAGCACCATGTTGCTGCGCGCTTCATCCAGACGATCGCGACGGGCGCGAACCGAGCCCATGACCACCGGGCTGACGATCTCCAGGTGCGACGGGTTGAACGCCAGCGCCAGGTGAACCATGCCGCCTTCGGTTTCCACGTCGGAGGAGAAGCCCTGGTGATATTTCACGTCACCGGTACCGAGGTGTTCTTTATGCTTGCCGGCGAATTCGTCGAACAGATCGGCCGGCTTTTTGCCCAGCACGTTGATCAGCACGTTCAGACGGCCGCGGTGGGCCATGCCCAACACCACTTCGCGCGTGCCGTTCTTACCGGCGTGGCGCACCATCTCTTTCAGCATCGGCACCAGCGCGTCGCCGCCTTCCAGCGAGAAGCGTTTAGCGCCCGGGAATTTGGCGCCCAGGTAACGTTCCAGGCCTTCCGCCGCGGTCAGCTCGTTCAGGAAACGGCGTTTTTCGTCGGCGGTAAAGCTGGCGCGCCCCACCACCGACTCGATGCGCTGTTGGATCCAGCGTTTCTCTTCGGTGTTGGTGATGTGCATGTACTCAGCGCCGATCGACCCGCAATAGGTCTGCTTCAGCGCGGCGTACAGATCGCCCAGCTTCATGGTTTCTTTGCCGATGGCGAAAGAGCCCACGTTGAAGGTTTCCTGGAAATCGGCTTCGGTCAGGTTGTGGTAAGCGGGATCAAGGTCAGGAACTTGCTCGCGCTGCCACAGGCCGAGCGGATCGAGGTTGGCATGCTGATGCCCGCGGAAGCGGAAGGCGTTGATCAGCTGCAGTACCTTGACCTGTTTGGCGTCGGTTTCCGGATCGGTGATGGTGGTGTTATAGCGCGCGGAGTCTTTCGCCAGGCGGCGGAAGTAATCGCGCGTTTGAGAGTGAAGCTGATCGGGTTTGACACCCGCGGTTGGTAGCTGTTGAAAAATGGAACGCCAGCTATCTTCAACGGAACCCGGATCGGTTAAGAAGTCTTCATAGAGCTGCTCTATGTAAGACTGGTTCGCGCCCGCCAGATAGGAGGAATCCAGCCAGGCCTTCATTGCGCCGTTCTGCATCATGATCCCTTAAGCTTTGAAGCTTTAGTTTTCGCCGTGGTTAACATAATTACCGTGATGAATACGGTTTGCCGTAAAACGGTTCACTCGACGTACTTGCGGCCATGACGGCCCGATACGTTCTGTTATGGACCTTGCGGTCCCTTACAAGGAACCTCTAAAAACCGGCGGAAGAACCAGGCCGCATAGCGCCGCAGCCGCGGGTCAGTTTTTAGAGGTTCCCTCCCCTA
The DNA here is from genome assembly GCF_037137105.1 of Serratia sp. TMDUHS_CL. Lineage (NCBI taxonomy): Bacteria > Pseudomonadati > Pseudomonadota > Gammaproteobacteria > Enterobacterales > Yersiniaceae > Serratia > Serratia sp. TMDUHS_CL. The sequence continues at coordinate 582,147 of NZ_JBBBDV010000002.1, forward strand.
TGGGATGTGCGCCGGAAAAGAGCCCGGCGCAGCATCTCATTCCGTTTATGCGCCGCGTTGCAGCAGCATGGACTTGATATGCCCGATAGCACGCGTCGGGTTCAAGCCTTTAGGACATACACTGACACAATTCATAATGCTATGGCAGCGGAAAACACTAAAAGCGTCGTCCAGATCATCTAAACGTTCTTGCGTTTCCGTGTCACGGCTGTCGATCAGGAAGCGATACGCCGCCAACAGACCGGCAGGCCCGATGAACTTGTCCGGGTTCCACCAGAACGATGGGCAAGAGGTCGAGCAGCAGGCGCACAGAATGCACTCGTACAGACCGTCCAGCTTGGCGCGCTGCTCCGGCGACTGCAGGTGCTCGCGCGCCGGCGGGTTCTTGCCGTCGTTCAGCAGGTATGGCTTGATCTTTTCATACTGGGTGTAGAACTGGCCCATATCCACCACCAGATCGCGCACCACCGGCAGGCCCGGCAGCGGACGGATCACGATCTTGCCGTTGCCTTTGCGCAGCGACGAAATCGGGGTGATGCACGCCAGGCCGTTTTTACCGTTCATGTTCAGGCCATCGGAACCGCACACGCCTTCGCGGCATGAGCGACGGAACGACAGGGTCGGGTCTTTTTCTTTCAGCTGGATCAACGCATCCAGCAGCATCATGTCGCGACCTTCTTCCGCTTCCAGGGTGTAGTCCTGCATGTGCGGCGCGTCATCGACATCCGGGTTGTAGCGATAAATGGAAAATTCGAGTTTCATCTGTCGATCTCCGCAATTAGTAAGAACGCACTTTCGGCGGGAATGCCGGGCGCAGCTTCGGTTGCATGTTCACTTCACGACGCGTCATGCTTTCCGATTGCGGCAGATACAGCGAATGGCACAGCCAGTTGGCGTCATCGCGTTCCGGGTAGTCGAAGCGGCTGTGTGCGCCACGGCTCTCGGTACGGAAGTTGGCCGACACGGCGGTGGAATACGCGGTCTCCATCAGGTTATCCAACTCCAGGCACTCGATGCGCTGGGTGTTGAACTCGCTGGAGGTATCGTCCAGGCGTGCGTTCTTCAGACGTTCACGGATCACTTTCAGTTCTTCCAGACCCTTGGCCATCGCATCGCCTTCGCGGAATACCGAGAAGTTGTGCTGCATACAAGACTGCAGCGCTTTGCGAATTTCGACCGGGTCTTCGCCGGAGCGGGTGTTGTTCCAACGGTTCAGACGATCCAGCGAGGCTTCCACGTCGGAGTCGCTGGCGTCACGGCTCACGCCCTGCTCTTCCAGCGATTCCTGCAGGTGCATGCCGGCGGAACGGCCGAACACCACCAGGTCGAGCAGCGAATTGCCGCCCAAGCGGTTGGCGCCGTGCACCGATACGCAGGCGATTTCGCCCACGGCGAACAGCCCCGGGATCACCACGTCTTCACCTTTCTCGTTCACGGTCAATGCCTGGCCGGTCACTTTGGTCGGAATGCCGCCCATCATATAGTGGCAGGTTGGGATAACCGGGATCGGCTCTTTCACCGGATCGACGTGCGCAAAGGTGCGGGACAGTTCCAGAATGCCCGGCAGACGGGATTCCAGCACGTCTTTACCCAGATGATCCAGCTTCAGCTTGGCGTGCGGGCCCCAAGGGCCGTCGCAGCCGCGGCCTTCGCGGATTTCGATCATGATCGAACGGGCAACCACGTCGCGGCCCGCCAGATCTTTGGCGTTCGGCGCATAACGCTCCATGAAGCGCTCGCCGTGTTTGTTCAGCAGGTAACCGCCTTCGCCGCGGCAGCCTTCGGTCACCAGCACGCCCGCGCCGGCGATGCCGGTCGGGTGGAACTGCCACATTTCCATGTCCTGCACCGGCACGCCGGCGCGCAGCGCCATGCCGACACCGTCGCCGGTGTTGATGTGGGCGTTGGTGGTGGACTGATAAATACGGCCTGCGCCGCCGGTCGCCAGCACGGTGGCCTTGGCTTTGAAGTAAACCACTTCACCGGTTTCGATGCAGATAGCCGTGGTGCCGACCACCGCGCCGTCCTGGTTTTTCACCAGATCAAGCGCATACCACTCGGAGAAGATGGTGGTGTGGTTTTTCAGGTTCTGTTGGTACAGGGTGTGCAGCAGCGCGTGGCCGGTACGGTCGGCTGCGGCTGCGGTACGCGCCGCCTGCTCGCCGCCGAAGTTCAGCGACTGGCCGCCGAACGGGCGCTGGTAGATGCGGCCGTCGTCCAGACGAGAGAACGGCAGGCCCATGTGTTCCAGTTCCAGAATCGCTTCCGGGCCGGTTTTACACATATATTCGATGGCGTCCTGGTCACCGATATAGTCGGAACCTTTCACCGTGTCGTACATATGCCATTCCCAGTTGTCCTCGTGGCTGTTGCCCAGCGCGACGGTGATGCCGCCCTGTGCGGACACGGTATGGGAACGGGTCGGGAAAACTTTGGACAGCAGGGCACAGGTCGAGCCCGCTTGGGAAATTTGCAGCGCGGCACGCATGCCCGCACCGCCGGCGCCGATTACGACGGCATCAAACTCTCTGACTGGCAGTTTCATTTAAGCACCCCACACTACGATTGTTCCGTACAGTAAATAGACCAGCAACGCGACCACGACAGCCAGCTGCAACACCAGGCGAACCGCCAGCGGCTTGACGTAGTCCGTCAGCACCTGCCACAGCCCGATCCAGGCGTGCACCAGAATCGACAGCAAGGTCAGCAGAGTGAACACTTTCGTAATGGAAGTGGCGAAGAAACCGCGCCAGATGTCATAAGTCAGTTCCGGAGCCGTGACGAAGAAGCCCAGGATATACAGGACGTACAGGGTGATGATGATAGCGGAAGCGCGCAGCAGCAGCCAATCGTGCACGCCGTTGCGCCCTAATGCAGAAACGTTGTTTACCATACGAGGACTCCAGCCAGAACTGACAGCACGACGGTCAGACCGATCGCCACCTGGGCGGAACGGGTACCGGCGGCCAAACTCTCTTCGATGTAGCCAAAATCCATTAACAAGTGACGGATGCCACCGCAAATGTGATAGGCCAGCGCCGTGAGGATGCCCCAGAATATGAATTTGACGATGAAGCTATTCATGATGGCGGCCGCCTGCAGGAACCCCTCTTGGGAAGAGAGTGACAGGCCCAGCAGCCAGAGGAGGATACCCACGGCAACGAAGGTAATTACGCCAGAGACTCGGTGTAAGATAGACGCTATCGCAGTTACGGGGAACCGGATCGTTTGCAGATCCAAGTTGACAGGTCGTTGTTTTTTCACGTATTTGCCCACACAGCTCTTATTATTTTCCTTCCTCCGGGCCTGGGCGGGGATCAGACAGCGTTAAGAGCCTAAAACCCTTACACGTCACGCGCTCAAACATCAACATCCTCTGTGCTCAAACGGCGCGCATTTATAACGCTGGGTGCTCCTACTTCAGGGTAATCCGGAGACCTGGCGGCAGTATAGGAGGATCACATTCTGATTACAATTCTCATACAACCGCTTTGATAACATTTCCCCCGAACAGTGATTCAGATCACGGATTTCACAATTAGTGCAAAATTAATTATCTGATTTGACAAGAGATCAACATTTCCATTACATATAGGGGCACAAACGGTCCTATGATGCGCTATGGGTCAGCAGATACACTTCCCCCCGGGTTCGAGTTATGCAACAGTGTATTTGACGAACCTATCCCAATAGCCGTTGTTTCCCGCTCGATTTTGCCGGCGTCAAAAAGCAAATAAAGCAAATAAAAACAGATTATTGGGATAGGTTCACATCTCTTCGAACAGCTCATAGGTAAGATTAACAGACTATAACGAATTACTATGAATCGTTAACAACTGGTCACCCGTCTCGTTCGCCTGGTCAGCACTCTGTACCCTACCCGCGCACAGTTGCGCAGTCGCTCACAGAGTTAGCGTCCGCACCATTTTTTTGCGGGCAACCTGCAGAGATTTAAGGTATTTCAGTTGTTAGTGGTTTTTAAAATAAGGCGCTAAGGAGACAGTAAATGACTGATAAGAAAGCGACGCTAACCATTAACGACAGCGAAGCTCCGATCGAACTGGGCGTATTGACACCGACACTGGGCCCTGATGTCCTCGATGTCCGCGCTCTGGGTTCCAAAGGTTATTTCACATTTGATCCCGGCTTTACCTCCACCGCTTCTTGCGAATCCAAGATTACCTTCATCGACGGCGACAAAGGCGTGCTGCTGCACCGCGGCTTCCCTATCGAGCAGCTGGCGAAAGAATCTTCCTACCTGGAAGTGTGCTACATCCTGCTGTACGGCGAGACCCCAACGCCGGAAGAGTTCGAGACCTTCAAGACCACCGTCACCCGCCACACCATGATCCACGACCAGATCACCCATCTGTTCCGTGGTTTCCGTCGCGACTCGCACCCGATGGCGGTGCTGTGCGGCGTGACCGGCGCGCTGGCGGCGTTCTACCACGATGCGCTGGACGTCAACAACGAGCGTCACCGTGAAATCACCGCGTTCCGCCTGCTGTCTAAAATGCCGACCGTGGCCGCGATGTGCTACAAATATTCCCTGGGCCAGCCGTTCGTTTACCCGCGCAACGATCTGTCCTATGCCGGCAACTTCCTGCACATGATGTTCGCCACCCCGTGCGAAGAGTACGTGGTGAACCCGGTGCTGGAACGCGCCATGGACCGCATTCTGATCCTGCACGCCGACCATGAGCAGAACGCCTCTACCTCTACCGTGCGCACCGCCGGCTCTTCCGGCGCCAACCCGTTCGCCTGCATCGCGGCCGGTATCGCCTCCCTGTGGGGACCGGCGCACGGCGGCGCCAACGAAGCGGCGCTGAAAATGCTGGAAGAGATCAAGACTGTCGAGCACATTCCAGAATTCATCAAGCGCGCCAAGGACAAGAACGACTCCTTCCGCCTGATGGGCTTCGGCCACCGCGTGTACAAGAACTACGATCCGCGCGCTACCGTGATGCGCGAAACCTGTCACGAAGTGCTGAAAGAGCTGAACAAGAAAGACGACAACCTGCTGCAGGTCGCGATGGAGCTGGAACACATCGCGCTGAACGACCCGTACTTCATCGAGAAGAAACTGTACCCGAACGTCGACTTCTACTCCGGCATCATCCTGAAGGCGATGGGTATTCCTTCTTCCATGTTCACCGTGATCTTCGCCATCGCGCGCACCATCGGCTGGATCGCCCACTGGAACGAAATGCACGACGAAGGCATCAAAATTGCCCGTCCGCGTCAGCTGTACACCGGCTATGCCGAACGCGATTTCAAATCCCAGCTGAAAAACAAGTAAGCCGCTTTCCTGGCTGAAACCGCACAGCGCCGCCCCTTCGGGCGGCGTTTTTTTTGGTTATTTCTGGCAGCCCGGGCACCAATAAAACGGCCGCGACGACAGTTCGGTACGCACGATCATCCCACCGCAGCGTTCGCAGGGCTCGCCGCTGCGATGAAACACCTTGAAGCGAAACAGCGCGCCGTGATGCCGGTTGTCATCCGCCTGCCCTCGCGTCTGGTAGGAAAGGCGCGGCACTGCCAGCAATGCCTCCGCCAGGTGGCGCAGCGCCTCTGGCGTCAGATCCTGCGGTTTATGCTGCGGCGCCAGTTCGGCCTGCCACAGGATTTCGGCGCGCAGATAATTGCCCAATCCGGCGAGAAACGCCTGGTCGAGCAGCATGCCCCCCAGCTGCCTGCGGCGAAAACGCGGCGTCAGCAACCGCTCCGCCACATCGTCTACCGTCAGCGACATGTCCAACACGTCGGGGCCGATGCGTTGCAAAAACGGGTGTTGCTCTATTTCCTCGCGCGGCCCGACGGTAATGTCGGAGGCGCTGTAAAGCAATATCGCGCTGTGGGCGGTTTCCAGCCGCACCCGCAGATCGCGCTTGGTCTCCGGCGTCTCCCCTGCCGCCGCCACTTTCCACACGCCATACAGCTGGTTGTGGCTGTACATCGTCAGCCCATTGGAGAAATGGGTCAGCAGCGCCTTGCCGCGCGGCTCAATGGCGACGATGCGCTCGCCGAGCAGACGCTGGCGATAGTGTTTCAGCTGGGGAAAAGCGAAATCGACGGCGGTCAGCGGCTGATCGATCACCGCCGCCGCCAGTTTGTCCGCCGCCCGGCGAATCTCCGGTCCTTCCGGCATAGACCACTCCTTGCGTAGACCCGGCGCAGCCCGATGCGCCGGGGATGACATGATTAATGCGTCGCGCCGCCCACCACTTTCAGATCGTGCTCCACCTGCAAAGCGATGGAAACGGCCAGCTCCAATGCAAACAGCACCGTCGAGGCCGCCATGCTCGGCGCACCGGGGTGCGCCGCCGCCTGTTCCGGCAGGTACGGGATATGGATAAACCCGCCCTTGACCTCGCGCTGGCCGCTCAAACGGTGCAGCAGCCCATACATGACATGGTTGCACACGTAGGTGCCGGCAGTCTGCGAAACGGCGGCCGGAATGCCGGCCTCGCGCATCGAACTGACCATCGCTTTAATCGGCAAGGTGCTGAAATAGGCCGCCGGACCGCCGGCGACGATCGGCTCGTCCACTGGCTGTTGCCCCTGATTGTCGGGAAATGCGCGCATCGTCGACGTTGATCGCCACCCGCTCAATCGTGATATCGGTGCGGCCGCCGGCCTGGCCGATAGCCAACACCATCACCGGCTGCACCTCGTCGATCGCCGCATTGAGCGCCTCCAGCGCCGCGCCGAACACGCACGGCAGCTGGCGCGCCACGATGCGTGTGCCGACCAGCTCCATATCATTGAGCTGCTTCACCACTTCCCAGGAGGGGTTGAGGCGCTCGCCGCCAAACGGCTCAAAGCCGGTAATCAATACTTTTTGCATCCTTACTCCTACAGGAACATCAGGAAATACAGCAGGAACACGTTAACCAACAGCAGCAGCACACCGGTCGGCACCTGCGCCTTGATCACCGCATTCTTGTCCGGCAGCTCCAGCAGCGCCGCCGGCACGATGTTGAAGTTCGCCGCCATCGGCGTCATCAGGGTGCCGCAATAGCCGGAGAACATGCCGATCGCCGCCATCACCGCCGGGTTGCCGCCGTGCTGCAACACCAGGATCGGAATGCCGATGCCGGCGGTAACGATCGGGAAAGCGGCGAAGGCGTTGCCCATCACCATGGTCAGCACCGCCATACCGATAGCGTAGACTGCCACGGCGATAAAGCGGTTATCGACCGCCAGATACTCCTGGGTCAAATGCGAGATCGCGGTGCCGACGCCGGCGACGGTAAACAGCAGCCCCAGCGTGGCGAGGATCTGCGGCAAAATGAACGCCCAGCCGATCGAATCCAGCAGGCGCCGCGCTTCCTGTATCGGCTGCAGGGCCTTCTCATGGGTCATTTTCACCGCGATCGCCAGGCCAATCAGGCAGCCGACGGTCATCGAGAACAGGGTGATCAGCGTCGCGTGGTTACCGCTGCCGAACACCGCGCTTTGCAACGCCGGCACGTTGTTGAACAGCAGCACGCCGATCACCGTCACCACCGGGATCGCCAGAGCGGGGATAAACAGCTTGTTGCCCAGGCGCTTGGCGCTGGCCTCGCGCTCCTGCGGCGTCCGCTGATGATAGCTGCCGAGGCGCACACCGCCAAAGCCGGCAATCAGGGCCATCACCACCACCACCCCGCCAACGATGATATGCAGCATGCGTTTCTCGTTGCTGCCTTCGCCCAGCACGTCGCCCAGCAGGCGGTAAGTCCAGTCGCCGACCAGGAACACCAGGCCGTACAGCCCCCAAAACAGCCCGGTGGTGATGCGGCGCGGGTTGGCGCGATCGCGGAAGGACATCACCGCCACAATCAGCAGCACCGCGCCGGCCAGCCAGTAGAGATATTGTTGCTGGAAGTTCATCGTGCCTCCCCCTTCGCCTGCAGCGCCGCCTGATTCAGCTGCGCCAGCTCGGCGCTCAGCTGCTTATCCATCCGATACAGCCGGAACGCGTGGATCAGGAAAGCGAAAATCGCGGTCGGAATGCCCCACAGCGCGATATGCAACGGCTCGGTCTGAATGCCGCCGGACTCCAGCATAAAGTTGTGCATGAAGATGATCGCGCCGAAGGCGACGAAGATATCTTCGCCGAAGAACAGCCCGACGTTGTCGGTCGCGGCCGACATGGCGCGCAGACGGTGGCGGGTGCGCTCCGGCAGCTCGCCGTAGCGGTTTTCCGTTGCCCCTTCCGCCATCGGCGCCAGCAGCGGCCGCACCATTTGCGGATGCCCGCCCAGGCTGGTCAGCCCCATCGCCGCGGTAATCTCGCGCACGAACAGGTATACGATCAGCAAACGGCCGGCGGTGGCGCTTTTGATCTTGGCGATCCACGCCTGCGCACGCTCTTTCAGCCCGTGGCGCTCCAGCAGGCCGATCACCGCCAGCGGCAGCAGCAGGATCAGCGGCAGGTTACGGGTGTTGAGAAAGCCCTCGCCGAGCTTTTCCAGAATGACGTCCAGCGGCATCAGCGCCGCCAAACCGGTGATGATGCCGGCGGCGATCACCACCAGCACCGGGTTGAAACGCAATACAAATCCGACCACGATGGCGGCGATGCCGATCAGTGGCCAGAGATTCACGGCCTGTTCCATAGTCTTCCCTCGATATTTTCTAATAGTTTTTTGCTTGTGATGTTGTGTCTTGCTTTATTGCTTTATTGCTCCGCGCTGACGCGGATGCCCTGCTGAACAAAACTGTCCCGCAGCTTGCGCGCATACGCCAGCGCATGCTCGCCGTCCCCATGCAGGCAGACGGTTTCCGCCTGAACGGCGGTCCAGACGCCATCCACGCTGCGCACCCGGTGATGGCGCACCATCTCCAGCGTTTGCGCCAGTGCCTGTTCGTCATCGTCGATCAGCGCCCCCGGCAAACCGCGCGGCACCAGCGTGCCGTCGGCCTGATAGCCGCGATCGGCGAATACCTCCTGCCGGGTGGTCAGACCGAGTTGTTCCCCAGCGCGGATCAGCTCGCTGCCGGCCAGCCCCACCAGCCGCAGCGCCGGATCGACCGCCTGCACCGCCCGGGCGATCGCTTCCGCCAGCGCCGGCTCAACCGCCGCCTGGTTGTACAGCATGCCGTGCGGCTTAACGTGCACCATCACCCCGCCCTCGGCACGGGCGATGGCCGCCAGCGCCCCGAGCTGATACACCACCTGCGCGTAGACCGTTTCCGGCGGCAGCTGCATGCGGGTGCGGCCGAAGTTCTCCCGATCGGGAAAACTCGGGTGAGCGCCGATCGCCACGCCGTACTGCAATGCCCAGCGCACCGACTGACGCATGGTCTGCGCATCGCCGGCGTGAAAGCCGCAGGCGATGTTGGCCGAACTCACCAATTGCAACAGCGCCTGGTCGTTGGCGCAGCCTTCGCCGAGATCGGCGTTCAAATCAACGATCATGTAACCCCCAGGCAATCTGTCGAAGGAAGAGATCCTGCTCGGCTTTGGCGCGCTGCGCCTCCGTCAGTGAGCAGAGAACGAAGTGGATCGGTTCGCCGAGACGGATCTGCGCCAAGTGGTAGAGATCGGCCTCGATCACGCAGGCGATACGCGGGTAACCGCCGGTGGTTTGCGCATCGGCCATCAGCACGATCGGCTGGCCGTTGTGCGGCACCTGCACCACACCGGGCAGCAGGCCGTGCGACAGCATCTCGCGGTCGGTGGTGCGCTCCAGCGGCGTGCCGCCGTGCAGGCGGTAGCCCATGCGGTTGCTCTGCGGGCTGAGCTGCCAGGCGGTGCGCCAGAACGTGTCCTGCGCCTCTTCGCTGAATTCGGCGTACTCCGGCCCCGGCAGCGCGCGGATGCGGTTGGTGAACAGCAGCTGTTTCACGCCGCAGCGGTGTTGCGGCAGCGCGGTGGATTTGCCCAGCGGCAGCCGATCGCCGTCCTTCAGGTTACGGCCTTCGTGGCCGCCAAAGGCGGCTTTCATGTCGGTGCTGCACGAGCCCAGCATTTCCGGCACGGCGATGCCGCCCGAGATCGCCAGGTAGCTGCGCATGCCGCGTTTCGGCGTGCCCAGCGCCAGCCGCTGCCCCTTTTTCACCGGGTAGCGCCAGCCGGTCCACAGCGGCTTGCCGTCCAGCTGCGCGTCGCAGCCGGCGCCGGTCAGGGCGATCCAGCCAGGGCGGGTAAACTCGGCGCTGAACTGGCCGAGGGTGATCTCCAGCCCGGCGGCCTCAGGCGCATTGCCCACCAACAGGTTGGCGATCTTCAACGCCGGTTGATCCAGCGCCCCGCCGGTGCTGATGCCCAGGCGGCGGAATCCCTCGCGGCCCAAATCCTGCACCGTGGTATAGATGCCGGCACGCAGAATAATCAGCATACGCCCTCCTTCTGCGGCACGAAGCGCACGTTATCGCCCGGGCGCAGCAGCGTCGGCGGCATTTCATGCGGATTGAACAGCGCCAGCGGCGTGCGGCCAATCAGCTGCCAGCCGCCGGGCGTCACCAGCGGATAGATGCCGGTCTGGCCGCCGCCGATGCCGACGGAGCCGGCCGCCACCGCCAGACGCGGCTCAGCGCGGCGCGGCGTCGCCAGTTGTTCCGGCATACCGCCCAAATAGGAGAAACCCGGCTGAAAGCCGAGGAAATAGACCACGTAGGCCGCCGCCGCGTGGCATTCCACCACCTGCCGCGGCGTCATGCCGGTATGGCGCGCCACTTCATCCAGATCGGGGCCTTGCTCCCCGCCGTAGACCACCGGAATATCCACCTGGCGCGATTCCGGCGTCAGGCTCTCTTTGCTTTCCCAACCTTGCTGCAGCAGCGCGAGCATCGCTTCAGCGTCGGCCTGCGGCGTATGCAGCAACAGCGTCAGGTTATTCATCCCCGGCACCACTTCCCGCACGTCGGGGTGGTGATTCAGCTTTTCCGCCAGCGCCCAGATGCGCTGCTGGCTCGGTAAGGTCACCGGCGGCGACAGTTCAAGCACTACCGCTCTTTCACCCAACAGGTAATAACGTGCTTGTTGCACCCTTATTCTCCTTATTATTATCGCGATGAAAAACACACCAGTTATGCGTGACGCGGCCCCGGCTGTCAATAGAACGCAACCATAAGGAAAATAAGGAAATAGCGCGGTAAAAGGATTCAGCCGGCGCACAGGCCGGGCTGGATCCGGGGAAGAAAAAAATCAGGCGGGATTCGGGATATCGATAAAGGTCACATCAAAGCCGTGGTGCTGCGCCAGCCAGTCGCCCAACGCCTTCACGCCGCCGCGCTCGGTGGCGTGGTGGCCGGCGGCGAAGAAATGCACGCCCATTTCGCGCGCGCTGTGAATGGTCTGCTCAGACACTTCACCGCTGATGAACGCATCGACGCCGAAGCGCGCCGCGCTGTCGATAAAGCCCTGGCCGCCACCGGTGCACCAGGCCACCCGGCGAATGTGCTCAGGCGCGTTATCGCCGCAGTGCAGCACCGCACGCCCCAGCCGGCTTTCGATACGCTGCTGCAGCGCTTCGCCGGTCAGCGGCTGTTCAAATTCGCCGTGCGGCACCAGCGGCTCGACGTCGCCAATCACCCGAATGCCCAGCGCCTGCGCCAGCTGCGCGTTGTTGCCCAGCACCGGATGCGCGTCCAGCGGCAGATGGTAGCCGTACAGGTTGATGTCGTGGGTCAGCAGCGTTTTCAGGCGGTTGCGCTTCATGCCGCGCACCGCCGGCGCCTCGTTTTTCCAGAAATAGCCGTGGTGCACGATAATCGCGTCGGCCTGATGCGCCACCGCAGCGTCCAGCAGCGCCTGACAGGCGGTGACGCCGGTCACGATGCGCTGCACGTGCGGGCGGCCTTCTACCTGCAATCCGTTGGGGGCGTAGTCCTGAAACGCCGCGGCGTTCAGTTCCGTGTTGATCAGTTGTTCCAGATCGAGGTTACGCATTCTCTTCTCTCTTCATAGTCAAAATGTCTGCCGGTCGCCCTGCGCCATCAGGATAAATTTCACGCCCAGATCGTTGCCCTGCGCCAGCTGTTGCGCAATGGCGGCGCGCGTGTCTTCGCCCTGCTTCAGGCTGGGCTTGATGTGGCTGATCACCACCGGCAAACCGTTCAGCGAGCCATCGCCGCCGCTGTACTGTGTCAGGTTCTTCAGCTCCTTCAGCAGCCAGGCCGGCGTCAAATGGCCGTACAGATGTTTATCCTCCACCCCGTTAGGGTAAGAGGTTTCGATAATCATGCCCTTGAGCTTCTTCTGCTCGACAAGCGGCCCCAGCGCGCGCCAGACGGTATCGAGATCGCGCGACTGCTCGACCTTATCCGGCCCGGTATCGCCGAAGTAGGCGAAGAACTCGCTGCCGTTGGAAATCAGCAGCATCGACGACGGATAGCGATCGTGGCTGAGCGGGTACATCACGCCGGTCAATCCGGTCAGGCCGAGGGTAAACCGCTGCTGCGGCCGCACCGTTTGCAGCCGGTAGGTGCCCAGCCGCGAGCCGTTGCCGGCGTCGGTAAAGTTCGGCCACGCCTTCCAGTTGAAGTAGTGATTACGCAGGGTCAGTACGGTGTCCGCCTGGGCGTAAACGGTTTTTTTATTGTCCTCGGGTGAGCCGACGATCAGCCCCGCCACGTGGTCCAGGTGGCCGTGGCTGATAAAGTAGCTGCCGATCAACTGCCGGAACACATAGCCCTGCGGCGTGTAAGGCGCGGCCAGCTCGGGCGTCACCTGCGGGAAGCTGCCCTTCTCCAACCCTTTGGCGATGCCCGGCAGCAGCGAACCGGCGTCCAGCGCCACATACCGCGGCTGATTGTCGCTGCGGATCAGGTAGGAGGTCAGATTGCCGTCGCTGACGCCGCCGTCGACGCCGAGCGCCACCACGTCAAAGCCGGCGATCGCCAGCGCCGAATAGCCGCTCAGGCACAGGGCCAGCACCTTTTTCATCATTGCGTCGCTCCTTGCAGTTGCCTCAAGACTCTCCCCGTTTTGCCGCCTCGAACGCCGCCAGCGTCTCCAGCCGGGCTTGCTTATGGTCGACGATCGGCAGCGGGTAGTTCAGCGTGCATCGCTGCTTTTCCGCCCAGCGATGGGGGTGATGGATGTCATTGTCGGGCACATCCGCCAGTTCCGGCAACCATTTACGGATAAAAGTGCCTTGTGGATCAAAACGTTCACCCTGAGTCGTCGGGTTGAAGATGCGGAAATACGGAGCGGCGTCGGTGCCGGTGGAGGCCGCCCACTGCCAGCCGCCGTTGTTGGCCGCCAGATCCCCATCCAGCAGTTGCGACATGAAATAGCGCTCCCCGGCGCGCCAGTCGATCAGCAGATCCTTCACCAGAAAACTGGCGCTGATCATGCGCAGCCGGTTGTGCATCCAGCCGGTGGCGTTCAACTGGCGCATGGCGGCATCGACGATCGGGTAGCCGGTCTCGCCCCGCTGCCAAGCCTGCAGCTTCGCCTTGTCATCGCACCAGCGCACCTTGTCCGTCCAGGCGATAAACGGCCGATGGCGGCACAGATCGGGATAGGCCACCAGCAGATGGCGATAGAACTCGCGCCAAATCAGCTCGTTGAGCCAGGCGAAGGCACCGCTTTCGCGATCTTCCAGCAGCTGCGGGCATTCGGCGCGCAGGCGATTGAAGCACTGGCGCGGCGACAGCACGCCGATCGCCAGATAGGGCGACAGGCTACTGGTGCCGGCGAGGGCCGGCAGATCGCGCTGCCGGAGGTAATCCTGCACCTGCTCGCGGCAAAAAGCGCGCAGCCGCTGCAACGCGGCCTCCTCACCAACGGGATAGCCATCCCCGATGTCTGCCGTGGGATAATCGAACGCCGCCGGCGCCTCAGGCATGGGTAACGCACCGCCGGCGCGGATCTTCGGCGCCGGCAGGCAACTCACGTCGGACTCGGTCAGGCGTTGAAGAAAGGCGTTGCGAAACGGCGTATAGACCTTGTACATCTCTCCGCCGCCGGTGAGCACGCTGCCCGGCGGCAACAGCAGGCTGTCATCGAAACCGTGGCACCTCACCCGGCCACTCAACCGCTGTTCCAGCCGCGCATCGCGCCGCCGTTCGTTCAGTTCGTACTGGCGATTGTAAAACAGCGCATCCACCTGCTCCCGCTCGCAATAGTCCGCCAGCCAGTCGATCGACGCGGCAAAGTCCGCACAGGAATGGCAATGCAGCGCAATGCCCTTGTGCGCCAGCGCCTGCTGCACCGCCTGCAGGCTGGCGTGGATCAGCGCCGCCTGCCGCGGCGCCATCTCATGTTGCCGCCACTGCTGCGGCGTGGCGATAAACACCGCCAGCACCCGGGCTTCGGGATCGCTGCAGGCGGCGTGCAGCGCGTTGTTGTCGGTGATACGCAGATCGTTACGCAACCAGACCAGATGCGTGGTCATAAAACTCCTTGTCAATCAATGGCCGTAACGCAAACGCAGCGCCTCCGGATAAGGTTCGAAATAGCGTTGTTCCGCCAGATAGCGATCGGGGTATTCCGCCATGTAATGCTTGAGCAGCGCAATCGGCGCCAACAGCGGCTGCATGCCCTGCCGGTAGCGGTCGATCAGGTGCGCCAGCTCCTGGCGCTGCGCCGTACTGAGCTGACGGCGGAAATAGCCCTGCACGTGCATCAACACATTGGTGTGGTTGCGGCGCGTTGCCTTGTGCGCCAACAGCGCCATCAGGCGGCTGCGGTATTCCACGGCGAAGGCCTCCAGCGAGTCCCAGCGGTGAATATCGGCGACGAAGCGCCCCAGCTCCCGATACGCCGGCTGCGAATGCGCCAGCAGCGACAGCTTATAGCGGCTGTGAAACGCGATCAGCCCGCCGCGGGTCAGCCCCTGACGCCACAGCATGTTCAGCTCGTACAGCGCATACACCCGTTCAATGAAGTTTTCCCGCAGTGCCGCGTCCTGCAATCGTCCATCCTCTTCCACCGGCAGCCACGGCATCTGGCGCAGCAGTTCGGCGGTAAACAGACCGACGCCGTTTTTACGCGAGTCCTTGCCGTTTTCGCTGTAGACCCGCACCCGCTCCAGGCCGCAGCTCGGTGACTTGGCGCAGACGATGTACCCGCACAGATGTTGCAAGGCCGCCACGCGCTGCGCGGAGAAGCCGCGCATCTCCTCAGTCAGATCCACGCCGGCGTCGTTGCTGTAGCGCATCGCCGGCCACGGCTGCGCCTGTTTCACCAGGCGCAGCGCCGGGCGCGGCGTAGGCAGCCCGATCGCCATTTCCGGGCAAACGGGCTCAAAGCGCACATAGGGCGCCAATTGTTCCACCGCAAAGGCCAGCCGCTTGTGGCCGCCGTCGAAACGCACCGTCTCGCCCAGTAAACAGGCGCTGATGCCGATAGGGATCTTGTCACTCATACCGCTCTCCCGTGTTGTTGGCCGATGAGGAAAGTGTAGAAGAATGGCTTGCCGAATACGACCTTGCGCTTGATAGGGGCGGCCAGAGGCATAAAAAAACCCCCGCCGCAGGGCGAGGGTTTTTTCGTGAATCGACAGTGGCTCAGTAGAAATCGCAGGACGCCAGTTCCGCCTGCTGCAGCCAGACCGGCTTATCGCTGGTTTTTGACCAGACGCGGTGCAGGTAGCTGTAAAAACGCCCGCGATCGCTGCGGAACAGCATCACCGGCAGGGCCAAAATGCCCGCGATAACCACTGCGCTGCGGCGCAGGAGAATCCGATGCAATGAATAAGCGTGATAGGTAGTAGACATGCGAACCTCCTTAAAAACGCCTGCCGTTGATTTGTCAGGGAAAACGGCGTCGGCGTATCAAATGAACAATCGGTAATTTGGTAACTGAGCAAAATTTTAGCGCACTTGATGAAAGTTTACTACTCATCCGACCACTAAATCGCACAAAAAATCGCTAATCGCCGCAGCGATCCGTAATTTTGTTACAGCCAAGTTAATTTTTAACTTACCATGGGTTACATTGTGGTTATTATCCGGGTGGTTATTTCCCGCTTACGCCCGTTCGCCCTGCCCCATCAGGGGCAATCTCGCCACCGGCCTGATGGTTGAAGCGCTGAATTTCCGCTGAAATTTCAGCCATTTTTATACTTTTTTTACACCCGCCCGCGCGATTTTTTCATCTTCTTTCTACCCCTCTCCCTACACTGCCTCTATCAAAAACAACACCTCTGGAGGTGTCCCGTGAGTTTCAGCGTTATTGGTGGTGCGCTGTTGGTTCTGCTGCTGTTGGCCTATTTGGTCTACGCCCTGTTTAACGCGGAGGATTTCTGATGGCGGCTTCAGCCTTTTTACTGATCGCCAGCTTCCTGCTGGTGCTTCTGCTGCTAGCCCGGCCGCTGGGCGGCTTTATGGCGCGCCTGATCGAAGGTGAGCCGTTGCCTGCGCTGCGCGGGGTAGAAGCCGGCGTCTGGCGCGCCTGCGGCATCCGCGCCACCGAGATGAACTGGTGGCAGTACGCGCTGGCGATCCTGGCGTTCAACCTGCTCGGCCTGGCGCTGTTGTTCGCCCTGCTGATGACGCAGGGCTCGCTGCCGCTCAACCCGCAAGGCTTCCCGGGCCTCTCCTGGGATCTGGCGCTCAACACCGCCGTCAGCTTCGTCACCAACACCAACTGGCAGGCCTACAGCGGCGAAAGCGCCCTCAGCTATTTCAGCCAGATGGCCGGGCTGGCGGTGCAGAACTTCGTCTCCGCCTCCACCGGCATCGCCGTGGCCTTTGCGCTGATCCGCGCCTTTACCCGCCGCGCCGGCAACACCGTCGGCAACGCCTGGGCCGATCTGTTCCGCATCACGCTGTATGTGCTGCTGCCGATCGCGCTGCTGATCGCCCTGTTCTTCGTCAGCCAGGGCACGCTGCAAAACTTCCTGCCTTACCTGCACGTCACCACGCTCGAAGGCGCGCAGCAGACGCTGCCGATGGGGCCGGTGGCCTCGCAGGAAGCGATCAAAATGCTCGGCACCAACGGCGGCGGCTTCTTCGGCGCCAACTCGGCGCACCCGTTCGAGAACCCAACCGTGCTGACCAACTTCGTGCAGATGCTGGCCATCTTCCTGATCCCCTGCGCACTGTGCTTCTCCTTCGGCCAGTTGGCCGGTGAAAACCGCCAGGGCCATGCGCTGATCTGGGCGATGGCGCTGATCTTCGTGGTGGCGGTGGTCGTGGTGATGTACGCCGAACAGGCGGGCAACCCGCACCTGAGCGCGCTGGGCGCCGACAGCAATATCAATATGGAAGGCAAAGAGTCGCGCTTCGGCATTCTTGCCACCAGCCTGTTCTCGGTGGTGACCACCGCCGCGTCCTGCGGGGCGGTTAACGCCATGCACGACTCCTTCACCGCGCTGGGTGGCATGGTGCCGATGTGGCTGATGCAGATCGGTGAGGTGGTGTTCGGCGGCGTCGGCTCCGGCCTGTACGGCATGCTGCTGTTCGTGCTGCTGACGGTGTTTATCGCCGGTCTGATGATCGGCCGCACCCCGGAATATCTGGGCAAGAAAATCGACGTTTACGACATGAAGATGACCGCGCTGGCGATCCTGGTCACGCCGACGCTGGTGTTGCTGGGCAGCGCGCTGGCCATCGGCACCGACGCGGGCCGCGCCGGCATCCTCAACCCGGGCGCCCACGGCTTCAGCGAAGTGCTGTACGCCCTGTCCTCCGCCGCCAACAACAACGGCAGCGCCTTCGCCGGGTTGAGCGTCAATACGCCGTTCTACAACCTGCTGTTGGCCTTCGCCATGTTTGTCGGCCGCTTCGGGGTGATCCTGCCGGTGCTGGCGATCGCCGGTTCGCTGAGCGCCAAACAACGCCAGCCGGCGGGCAACGGCACCCTGCCGACCTATGGGCCGCTGTTTATCGGCCTGCTGATCGGCACCGTGCTGCTGGTGGGCGCGCTGACCTTCGTGCCGGCGCTGGCGCTGGGCCCGGTGGCCGAGCATTTGCAGCTTTGGTTGGCAAACTAACAGACGTCACAGAGAGAGAATAAGAGATGACTCGCAAACAACGCGCGCTGTTTGAACCGGCCCTGGTGCGCACCGCGCTGATCGATGCGGTGAAAAAACTGGACCCTCGCGTTCAATGGCGCAACCCGGTGATGTTCGTGGTGTATATCGGCAGCATTCTGACCACCGCCATCTGGCTGGCGATCCTCACCGGCCAAACCGACGGCGCCGCCGCCTTTACCGGCAGCGTCTCCCTGTGGCTGTGGTTCACCGTGCTGTTCGCCAACTTCGCGGAAGCGCTGGCCGAAGGGCGTAGCAAGGCCCAGGCGGAAAGCCTGAAGGGCACCAAGAAAACCAGCTGGGCGAAAAAACTGGCCGGCCCGCGCCGCGACGGCGCCACGGAGAAAGTGGCCGCCGACAGCCTGCGCAAGGGCGATATCGTGCTAGTGGAAGCCGGCGACACCATCCCGTGCGACGGCGAAGTACTGGAAGGCGGCGCCTCGGTAGATGAAAGCGCCATCACCGGTGAATCCGCGCCGGTGATCCGCGAGTCCGGCGGCGACTTCTCCTCGGTCACCGGCGGCACCCGCGTGCTGTCCGACTGGCTGGTGGTGCAGTGCAGCGTCAACCCGGGGGAAACCTTCCTCGATCGCATGATCGCCATGGTGGAAGGCGCCAAACGCCGCAAAACGCCGAACGAGATCGCACTGACTATCCTGCTGGTGGCGCTGACCATCGTGTTCGTCCTGGCCACCGCCACCCTGTTCCCGTTCTCGCAATACAGCGTGGAAGCGGCCGGCAGCGGCAGCGTGGTCACCATCACCGTGCTGGTCGCGCTGCTGGTCTGTCTGATCCCCACCACCATCGGTGGCCTGCTGTCCGCCATCGGCGTGGCCGGGATGAGCCGCATGCTCGGCGCCAACGTGATCGCCACCAGCGGCCGCGCGGTGGAAGCCGCCGGCGACGTGGACGTGCTGCTGCTGGATAAAACCGGCACCATCACGCTCGGCAACCGCCAGGCTTCGGAGTTCCTGCCGGCACCGGGCGTGAAAGAGCAAGAGCTGGCGGATGCCGCGCAGCTGGCCTCGCTGGCGGACGAAACGCCGGAAGGCCGCAGCATCGTGGTGTTGGCCAAACAGCGATTCAACCTGCGCGAACGCGATCTGCAGGCGCTGAACGCCACCTTCGTGCCCTTCTCCGCCCAGACCCGCATGAGCGGCGTCAACGTGCAGGAGCGCATGATCCGCAAAGGCGCAGTGGATGCCATTCGCCGTCACGTCGAATCCAATCAGGGGCACTTCCCGCGGGCGGTGGACGATCTGGTGGAAAGCGTGGCGCGCACCGGCGGTACACCGCTGGTGGTGGCGGAAGGCGCCCGAGTGCTGGGCGTGGTGGCGCTGAAGGACATCGTCAAGGGCGGCATCAAGGAACGCTTCAATGAGCTGCGCAAGATGGGCATCAAAACGGTGATGATCACCGGCGATAACCCGCTGACCGCGGCGGCGATCGCCGCCGAAGCCGGGGTGGACGACTTCCTGTCGGAAGCCACGCCGGAAGCCAAGCT
This sequence comes from Serratia sp. TMDUHS_CL, assembly GCF_037137105.1. Taxonomy (NCBI): domain Bacteria; kingdom Pseudomonadati; phylum Pseudomonadota; class Gammaproteobacteria; order Enterobacterales; family Yersiniaceae; genus Serratia; species Serratia sp. TMDUHS_CL. Next base: position 601,566 of record NZ_JBBBDV010000002.1, read on the forward strand.
GGCGCTGATCCGCCAGTACCAGGCGGAAGGCCGCCTGGTGGCGATGACCGGCGACGGCACCAACGACGCCCCGGCGCTGGCGCAGGCCGATGTGGCGGTGGCGATGAACTCCGGCACCCAGGCCGCCAAAGAGGCGGGCAACATGGTCGATCTGGATTCCAACCCGACCAAGCTGATCGAAGTGGTGCACATCGGCAAACAGATGCTGATGACGCGCGGCTCGCTGACCACCTTCAGCATCGCCAACGACGTGGCCAAATACTTCGCCATCATTCCGGCGGCATTCGCGGCCACCTATCCACAGCTGAACGCACTGAACGTGATGCATCTGCATTCCCCGGCCTCCGCCATCATGTCGGCGGTGATCTTCAACGCCCTGGTGATCGTGTTCCTGATCCCGCTGGCGCTGAAAGGGGTGAGCTACAAACCGATGAGCGCCGCGGCCCTGCTGCGCCGCAACCTGTGGCTGTACGGGGTCGGCGGCCTGCTGGTGCCGTTCGTCGGCATCAAACTGATCGACCTGATCCTGGTCGCGCTGCACGTCGCCGGTTAACCATTGAGGGAAATGAACATGACTTATTTACGACCTGCGCTGGTGATGCTGATCCTGCTGACGCTGATCACCGGCATCGCCTATCCGCTGCTGACCACCGGGCTGGCGCAGCTGCTGTTTCCGGGTGCGGCCAACGGTTCGATGCTGTACCGGGGCGACAAGGCGGTCGGCTCCGCGCTGATCGGCCAGAACTTCACGCGCGCCGACTATTTCTGGGGCCGCCCATCGGCCACCGGCGATTCGGCCTATAATCCACTGGCCTCTGCCGGCAGCAACCTGGCGGCCACCAACCCGGCACTGGATAAGGCTATCGCCGAGCGCGCAGCGCAGCTGCGCCAGGCCAACCCTGCGATGAGCGGCCCGATCCCGGTCGATCTGCTGACCGCCTCCGGCAGCGGGTTGGATCCGCAGATCTCGATCGCCGCCGCACAGTATCAGCTGGCACGAGTCGCGGCGGCACGGCATCTGCCGCCGGAACAGATCGCCAAACTGATCGAAGACAACACCGATCGGGCCACGCCCAACTTCATGGGGGAATCGGTGGTGAACGTACTGAAGCTGAACCTGGCGCTGGATGCGTTGAAGTAACGCGCCGTATTCAGCATAGTGATAGGGTTCGGCATGCCGAACCCCTTTTTGCTTGGTAACACAAGGAATTGTCATGGTCGAAGAAGAGCAGCAGCGCCCCGATCCCGATAGCCTGCTGGCGATGGCCAATGAAAAACCGCGCGGCCGGTTGAAGGTATTCTTCGGCGCCTGCGCCGGCGTCGGCAAAACCTACGCCATGCTGCAGGAAGCCCAGCGTTTGCGCGCTCAGGGGCTGGACGTGCTGGTCGGCGTGGTGGAAACCCACGGCCGCAGCGAGACCGCCGCCCTGCTCGACGGCCTGACGCTGCTGCCGCAAAAACGCATCCAGCATCGCGGCCGGCTGGTGCATGAATTCGATCTCGACGCCGCGCTGGCGCGCCACCCGGCGCTGGTGCTGATGGATGAACTGGCGCACAGCAACGCTCACGGTTCGCGCCACCCCAAACGCTGGCAGGATGTGGAAGAGCTGCTGGATGCCGGCATCGACGTGCTGACAACCGTCAACGTACAGCATCTGGAAAGCCTGAACGACGTAGTGGGCGGCGTGACCGGCGTGCGGGTGCGTGAAACGGTGCCCGACCACGTGTTTGACGAGGCCAGCGAAGTGGTGCTGGTCGATCTGCCACCGGACGATCTGCGCCGGCGGCTGCACGAAGGCAAAGTGTATATTCCCGGCCAGGCCGAGCGCGCCATCGAGCACTTCTTCCGCAAAGGCAACCTGATCGCCCTGCGTGAGCTGGCGCTGCGCCGCACCGCCGATCGGGTCGATGACCAGATGCGCGAGTTTCGCGACACCCAGGGGCGCGAGAAAGTGTGGCACACCCGCGACAGCATTCTGCTGTGCGTCGGCCACAACAGCGGCAACGAAAAGCTGGTGCGCATCGCCGCCCGGCTGGCGGCGCGGCTCGGCTGCCACTGGCATGCGGTCTATGTGGAAACCCCCAAGCTGCACCGGCTGCCGGAAAACCAGCGCCGCGCCATTCTGCGCGCGCTGCGGCTGGCGCAGGAACTGGGGGCAGAAACCGCCACGCTGGCCGATCCGTCCGAAGAGCGCGCGGTGCTGCGCTATGCCCGCGAGCATAACCTCGGCAAAATCATCATCGGCCGCCGCAGCGAGCAGCGCTGGAAGCTGCGCGGCAGCTTCGCCGATCGCCTCGGCCGGCTGGGCCCGGATCTCGATCTGGTGATCGTGGCGCTGGAGAGCGACACCGCACAACCGCCGCCGGGCAAGGAGCACGACGGCCGCAGCTTCAATGATAAATGGCGCATGCAGCTGCGCGGTTGCGTGGTCGCGGTGGCGCTGTGCGCGCTGATTACCCTGCTCTCGCAGTGGCTGCTGCCGGGCTTCGATCAGGCCAACCTGGTGATGGTTTATCTGCTCGGCGTGGCGATCGTCGCGCTGTTCTTCGGCCGCTGGCCGTCGGTGCTGGCGGCGGTGATCAACGTCGCCAGTTTCGATCTGTTCTTCGTCCAGCCCGAATGGTCGTTCGCCGTCAGCGACATGCAGTATCTGCTGACCTTCGGCGTGATGCTCGCCGTCGGCATCATCATCGGCAACCTGACCGCCGGGGTGCGTTATCAGGCCCGGGTGGCGCGCTACCGCGAGCAGCGGGCGCGCCACCTGTACGAAATGTCGCGCGGGCTGAGCCGCGCGCTGACCGTGGCCGACATCGCCAACACCAGCCGCCACTTCCTCTCCAGCAGTTTCCAGGCGAAAACCGTGCTGCTGCTGCCGCAGGAAGACGGTCGCCTGCAACAGATGGTCGGCGAGGAAGGCGGGCTGCTGTCGGTAGACGAGGCCATCGCGCGCTGGAGCTTCGACAAAGGCCTGCCGGCCGGCGCCGGCACCGACACCCTGCCCGGCGTGCCTTACCAGCTGCTGCCGCTCAATACCCCCAAGCAGACCTTCGGCCTGCTGGCGATCGAACCCAACAACCTGCGCCAGCTGATGGTGCCGGAACAGCAGCGGCTGCTGCAGACCTTCGCGGTGCTGATCGCCAGCGCGCTGGAGCGGCTGCACCTGGCGCGCAGCGCCGAAGAAGCCAAGCTGGACGCCGAGCGCGAACAGCTGCGCAACTCGTTGCTGGCGGCGCTGTCGCACGATCTGCGCACGCCGCTGACCGTGCTGTTCGGCCAGGCGGAAATTCTCACGCTGGATCTGGCGGCCGAAGGCTCCAATCACGCCACCCAGGCCAGCCAGATCCGCCAGCAGGTGCTGAGCACCACCCGGCTGGTGAACAACCTGCTGGATATGGCGCGCATCCAGTCCGGCGGTTTCAGCCTGCGCAAAGAGTGGCAGTCGCTGGAAGAGATCGTCGGCGCCTCGCTGCACATGCTGGAGCCGCTGCTCAGCCAGCATCCTATCGTGGTCGAACTGCCGCCGGAACAGATCCTGGTCAACTGCGACGGCAGCCTGCTGGAGCGGGTGTTCACCAACCTGTTGGAAAACGCCAATAAATACGCCGGCGCCGAGGCCACCATCGGCATTCGCGCCCGCACGCTGCCCGAGTGGCTGGAAGTCGAGGTCTGGGATAACGGCCCCGGCATCCCCGCCGATCAGCTGCAGCTGATTTTCGACAAGTTTTCACGCGGCAATAAAGAGTCGGCAATCCCCGGCGTCGGCTTGGGGTTAGCGATTTGCCGTGCCATTATTGAAGTGCATGATGGCCGCATCTGGGCGGAAAACGGCGCCAACGGCGGCGCCAGCTTCCGCTTCGTGCTGCCGCTGGAAAAACCGCCCGAGATCGACGGCGACGCCTTCGATCTGTAATCAACGCAGGGGAAACGTGAGCATAACGCCAACCAACATTCTGATTGTTGAAGATGAAAAAGAGATCCGCCGCTTCGTGCGCACCGCACTGGAGAGCGAAGGCCTGCGGGTATTTGAAAGTGAAACGCTGCAGCGTGGGTTGATTGAAGCCGGCACGCGCAAACCGGATCTGATCATTCTTGATTTGGGCTTGCCGGACGGCGACGGGCTGAGCTACATCCGCGATCTGCGGCAGTGGAGCGCCATTCCGGTGATCGTGCTGTCGGCGCGCAACGCCGAAGAGGACAAAATCGCCGCGCTGGACGCCGGCGCCGACGACTACCTCAGCAAACCGTTCGGCATCGGCGAGCTGCTGGCGCGGGTACGGGTCGCACTGCGTCGCCACTCCGCCAGCCAACAGGAAAGCCCGCTGATAAGCTTTTCAGAAATCACCGTCGATCTGGTGAATCGCCGGGTACTGCGCAACGACGAAGATCTGCATCTGACGCCGATCGAGTTTCGCCTGTTGGCGGAGCTGCTGGCCAACGCCGGCAAAGTGATCACCCAACGCCAACTGTTGAGCCACGTCTGGGGGCCGAACTACGTGGAGCACAGCCACTATCTGCGCATCTACATGGGCCACCTGCGGCAGAAGCTCGAAGCCGATCCGGCCCGGCCCAAACACCTGCTGACCGAAACCGGCGTCGGCTATCGCTTCATGCCTTAACCCCGGCGGGCGCGGTTTGCCGCGCCTTTACGCCGCCGGCCCCTTCTTCAATCCGACCATAAATTCTTTAAACGCATCGCGCAGCGGAGCGAACACCGGGTGTTTGCGGTTTTCGATCATCACTTCGGAGAACAGCTTCAAGCCTACGGCGAAGGCCGCGCTCTGCTCGGGGCCGAAGTTCAGATCGTCACGCGCCCGGATGCGTTCGACGATATCGAGAATATCGTCGTGGTTGGTCACTTCAAAACTCAGCGGCGCTTTCTCGACGGGATTGCCCTGGCGATCGCTCAGGGCTTCAACGGTAATAGTAAAACGGTGGCCGGGCATCAGTTCTTCTCCTGCTGCGTGGGTTGAATATGCATTTCGCTTTCGATCGCCGCCACGGCGGTCAGCAACGCGGCGTTGATGCGCTCCACCTGCTGCGGCGTGAGATCGGCGCGCATCACGTTGCCGCGCAGCAGGCTGCGCAGGCGGTTCATGGCGTCGTAGATGCCTTCCGCCAGATTGCCGTGCCGATGATGCTCGCGGCCGGCGCCCGCCAGACGCGCCAGAATGACGTCAACCACCTGTTGATGCTTTTGCAGCTCGCCCTCGCCCGCGGCGGTGATGCGGTAGCTTTTGCGGCCGTTGCCGGTGGTGAGCGGCTCAAGGAAATCCTGCTCTTCCAGCAGCGTCAGCGTGGGGTAAATCACCCCCGGGCTCGGCACGTACAGGCCGGATGACGCCTCCTCAATCGCCTTGATCAGCTCATAGCCGTGGCTGGGCTTGCGCGCCACCAGCGCCAGCAGTACCAGACGCAGATCGCCGTGCTCGAACAGACGGTGACGCCCGCCCCGGCCGCCGCGCCCACCCCGGCCGTGCTCTTCGCCTTCGCCGCCGAAGTGATGGCGCCCACCGCGATGACGGCGGCCCTCTTCGCATTCATGATGGTGGTGATGCCGGTGTAAACCTAATCGATGAAACATAGGGTGATACCTCGCTTTAACAGTGAACATCAATACGAGGTTGTTTAGATATATCTAAACAGCGTCGATGACGCTAATCTAGATCGATATATCTAAATGCGCAAGCGTGCGCCGGTAAAAAGATATATCTAAATTGCAGGCATAAAAAAAGCGCTGTAAAAACAGCGCTTTTTATCAATCAAGAAAAGCGATTACTTGGCGGAGGCCAGCACTTCGCTGACGATCTCGACCGCTTCGTGCTCGATCTTCTCGCGGTGTTCCGCCCCGAGGAAGCTCTCGCAGTAGATCTTGTATGCGTCTTCGGTACCGGAAGGACGGGCCGCGAACCAGCCGTTGTCGGTCATCACTTTCAGGCCGCCAATCGACGCGCCGTTGCCCGGTGCCGCAGTCAGACGGGCGGTGATCGGGTCGCCCGCCAGGGTATTGGCCTTGACCATCTCCGGCGACAGCTTGGACAGCGCCGTTTTTTGCGCCGCAGTCGCTGGCGCCTGGATGCGGTTGTAGCTTGGCGCACCGAAGCGTTTGGCCAGATCGTCATAGTGATGCTGCGGGTTTTCACCGGTTACCGCGGTGATTTCAGCCGCCAGCAGACACATGATGATACCGTCTTTGTCCGTCGACCACGGTTTGCCGTTGAAGCGCAGGAACGAGGCCCCGGCGCTCTCTTCGCCGCCGAAGCCCAGGCTGCCGTCGAACAGGCCGTCCACGAACCACTTGAAGCCGACCGGCACTTCCACCAGCTTGCGGCCCAGGTCGGCCACCACGCGGTCGATCATCGCGCTGGACACCAGCGTTTTACCGACTGCGACATCAGCGCCCCACTGCGGGCGATGCTGGAACAGGTAGTTGATGGCTACCGCCAGATAATGGTTCGGGTTCATCAGGCCCTTCGGCGTGACGATGCCGTGGCGGTCGTAATCCGGATCGTTGGCGAACGCCAGATCGAATTTGTCGCGCAGCGCCAGCAGGCCGGCCATCGCCGACTCGGACGAACAGTCCATGCGGATGATGCCGTCGTGGTCCAGGTGCATAAAGCGGAAGGTCTGATCGATGGAATCGTTCACCAGCGTCAGATCCAGCTTGTAGTGCTCCGCCACGCGCTGCCAATAGGCGATGCCGGAACCGCCAAGCGGATCCACGCCCAGTTTCAGGCCGGCGCGTTGGATGGCCGGCATGTCGACCACCTCAACCAGGCCTTCGACATAAGGCTGCACCAGGTCTTTGGCATGCAGGTGGCCGCTGTTCCAGGCCTTGTCCAGCGACTGGCGCTGAACGCCTTTCAACTGTTGCGCCAGCAGTTCGTTGGCGCGCTTTTCAATCACCGACGTCAGGTTGGTGTCGGCCGGGCCGCCGTTCGGCGGGTTGTACTTGATGCCGCCGTCTTCCGGTGGGTTATGGGACGGCGTAATGACGATGCCGTCGGCCTGCGCGCCGCCGCGGCGGTTGTGGCACAGAATGGCGTGCGATACCGCCGGCGTTGGCGTGAAACCGTTATTTTCCTGCACGATCACATCGACGCCGTTGGCGGTCAGCACTTCCAGCACGGAAATGAAGGCCGGCTCGGACAGCGCATGGGTGTCTTTGCCCACGTAGCACGGGCCGGTGGTGCCCTGCTGATGACGAACTTCGGCGATCGCCTGAGCGATGGCGAGGATGTGCGCTTCGTTGAAGCTGTGACGCTGCGCGCTGCCGCGGTGGCCGGAGGTGCCAAACTTCACCGCATGTGCGGGATTGCCGGCTTCCGGTTGCAGCACATAGTACTGCGACGTCAGCTGGGCTACGTTGATCAGATCGCTTTGGCGGGCGGGCTGCCCGGCACGTGGATTATTCGCCATCGACATATCTCCCTCATCCCTGTCGGTGACCGGGCAAATACGTCGCGCACGGCCATCATGACGGGCTGTTCGCTAAATTAGACGGTACCGCAAACTTTCTCGATCAGTTCCGCCGGGAACTGCATGGCCTGCATGATATGTTCAATCATGCTGCGTTTGCGGCCGGTATTGGTATTGGTGATCACCCAGTAAGGGGTGCCCGGTACATGCTTCGGCTTGGTATGCGTGCCGTTGGCCAGCAAGGTCTGCTGATCGCCGGCGAAATAGGTGCGGGTACGGCCGGTCAACGCCTCGGTGGCGGCGGCGAAACCGGCGGCATCGAGGGTATACAGCGTGGACAGCACCAGCATGAAACGGTTGACCGCTTTGTTCTGCTCGGCATATTCATCCGACAACAGCAGCTCGCGCATGGCGCGCACGCGATCGCGCGGACGCTGCGCCGGCGCCGTTTTTTCCAGCTCGACGGACTGCGGCGCACTGGCGGCAGGCAACGCGCGCACCGGTTGCCCGGCGGTGAATTTCAACATGCGGCGTAAAATATCGGACGCGCTTTCACCGATGTGTTGCGTGTGGCTGGCAATATAACGGTAAAGCTCTTCGTCGACTTCAATAGTTTTCATCTTTATCCAATACTGTTTTTTCTACTTAGAACCTGAAGCCAGATCCTGCATTCAAGCCATGGGATTATAAGGTTAAAAGCGCTGGGGCGAACACAACAATGTGCCTCCGGACGGAAAATGCAGACTAATACCTATAGCCGGCACTGCCAAGCCCGCGCCGCGAAAATTCCGCATGATTCATCGTGCGATTCAATCATGATACCCTAATCTGAATCTCTCTCAGTATGAACTTCGCCATGAAATTACATTATCAACTGCTGGCCGCCGAGTCAGACGCGCTGCCGGTGCTGCTGATCCACGGGCTGTTCGGCAATCTGGACAACCTGGGCGTGCTGGCGCGCGATCTGCATAAACAGCACACGGTGATCAAGGTCGATCTGCGCAACCACGGCCTCTCCCCGCGCGCCGACGACATGAACTACGCCGCCATGGCGCAGGATCTGCTGGCGCTGCTCGACGAACTGCAGCTGGAGAAAGCGATCGTCATCGGCCATTCGATGGGCGGCAAAGCGGCGATGGCGCTGACCGCCATCGCGCCCGAGCGCGTCGCCAGGCTGATCGTCATCGACGTCGCGCCGGTGGATTACCAGACCCGCCGCCACGACGAGATCTTCGCCGCGCTGAAGGCCGTCAGCGCCGCCGGCATCACCCAGCGCCAGGCGGCCGCCCAGCTGATGCGCGACTACCTGCAGGAAGAAGGCGTGATCCAGTTCCTGCTGAAGTCCTTCCACAACGGCGAATGGCGCTTCAACCTGCCGGTGCTGATCGAACGCTACGAAGACATCACCGGCTGGCAGGATGTGCCGGCCTGGCCGCACCCGACCCTGTTCATTCGCGGCGGCCTGTCGCCGTACGTGCAGGACAGCTACCGTGCGGCCATCGCCCGCCAGTTCCCGCAGGCCCGCGCGCACGTCGTCGCCGGCACCGGCCATTGGGTGCACGCCGAAAAACCGGAAGCGGTGCTGCGCGCCATCCACCGTTTCCTCGACGAAGCCTGAAAAACGCGCTCGCCTGGCGAAAAAACGCGCTAAAGATAACGGCTTAGCGCGTTTAGCCCGCAGTTAGGCATTGTCGTCGCTCCATCTGCTGGGGTAATATGGCGCGCTATAATTTTGCCGCCGCGCCAGCGCGTTCGCGAACGCCGGTTCGGGGGTGAATTTGGGTTAGGGTTTATTGGCCCGAAGTGTGTTAACCGATGCCTCCGGAAGCGTGCGAGCGCTTTTTGATGCAAACTCCCTTGCAGTACCGCTACCTATGGCAAAAGAACAAACGGATCGCACGACGCTGGATCTGTTCGCAGATGAACGCCGTCCGGGGCGCCCGAAAACCAACCCGCTTTCCCGCGATGAACAGCTTAGAATCAATAAGCGCAATCAGCTACGGCGCGATAAAGTGCGTGGATTGCGGCGCGTAGAGCTGAAAATCAACGCGGATGCGGTGGACGCCCTGAACAAACTGGCGGAACAGCGCAACATCAGCCGCAGCGAACTCATCGAGCAGATGCTGTTGGCACAACTGGCGGAAGAACAGCCGGAACATTGATCTCTTCGGCCGCACGCGCGGCGCGGCGTTAAGGACAACGCCGGATCGACCACGCTTTTCTTCATTCTCCGGCATCGCATAAATGCGATAAAACCCCGGCGCCACTTTCTGGCATGATACGCATTTACCGGTAAGAGACTGCGCCTGTCGGCGCCCGCCCCGGAGGCGAAAGGCTCTTGCCATGGCATCATTTTAATCGGCGTCAGCGGCGGCAGTGCCGGCGTCGAGTAATGCAATTACTTGAATTTAAAGGTTATACGCGATATGGCTACTGTAGGCATTTTCTTTGGCAGCGACACTGGCAATACCGAAAACATTGCCAAAATGATCCAGAAAATTCTCCAGAAACAGTTTGGCGACGACGTCTCTGAAGTGCATGACATCGCTAAAAGCAGCAAAGAAGACCTGGAAGGGTTCGATATCCTGCTGCTGGGTATCCCGACCTGGTACTACGGTGAAGCGCAGTGTGACTGGGATGATTTCTTCCCGACGCTGGAAGAAGTCGACTTCAACGGCAAACTGGTGGCGCTGTTCGGCTGCGGCGACCAGGAAGACTACGCGGAATACTTCTGTGACGCGATGGGCACCATCCGCGACATCATCGAACCGCGTGGCGCGGCCATCGTGGGCCACTGGCCGACCAAAGGCTACCACTTCGAGGCCTCCAAAGGCCTGGCGGACGACAACCACTTCATCGGTCTGGCGATCGACGAAGACCGTCAGCCTGAGCTGACCAACGAGCGCGTGGACGCCTGGGTCAAACAAATCGTCGAAGAGCTGAGCCTGGCCGATATCGTCGGCTAAGCCCCGGCACTGGCGAAAGGTTGAACAAAGGCCCTGTAAAGTGCATAGTGTGCCCACAGGGCCGTCATCGGCAGCAGGGATTGCTGCGATAGAAGCTACAGATTTGTAACTTCCCACCCCGTCACGGTAGACTGAGATATCGGTTTATCCCATCCATCAAGGCGTTGCATGCAAAACATGCAATAGTGCAATTATATCTTTGTTAACAACCGGCGGTTTCCATTTAGTACAACCGGTTCTATAATGAGACGCATTAACTCTTTGTGCCGACCGATGCCACAGGCGAGTACGCCTCAACTTGATTAGCATAGTAACAGGACTGAATTCGCATGACCGACAACAACATCGCATTGAAGAAGGCCGGCTTAAAAGTCACGCTTCCGCGACTCAAAATCCTGGAAGTACTGCAAAATCCGGAATGCCATCACGTCAGTGCGGAAGATTTGTACAAAAAACTGATTGATATGGGCGAAGAGATCGGGCTGGCAACGGTTTATCGCGTACTGAACCAGTTTGACGATGCGGGCATTGTGACACGTCACAATTTCGAAGGCGGCAAGTCCGTGTTCGAGCTGACCCAACAGCATCACCACGATCACCTGATTTGCCTGGACTGCGGCAAAGTGATCGAATTCAGCGACGAATCCATCGAAGTGCGGCAGCGTGACATCGCCAAGCAGCACGGCATCAAACTCACCAACCACAGCCTGTACCTGTACGGCCACTGTGAAACCGGTGACTGTCGCGAAGACGAAACGCTGCACGACAAGAAATAAGCCTGACCGGCTATGAAAAACCGCCTCACACCGAGGCGGTTTTTTTATGCCTGCCGTGCAAAGGGCAAAAAAATCCCCGGACCAGCCGGGGGAAAATCATGTCATGAAATATCACAATTGCAGCGGCACTGCTACTCCACGTACTACTCTCACTACAACGTCCGCCCTACGCCGACACGCGCGGGCGAACGCATTCCCCCTTCGTTATACGGCCGCCGCCAGGGCAGCAGGCCGTTGCACCGGGCTTAGACCTTCTCGGCGCGGCTGTAGCGCTTGCCGTCCGGGCTAACCGAACGCACCTGCACCTCACCGGACACCGCAGGCTTGGCCTTGGCATCATAGCGCTGCCACTGCTTGCCGCCGTCGGTGGAGTACTCGATGCCCAATCCCGGCAGCGCGATATTCGCCTCCAGCTTGCCGCCCGCTACGCGTGCGCCCGGCACCGGCAGACGGTAAGCGACGCCACCTTTGTCCAGCTTGGCCAGTTCACGCTGCCCCAGGATATTGGCGAAGCGCAGCCAGTCTTTCTCCAGCGTCTTGGTATCGACAAAGTGGGTTTCCCCGCCTTTGTATTCGCGGCCGGCGCGGTAGTCCTGCTCCCAACCGGCGCGGTGCCAGGCGCGTTCAGCCACCGACAGCGCGCGTGGGAAAATCATGTATTCCATCTGCGGATCGGTGCGCTGGGTTTCGCTCCACAGCTGAGCGGACAGCCCGTAGGCGCCCGGCCACGGCTTGTCGCTCTTGGCGTTGAAGTGGTTGCCGTCGCGGTCGACCGAAGTTTCCGCGTTCTGCGGCATGTTGTCCGGCGCGAAGCTGAACACCTTGCGCTCGTCGCTGAAGCGGGTACCCCAGTAGTAACCGCGCTCGTCCGGGTTCACCTCGTAAGGGAAGTCCATGTAGACGTAGTCCGGGTTGGAAACCACCACTTCATACCCTTTGTTGGCCCAGTCGTTGACGCTATCGAAACCGCCCCAGTACAGGGTATCCCAGAAGTTGACGCCCACGCGCGAGGTGGCGAACGCCTTCGCGTTCTCGGCGTCTTTCAGGCCATCCTGCCAGGCCTGCATTCTGTCGATGCCGTGCGCCTTCACCAGCTTGCTGACCTCTTGGCCGAAGTAGCTCGGCAGATGCTCCATGTCGGCCACCTTGCCTTCTTTGATCATCGTCTGGCACACCTGCGACTTGGCCCACGGCTTGTCTTCGTTGCTCTGATCGATGATGCCTTTGCCCGGCTCCGGTTTCGCCTTGTCGGTGTAGCCGGCGCCCAGGCGAATGTTTTTCGCTTCGTCGCCGCCGAAGTGCCAGGTCTTAATCGGCTGGCCGGCCTCTTTATGCATCTGGGCGATCTCGCCGATCACCTTGTCGACAAAGCGCTGGGAAGAATCCAGGCACGGGTTCAGGTAGCTCTGGCGGTTAAAGAACTGCACGGAGGTGGTGTTGGAGGTATCGGTCGGATCCACCAGGCGGAATTCGTTGGCCTCCTGCTCTTTCCCGGCGGCATGCAGCTTTTTATAGCGCGCTTCCATCGAGACCACCGCGGCGCGGGCGTGTGCCGGCATGTCGATCTCCGGGATCACTTCAATCTGGCGCGCCTGGGCGTATTTGATGATGTCGATATAGTCCTGACGGCTGAAGAAGCCGCCGTAGACGTCCGGCCCCTGGCCGTACTGCGGCAGCAGGCAGGTGGTTTCGCTCAGATCGTGGCAGCGCTGGCCGCCGACCTCCGTCAGCTCAGGCAAACCGGGGATCTCGATGCGCCAGCCTTCGTCATCGCTCAGGTGGAAGTGGAATTTGTTGAGCTTGTAGGCCGCCATCTGATCCAACAGGCGCAGCACCGCGTCCTTCTTATGGAAGTTGCGCGCTACGTCGAGGAAAATGCCGCGATACTGGAAGCGCGGCGCATCGCTGGCGTCCAGCGTGGCGATCTTGCCGCTGCCGTCGCTCGGCACTAACGACAAGATCGACTGCAGCCCGTAGAACACCCCGGCCTGATCGAAGCCGATCACCCGCGCCTCTTTCTTGCCGATTTTCAGCTCATAGGCGCCAGGCACCGCCATCGCGCCTTTAAACTTGCCCGGCTGGATGTCGGTCTTGATCGGATAGCCGTTGGCCTGAACCGGCACACCCAGCAGCGCGAAGCGCTGATTGACGACGTCCGCCGCCGGCTTGACCAGCGTGCTCAGATCCGGCGATACCCCTTTGCGCAAATCGACGTCCTGCGCGTGAACCTTCACCTGCATCGGCGTCGGCACGATCTGGCCGCGCAGCGCGCCGGCAGGCAGCGTCTGCAGATCGGCATTGCTGACAAAGCGCGAAGCCGGCGTCATCAGAATGTTTTTGTCGTCCTTGGTGCGCTTCCACTGGTCGCCGGTGAACGGCGCCACAAACTGGTCCAGGTTTTCGGTGTCGGTATTCGCCAGCATTTTCGGCTTGGCGTCGCCGGACGTGGCATACCAGCGCGGCAGGAAGTCGTTTCTGAACAGCTGCCAATATTCGGCGACCACCGGGATTTCCACCGCCTTACCGGCCGGGAAGCCGCTGAATTTGGCGGTCGGCTCCAGCTTGTACAGATCGCCGGTGAGGTGAGCAATCTTGAACTGGTCGTTGTCTACCCGCAGGGTCTGGCGCGGGCTGTGGAAATAGATGACCCAGTCTTTACCGTCGATCGCCTGGCCGTCGTTGCTGAGGGTGAACAACACCCGGTTGCATGAGGCCCAGTCGGCGCCCAGCGCCGCGCAATCCACGCCGTTTTCGCCGGCGCGGTTATCCAGCATTTTTACGTTCAGCTTCAGCTGGCTCAGCTGATCCACCAGCTGTTGATCGGCCATGGCGTTTCCCATGCCGCCCAGAAATCCCATCGTTGCCGTCAACGCGGCTAATGCGCTCAGTTTGAATGCGTTCATGTTCTTGTCCTTCTTAATTATTGTTATCGCGAATTTCTTGCCACAGCTTGCCGCACTTGGCGTCGTAAGCCTGACCGTTACCGCTGTGCACCGCCATAATGCAGTTCTGATAATCCATCACCCGCACCGTTTCCTGCGCGGCGAACTGCTGGTGCTGCTTCTCTTGTTTCAGCACGTTCAGCACCGCCTTACAGGGTTGCAGACGCTCCGGCGAACCTTCGGCGGTGTTGATGCAGGCGCTGTAAGCCTGCTTCAATTTGGCGTCTTCCGGCGGTGCGGCGGGTTGCGCACAGGCGCTCAAGGCCGCGGCGGCCGCCAACATCAGCATGATTTTTTTCATCGTTGAATTCCCTTAACTGCCCCCGGCGGCGAGGCCGGGGAACGCATCAGAAGATGGTGAATGGCGCGATGACCATGAACTTGACGTCTTTCTCGTCCTGGAAGATGTTGCCGTAACCGCCGCCCCAGCTCGGGATGTTGGTGTGGTTGTCATACTGGGTGTAGTGCAGCTTGATCAGGGTGCCCTTGGCGCGCCCTTCCTGGATGGTGTACATCGCGTCCAGGCTCCAGGCGCTCTCCTTCAGGCGCTGGCTCTGATCGTAGATCGGGTTGGTGCTCGGCTTGGCATCCCAGGCGTAAACGTAGGAGCCGCCGACCGCCATGCCCGGCAGATTCCAGTTGCTGAGGTCATACATCACGCCGGCGTACACCGCTTTCTCGCCGTTGGCGTTAAAGTCGGAGCGGTTATCCCACCACACGTCCAGACGACCGTTGGACGAGGCGTAGGTCGGGGTCATGCGCTGCAGGAAGAAGCCCTGGTTGCCTTCCGCCTTGACCATGGTGCCTTCCAGACGCCAGTTGAACTGCCCGGTGGTGTAACCGAAGGTCAGCGCCTGCAGCCAGGCCAGGCCGTCGTAGATGCTGTTCGGATCGTTCTTGTTACTGATGCGGTCTTCCGCACCGTAGAACTGGTAACTGGTGGTCAGCGGGTTGCCGAGCACATCGAATTTGTAAGACGCCTTGGTGAAGTATTGATTCACATAACCCTGCGCCTGGCCGAAGGCGGCTTCCAGCACCAGATCGTTTTTGAAATCGTACTTGGCGCCCAGCGAGTGCAGGTAGGAGACGCGCGTTTTCTTATCGTTCTGGCGGAAGTCGTCCATCTCGATATGCCACGGCGCCTTGTATTTGTCGGTCCACATGTAGGAGAAGCTCAACGCACCGGCGTCGCCGTAGTCGAACTTGGCGCCGGCTTCGGCCCCCTGATAGGTGCCCGGCATAAAGCTCCAGTGCGGCGCCAGCAGGGTTTGGCCGCTCGGCTGAATATAGCCGGCGCGCGCCCAAACCGGGCCGTATTTGAATTTGGCGGCGGCTTTGTACAGGCTGACGCCGCCTTTGTCACCGGAATAGTCTTCGTCGTAGGTACGGTTTTTCGAGGAGAACGCGATCTCGTTCGGGTGGCCGCTGGCGCTGGATTCCGCCAGCTCGATGGCGGTAAAGGCACCGACGTCCAGACCAAACATGTCCCAGGCGTAGCCCGAAGCGAAATCCAGGCTCAGGTTGGCGGTGGAGTGCGACAGGTTGGTGGTGTATTGGTTGTAATCCTTGCTGTCCGGATTGAGATCTTTACGGTCGCGCTCACGTTGCCAGTAATAAATGCCGCCGGTCAGCGTGGAATCATCGATAAACCCTGCGGCTTTCGCCTCAGGCGCCATGGCAAACCCTGTTCCCAACAGCGCGCCCGCGACTGCGAGCGCCAGCGTTTTACGCTGAGCACCGTGCGTACCCATATTGAAATTCCTCTTTGACTTAACTTAAAAGTTGCAGCCGCCTGTGTTCACCACTGCCCTGCACGACTGCCAATAAAAAACCCGAACGGGTAAAAAATATTGCCGACGAGATGTTATTCCCACAGCACTAATTGCTACAGACAGACTATTTTTCGCGACGCGAATTATCAAATGAAAAATGAGGGAGATTTGTCAAAGTATGACAAGGAGCACATATCAGTGAGAATTTGTTACGCTGGTGATCATAGAGAGTGTCGAATAAAAAATTCAATTAAATCAGAATAAATTGAGATACAAGGTCAACCAGAGACGATTAATGGTTTCAGCCTGACTAAATTCGTCAGTCAGACGATAAAAATTGAGAGCGCTCTCCAAATGAAATTAATTCGCATCACGAATATATAAGAAAAAATGAAGACTAATAGGACCAATATAAGAGAACTAATGGGTTAATGCGTCGCCATTAATTAAACGCACCCCGGATAAAATGAGAGAGGAATAGATCGCGAGCTGAGCGCAGGCATAAAAAAGCGCGGCTTAAAGCCGCGCTGATTCATTAATTTTCGAGGCGAATAAGATTAGCCTTCGATTTTCGCCCAGGTGTCACGCAGGCCGACGGTGCGGTTAAACACCAGATGCTCGGCCGACGAGTGACGGTTGTCGGCGCAGAAGTAACCTTCACGCTCGAACTGATAGGCTTTCTCCGGCTGTGCAGCTGCCAGGCTCGGCTCGACGAAGCCGTGCTTGATGACCAGCGATTCCGGGTTGATGGTGGAGAGGAAATCCTCCGCCGCGCCCGGATTAGGCACGCTGAACAGGCGATCGTACAGGCGAATTTCCGCCGGCAGCGCGTGCGCCGCTGACACCCAGTGGATCACGCCCTTCACCTTGCGGCCGTCGGCAGGAT
Organism: Serratia sp. TMDUHS_CL; assembly: GCF_037137105.1. Classification (NCBI taxonomy): domain Bacteria; kingdom Pseudomonadati; phylum Pseudomonadota; class Gammaproteobacteria; order Enterobacterales; family Yersiniaceae; genus Serratia; species Serratia sp. TMDUHS_CL. The sequence continues at coordinate 618,325 of NZ_JBBBDV010000002.1, forward strand.
CTTTGCTCAGCGTTTCCGCATCGTAGCTGCAGAAGATGGTGGTGATCTCGCCCGCTTCGTCCTTCTCGACGCGCTCGGCCTTGATCACGTACGCATTGCGCAGACGCACTTCCTTGCCCAGCACCAGACGCTTGTACTGCTTGTTGGCTTCTTCGCGGAAGTCGGCGCGATCGATATAGATCTCGCGGCTGAACGGCACATCTCGGCTGCCCATTTCCGGTTTGTTCGGGTGGTTAGGCATGGTGACCATTTCCACCGCATCGCCCATGTTCTCGATGACGATTTTCACCGGATCCAGCACCGCCATGGCGCGCGGCGCGTTCTCGTTCAGATCGTCGCGGATGCAGGATTCCAGCGCCACCATCTCGACGTTGTTGTCTTGCTTGGTCACGCCGATGCGCAGGCAGAACTCACGAATCGAGGCGGCGGTATAACCGCGACGGCGCAGACCGGAGACGGTCGGCATACGCGGATCGTCCCAGCCTTCGACGATCTTCTCGGCCACCAGCTGGTGCAGCTTGCGCTTCGACATGATGGCGTATTCGAGGTTGAGACGCGAAAACTCGTACTGACGCGGGTGGCAAGGAATGGTGATGTTATCCAGCACCCAGTCATACAGACGGCGGTTATCCTGGAATTCCAGGGTGCACAGCGAATGGGTGATCCCTTCCAGCGCATCGGAAATGCAGTGGGTGAAATCGTACATCGGATAGATGCACCATTTATTGCCGGTCTGGTGGTGTTCGGCGAACTTGATGCGGTACAGCACCGGATCGCGCATCACGATAAACGGCGAAGCCATATCGATCTTGGCGCGCAGGCAGGCCGCGCCTTCGGCGAACTCGCCGTTGCGCATCTTCTCGAACAGCGCCAGGTTCTCTTCCACGCTGCGGCCGCGGTACGGGCTGTCTTTGCCCGGCGCGGTCAGGGTGCCGCGATATTCACGGATCTGCTCCGGCGACAGCTCATCGACGTAGGCCAGGCCCTTGGTGATCAGCTCAACCGCATACTGGTGCAGCTGATCGAAATAGTCTGAGGAGTAACGAACGTTGCCGCTCCACTCAAAGCCCAGCCACTCCACGTCGTGCTTGATTGACTCCACGAACTCGATGTCTTCTTTCACCGGGTTGGTGTCATCGAAACGCAGGTTGCACTGGCCCTGATAGTCCTTGGCGATGCCGAAGTTCAGGCAGATGGACTTGGCGTGGCCGATATGCAGATAGCCGTTAGGCTCCGGCGGGAAGCGGGTATGTACCGACGTGTGTTTCCCCGACGCCAGATCTTCATCGACGATCTGACGGATAAAATTGGTTGGGCGGGCTTCAGCCTCACTCATTTCACTGTTCCTCAATGCAAAGCGCTACACATAACCGCCTATGATCCAACAAGCCACGTCTGGAAACAACCGTTTGTTTCACGAAAAATGCGGCGCGTTGCACCGTCGGCGCGCAGCGCACCGCCGTGGGGCGAAACGGAATAAAAAAAGCGGGAAGAGATCGCTCTCTTCCCGCCAAGTCGGGGCAAACTCCGCCATGATGCGTGGCCGGCCCCCGGTACTACTCAGGTAAAAACGGCCTTACTTTTGGATCTCGTACAGCTTGGTCTGACCGGCGACGACAGAGCCGCTGGCCAGCGCCGCCAGGCCGGCGTAGTCGTCAGAGTTGCTGACCACCACCGGGCTTATCATCGAACGCGCGTTGGCGTTCAGATAATCCAGATCCAGTTCCAGAATCGGTTGACCGGCTTTCACTTCCGCGCCCTCTTCCACCAGGCGTTTGAAGCCCTGGCCTTCCAGCGCGACGGTGTCGATCCCCATGTGCACCACGATCTCGGCGCCCTTGTCGGTTTCCAGGCAGAACGCGTGGTTGGTATTGAAGATTTTCACCACGGTGCCGTCCGCCGGCGCCACGACGATGTTGTCAGTCGGGCGAATCGCCAGGCCGTCACCCACCGCCTTGCTGGCGAAAGCTTCGTCCGGCACCTGATCGAGCGCCACGACTTCACCGGTCACCGGCGCCACCAGCGTTTCAAACGCGACTTTCGGTGCGTTCGGTACCGCCTGCGGTTTGGCTTCCGCAGCAGGAGCCGCCGCCGGGGCCGCCGCTGCCGCTACCGGGCCGGCGGCAATCACGTTGCGCATTGCGCTGGCGATAAGTTCAGCACGGGTGCCAACGATCACTTGCACGCTCTGCTTGTTCAGACGGATAACGCCGGATGCGCCGAGGCGTTTCGCCAATGCGTCGTTCACCAGCGCGGAGTCTTTCACGTTCAAACGCAGGCGAGTGATGCAGGCATCGATGCCGGTCAGGTTGTCGGAACCGCCGATCGCGCCGACGTAGCGACGGGCCAGCGTGGTAGTTTCGTTCTCGTCTTTACCGGCGTTGCTGTTGACGTTGACGTCATAACCGTCGGTTTCGTCACCGGCAACCGCCAGCTCGCGGCCCGGGGTCATCAGGTTGAACTTGTTGATGGTGAAGCGGAACACCACATAGTAGATAACGAAGAACACCAGACCTTGCGGGATCAGCATGTACCAGTGGGTCGCCAACGGGTTGCGCGACGACAGCACCATATCCACCAAACCGGCGCTGAAGCCGAAACCGGCAATCCAGTGCATGCTGGCGGCGATGAAGACGGAAATCCCGGTCAAGATCGCGTGAAGCACATACAGCACCGGCGCCACAAACATGAAGGAGAATTCCAGCGGTTCGGTGATGCCGGTAAAGAAGGCAGCGAATGCCCCCGCCATCATGATCCCCAGCACTTTCGCCTTATTCTCAGGGCGCGCGCAGTGATAGATAGCCAGCGCTGCGCCCGGCAGACCAAACATCATGATCGGGAAGAAGCCCGCCTGATAACGGCCGGTGATGCCGACGACCGCTTTACCGGCTTCGATCGACTGCTGGCCGCCAAGGAAGTTAGGGATATCGTTGATGCCGGCCACGTCGAACCAGAACACCGAGTTCAGCGCGTGGTGCAGGCCGACCGGGATCAGCAGACGGTTGAAGAAGGCATAGATGCCCGCGCCGACGGAGCCCAATTTCTGGATGTGTTCGCCGAAGCTCACCAGAGCGCCGAACACCACTGGCCAGACATACATCAGGATGTAAGCGACCAGGATCATCAGGAAGGAAATGAGGATCGGCACCAGACGGCGACCGCTGAAGAACGACAGCGCCTTAGGCAGCTCGACGCCGCTGAAGCGGTTGTACACTTCGGCGGAGATGATACCCACCAGAATACCGACGAACTGGTTTTCAATTTTGCCGAACGCGGCAGGCACCTGGTCGAGGGGGATCTTCTGAATCATCGACACGGCGGCCGGTGAACAGAGGGTGGTCAGCACCAGGAAACCGACGAAGCCGGTCAGTGCGGCAGAGCCGTCCTTGTCTTTGGACATGCCGTAGGCCACACCGATGGCGAACAGCACGGCCATATGATCGATAATGGCTGAACCGGATTTGATAAATAATGCGGCAAGCGCGTTGTCGCCGCCCCAACCAACAGGGTCAATCCAGTACCCGACGCCCATCAAGATGGCGGCGGCAGGCAGCGTGGCGACCGGCACCATCAGCGCCCGTCCCACCTTTTGCAAATAACTAAGAATGTTCACCTTTTCCCCCTATGTTGTCCGCGGACGGACCCTATTAGTAGTTTATTTGGATCTCTCACTACCTTTTTAGAAACAATGCTTGTCACGTATCACTCATGCCGAGTGTAAAAAATTTATTTTGTATCGCAAATTAAAACCTCCCTTTTTGTGATAAATATCACCAAAAAGTAGTCTTTCCCTCCCAGATTGCTGGCCATCACACAAAACTTATTTTATCATTCAAAAAATCAACCGAACGGACGATTCACGCGAGAATCATAAAGCTGGGTTACGCTTAGGACTCCCGCAGGCCCGTACAGTATAGCTTTAGTTTACTTATCCCAAGAGGTGTTAGATGAGACTTATCCCACTGAAAGATACCGCACAAGTCGGCAAATGGGCCGCGCGTCATATCGTTCAACGCATCAACGCATTCAAGCCAACCGCAGAGCGCCCGTTTGTCCTCGGCCTGCCCACCGGCGGCACGCCGCTGGAAGCCTACAAACATCTGATTGCGATGCACAAAGCAGGTGAAGTAAGCTTTAAGCATGTTGTGACTTTCAACATGGACGAGTACGTTGGCCTGCCGCAGGAACACCCGGAAAGCTACCACACCTTCATGTACCGCAACTTCTTTGACCACGTTGATATCCCTCGTGAAAATATCAACCTGCTGAACGGCAACGCCGCGGATGTCGACGCCGAGTGCCGCCAGTACGAAGAGAAGATCAAGTCTTACGGCAAAATTAACCTGTTCATGGGCGGCGTGGGCATCGACGGCCATATCGCGTTCAACGAGCCGGCTTCGTCCCTGGCTTCGCGCACCCGCATCAAAACGCTGACCGAAGACACCCGCATCGCCAACTCGCGCTTCTTCGGCGGCGACGTCAGCCTGGTGCCGAAATATGCGTTGACCGTTGGCGTGGGCACGCTGCTGGACGCGGAAGAAGTGATGATCCTGGTGACCGGCCACGCCAAGGCGCAGGCGTTGGAAGCCGCGGTGGAAGGCAACATTAACCACATGTGGACCATCAGCTGCCTGCAGCTGCACGCCAAAGCGGTCGTGGTGTGCGACGAGCCGGCTACCATGGAGCTGAAAGTCAAAACCGTCAAATATTTCCGCGAGTTAGAAGCGGAAAGCGTGAAAAGTCTTTAATCTTTGCAGGGGGCTACGATGTTCGCTTTAACCCACGGCCGAATCTATACCGGCCACGACGTACTTGATGACCATGCAGTCATTATCGCTGATGGGCTGATCGAGAGAGTCTGCCCGGCGGCTGAATTGCCCGCCGGCATCGAAACGCGCGACCTGGGTGGCGCCATCCTGGCCCCTGGGCTGATCGACGTGCAGCTGAACGGCTGCGGCGGCGTCCAGTTCAACGATTCGCTGGAAGCGATTTCGGAAGAAACGCTGGAGATCATGCAGCGCGCCAACGAGAAATCCGGCTGCACCAGCTATCTGCCGACGCTGATCACCAGCAGCGACGAATTCATGAAGCACAGCGTCGACGTGATGCGCGCTTATCTGAAAAAACACCAAAACCAGGCGCTGGGCCTGCACCTGGAAGGGCCGTACCTCAGCCCGGTGAAAAAAGGCACCCATAACCCGGCGTTCATTCGCAAGCCAACTCAGGACATGATCGATTACCTGTGCGCCAACGCCGACGTGATCACCAAGGTGACGCTGGCGCCGGAAATGGTTGAGCCGCACGTTATCGAGCAGCTGACCAAGGCCGGCATCGTGGTCTCCGCCGGCCACTCGAACGCCACCTACGATCAGGCGCGCACCGGCTTCGCCGCCGGCATCAGCTTCGCCACCCACCTGTACAACGCCATGCCGTATATCACCGGCCGCGAACCGGGGCTGATGGGGGCGATCTTCGATACGCCGGAGGTCTATACCGGCATCATCGCCGACGGCCATCACGTGGCCTGGGCGAGTATCCGTAACGCCAAACGCCTGAAAGGTGATAAATTGGTATTGGTCACCGACGCGACCGCACCGGCAGGTGCAGATATTGACCAATTTATTTTCGCCGGTAAAACAATATACTATCGGGATGGGCTGTGCGTGGATGAGAACGGTACCCTGAGCGGTTCCGCACTGACCATGATCGAAGCGGTGCAAAACAGCGTCGAGCATATCGGCATCGCGCTGGACGAAGCGCTGCGTATGGCGACGCTGTATCCGGCGCGCGCCATCGGCGTCGAGCAGCGTCTGGGCACCATCGAAGCCGGCAAGGTGGCTAACCTGACCGCCTTCACCCGTGATTTCAAGATCACCAAAACGCTCGTTAACGGTAACGAGGTTTAATTCAATGAACAGCGAGTAACATTATTGATGAGCACTGGCGGACAAGCACAAATAGGGAACGTTGACTTAGTCAAACAGCTTAACGGCGCGGCAGTTTACCGCCTGATCGACCAGCAGGGCCCGATCTCGCGCATTCAAATTGCCGAACTCAGCCAGCTTGCCCCCGCCAGCGTCACCAAAATTACTCGCCAGCTGCTGGAGCGCGGGCTGATCAAAGAAGTCGATCAGCAAGCCTCCACCGGCGGCCGCCGCGCGATCTCCATCGTGTCGGAAACCCGTCATTTCCATACCGTCGCGGTACGTCTCGGCCGCCACGACGCCACCATCACCCTGTATGACATGAGCGGTAAATCGCTCAGCGAAGAACACTATCCGCTGCCGGAACGCACCCAGGAAACGCTGGAAAATGCACTGTTCGCCGCCATCGCCCAATTCATCGAAGCAAACCAGCGCCGCCTGCGCGAGCTGATCGCCATCGCGGTGATCCTGCCCGGCCTGGTGGATCCGGCGCTGGGCGTGGTGCGCTACATGCCGCACATCAGCGTCAGCAACTGGGCGCTGGTCGACAACCTGCAGCAGCGCTTCAACGTCACCAGCTTCGTCGGCCACGACATCCGCAGCCTGGCGCTGGCGGAGCACTACTTCGGCGCTACCCGCGACTGCGAAGACTCTATTCTGGTGCGCCTGCACCGCGGCACCGGCGCCGGCATCATCGTCAACGGGCAGATTTTTCTCGGCAATAACGGCAACGTCGGCGAAATCGGCCATATCCAAATCGATCCGCTGGGTGAACGCTGCCACTGCGGCAACTTCGGCTGCCTGGAAACTGTAGCCGCCAACGCGGCGATCGAACAGCGCGTGCGCCAGCTGCTGAGCCAGGGCTACCCGAGCAAACTGACGCTGGAAGACTGCGGCATCAACGCCATCTGCAAGGCCGCCAACCGCGGCGATCTGCTGGCCAGCGAAGTGATCGAACACGTCGGCCGCTATCTGGGCAAGGCGGTGGCCATCGCCATCAACCTGTTCAATCCGCAGAAGGTGGTGATCGCCGGTGAGATCACCGAAGCGGACAAGGTGCTGCTGCCGGCGATCCAGAGCTGCATCAATACCCAGGTGCTGAAGGACTTCCGCAAAAATCTGCCGGTGGTGACCTCCGAACTCAATCATCGCTCGGCGATCGGCGCTTTCGCCCTGGCCAAACGCGCGATGCTCAACGGCGTGCTCTTGCAGCGATTGCTGGAAAGCTGATCCGCCGCTTCTGGCAGGTGTGTTATCGTCACCCCTTGCCTGCCGTAATCATGAGAAACAGCGACAAATGAAAATCAAAAACGTTATATGCGATATCGACGGCGTGCTGCTGCATGACAATACGCCGGTGCCCGGCGCCGATCTGTTCCTGGCGCGCATCCAGGAACAAGGCATGCCGCTGGTGGTGCTGACCAACTACCCGTCACAGACCGCGCAGGATCTGGCGAACCGTTTCGCCGCCGCCGGGCTGGAAGTGCCGGAGAGCGCGTTCTATACCTCGGCGATGGCCACCGCCGATTTCCTGCGCCGCCAGGAAGGCAAAAAAGCCTACGTGGTCGGCGAAGGCGCCCTGATCCATGAGCTGTACAAAGCCGGTTTCACCATCACCGACATCAACCCGGATTTCGTGATCGTCGGTGAAACCCGCTCTTACAACTGGGACATGATGCACAAGGCCGCCTACTTCGTCAGTAACGGCGCACGCTTTATCGCCACCAACCCGGATAGCCACGGCCACGGCTTCTCGCCGGCCTGCGGCGCGCTGTGCGCCCCCATCGAGAAGATCACCGGCCGCAAGCCGTTTTACGTCGGCAAGCCCAGCCCGTGGATCATTCGCGCCGCATTGAACAAAATGCAGGCGCACTCGGAAGAGACGGTGATCGTCGGCGACAACCTGCGCACCGACATTCTGGCGGGCTTCCAGGCCGGTCTGGAAACCGTGCTGGTGCTGTCCGGCGTCTCCACGCTGAGCGACATTGAAACCATGCCGTTCCGCCCGAGCTACGTCTACCCTTCCGTTGCCGATATCACCATCTTCTGATGCATTTATGGCGGCTGCCCGGCCGCCATTATTTCTCTCTTCCTGACCGCAGTTTGAATTTAATTCGTTCATGGCCGCAAAAGGTTTCAGCCTGCCTGCGCTAAAAATCCTCATTATAACCTTACGCCCCGCCAATAGCTGATATTGCCGGCCAGCGGAAAACCTTTACCCCTAATTAATGAGGCTACCATGAGCACAAATAACATGATTAATGCCGCCGCCGATGACGCAGCCATTATGCCGACTATCGCCAATAAAAAAATCCTGATGGGTTTTTGGCACAACTGGGCCGCCGGTGCCAGTGACGGCTATCGGCAAGGCCAGTTCGCCAATATGAACCTGACCGATATTCCCGCCGAATACAACGTGGTGGCCGTCGCCTTTATGAAAGGCCAGGGCATCCCAACCTTCAAACCGTACAACCTGTCCGACGCCGAGTTCCGCCGCCAGGTGGGCGTGCTGAACAGCCAGGGCCGCGCGGTGCTGATCTCCCTCGGCGGCGCAGACGCGCATATCGAGCTGAAAACCGGCGACGAAGATAAGCTGAAAGACGAGATTATTCGCCTGGTGGAAGTCTATGGCTTCGACGGTCTGGATATCGATTTGGAACAGGCGGCGATCGGCGCCACCAATAATAAAACCGTCTTGCCTGCGGCGTTGAAAAAAGTAAAAGACTATTACGCCGCGCAGGGGAAAAACTTTATTATCAGCATGGCGCCAGAATTCCCATATTTACGTGAGAATGGCACCTACCTGGATTATATCAACGCCCTCGAAGGCTACTACGACTTTATCGCACCACAATATTACAACCAGGGTGGCGATGGCCTTTGGGTTGAAGAAATTAAAACCTGGCTGACCCAAAACGACGACACCAAGAAGGAAGACTTCCTCTACTACCTGACGGAAAGCCTGGTCACCGGCACCCGCGGCTATGCGAAGATCCCGGCGGCGAAATTCGTCATCGGCCTGCCGAGCAACAACGACGCCGCCGCCACCGGCTACGTGATCGATAAACAGGCGGTATATAACGCTTTCTCGCGTCTCGACGCCAAGAACCTGTCGATCAAGGGCCTGATGACCTGGTCAATCAACTGGGACAACGGTAAGAGCAAAGCCGGCGTGGCCTACAACTGGGAATTCAAAACCCGCTACGCGCCGCTGATTCAGGGCGGCGTTACCCCACCGCCGGGAAAACCTAATGCACCGACTGCGCTGACGGTCGCCGAGCTGGGCGCCACCTCGCTGAAGCTGAGCTGGGCCGCCGCCACCGGCGCCTTACCGATCGCCAGCTACACCGTCTACCGCAACGGCACCCCGATCGGCCAGACCGCCGGCCTGTCGCTGGCCGACAGCGGCCTGACCCCGGCCACCCAGTACAGCTACTTCGTTACCGCCACCGACAGCCAGGGCAATACCTCGCTGCCGAGCAGCGCGCTGGCGGTTAAAACCGCCAACGACGGCACGCCACCCGATCCGGGGGCGCCCGAGTGGCAGAACAACCACAGCTACAAAGCCGGCGACGTGGTGAGTTATAAAGGCAAGAAATACACCTGTATCCAGGCGCACACCTCCAACGCCGGCTGGACGCCGGACGCCGCCTTCACCCTGTGGCAGCTCATCGCCTAATCGCTAATCGATTGCCGGCCAAACCGGCCGGCAATCCCGTCATCACGCTAAAAATTGCATAATCGTTAAATTTTCCCGCCAATAACTGAAAATCCGTTAAAAATCGCAGCCACGCAAACAACTATTTCTCAGCGTATGGCTAAAACGCTTGCATCACCTGCAGCTTTAGGCGCATTTTCATAACCACAGCGCAGCAAAACCGCGTTATCGCTGATGAATCGGCAATGCTGCCCATAACAGTAAAAAACAACATCACAGTCATGAAAGCCCGTTAGGAGAGTTGTATGTGTTCTATTTTCGGTGTGCTCGATCTGAAGTCCGATCCCGTTGAACTGCGTAAGAAAGCGCTGGGGCTATCGCGCCTGATGCGCCACCGCGGCCCGGATTGGTCCGGCGTTTATGCTAGCGACAAAGCCATTTTGGCCCACGAACGCCTGTCGATCGTCGACGTCAACAACGGCGCTCAACCGCTGTACAACGCCGCGCACACCCACGTTCTGGCGGTCAACGGCGAAATTTACAACCACCAGGCGCTGCGCCAACAGCTGAGCGACCGCTACGCGTTCCAGACCGGGTCCGACTGTGAAGTGATCCTGGCGCTGTACCAGGAGAAAGGCCCGGATTTCCTCGACGATCTGCAAGGCATGTTCGCCTTCGCCCTGTATGACACCGAAAAAGACGCTTACCTGATCGGCCGCGATCACCTGGGCATCATCCCGCTGTACATGGGCCACGACGAGCACGGCAACCTGTACGTCGCCTCCGAAATGAAAGCGCTGGTGCCGGTGTGCCGCACCATCAAGGAATTCCCGGCCGGCAGCTACCTGTGGAGCCAGGACGGTGAGATCCGCGAATACTATCGCCGCGACTGGTTCGATTACGACAGCGTCAAAGACAACGTGACCGACGCCGCCGCCTTGCGCACCGCGCTGGAAGAGTCGGTGAAAAGCCACCTGATGTCCGACGTGCCTTACGGCGTGCTGCTGTCGGGCGGGCTGGATTCCTCAGTCATCTCGGCGATCACCAAGAAGTACGCCGCGCGCCGCGTGGAAGATCAGGAACGCAGCGAAGCCTGGTGGCCGCAGCTGCACTCCTTCGCCGTCGGCCTGGAAGGCTCGCCGGATCTGCGCGCCGCGCAGGAGGTCGCCAACCATCTGGGCACCGTGCACCATGAGATCCACTTCACCGTCCAGGAAGGCCTGGACGCCATCCGCGACGTGATTTACCACATCGAAACCTATGACGTCACCACCATTCGCGCCTCGACGCCAATGTACCTGATGTCGCGCAAAATCAAGGCGATGGGCATCAAGATGGTGCTCTCCGGCGAAGGCGCGGACGAAGTGTTCGGCGGCTACCTTTACTTCCATAAGGCGCCGGACGCCCGCGAATTCCACGAAGAGACCGTGCGCAAGCTGCTGGCGCTGCATATGTTCGACTGCGCGCGCGCCAACAAGGCGATGTCCGCCTGGGGCGTTGAGGCCCGCGTGCCGTTCCTGGACAAGAAATTCCTCGACGTGGCGATGCGCATCAACCCGAAAGATAAAATGTGCGGCAACGGCAAAATGGAAAAACACATCGTCCGCGAATGTTTCGAGTCCTATTTGCCGGCCAGCGTGGCCTGGCGCCAAAAAGAGCAGTTCTCCGACGGCGTCGGCTACAGCTGGATCGACACGCTAAAAGAGGTCGCTGCGCAGCAAATCAGCGATCAACAGCTCGAAACCGCGCGTTTCCGCTTCCCGTACAACACGCCGACCTCGAAAGAAGGCTACCTGTACCGCGAGATCTTCGAGGAGCTGTTCCCGCTGCCGAGCGCCGCCGAATGCGTGCCGGGCGGCCCGTCCGTCGCCTGTTCGTCCGCCAAGGCCATCGAATGGGACGAATCGTTCAAGAAGATGGACGATCCTTCCGGCCGCGCCGTCGGCGTGCACCAGGCCGCCTATAAATAATCGCGCGGCGTTTTCCCCAAGGCGGGCCTTTTGGCCCGCCTTTTTGTTGCCTTTTCCCCCCGCCAACTGCCTGAATTGCCGATTTTATCGCCATAATGTTCACAACCCAGACAAACGGCGCTTCCCGGCACTTTTTCGGGAAAAAACTTGTTGACGCAAATCGGTCATATACGCATAATGCGCCCCGCAACGCCGATGAAGGCAAAGCAAAAAAAGAGGGCTACGTAGCTCAGCTGGTTAGAGCACATCACTCATAATGATGGGGTCACAGGTTCGAATCCCGTCGTAGCCACCATCTCTTTTTTGCATTGCGGGAGTGGCGAAATTGGTAGACGCACCAGATTTAGGTTCTGGCGCCGCAAGGTGTGCGAGTTCAAGTCTCGCCTCCCGCACCATTTCTCTTCATCGTCGGCGCAGTATGTTGATGGGGTATCGCCAAGCGGTAAGGCACCGGTTTTTGATACCGGCATTCCCTGGTTCGAATCCAGGTACCCCAGCCATATTCTTTCGGGAATGGGGTTTCAACATAAGATTTGTTTGCAGGTGGGGTATCGCCAAGCGGTAAGGCACCGGTTTTTGATACCGGCATTCCCTGGTTCGAATCCAGGTACCCCAGCCATAACAAACTGCTTGCAAATCAAAGAAGTAAAAAGTAACATCGGCTACGTAGCTCAGCTGGTTAGAGCACATCACTCATAATGATGGGGTCACAGGTTCAAATCCCGTCGTAGCCACCATAATTGGGGTGTCGCCAAGCGGTAAGGCTCTGGTTTCTGATACCAGCATACCCAGGTTCGAATCCTGGCACCCCAGCCATATTTAGAAAAGCCCGCTTCGGCGGGCTTTTTGCTGTCTGGCGTTCAGCCAATCCTAACGGGCCCAGCCGCAGCTGAGCCCTGTCGGTTACAATCCCAACGCGTACTTCAACGCATGCTCTTTCAGCTTGCCCGCCCGCTGCGCGGCCATCAGCGCCAGATTGCGCGCCACGTTCAGCGGCGCCAGGTTATTGCTGAAAGCCGTATAGAACAGATCCATCCCGCTCTGCATCAGCAGATTGTCGGTACGGCGGCGGCGCTGATAACGCAGCAGTACCGCCTCGCTGCTCCAGTCCTCTCCCTGCTCCCGCGCATCGCTCAATACGTTCAGCAAGGCATCCACGTCGCGATACCCCAGATTGACGCCCTGCCCCGCCAGCGGGTTGATGGTATGCGCCGCATCCCCCAGCAGTGCCAGCCCCGGCAGCACGTAGCGCTGCGCATGACGCCGCGTCAGCGGGAACGAACCGGCGGCGTGCACCTTGACCGGGCCCAGTCGCGCCGGGAAAGCGGCGGCGATCTCACGCTCCAGCTGCGCCGGCGGCATCGCCTGCAGCTGGCGAATGCGCTGCGGGCTGTCATACCACACCAGCGACGCCCAGCTGTCGTACAGCGGCAGGAAGGCGCGCGGCCCGGACGGGAAGAAACGCTGCCAGGTCACATCCTGCTGCGGCGCGCCGGTATCGACGGTGATCAACATGCACGCCTGACGATACTGCCAGCCGTTGGTGCCGATCGCCGCCAGCTTGCGCACCTGCGAGTTGGCGCCGTCGGCGCCGACAACCAGGCGCGCCTGCAGCGTCTCGCCGCCGTCCAGCGTCAGCTGCCAGGCATTGTCCGCCCGCTGCAGCGATTGCAGCCTGGCGGGGCACAGCAGCGTCAGATTGGCGCACTGCGCGAACTGCTGCCACAGCGCCAGCTGCAGAATGCGGTTTTCCACCATAAAGCCCAGCTCGGGCAACCCCAGGGACACCGCGTCGAACGCCACGCGCGACGACGCCCATTCCCAGGTCTCCAGCCGGCGATACGGCGCCGTGCGCATCGCCGTCACGGCCTGCCAGGCGCCGAGCTGTTTCAGCAGCCCCACCGAGGTGCAGCCGATCGCGGAAATGCGCAGATCCGGCGGGCTTTGCGCCTCGAACGCCTGCGGCGCCTGATGTTCCAGCAACGCCACCGACCAGCCCGCCTGCGCCAGCCCCAGGGCCGCCGCAGCGCCGACCATGCCGCCGCCCACCACCACCGCGTCATACCGATTTTGAGATGTCTTCATATTGGCTATGTTTTCTGTGTGAATGCTCGCCATCCCACCCGGCATGGCGTTTTGCGCAGTGTACCGGATTTTCGCTCCGGCTTCAGGTCGCGTGCCATTTTCCCCCGCGCTGGTCACAACGGCGGCAAATGATTACAATACGCGCCCTGCATGTCGCGTAACGCAACTTTCGCTCCGCACTGAGTAATGGCAAGTCAATGACGAAAAAACTACATATCAAAACCTGGGGCTGCCAGATGAATGAGTATGATTCATCGAAAATGGCCGACCTGTTGAACAGCACGCACGGCTTCGAGTGGACCGAAAACGCCGAAGAGGCGGACGTGCTGCTGCTGAACACCTGCTCGATCCGTGAAAAAGCGCAGGAGAAAGTTTTCGCCATGCTGGGGCGCTGGCGCTTGCTGAAAGAAAAGAACCCGTCTGTCATCATCGGCGTCGGCGGTTGCGTGGCCTCGCAAGAAGGCGAACTGATCCGCAGCCGCGCGCCCTGCGTCGACGTGGTCTTCGGCCCGCAGACCCTGCACCGCCTGCCGGAAATGATCAATCACGTTCAGGGCACCCGCAGCCCGGTGGTCGACATCAGCTTCCCGGAGATCGAAAAATTCGACCGTCTGCCGGAACCGCGCGCCGAAGGCCCGACCGCATTCGTGTCGATCATGGAAGGCTGCAACAAATACTGCACCTTCTGCGTGGTGCCTTACACCCGCGGCGAAGAGGTGAGCCGCCCGAGCGACGACGTGCTGTTCGAAATCGCCCAACTGGCGGCGCAGGGCGTGCGCGAGGTCAACCTGCTCGGCCAAAACGTCAACGCTTACCGCGGCGCCACGCATGACGGCGAGATCTGTTCGTTCGCCGAACTGCTGCGCCTGGTGGCGGCCATCGACGGCATCGATCGCATTCGCTTCACCACCAGCCACCCTATCGAGTTCACCGATGACATCATCGCGGTGTACGAAGACACGCCGGAGCTGGTCAGCTTCCTGCATCTGCCGGTGCAAAGCGGTTCGGATCGCATCCTGACCATGATGAAACGCGCGCACACCGCGCTGGAGTACAAGGCGATTATCCGCAAGCTGCGCAAGGCGCGGCCGGCCATTCAGCTCAGCTCCGATTTCATCGTCGGTTTCCCGGGCGAAAGCCAGGCCGACTTCGAACAGACCATGAACCTGATCGCCGACGTCAATTTCGACGTCAGCTTCAGCTTCATCTATTCGTCGCGCCCGGGCACCCCGGCGGCGGACATGGTCGACGACGTCAGCGAAGAAGAGAAAAAACAGCGGCTGTATATTCTGCAGGATCGCATCAACCAGCAGGCGCTGCAGTTCAGCCGCCGCATGCTCGGCACCGTCCAGCGCATTCTGGTGGAGGGCACCTCGCGCAAAAGCGTGATGGAACTGGCCGGGCGCACGGAGTGCAACCGTGTGGTAAACTTCGAGGGCACGCCCGACATGATCGGCCAGTTCGTCGACGTGGAAATTACCGAGGTGCTGACCAACACCCTGCGTGGCGCAGTGGTGCGCACCGAACAGCAGATGGATCTGCGCGTACATGAATCCCCGCAGTCGGTGATCGCCCGTACCCGCAAAGAAAACGCGCTGGGCGTCGGCATTTACCAGCCCTGACGCCGCGGCGGCCGCCTTATCGCCGCCCATTCGCGCTACTCCTTACCGTTTCTCCGCCGGGCGCCCGCGCCCGGTGATTTTCTTTTTTATTTTTTTATTGTTGAAGAGGCGACATAACATGCAACTCCCACACTGCCCGAAGTGCAATTCCGAATACACCTACCAGGACAATGCCCTGTTCATCTGCCCTGAGTGCGCCCACGAGTGGAGCGACAGCGCCCCGGCGGAAGATCAGGACGCGCTGATCGTCAAAGACGCCAACGGCAATCTGCTGGCGGACGGCGATGCGGTCACCGTGATCAAAGACCTGAAGGTCAAAGGCAGCTCCACGATGCTGAAGATCGGCACCAAGGTGAAAAACATTCGCCTGGTCGAAGGCGATCACAACATCGACTGCAAAATCGACGGCTTCGGCCCGATGAAGCTGAAATCCGAGTTCGTGAAAAAGAACTGATTCACGCCGGCCTTGTTCAGTGATGACGCGGCGGGCTTTTGCCCCGCCGCGTTTTTTCCTTATCTTCCCTTGAATTCCGCCGATGGCGCACAGATAGATCAGCGGTAAACTTGCGCCGTTGCGGCGCACCATGAATAATTCAAGAAAGAGAGTATTCAGGCTCGTCCTGAACGCGCGCGTCCCGAACGCGCTATGTGACATCAACCAGGCCCGATGTGACCTAGAGGAATAGTTTGAACGTCGCAACACAAGAAATTTTGTTAGAGCCCGCAGACAATAAGCGTTTGCTCAGCCTGTGCGGCCCGTTTGATGACAACATCAAGCAACTCGAGCGCCGATTGGGCATTGAAATCAATCGCCGCGACAACCGTTTCAAGCTGGTCGGCAAAAACCTGTGCGTGGTTGCCGCCGCCGATATCCTGCGCCATCTTTACGTGGATACCGCGCCGATTCGCGGCGTGATCCCGGATATCGACCCAGAGCAAATCCACCTGGCTATCAAAGAGAGCCGGGTGTTGGAACAGGTGGCCGACAGCGTGCCGGATTATGGCAAGGCGGTCACCATTAAAACCAAGCGCGGCATGGTGAAACCGCGTACGCCTAACCAGGCGCAGTACATCGCCAACATTCTCGATCACGACATCACCTTCGGCATCGGCCCGGCGGGCACCGGCAAAACCTACCTGGCGGTCGCCGCCGCGGTGGATGCGCTGGAGCGCCAGGAAATTCGCCGCATTTTGCTGACACGCCCTGCGGTCGAAGCCGGCGAAAAACTGGGCTTCCTGCCCGGCGATCTGAGCCAGAAGGTCGATCCTTACCTGCGCCCGCTGTACGACGCCCTGTTCGAGATGCTGGGCTTCGAGCGCGTGGAGAAGCTCATCGAACGCAACGTGATCGAAGTCGCGCCGCTGGCCTATATGCGCGGCCGTACGCTGAACGACGCCTTTATCATTCTGGATGAGAGCCAGAACACCACCATCGAACAGATGAAGATGTTCCTGACGCGCATCGGCTTCAACTCGAAGGCGGTCATCACCGGCGACGTCACCCAGATCGACCTGCCGCGCAACCAGAAATCCGGCCTGCGCCACGCGGTGGAAGTGCTGTCGGACGTGGAAGAACTGAGCTTCAACTTCTTCCACAGCGAAGACGTGGTGCGCCATCCGGTGGTGGCCCGCGTAGTCATCGCCTATGAGGCCTGGGAAGCGGCCGAACAGAAACGCAAAGACGCGATTGCCGAACAACGTAAGCGCGAGGCGCTCGCCGCCTCCGAGCAGGAGACACCATGAGTCAGGTGATTTTGGATCTGCAGATTGCCTGTGAAAGCGGCGACGGTCTGCCGGATGAGGCCACCTTCCAGCGCTGGCTGGAAGGCGTGCTGCCGCAATTTCAGGAAGAAGCCGAGGTGACCGTGCGTCTGGTGGACGAAGCGGAAAGCCACGAGCTGAACCTGACCTACCGCGGCAAAGACAAGCCGACCAACGTGCTCTCTTTCCCGTTCGAGGCCCCGCCGGGCATCGAGCTACCGCTGCTCGGCGACCTGATTATCTGCCGCCAGGTGGTTGAACAGGAAGCGATTGAGCAAGGCAAGGCGCTGGAGGCCCACTGGGCGCATATGGTTGTCCATGGCAGTCTTCATCTGCTAGGGTATGACCACATCGAAGACGATGAAGCCGAAGAAATGGAGTCTTTGGAAACCGAAATCATGCACGGACTGGGTTATCCTGATCCGTACCTGGCGGAAAAAGACCCCGTCTGACGTCAGCCGTTTACCCTACAGCCCCCATGCGGGGCTGTCGCTGACGCCCCTTAACTCTGACATGAGTGACAGTAACGAAAACGCCATGAGCGACGACCATTCACAAAGCAATGACAGCCCCAGTCCCAAGAAGGGGTTCTTTACTCTTATCCTTAACCAGCTGTTCCACGGCGAACCCAAAAACCGTGGCGATCTGGTCGAGCTGATCCGTGATTCCGAACAAAACGACCTGATCGATCCCGATACCCGCGACATGCTGGAAGGCGTGATGGATATCGCCGAACAGCGCGTGCGCGACATCATGATCCCCCGCTCCCAGATGGTGACGCTCAAGCGCAACCAGACGCTGGAAGAGTGCCTGGACGTGATTATCGACTCCGCCCACTCGCGCTTCCCGGTGATCAGCGAAGACAAAGATCACATCGAAGGCATCCTGATGGCCAAGGATCTGCTGCCGTTCATGCGCGCAGACTCCGAGCCGTTCAGCATCGACAAGGTGCTGCGCACCGCGGTGGTGGTGCCGGAAAGCAAGCGCGTCGACCGGATGCTGAAAGAGTTCCGCTCCCAGCGCTATCACATGGCGATTGTCATTGACGAATTTGGCGGCGTATCCGGCCTGGTCACCATCGAAGACATTCTGGAACTGATCGTCGGCGAGATCGAAGACGAATACGACGACGAAGACGATCTGGATATCCGCCAGCTCAGCCGCCACATGTACACCGTGCGCGCGCTGGCCCCGATCGAAGACTTCAACGACGCCTTCGGCACCCATTTCAGCGACGACGAGGTCGATACCATCGGCGGTCTGGTGATGCAGGCCTTCGGTCACCTGCCGGCGCGCGGGGAAACCATTGAAATCGAAGGTTACCTATTTAAAGTTGCCATGGCCGACAGTCGACGTATTATCCAGGTTCATGTAAAAATTCCGGACGATTCTCCACCACCGAAACTGGAAGATTAAATCCAACATGGCTAAAGCCTCATTACTTGAACGCCAGCGGGTTCGCGCCCTGCTGGCGCTGTTGTCAGGTGCCGGCGGGACGCTGGCGTTCTCGCCCTACGACTTCTGGCCCGCGGCCATCGTCTCCCTGTTCGGCCTGCTGGCCGTTACCCTCAATCGCACCACCAAACAGTCTGCCCTGCTCGGCTTTGTCTGGGGCTTCGGGCTGTTCGGCAGCGGCATCAACTGGGTGTATGTCAGCATCGCCGATTTCGGCGGCATGCCTTTCGCCGTCAACGTCTTCCTGGTGGTGCTGCTCGCCGCTTACCTGTCGCTGTATACCGGGCTGTTCGCCGGGCTGCTGACGCGCCTGTGGCCGGCCACCCGCTGGTGGCGGCTGGCCATCGCCGCGCCGGCGCTGTGGCAGGTGACCGAATTCCTGCGCGGCTGGGTGCTGACCGGCTTCCCGTGGCTGCAGTTCGGCTATAGCCAGATCAACGGCCCGCTGAAGGGCATCGCGCCGCTGCTGGGCGTCGACGCCATCACCTTTGTGCTGATGGCCATCGCCGGCCTGCTGGTGTACGCCGTCAATCAGCGCCGCCTGTCGGCTGCGGTCATCGCTGCCGCGCTGCTGCTGTTGCCGTGGCCGCTGCGCCAGCTGCAGTGGTTTACACCGCAGCCGGAGAAAGCGGTGAACGTCGCCATGGTGCAAGGCAACATCGCCCAGTCGATGAAATGGGATCCGAAAGCGCTGGTCAGCACGCTGCAAACCTATCTGGACGAAACCCGTCCGTACGTGGGCAAGGCGCCGATCGTCATCTGGCCGGAGTCCGCCATCCCGGATTATGAAGCCAACCAGAACGGCTTCCTGACCATGATGGACGACCTGATGCGGGCGAAGAACAGCAGCCTGATCACCGGCATCGTCGACGTGCGCGCCACGCCACAGGGCCAGCAGATCTACAACAGCGCCATCGTGCTCGGCGAACCGACGCCGTACAGCTACCCGGCCAAGGATCGCTACAACAAGCACCACCTGGTGCCGTTCGGCGAGTTCGTGCCGCTGGAAACCCTGCTGCGGCCGCTGGCGCCGTTCTTCGATCTGCCGATGTCCTCCTTCAGCCGCGGCGACTACGTGCAGCCGCAGCTCAGCGTACGCGGGTACAACCTGACGGCGGCCATCTGCTACGAAATCGTCCTGGGCCAGCAGGTACGCGATAACTTCCGCCCGGACACCAACTTCCTGCTGACCATCTCCAACGATGCCTGGTTCGGCCACTCCATCGGCCCGTGGCAGCACTTCCAGATGGCGCGCATGCGGGCGCTGGAGCTCGGCCGGCCGCTGCTGCGCAGCACCAATAACGGCGTTACCGCCGCGGTGGATGCGAACGGCGAGGTGATCGCCGAGATCCCGCAGTTTACCCGTCAGGTGCTCGAAGTGAAGGTCACGCCGACCACCGGCGTCACGCCTTACGCACGCTTCGGCGCCATGCCGCTGTGGGTGATAACCCTGCTGCTGGGTGGTTGGGCGCTGATGTTGGGCCTGCGCCGCAAATAGTCCTTCTCGCCGGGGCGCGCCCGCCGCGCCCCGCGTTCTCGTCACTGTCCCCTCCTTGGTCAGAAAACGCCGTTAAATCAACGCGGCTGGCACACTCCTTGCTTTAACTATGGTGACATCGCGCGCCGATTTACTTTTGCTGACGTTTTGTCGCACCTGTGCACATTTTGGGTGCATTGAGCGCACCACGCGGGGGCGCCAGGGTTTCGTTGCATTGATTTGGTGCGCGCGGCGTCTCAAAAAATGAAACATTTTAGTTTCAAGGTATTCACAATCGGTTATTTTTTAACGGCTATCCGTTCTAAGACTATCTTTATAACTTGAGCAATAAATAGTCGATTTAACCTGACGCTCTTTAGTCAGAGCCACCACAACAGCAAAGGAGTTGGACCATGCAAATGCGTAAATTGGCGTTATCGTTACTGCTGCTCGGTATGGCAGGTAGCGTGGCGCATGCGGAAGACCTGTCCGGTACGCTGAAGAAAATCAAAGACAACGGCGTGATCGTTGTCGGCCACCGCGAATCGTCAGTGCCCTTTTCCTACTACGACAACCAACAAAAAGTTGTGGGCTACTCTCAGGACTACTCCAACCAAATCGTTGAAGCTGTTAAGAAAAAACTTAATGCACCGAATCTGCAGGTGAAAATGCTGCCGATTACCTCGCAGAACCGCATCCCGCTGCTGCAAAACGGCACCTATGACTTCGAGTGCGGCTCCACCACCAATAACCTCGAGCGCCAAAAGCAGGCCGCCTTCTCCGACACCATTTTCGTGGTCGGCACCCGTCTGCTGGTGAAAAAAGGCTCCGACATCAAAGACTTTAAAGACCTGGCCGGTAAACCGGTGGTGGTCACCTCCGGCACCACCTCCGAAGTGCTGCTGAACAAGCTGAACGACAGCGACAAAATGAACATGCGCATCATCAGCGCCAAAGACCACGGTGACTCCTTCCGCACCCTGGAAAGCGGCCGCGCGGTGGCCTTCATGATGGACGATGCCCTGCTGGCGGGCGAGCGCGCCAAGGCCAAGAAGCCGGATCAGTGGGAAATCATCGGCACGCCGCAGTCGAAAGAAGCCTACGGCTGCATGCTGCGCAAAGACGATCCTGAGTTCAAAAAGCTGGTCGATGACACCATCGCCCA
Source organism: Serratia sp. TMDUHS_CL (assembly GCF_037137105.1). Lineage (NCBI taxonomy): Bacteria > Pseudomonadati > Pseudomonadota > Gammaproteobacteria > Enterobacterales > Yersiniaceae > Serratia > Serratia sp. TMDUHS_CL. The sequence continues at coordinate 639,442 of NZ_JBBBDV010000002.1, forward strand.
GGCGCAAACCTCCGGTGAAGCGGCCAAGTGGTTTGACAAATGGTTCAAGCAGCCTATTCCACCGAAAAACCTCAACATGAACTTCGAACTCTCGGACGACATGAAGCAGCTGTTCAAAGAGCCTAACGACAAAGCGTTGAACTAAATAGAACAAGAGCCGGGGCGGCCGCAGGCCAAACCGGCCCAGTTGATGACTGGGACAGACAGGTATGAGGGGGGCCGTTCCCCTCCCTCATTTTCCCCAACGCGCATCACCGATCTCCGCACACAACAAGCCAGCCAGACTGGCCGCACGGCGATCGGCGCTCATCAAGTCATCAATCTTCGGCGCCCTGCGCCCGTTTACCGGAGTTTGTTATGTCAATAGATTGGAACTGGGGTATCTTCCTGCAGCAGGCCCCGTTTGGGAACACCACTTACCTCGGCTGGATTTGGTCCGGCTTTCAGGTCACGGTGGCCCTCTCCGTCTGTGCATGGATTATCGCTTTCTTCGTCGGTTCGCTGTTCGGTATCTTGCGTACCGTGCCCAACCGCTTTCTTTCCGCCCTCGGCACCTGTTACGTCGAACTGTTCCGCAACGTGCCGCTGATCGTGCAATTCTTTACCTGGTATCTGGTGATCCCCGAGCTGTTGCCGGCCAATATCGGCACCTGGTTTAAAAGCGAGCTGGATCCCAACGTGCAGTTCTTCGTCTCCTCCATGCTCTGCCTGGGGCTGTTTACCGCCGCCCGCGTATGCGAGCAGGTGCGCGCCGCCATTCAGTCCCTGCCGCGCGGCCAGAAAGCCGCCGGGCTGGCGATGGGCCTGACGCTGCCGCAAACCTACCGCTACGTGCTGCTGCCGAACGCCTACCGGGTGATCGTGCCGCCGATGACCTCGGAAATGCTCAACCTGGTCAAAAACTCCGCCATCGCCTCCACCATCGGGCTGGTGGACATGGCCGCGCAGGCCGGCAAGCTGTTGGATTACTCCGCACACGCCTATGAATCCTTTACCGCCATCACGCTGGCTTATATCGGCATCAACGCCGTTATCATGCTGTTTATGCGTCTGGTCGAAAAGAAAGTGCAGTTGCCTGGCAACCTGGGGAGTAAATAATGTACGAATTTGACTGGGCGTCGATCGTCCCAAGCTTCCCTTATTTGCTGCAGGGCATGGTGATCACGCTGAAGATCACCGTGACCGCCATCGTGGTCGGCATTCTGTGGGGTACCGTGCTGGCGGTGATGCGTTTGTCGCCGTTCAAACCGATCAGCTGGTTCGCCACCCTGTACGTCAACCTGTTCCGCTCGGTGCCGCTGGTGATGGTGCTGCTGTGGTTCTATCTGGTGGTTCCAAGCTTATTACAACAGGTTCTAGGGTTATCGCCGAAAACCGATATTCGCCTGATCTCGGCTATGGTAGCCTTTTCCCTGTTTGAAGCGGCCTATTACTCGGAAATCATCCGCGCCGGCATTATCAGCATCTCGCGCGGCCAATCCTCCGCCGCGCTGGCGCTGGGCATGACCCATTGGCAATCCATGCGGCTGGTGATCCTGCCGCAGGCGTTTCGCGCCATGGTGCCGCTGCTGCTGACCCAGGGCATCGTACTGTTCCAGGATACCTCGCTGGTTTACGTACTGAGCCTGGCCGACTTCTTCCGCACCGCGTCGACCATCGGCGAACGCGACGGCACCCAGGTTGAAATGATCCTGTTCGCCGGCTTTGTCTATTTTGTTATCAGCCTCGCCGCCTCGGCGCTGGTAAGCTATTTGAAGAAAAGGACTGTTTGATGATATCCCTGAAAAATGTTTCTAAGTGGTACGGTCACTTTCAGGTGTTGACCGATTGCACCACCGAAGTGAAAAAAGGCGAAGTGGTCGTCGTCTGCGGTCCTTCAGGTTCCGGCAAGTCCACCCTGATCAAAACCGTCAACGGCCTCGAGCCGATCCAGCAGGGCGACATCCTGGTGAACGGCACGCCGGTCAACGACAAGAAAACCAACCTGGCGCAGCTGCGTGCCAAGGTCGGCATGGTGTTCCAACACTTCGAGCTGTTCCCGCACCTGTCTATCATCGACAACCTGACGCTGGCGCAGGTGAAAGTGCTCAAGCGCGACAAGACCGCCTCGCGCGAGAAGGGCCTGAAGCTGCTGGAGCGCGTCGGCCTCTCCGCCCATGCCAACAAGTTCCCCGGTCAGCTGTCCGGCGGCCAGCAGCAGCGCGTCGCCATCGCCCGCGCGCTGTGCATGGATCCTATCGCCATGCTGTTCGATGAACCGACCTCGGCGCTCGATCCGGAAATGATCAACGAAGTGCTGGACGTCATGGTCGAACTGGCGAACGAAGGCATGACCATGATGGTGGTGACCCACGAAATGGGCTTCGCCCGTAAGGTGGCGAATCGGGTGATCTTTATGGACGAAGGCAAAATCGTCGAAGACCGCAACAAAGACGATTTCTTCAACAACCCCGAGTCCGAGCGCGCCAAGGACTTCCTGGCCAAGATCCTGCACTGATCGCGCAGTCCCCTAAACCCAAGCGCCCCAAGGGGCGCTTGTTTTTCGGCGCCCATGCGCCTGAATGCCTCTCATTGCCGCCTCAACAAAGTTAGGATTTATCTTAAACTCCCCGTCGCGATGACCGTAAATAACGCGCGATCCTGCAGGCTGTCCTACCTTTGATGATTAACTCACCCACCAGAGAGGCTGGCATGATTCAACTGGTACAAGCGGAGTACAGCATCAAATCCGGTTATCCGATTGTTCGACGCACGTTGGAAGATAAAAAGAAACTGATTGAAAAACCGGGTTTCGGGCCTGAGTCCTGTTGCGCCACCATCGAATACCAGCTGCGCGGCAGCACTCGCTATGCCTTTGGCAATAGCCAGATGAAAATGGAGATGCCGCCGGATATCTACACCCATAACTGGGTCAAGCTACATGCCGAAATGGCCGCGCTGGTTGCGGCGATAAGGCGCATCGAACGCTTTGACGCCGATAAGGAGCAGGTGCCGATCACCAACGTGTATATCGAGCTGCGCCCCTGCGAGGCCAACTGCATGCAGGCACTGCAAAATATCTTGCCCGACGGCACTACCGTCTATTACTCCTTCTTGCACCCAACCGAGGTGGAAGAATGGAAACGCAGCGCTCATGAACTCTGCGGTGTCTGAACGCCTTATCCCGTCGCGCAAACGCCCGGCACTAAAAGCGCTTGTTTCTCCCCGGTTTTGATCCGATGCTCGCTGGATAACAAACAGAGGAGAAAGAACATGCCCCGCCCTATTATCATCGATTGCGATCCCGGCCTCGACGACGCCATCGCGCTGGCTATGGCGCTGCGTTCGCCGGAGCTGGACGTCAAAGCCATCACCACCTCCGCCGGCAACCAGACGCCGGAGAAAACCCTGCATAACGCGCTGGGTCTGTTGACCCTGATGCAGCGCGAGGACATACCGGTCGCCGCCGGTGCCGGCGGCCCGCTAATGCGCGAACTGGTGATCGCCGACTATGTCCACGGCAAAACCGGCATGGGCAACACCCACCTGCCGACGCCGACAATCAAGCCCGATCCCCGCGGCGCCGTCGAGCTGATCGCCGACCTGCTGCGCGCCAGCCCGCAGCCGATAACCCTGGTGGTGACCGGCCCAATGACCAACATCGCTCTGCTGTTGGCCCAGCATGCCGAGCTGAAAAACCGCATCGAGCGCATCGTATTTATGGGCGGCGGCATGAACGCCGGCAATACCACGCCGGTCGCGGAGTTCAACATCTTCGTCGATCCCGAAGCCGCCGAAATGGTGCTGAAATCCGGCGTGCCGCTGACCATGGCCGGGCTGAACGTCACCCATCAGGCGCTGGTGTTGCCGCAGGATATCGAGCGCATTCGCCAGATAGACAATCCGGTCGCGCAAGCGGTCGCGGAGATGCTCGATTTTTACCTGCCGCTGTACATCAGCCATCCGCGCGGCCTGCCCGGCGCGGCGATGCACGATCCCTGCACCATCGCCTGGCTGCTGGCGCCGCAGCTGTTTACCGGCGTAGAGCGCTGGGTGGGGGTGGAAACCAAAGGGGAATACACCGTCGGCATGACGGTGGTGGACTATTTCCAGCAAACCGGCAACGCGGCCAACGTGGAAGTGCTGACCGGCATCAACCGCGAAGGCTTTATCGAGCTGCTGGCCGAGCGCGTAGCGCGTTATTGATCCCATCGGGGCGCGCTCGCGCCCCTCATTCAAGTTTTTTGATTTAACTCAGCGAATTTTTGCGCTATCACTGTTCCTGGCTTGCCTCTACCATGCGTTTACACCGACTGACATCGTTACCGATTAGACTTCGCCTGGAGATAAGCCCATGAGCCGCGTACTGGTCCTGAAATCAAGCATTCTGGGTGAATATTCCCAGTCTGGAAAATTAGTCGATTTTTTTGTTGAACAATGGCGTGAAACTCACCCTGAAGACACATTCACCGTGCGCGATTTGGCCAACCCGACCCTGCCGGAGCTGGATGGCGAAGTGATGGCCGGTTTTACCGCCGGCGACAAGCCGCTGACGCCGCACCAGCAAAGCACCCTGGCGCTGTCCGATGAGCTGATTGCCGAACTGAAGTCGCACGACACGCTGATCATCAGCGCCCCAATGTACAACTTCAACATCCCGACGCAGCTGAAGATCTACTTCGATCTGATCGCCCGCGCCGGCCAGACGTTCCGCTATACCTCCGCCGGCGCCGAAGGGCTGGTGACGGGCAAGAAAGCGATCGTCATCTCCAGCCGCGGCGGCATCCACGCCGACACGCCGACGGATCTGATCACGCCGTACGTGAAGCTGTTCCTGGGCTTTATCGGCATCACCGACGTTGAGTTCGTGCTGGCGGAAGGCTTCGCCTACGGCCCGGAAGCGGCAGAGAAAGCCGCCCAGGACAGCCGCATCGCGGTCGCGCAGAAAATCCCGGCTGGCGTTGCCATAGCGGCCAGCGCACCGGCGCAGGCGCAAGCCGCCCCGGCAGCCGTCAGCGGCGGTTTCCTGAGCAACCTGCTGAAGAAACTGTTCCGTTAAATGCCGGCCTTAGCGTTCCCCGCCGCAGCGGGGAACGTCATCAAGGTTCAAACGGCCGGCGCTGGAACTGGTCGTGACCGCATTTCGGGCAGAGCGGCAACACCTCCGGCGTGTAGAACGCCAGGTGGTAATGGCACTGCTCGCACACCAGATTGCCCAGCCCCACCACTTCACCGCTGTGGTAAACGCCGTGGTGGCTGACATCCTTGAACACTTCGCGCCACTCCAGCTGGGTTTTGTCGGTGATATCCGCCAGTTCCTGCCACAGGCTCTCTTTGATCACCCGCATAAACACGCTGTCGGTAAACTCATCCCGGCTTTCCTGATAGCTGCGGGCGAACTCTTCCAGATCGCGTCGCACCGCCTGCGTCACCTGCCGCACTTCGTCGCGGGTCAGATCTTCGGCCTCGTTCAACCGCCGCTCCGCGCTGGCCACCAGTTCGTCGATATCGCGTTCACCGTTTTTCAGGCGTTCGGTCAGCGATGCCACCAATTCGCGGTAATACTGAGCAACCTTGTTCATAGACTCTCCTCGATAAACGCTGCGCCGGACTTGGCTGTAGGGATACCCCTAAGCTACTTGTTCTTATTTTAGCCGTAAATGACTGATGTCACTTGGCAAGACGCGGGATCCGCAGGTTGTGAGCCGCGTCATGGCGGCGTTTTTTTTAAATGCGCCGAGTCAGGCGCTTGGAGTTGTTGCCGGGAGGTCTTATCAGCTATGCTATGCGGATCTACGAATACTAAATGTTCATTGCGTTGCCTCTGACCGGGGCAACGGTTTACACCTACAGGACCACCGGCCGCCATGCAAGAGCAATACCGTCCAGAAGACATAGAATCGAACGTACAGCTTCACTGGCAAGAGAAGCAGACTTTCAAAGTTACCGAAGACGACAGCAAGGAAAAGTACTACTGCCTATCCATGCTGCCTTACCCGTCCGGCCGACTGCACATGGGCCACGTTCGTAACTACACTATCGGCGACGTGATCTCGCGCTATCAGCGCATGCTGGGCAAAAACGTACTGCAGCCGATCGGCTGGGATGCGTTCGGCCTGCCGGCGGAAGGCGCGGCGGTGAAAAACAACACCGCACCAGCCCCGTGGACCTACGACAACATCGAATACATGAAGAACCAGCTGAAACTGCTGGGCTTCGGCTACGACTGGGATCGCGAAATCGCCACCTGCCAGCCGGAATACTACCGCTGGGAACAGTGGTTCTTCACCAAGCTGTATGAAAAAGGCCTGGTCTACAAGAAGACCTCGGCGGTGAACTGGTGCCCGCACGATCTGACCGTGCTGGCCAACGAACAGGTTATCGACGGCTGCTGCTGGCGCTGCGACACCAAGGTCGAGCGTAAAGAGATCCCGCAGTGGTTCATCAAAATCACCGCCTACGCCGATCAGCTGCTGAACGATCTGGACACGCTTGAAAGCTGGCCAGAGCAGGTGAAAACCATGCAGCGCAACTGGATTGGCCGCTCCGAAGGCGTGGAAATCACCTTCGACGTGGCGGACAGCGAAGAGAAGCTGACGGTTTACACTACCCGTCCCGACACCTTCATGGGCGCTACCTACGTGGCGGTCGCCGCGGGCCACCCGCTGGCGCAACAGGGCGCGCGCAATAACCCGGCGCTGACCGACTTCATCGACGAATGCCGCAACACCAAAGTTGCCGAAGCCGAAATGGCGACGATGGAGAAGAAAGGCATGCCGACCGGCCTGTTCGTTGTCCACCCGTTGAGCGGCGAGAAGCTGCCGGTGTGGGTCGCCAACTTCGTGCTGATGGAATACGGCACCGGCGCCGTGATGGCGGTACCGGCGCACGACCAGCGCGACTGGGAATTCGCCACCAAATACGATTTGCCGATCAAACCGGTGATCCTGAACCTCGACGGCAGCCGACCTGACGTGAGCGCCGAAGCGATGACCGACAAAGGCGCGCTGTTCAACTCCGGCGAATTCGACGGCCTGGACAACGAAGCGGGCTTCAACGCCATCGCCGACAAACTGGTCGCCAAGGGCGTAGGCCAGCGCAAGGTCAACTACCGCCTGCGCGATTGGGGCGTCTCCCGTCAGCGTTACTGGGGCGCGCCAATCCCGATGGTGACGCTGGAAGACGGCACCGTGATGCCGACGCCTGAAGATCAGCTGCCGGTGATCCTGCCGGAAGACGTGGTTATGGACGGCATCACCAGCCCGATCAAGGCCGATCCTGAGTGGGCGAAGACCACCGTCGACGGCCAACCTGCGCTGCGTGAAACCGACACCTTCGACACCTTTATGGAGTCTTCCTGGTACTACGCGCGCTACACCTGCCCGCAGTATGATCAGGGTATGCTGGATCCGGCCGCCGCCAACTACTGGCTGCCGGTCGATCAATATATCGGCGGTATCGAACACGCCATCATGCACCTGATGTACTTCCGCTTCTTCCACAAGCTGATGCGCGATGCAGGCCTGGTGGATTCCGACGAGCCGGCCAAGCGTCTGCTGTGTCAGGGCATGGTGCTGGCCGACGCCTTCTACTACACCGGCAACAGCGGCGAGCGCGTCTGGGTATCTCCGGTTGACGCCACCGTCGAACGTGACGACAAGGGCCGCATCATCAAGGCCACCGATCCGCAAGGCCGTGAACTGGTCTATGCTGGCATGAGCAAAATGTCGAAGTCGAAGAACAACGGCATCGACCCACAGGAAATGGTGGAAAAATACGGCGCGGACACCGTGCGTCTGTTCATGATGTTCGCTTCACCGGCAGAAATGACGCTGGAGTGGCAGGAATCCGGCGTGGAAGGGGCTAACCGCTTCCTGAAACGCGTGTGGAAACTGGCCTACGATCACGTGGAAAAAGGCGCGGTACAGCCGCTCGACGTAGCGGCGCTGAACGAAGATCAGAAAGCACTGCGCCGCGATCTGCACAAAACCATCGCCAAGGTAACCGACGATATCGGCCGCCGTCAGACCTTTAACACCGCGATCGCCGCCGTGATGGAGCTGATGAACAAGCTGGCCCGCGCGCCGCAGGAGAGCGAGCAGGATCGCGCACTGCTGCAGGAAGCGCTGCTGGCCGTGGTTCGCATGCTGTACCCGTTCACCCCGCACGTGTGCTTCACCCTGTGGCAGGCGCTGGGCGGCGAAGGCGACGTGGACACCGCGCCATGGCCGGTTGCCGACGAACAGGCGATGGTCGAAGACTCCAAGCTGGTGGTGGTGCAGGTGAACGGCAAGGTTCGCGCTAAAATCACCGTATCTGCCGATGCGACCGAAGAGCAGGTGCGCGCGCGCGCTGCCGAAGAGCATCTGGTGGCTAAATATCTGGACGGCGTCACGATTCGCAAAGTGATCTACGTTCCGGGCAAACTGCTTAACCTGGTTGTGGGTTAACACAAGGAGGAGTTGTGCGACAACGTATTCTGACGCTGTTGCTGGGGTTGGCGGTGCTGGTCACCGCCGGCTGCGGTTTTCACCTGCGTGGCACCACGCAGGTGCCGAATGAAATGAAAACGCTGATCCTGGACAGTTCGGATCCTTACGGCCCGTTGACGCGCGCGGTGCGTGAGCAGCTGCGTCTTAACGAAGTGACTATCGTCAGCGATCCGAAACGTAAAGACGTGCCTTCCCTGCGCATCGTCGGCGCAACGGAAAGCCAGGATACCGCTTCTATCTTCCAGGACGGTAAAACCGCCGAGTACCAGCTGGTGCTGACCGTGCAGGCGCAAGTGCTGATCCCGGGCCATGACCTGTATCCGCTGTCGGTGAAAGTGTTCCGTTCCTTCTTCGATAACCCGCTGACCGCGCTGGCCAAGGACTCCGAACAGGAGATCATTCGCCAGGAAATGCGTGAGCAGGCGGCGCAACAGCTGGTGCGCAAACTGCTGACCGTGCATGCGGCGGAAGAAGAGAACCGGCAGAAAGCCGCTGCCGCCGGCGAACGAGCGGCAAGCCAAACCGCACAATGATCCGCATTTATCCGGAACAACTTGCCGCGCAGCTCCGAGAGGGGCTGCGCGCTTGTTATTTATTGAGCGGCAATGAACCGCTGTTGCTGCAGGAAAGCCAGGATTTGCTCCGGCAGGCCGCGCAACAGCAGCAGTTCAGTGAGCACTACAGCATTTCCCTTGACGCCCATACCGACTGGGACGCCATCTTCGGCATCTGCCAGGCGATGAGCCTGTTCGCCAGTCGCCAGACGCTGCTGCTGATCTTCCCGGAAAACGGCCCGACGGCGCCGATCGGCGAACAGCTGACCAAACTCGCCACGCTGCTGCACGAGGATATTCTGCTGATCCTGCGCGGCCCGCGCCTCACCAAAGCGCAGGAAAACAGCGCCTGGTTCAAGGCGCTCAGCCCGCACGGTGCCCTCGTCAGTTGCCAGACGCCGGAACAGGCGCAACTGCCGCGCTGGGTCGCCACGCGCGCCAAGGCGATGAAGCTGGAGCTGGACGATGCCGCCAATCAGCTGCTGTGCTACTGCTACGAAGGCAACCTGCTGGCGCTGTCGCAGGCGCTGGAGCGGCTGTCGCTGCTGCACCCGGACGGCAAGCTCACGCTGCCGCGCGTCGAACAGGCGGTGAACGACGCCGCCCACTTCACGCCGTTCCACTGGCTGGATGCCCTGCTGGCCGGCAAAAGCAAGCGCGCCTGGCATATCTTGCAGCAGCTGCAGCAAGAGGACGTGGAGCCGGTGATCCTGCTGCGCACTCTGCAGCGCGAACTGCTGCTGCTGCTGACGCTGCAGCGCCGCATGGCTTCCGCGCCGCTGCGCACGCTGTTCGATCAGCACAAGGTCTGGCAGAATCGCCGCCCGCTGGTGACCCAGGCGTTGCAACGCCTGTCCGGCCCCCAGCTACAGCAGGCGGTACAGCTGCTGACGCAAATCGAGCTGACCCTCAAGCAGGACTATGGCCAGTCGGTCTGGCCGGAACTGGAAACCCTGTCGATGCTGCTGTGCGGCAAACCCCTGGCCACGAGTTTTAGCGATGCCCACTAATCCGGAACACCCCACCGTTTTGCACGCGCTGTTCGGCGGCACCTTTGACCCGATCCACTACGGCCACCTGCGGCCGGTCGAAGCGTTGGCCGCCGAAGTGGGCCTGAATCGCGTCACGCTGCTGCCTAACCACGTGCCGCCGCACCGCCCGCAGCCGGAGGCCAATGCGCAGCAGCGCCTGAAGATGGTGGAGCTGGCGATCGCCGGCAACCCGCTGTTTGCGGTCGACGATCGCGAACTGCACCGCACTACTCCCTCCTACACCATCGAGACGTTGGAAACGATTCGTAAAGAGCGTGGCGCCGCCCAGCCGCTGGCGTTTATTATTGGCCAGGACTCGCTGCTGACGCTGCATAAGTGGCACCGCTGGCAGGCGCTATTAGACGTCTGCCATCTGCTGGTGCTGGCGCGCCCGGGCTATAACGATCGCATGGACACGCCGGAGCTGCAGCAGTGGCTGGAACGCCATCGCACCGCCGACCCGGCGCTGCTCAGCCGTCGCCCACACGGCCATATCTATTTGGCCGATACGCCGGAGCTGGAAATTTCCGCCACCGAGATCCGCCAGCGCCGCCATCAGGGCCTCAACTGCGACGACCTGCTGCCACGCCCGGTGCAGCGCTACATCGAGTTGCAGGGTTTATATCACTAGCGAAAGGTGCGTGATATACTGCGCCGCTATTTTTCAGGTATCCGCTGAAAACCCCGGAAACCTTAGCTGGCCGGGCAGTCACCAGTTAGCTGGCTTTCAGCGGCAGCCTGCCGAAACCATTATCCGGTTACGCCGCGGCGCGCGCATTTTGCCCGCCGCAGCCGACTGAACAGAACACACCCGAGGGGGAACCTTTGCAAGGTAAAGCGCTCCAAGATTTCGTCATCGATAAAATCGATGACCTGAAAGGCCAAGACATTATCGCTCTGGACGTCCAGGGCAAATCCAGCATCACCGATTGCATGATCATCTGCACCGGCACCTCGACTCGCCACGTAATGTCGATCGCCAGCCACGTGGTGCAGGAATCCCGTGCTGCAGGCATGGAGCTGTACGGCATGAAAGGCCAGGAAGCCTCCGACTGGATCGTGGTCGATCTGGGCGAAGTGATCGTGCACGTGATGCAGGAAGAGAGCCGTCGCCTGTACGAGCTGGAAAAACTCTGGAGCTAAGCGGTGAAACTGCAATTGGTGGCGGTCGGCACCAAAATGCCAGACTGGGTGCAAACCGGCTTTATGGATTACCTGCACCGCTTTCCCAAAGATATGCCGTTTGAGCTGACCGAGATCCCGGCGGGCAAACGCGGCAAAAACGCCGACATCAAGCGCATTCTGGACAAAGAAGGCGAACAGATGCTGGCGGCGGTGGGCAAAGGCAACCGCATCGTTACGCTGGATATCCCAGGCACGCCGTGGGAAACGCCGCAGCTGGCGCAGCAGCTTGAGCGCTGGAAGCAGGATGGCCGTAACGTCAGCTTGCTGATCGGCGGCCCGGAAGGGTTGGCGCCCGCCTGCAAAGCCGCTGCCGAGCAGAGCTGGTCACTTTCTCCGTTGACATTGCCGCATCCTTTGGTGCGCGTCCTGGTGGCCGAAAGCCTCTACCGCGCCTGGAGTATTACTACAAATCATCCTTACCACCGGGAATAGCCGGTGGTGACCGTGACAGAGTGAAATAAAGCAGCGGGATGAAAATAGAACGTAACCCTTTTCGCGACTATACGGCTGAATCCGCCCTGTTTGTACGCCGCGCCCTGGTGGCGTTCTTGGTCATCCTGGTGCTGTCCGGCATCCTGATCGCCAACCTGTATAATCTGCAAGTGGTCCGCGTCGAGGATTACCGCACCCGCTCCAACGAAAACCGCATCAAGCTGGTGCCTATCGCGCCCAGCCGCGGCATTATCTACGATCGCAACGGCACCCCGCTGGCACTCAACCGCACCATTTATCAGCTGGAGCTGATGCCGGAGAAGGTTGACGATCTCAAAGCCACGCTGCAGGCGCTGCGCACGGTGGTCGACCTGACCGACGACGACATCACCAATTTCGAAAAAGAGCGCAAGCGTTCGCGCCGTTTCGTCTCCATTCCGGTGAAAACCGCGCTGACCGAAGTGCAGGTCGCCCGCTTTGCGGTCAATCAGTTCCGCTTCCCCGGCGTGGAAGTGAAAGGCTACCAGCGCCGCTACTACCCTTACGGTTCCGCCCTCACCCACGTCACCGGCTACGTGTCGAAAATCAACGACCGCGACGTCGAACGCCTGGACAAAGACGGCAAGCTGGCCAACTACGCAGCGACCCACGACATTGGCAAGCTGGGCATCGAACGTTATTACGAAGACACGCTGCACGGCAAAACCGGCTACGAAGAGGTCGAGGTCAACAACCGCGGCCGGGTGATCCGCCAATTGCACGAGCAGCCGCCTTCCGCCGGTCAGGACGTCTACCTGACGCTCGATCTCAACCTGCAGCGCTATATCGAGCAGCTGCTGGTCGGCAGCCGCGCCGCGGTGGTGGTGAGCGATCCGCGCACCGGCGCCATTCTGGCGATGGTGTCCAACCCGAGTTACGATCCGAACCTGTTCGTGGACGGCATTTCCAGCAAGGACTATCAGGGGCTGCTGAACGATCCGAATCGCCCACTGATCAACCGCGCCACGCAGGGGGTTTACCCGCCCGCGTCGACGGTGAAGCCTTACATCGCGGTGTCGGCGCTCAGCGCCGGGGTGATCACCAAGAACACCGTGGTGTTCGATCCCGGCTGGTGGCAGCTGCCCGGCTCGGAAAAACGCTTCCGCGACTGGAAAAAATGGGGCCACGGCCGGCTGAACGTCACCAAGGCGCTGGAAGAGTCCGCAGATACCTATTTCTATCAGGTCGCCTATGACATGGGGATCGACCGGCTGTCGACCTGGCTGACCAAATTCGGTTACGGCCAGTACACCGGCATCGATCTGTCCGAAGAGCGCTCCGGCCTGATGCCGACGCGCGAATGGAAGCTGAAGCGCTATAAAAAGCCGTGGTATCAGGGCGACACCATTCCGGTGGGCATTGGCCAGGGTTACTGGACCGCCACGCCGATCCAGATGGCCAAGGCGCTGAACACCCTGATCAACGACGGCACCGTCAAAACGCCGCACCTGCTGCAGAGCACCCGCGTCAACGGCGCGCTGGTGCCGTTCAAACAGGAAGAAGACACGCAGATCGGCGATATTCACTCCGGCTTCTGGGAAATCGCCAAAGACGGCATGTACGGGGTGGCCAACCGTCCGAACGGGACGGCGCGCAAATACTTTGCGGACGCCCCTTACAAAGCCGCGGCGAAATCGGGTACCGCACAGGTATTCGGCTACGAAACCTACAACGCCCATAAACTGGCGGAGCACCTGCGCGATCACAAGCTGATGACCGCCTTCGCGCCGTTCAACAATCCGACGGTGTCGGTCGCCATCATTCTGGAAAACGGCGGCGCCGGTCCGGCGGTGGGCACCATCACCCGCCAGATCCTCGACCATATTCTGCTGGGCGACAACAATACGCAATTGCCAAGCGAGGCCCCACTGCCGCCTGGCGTAGAAGGTGACTAAGGTAGAACATGACTGAAAGCCAACAAAAAGGCTCGATCTGGACCAAAATCCACATCGACCCGACGTTCCTGCTGCTGATCCTGGCCCTGCTGGTCTACAGCGCCTTCGTGATGTGGAGCGCCAGCGGCCAGGACATCGGCATGATGGAGCGCAAGATCGGGCAGATCGTCATGGGGCTGATCGTGATGGCCGTCATGGCGCAAATCCCGCCGCGCGTATACGAAAGCTGGGCGCCCTATCTGTATATCTTCTGCGTGATTTTGCTGATCCTGGTGGACGCCTTCGGGCAGATCAGTAAAGGCGCGCAGCGCTGGCTGGATCTCGGCGTGGTGCGCTTCCAGCCGTCGGAAATCGCCAAGATCGCCGTGCCGCTGATGGTAGCGCGCTTTATGAACCGCGACGTCTGCCCGCCTTCGCTGAAAAACACCGCCATCGCCCTGGTGCTGATCTTCCTGCCGACGCTGCTGGTGGCCGCGCAGCCAGATCTGGGCACCTCGATCCTGATCGCCGCCTCCGGCCTGTTCGTGCTGTTCCTGTCGGGCATGAGCTGGAAACTGATCGCCGTCGCCGCCGTCGCGCTGGCGGCCTTTATCCCGGTGCTGTGGTTCTTCCTGATGCACGGTTATCAACGCGACCGCGTGATGATGCTGCTCGATCCGGAAAGCGACCCGCTCGGCGCCGGCTACCACATCATTCAGTCGAAGATTGCCATCGGCTCCGGCGGCCTGTCCGGCAAGGGCTGGCTGCACGGCACCCAGTCGCAGCTGGAGTTCCTGCCGGAACGCCATACCGACTTTATCTTCGCCGTGTTGGCCGAAGAGCTGGGGCTGATCGGGGTGTTGGTGCTGCTGGCGCTTTACCTGCTGGTGATCATTCGCGGGCTGATGATCGCCGCCAAGGCGCAAACCACCTTCGGCCGCGTGATGGTCGGCGGCTTGATGCTGATTTTGTTCGTTTATGTCTTTGTTAACATCGGTATGGTCAGTGGCATTTTGCCGGTAGTTGGCGTACCTTTGCCTCTGGTCAGTTACGGGGGTTCGGCGCTGATAGTGTTGATGGCCGGTTTCGGCATCATCATGTCGATCCACACGCATCGGAAAATGCTGTCTAAAAGTTTATAAGAGGTGAGTAATGCGTAAGGAATGGCTTTGGATCGGCGTCGCGGCGGTGTTGCTCTCCGCCTGTACCGCCCCGACCACGGAACAGCAGGCGCCACAGCAGCCGTACAACGGCCCGGTGGTGGAAATCGGTGGCGTCGAGCCTCAATATGAACCCTATAACCCTAATAACATGCAGGATTATAAGGTTAATGGCGATACTTACCGCATCGTAAAAGATCCGCAGAACTTCTCGCAGACCGGCCTGGCGGCCTGGTATGGCGAAGAAGCCAACGGCAACACCACCGCGCTGGGCGAGCAGTTCGATCCGAACGGCCTGACCGCGGCGCACCCGACCTTGCCGATCCCTAGCTATGTACGTGTCACCAACCTGGCCAACGGCCGTCAGTTGGTGGTGCGCGTCAACGATCGCGGGCCTTACACCAAGGGCCGCATCATCGATCTGTCGAAAGCCGCCGCCGATCGCCTCAACCTGTCCAACAACACCAAGGTCAAAGTCGATTTCATCAACGTGGCGCCGGACGGTACGCTGAGCGGCCCGGGCACCATCGGCACCATCGTGGCGAAACAGAGCTACGCCCTGCCGGCACGCCCGGATCTCGGCTCCAGCGGCATGGGCACCCCGATCCAACAGGACGTGCCGGTCGCCAGCGGCGCGGCGGTGCGCCCGATCGATAACAGCACCCTGCGCACCGACGACAACAACGCGCCAGCCGCCGGCGGCAACGCAACCGGCGGCCGCAGCGGTTTCCTCGGCGCGCCAAGCGCTGTACCGGCCGGCGTGCTGGAAGGATCAGAACCTGAAGCCGTGGCCGCACCGGTCGCGGCCGGCGCCGCGGCTGCCGGCATGGCTGCCGCGTCTTCCTCCGGCGGCTATGTGGTGCAGGTCGGTGCGCTGAGCAGCGCCGAGCGCGCCCAGAGCTGGCAGCAAAGCCTGAGCCAGCAGTTTGGCGTGCCGGGCAAAGTGGCGGCTAACGGCAACGTTTATCGCGTCCAGCTCGGCCCGTTCAGCAGCCGTCAGCAGGCGGCCCAGCTGCAGCAACGCCTGGCCAGCGAAGCGCAACAACAGTCTTTCGTTACTGCTGCACCCTAAGCGTTAAGCCCGGCAGGCATTCGCGGCTGATAAGCGGTTATTTAGCTGAAACATTTTCTTGCAGCTAAAAGTTCTCTAACCGCAATTAGTCAGATGAATGGGTAATGCCTGCCGGGATCGCATCTGCTATAGTGTGGCTCGTTTTTTAACTTTACTTTCACGGATGTTGTAGTCCCGATCATGAAACAAGTAACTTCTTTTCGCTTAATCAAAAGCATCGCACTCGGCACCGTTATCGCAATGAGCGCAGCCTCCGTTGCACATGCCGATGACGTTAACATCAAAACCATGATCCCAGGTGTCCCGCAGATCGATGCGGAAGCGTACATCCTGATTGATTACAACTCCGGCAAGGTGCTGGCCGAGATGAACGCCGACGCGCGTCGCGATCCGGCCAGTCTGACCAAAATGATGACCAGCTACGTCATCGGCCAGGCGCTGAAAGCGGGCAAAATCGGCCAGGACGATCTGGTGACCGTCGGTCAGGACGCTTGGGCGACCGGCAACCCGGTGTTCAAAGGCTCCTCGCTGATGTTCCTGAAGCCGGGCGATCGCGTGCCGGTCTCCAAACTGACCCGCGGCATCAACCTGCAATCCGGTAACGACGCCTGCGTGGCGATGGCCGACTACGTCGCCGGCAGCCAGGACGCGTTCGTTAACCTGATGAACACCTACGTCAGCAAGCTGGGCCTGCAGAACACCCACTTCCAGACGGTACACGGCCTGGATGCCCAGGGCCAGTACAGCTCGGCGCGCGACATGGCGCTGATCGGCCAGGCGCTGATCCGCGACGTGCCGGAAGAGTACGCGATTTACAAAGAAAAAGAGTTCACCTTCAACAACATCCGCCAGATGAACCGCAACGGTCTGCTGTGGGATAACAGCCTGAACGTCGACGGCATCAAAACCGGCCACACCGATGCGGCGGGTTACAACCTGGTGGCTTCGGCGACCGAAGGCCAGATGCGTCTGATCTCCGCCGTGATGGGCGGCCGCACTTACAAAGGCCGCGAAGCCGAGAGCAAGAAACTGCTGACCTGGGGCTTCCGCTTCTTCGAAACCGTAGCGCCGCTGAAGGTCGGTAAAGAGTTCGCCTCCGAGCCGGTCTGGTTCGGCGATGCCGACCGCGTTGAGCTGGGCGTGGACAAAGACGTCTACCTGACCATCCCGCGCGGCCGCATGAAAGATCTGAAGGCCAGCTACGTGCTGAACACCCCTGAAATTCACGCGCCGCTGGCGAAAAACCAGGTGGTCGGCAGCATCAACTTCCAGCTGGACGGCAAAACCATCGACCAGCGTCCGCTGGTGGTGATGAACGAAGTGAAAGAAGGCGGTTTCTTCAGCCGCATCGTGGACTACATCAAACTGATGTTCCACCACTGGTTCGGTTAACGGTTGAATCGGGCGAAATTGCCCCCATATACTGAATAACATTAACTCCCGCCCCGGCGGGAGTTATAATTTATAGATTAGCTAGCACTCTGGAGCGCACGCACATGCAAAAAACTAAACTGAACGAACTGCTCGAATTCCCTTGCTCGTTTACCTACAAGGTGATGGGCCTGGCGCAGCCTGAGCTGGTTGACCAGGTAGTTGAAGTGGTGCAGCGCCATGCACCGGGCGATTACAACCCGCAGGTTAAGCCAAGCAGCAAAGGCAACTACCACTCCGTTTCCATCACCATTAACGCCACTCACATTGAGCAGGTCGAAACCCTGTACGAAGAGTTGGGCAACATTGAAATTGTTCGCATGGTGCTGTAATTCCAGCATAAACCCCTGCTTATCAACCCGGGATGGCGCAGCGTCTTCCCGGGTTGCGCATTTTTGGTCAGCGAAAGGCTGGTCGCAGGCCGGAGCGCCCGGTATAATGGCTTTACCACTTCTGTAACCTGACGATGACTCTTTTGCAACCAGACAAGATCATTTTGCGTCAGCTGGGGTTGCAGCCCTACGCGCCTGTATCCCAAGCCATGCATAACTTCACCGACAGTCGTACCGAGACTACGCCGGACGAACTGTGGCTGGTGCAGCATCACCCGGTCTTCACCCAGGGCCAGGCCGGCAAAGCCGAACACGTGCTGATGCCCGGCGATATCCCGGTGGTCCAGAGCGATCGCGGCGGCCAGGTGACCTACCACGGGCCGGGCCAGCAGGTGATGTACGTGATGGTCAATCTGAAGCGCAACAAGGTCGGCGTACGCCAATTGGTTACGGCGATAGAAGATACGGTTATCAACACCCTCGCCCACTTCCGCCTCGAATCGCGCGCCCGTCCCGATGCGCCTGGCGTGTACGTGGGGGAGCAAAAAATCTGTTCGTTGGGTTTGCGGATCCGCAAAGGCAGCTCATTCCACGGCCTGGCCCTGAATGTGGCGATGGATCTCAGCCCCTTCCAACGCATCAACCCTTGCGGTTACGCCGGCATGCAAATGACGCAGGTCAGCGCGCTGGCGCCCGGCGTTGGCATTGAAGACATACACCCAATCCTGGTACAGGAATTTGTTCATTTACTCGGCTACCAGACGGTCGAGCTTCGTAACTGGAACCTGCACGATTATGAGTAAACCAATTCAGATGGAACGCGGCGTCAAATACCGCGATGCTGACAAAATGGCGCTGATCCCGGTCAAAACGGTGGTCACCGAACGGCAGGAGCTGTTGCGTAAACCCGAGTGGATGAAGATCAAACTGCCTGCCGACTCAACGCGCATTCAGGGCATCAAAGCCGCCATGCGTAAAAACGGCCTGCACTCCGTCTGTGAAGAAGCCTCGTGCCCTAACCTGTCCGAGTGTTTCAACCACGGTACCGCTACCTTTATGATCCTCGGCGCCATCTGCACCCGTCGCTGCCCGTTCTGCGACGTGGCCCACGGCCGCCCGATCGCGCCGGACGCCAACGAGCCGGAAAAGCTGGCGCAAACCATCGCCGACATGGCGCTGCGTTACGTGGTGATCACCTCGGTTGACCGCGACGATCTGCGCGACGGCGGAGCTCAACACTTTGCCGACTGCATTTCGGCCATCCGCGCCAAGAGCCCGAACATCAAGATTGAAACGCTGGTGCCGGACTTCCGCGGCCGTATGGACCGCGCGCTGGAGATCCTCACCGCCACGCCGCCGGACGTGTTCAACCACAACCTGGAAAACGTGCCGCGCGTTTATCGCCAGGTGCGCCCGGGCGCCAACTACGAGTGGTCGCTGAAGCTGCTGGAGCGCTTTAAAGAAGCGCACCCGGATATCCCGACCAAATCCGGCCTGATGGTCGGCCTGGGCGAAACCAACGCGGAAATCGTCGAAGTGATGCGCGATCTGCGCCGCCACGGCGTGACCATGCTGACGCTGGGCCAGTACCTGCAGCCGAGCCGCCACCACCTGCCGGTGCAGCGCTACGTCAGCCCGGCCGAGTTCGACGAGATGAAAGAAGAAGCGATGGCGATGGGCTTCACCCACGCCGCCTGCGGCCCGTTCGTGCGTTCGTCTTATCACGCCGATCTGCAGGCCAAAGGGATGGAAGTGAAATAACGCGTAATAGTTTGTTACGCTAAAGACGGCGGAAACGCCAAAAAACGGATGTCCGCCAGGCATCCGTTTTTTATTGCTCGCCCTCAGACGGGATTAAACGTCTTTCTTCTCGACGCTCTGCTGAGCGGACTGGCTCTCGGCGGTGTTGCTGCCAGCGGCCGGCGGCGTGCTGTCGTCACCCACGGCTTTTTTAAAGCCTTTCAGCGCCGCGCCAAGATCGGCACCGAGCGTGCGCAGTTTGCTGGTGCCGAACAGTAAAATCACCAATACCGCAATCACCAGAAGTTTGGTAATACTGATACCTTCCATACTCACCTTCTTATCATATAGCGCTGCGTGAACAGCGAGAAAAACTGACCTTGCCTGCGAATATTTAGCGACTTTCCCCCCGCTCGCACAACCGCAACATGTAACAGAGTGAGATCCGTCGCAGGAATGCCACACCGCCTCACGACGTGAATCCCAGACTATTCTTAGTTTATCACCCGCATGATACGCTGCCGTGATACTTATCAGGGAGATGCCGGATGTATATTGCCCCACCCATTTTCGATGCCCGAAAATCCGGCCTCAGCTTCGCCAAACGCACCTATCTGCCCCGCGTCGCCGGTCTGGGGCTCGGCTTTATCTGCGTTTGCGCCGCACTCTATCCCTTGGCTCCGCCCACGGCGGTCTGGCTATTGCTGGCCTTTCACGGTTTTCTCTGGCCGCATCTCGCCTACCGCCTGGCCTGCCGCGCCAAAGATCCGTTCAAAGCCGAGATCCGCAACCTGCTGATCGACTCCGCCTTCGGCGGTTTCTGGGCGGCGATGATGGCGTTCAACGCGCTGCCGGCGATCGTCATCCTGTCGATGATGAGCATGAACAACATCGCTTCGGCCGGTAAGGCACTGTTTGTCAAAGGGTTGGCGATTCAATTGGCCGCGGCGGCGCTGACCGGCGCGCTGCTCGGTTTCCCGTTCCACCCGCACAGCACGCCGCTGCAAATCTATCTGTGCCTGCCGATGATCTACCTTTACCCGACGCTACTCGGCCTGGTGACCTACCGCACCGCCAAACGGCTGGCGGAAAAAAAACAGGAGCTGCAACGCATCAGCACCCGCGATGGGCTGACCGGCTTGTACAACCGCCGCCATTGGGAGCATCTGCTGCATCGTCAGTTCGACAGCTGCCGCCGCTACCAGGACAACGCCACGCTGATCCTGATGGATATCGATCGTTTCAAAACCATCAACGATACTTTCGGCCATGCGCTGGGGGATGAGGCCCTGGCGGCGCTGGCGGAAGAGCTGCTGATTGGCTTGCGCAACGTGGATATCGTCGGGCGCTACGGCGGCGACGAGTTTGGCGCGGTGCTGCCGAACACCAGCGCCGAACAGGCGGAAACCGTCCTGCGGCGCATCCAGCAGCGGTTGGATGCCGTTATCTTCAAAGAGGCGCCACAGCTGCGGCTGCAGATCAGCGCCGGCATCGCCAACTACCACCCCGCGCTGGGCGGTTATCTGGACTGGCTGAAAGCGGCCGACGGCGCGCTTTACCGGGCGAAGCAAAATGGCCGCAACCGCCTGGAAACGGCGGTGCCGACGGGCGACTAACTTACTGGTTTAATAACTTGGCAAAATACTTCGGCGCTTCGACAAAGCCTTCTCGCCGGTAAAACGCATGCGCCCGCTCGCGGCGGCTGTGGCAATGGACTTCAAGCCGATCGCAGCCGCGACGGCGCGCCAGCGCCTCGCCCTCTGCCAACAGCCGACGCCCTACGCCCGCGCCGCGCGCTCGGTCGTCGACGCAAAAATAACTGATGCGGCCAATGTCGCCGGCCAACGCCAGCTGCGGCAGAAAATGCAGCGACAGCACGCCCAGCACCCGCTCGCCCTCCAGGGCCACCAGCAGCGCCTCGTCCGGATGCGCCAGCAGCTGGCGCATTCGCTGCGTCAGAAACGCCTCGGTGCCGGGATAATCCAACGCCGTCATTAATTCGGCGATAGCCTGGCGATCGCTCAGGCGCGCCGTTCTGATTTCCATAGGGTGACCTCGCAGATTGTCGATACTACAAAATAGGCAGCGTTAGGTGTAACATCCACCGGGTACGGCAAAAAAGGCCGTGCGGCACGCTGGAGATGACATTCCTCCCTAACCGCCTTCACAGGCTGATGATGTCTACGTAACCTCTCGGAGAGAGGCTCGTAGCGTTACGCCTGTCTCTTTCCGAGTCCCGTGAATTTCTCTGATTGAAAGGTAGTTGCCCCATGTTGAGCTCTTTACTGGCCGTTTTTATCGGCGGCGGCGTCGGCAGCGTTTTGCGCTGGGCGGTAAGCATGAAAATGAATCCGCTGAACGCCCACATTCCGCTCGGTACGCTGATGGTCAATCTGATCGGCGGTTTTATCATCGGCCTGGCGATGGCGATTTTCACCCGCATGACGCATCTGGACCCCACCTGGAAATTACTGATCACCACCGGGTTCTGCGGCGGCCTGACCACCTTCTCCACCTTTTCGCTGGAGGTGGTGTACCTGATGCAGGATGGCCGCTTCGGCTGGGCGCTGGCCAACATGCTGCTCAACCTGGCCGGCTCGCTGGCGATGACGCTGCTGGCTTTCATGCTGGTGATGTGGGTCAACGGGCGCTAAGCCCTTAATGTTTCCTTAATCTTGCATGCGCATAATCTCATCCAGTACTCCTGACTGGATGAGAAACCGCTATGTTTAGCCTGCCGAAAACCGCCACCGAAGCGATTGCCGTTGCGCTGTGCGTGCTGATCGTCGCCGCCTTTATCAAATCCTACCTGTTCGCTTAAGCGCCTTTTCCCCACCGCACGCGTTCATCTTGCGCCTTTCCGGCCGATTGCACTACAATTGAGAATGAACGTTCACACCCAAAAATGTGAACCCGGCTCACGCGTAGCAAAGGATCGGGCAAATGCTCCCCCCCAACGACAGTAAACAGGCCAAGGTGCAGGCCCGCCGCGATCAGATCGTCGAAGCGGCGAAAACCAGCTTCCGCCGCCACGGCTTCCACGCCGCCAGCATGGCGGAAATCGCCCAGGGCTCGCAGCTCAGCGTCGGGCAAATCTATCGCTATTTCGCCAACAAAGACGCGATTATCGAGGAAATCGTCAACCGCATCATCGCCAGCAAGATGCAGCGGCTGGAAAACCTTGGCGATCACATCAACCTGATCGCCGGCACGCTGGCGGCGCGCACGCTGTTTCAGCAGCCGGGCGAGAGCGAAACCGATCACATGCTGATGCTTGAAGTGACCGCCGAGGCCACGCGCAACCCGGTGGTGGCCAAAATGCTCAGCGATGCGGAAGCGCGGCTGTTTCGCCACGTGTGCCACAACCTGCAGCGGCTGTATCCCCATTTCAGCGCGGAAGAGATCGCCGCGCGGGTGGAGTTTATCGCCGTCATGAGCGAAGGCACCGGTTACCGCATCCTTACCACGCAAAAAGCCGATGCGTCCCTGCTGCGCGATCTGTATCAGCAGGCCATTTCTCACCTGTTCAGGAAACTCTAATCTCCCATGACCAAACACTTAGCCAGACAACGTCTGGTGTACGCCGTCGTGCTTGGCCTGTTGGCCGCGCTAGGGCCGCTGTGCACCGATCTCTATCTGCCCGCCCTGCCGGAAATGGCGGGCGAACTGAATACCTCTACCGCCGCCGCGCAGCTCAGCCTGACCGCCGGGCTGCTCGGCCTGGGCGTCGGCCAGCTGATTTTCGGCCCTTACAGCGACAAGCTGGGCCGCATGCGCCCGCTGTTGCTGTCGCTGATCCTGCTGCTGGGCGCTTCGCTGTGGTGCGCGCTGGCGCCCACCATCGACCAGTTGCTGATCGCCCGCCTGCTGCAGGGCATCGCCGGCGCCGGTGGCGCGGTGATTTCCCGCGCCATTGCCCGCGATCTGTATGCCGGTCATGAGCTGACCCGCTTCTTCGCCCTGCTGATGCTGGTCAACGGTCTGGCGCCGATCGTCGCGCCGGTGCTGGGCGGCGTTATGCTGCAGGTGATGAACTGGCGCGGCATCTTCGGCGTGCTGGCGGCCATCGCCGTGCTGCTGTTCAGCCTGTCGGCGCTGAAGCTGCGCGAGTCCCTGCCGGCCGAGCGCCGCAGCCAGGGCGGCATTCTGGCGATGCTGATGTCGCTGGGCAGTCTGTTGACCCAACGCTATTTCATGGGCCTGTGTCTGACGCAGGGCTTCGTGATGGCCGGCATGTTCGCCTATATCGGCGCCTCGCCTTTCGTCCTGCAGCAGATCTACGGCCTCAGCCCGCAGATGTTCAGCCTGTGCTTCGCCATTAACGGCGTCGGGCTGATCATTGCGGCGCAGCTGGCCAGCCGCCTCAGTTCGCGTTGGGGGGAGCGTCGCGTGTTGAAGAGCGGGCTAACGCTGGCGGCCGTCGCATCGCTGTTGCTGCTGTTGGCCGCCGCGCTGCATGCGCCACTGGTGTTGTTGCTGGTGCCGCTGTTCTTTTCGGTGGCGGTGATCGGCATCGTCGGCCCAACCGCCTCTTCGCTGGCCATGCAAAGCCAGGGTGACAAAGCGGGCAGCGCGTCGGCCTTGATCGGCGTGTGCATGTTCGCGCTCGGTGCCTGCGCCGTGCCGCTCACCGGGCTGGGCGGCACGTCCAGCCTGTCGATGGCGCTGACCATCGTCGGCTGCTACGCCGTCGCCATCCTGCTGTTCAGCCTGTTAGGCCGCCGCAGCGAGGCATAACGCGCCCAATAAAAAACCCGCTCAATGAGCGGGTTTTAAGAAATTCAGCTACGCAGCTTAGATAGCAGTAACGTTAGCGGCAGATGGGCCTTTGGCACCGTTCGTGATTTCAAATTCTACACGCTGGCCTTCAGCAAGCGTTTTGAAACCGTTGCTAACGATGGCAGAGAAGTGAACGAAAACGTCCTTGCTACCATCTTCCGGAGTAATGAAACCGAAGCCTTTGGATTCATTAAACCACTTAACGCTACCTTTAATCTTAGACATCAAACTTACCTTTAACGTGAATGAAAGACACAAAACCTGTGTCTATTACAGTACAGCAAGCAGGCAGGATTTTGTCCACCACCGCGATCACAGAAATCCGATAAAGAGTGAAAAAATCCGTGTTGTCCGGTGTAAATTGATTGCACCGGTTGCGATAAGTTACCGTGCCAGGTCAATCCTCTCCACCCGCCGGCGAACAACGAGCGAACGCCCAAA
The DNA here is from genome assembly GCF_037137105.1 of Serratia sp. TMDUHS_CL. Lineage (NCBI taxonomy): Bacteria > Pseudomonadati > Pseudomonadota > Gammaproteobacteria > Enterobacterales > Yersiniaceae > Serratia > Serratia sp. TMDUHS_CL. The sequence goes on from NZ_JBBBDV010000002.1 coordinate 663,983, forward strand.
CTCGCCCGCTTCCCCCAGCGTTGACGCTCCCGTGCAGACGCAATCGCTATGAAATATAACCAGATGGTCTTTTTGCTTCGGCGGCCGCTGCACTAGGGTTAGGGTTTATTTCCCACTGTGAGCCAAGCCTATGACCAGCCAGTTGGCAGACAAAATCATCGCCTATCGGCGTGAGCTGCACCAAAACCCGGAGCTTTCCAATCACGAATTCGCCACCACCGCCCGGCTGACGCGCTGGCTGCAAGAAGCGGGCATTCGCCTGCTGCCGCTGGCGCTGAAAACCGGCGTCGTGGCGGAGATCGGCAGCGGCAAGGGGCCGATCATCGCGCTGCGCGGCGACATTGACGCTCTCCCGATCGACGAAATCGCCGACGTGCCCTTCAGCTCGCAAAACCGCGGCGTGATGCACGCCTGCGGCCACGACTTTCATACCTCGGTGATGCTCGGCGCCGCACACCTGTTGAAAGCGCGTGAGGCCGACCTGCCCGGCACGGTACGCCTCTTCTTCCAGCCGGCGGAAGAGACCTTCAACGGCGCCCGACACCTGATCGACGCCGGCGCGCTGGATAACGTCGCCGCGGTGTTTGGCCTGCATAATGCGCCGGAGCTGCCCACCGGCACCTTCGCCACCCGCGCCGGGCCGTTCTACGCCAACGTCGATCGCTTCCAGATCCTCATCACCGGCAAGGGCGCGCACGCCGCCAAACCGGAACAGGGCGTCGACACCATCGTCACCGCCAGCCAGATCGTCGGCGCGCTGCAGACGCTGCCCAGCCGCAGCTTCAGCTCGCTGGAATCGCTGGTGGTAAGCGTAACGCGCATCGAAGGCGGCAATACCTGGAACGTGCTGCCGCAAACCGTGGAGCTGGAAGGCACGGTGCGCACCCACAGCGACGCGGTGCGCCGCCAGGTGCCGGACAAGATTCGCCAGGTGATCGACGGCATAGCCGCCGCGCTGGGTGCGCAGGCCGAACTGCGCTGGCAACCGGGGCCGCCGGCGGTGATCAATGACCCGCATTGGGCGGCGTTCAGCAAAACCGTTGCCGCCGAGGCCGGCTACCGGGTCGAAGAAGCGGAGTTGCAGATGGGGGGCGAAGATTTCGCGCTATATCTGCATCACGTACCGGGGGTATTTGTCAGCATCGGCTCCGCCAGCGAGTTCGGCCTGCATCATCCGCGTTTCAATCCCGATGAACGGGCCCTGTTCCCGGCGGCGCAATATTTCACGCTGCTGGCGGAACGCACCCTGCAACAATTAACCACCGCGCCAGAAAAAGCCCTCAGCAACGCCTGAATAACGGAACATATTATTTCCCCGACGCCGCACATGCCGCGTCGGGCCCTATTATTTTTACCCGCCGTGATATTTGCAGTTTTCAACATTTGAATATGCTGTTTTGTTGTTTTACATCCCGCCGCCGCTCATCAATAGTGAACCCATCAGACACCGCGCGCCTCTGCGGCGCATGACAGGATAATCACGATGAGCGACAACGCGAATAATCAACGGCAATTGCGCCTGGGTGCCATTCTGCATGGCGCATCGGGAAATATGTCCGCCTGGCGCCACCCGGACGCCACCGCCGACGCCAGCATTAACCTCGAATTTAATATCGCCTCGGCGAAAAAAGCCGAACAGGGGAAATTCGATTTCGTCTTCGTCGCCGATGGGTTATATATCAACGAAAAATCCATTCCGCATTTTCTTAATCGTTTCGAGCCGCTCACCCTGCTGGCCGCGCTGTCCGCCGCCACCGACAAAATCGGCCTGGTGGGCACCCTCTCCACCTCCTACAGCGATCCGTTCACCGTCGCCCGCCAGTTCGCCAGCCTCGATCACCTGAGCAACGGCCGCGCCGGCTGGAACGTGGTGACGTCGCCGCTGGAAGGCTCGGCCAAAAACTTCTCGCGCACAGAACACCCGGAACACAGCCTGCGTTACCGCATCGCCGGCGAATTTCTCGACGTCGCCAAAGGGCTGTGGGACTCCTGGGAAGACGATGCCTTCGTGCGTAATAAGGCCAGCGGCGAATTCTTCCGCACCGGCAAACTGCACACTCTCAATCACCAGGGGGAGTTCTTCTCGGTACAGGGGCCGCTGAACATCGGCCGCACGCCGCAGGGGCGCCCGATCCTGTTCCAGGCCGGCGCCTCCGAAGACGGCAAACGGCTGGCGGCCCAACACGCCGATGCGATCTTCACCCATCACGACACGCTGGAACAGGCGCAGGATTTCTATCAGGACGTGAAGCGGCAGCTGGTGGAACAGGGGCGCGAACCGGACGATCTGCGCATCTTCCAGGGCGTCAGCGTGATCGTCGGCGACGACGACGCGGACGTCGAGCGCCAGTACCAGGAGACCGCCCGCCTGGTCAGCATCGAGAACGCCCTCAACTACCTCGGCCGCTACTTCGAGCATTACGACTTCGCCCGTCATCCGCTGGACGCGCCCTTCCCGGACATCGGCGATCTGGGGCAAAACAGCTTCCGCAGCACCACCGACGCCATCAAGCGCAGCGCCCGCGAGCGCAACCTCACGCTGCGCCAGGTGGCGCTGGAAGCCGCCTCGCCGCGCCCAGTGTTCAGCGGCACGCCGGAAGCGGTGGCGGACGGTCTGCAACGCTGGTTCGACGGCGAAGCCGCCGACGGTTTCATCATCAGCGGCGGTACGCCCAACGCCTTCGGCCACTTCGTCGATCGGGTGGTGCCCGTCCTGCAACAACGTGGCCTGTTCCGCCAGGCGTACCACGGCGACACGCTGCGCGAGCACCTGGGCCTGAAGCGCCCGTTGAACAGATTCACCCAATAATAAGATCGCTTTCAGGGATACCCGCTATGCAGAAAACCGTTACCGCCGCCCTCGTGGCGGCCTTGCTGAGCCTGACCGGCGCCGCACTGGCGGGCACCGGCATCGATTTGCAGGCCAATGAAACCCCGATCCACGCGCCGAAAAACCCGCAGGCGATCGCCAAACTGCCGGCCGATTTCCACTTCGTGAAGCCGGGCCAATTCACCGTCGCGATCGCCGCACTCAACACGCCGCCGCTGGCGCTGTTCGCCGCCGACAACCGGCGACTGATCGGCAGCGAAGTGGATATCGCACAGCTGGTGGCCGACAGCCTAGGCCTAACGCTTAACGTGGTGCAAACCTCGTGGGAAGACTGGCCGCTGGGGGTGGTTTCCGGCAAGTATGACGCGGCCATCACTAACGTCACCGTGACCAAAGAGCGCAAAACCCGCTTCGACTTCGCCACCTACCGCATCGACTCGCTCGGCTTTTATGTCAAAACCGGCGGCAAGATCGCGACGATCAAACAGCCTGCCGATATCGCCGGATTAAAAATTATCGTCGGCTCCGGCACCAATCAGGAAGCCATCTTGCTGGCATGGGACAAGCAGAATCGGCAGCAGGGGCTTAAACCCTTCCAGCCGATCTACGTGACCGACGATGCGGCCGCCACGCTGGCGATCCAATCCGGCCGGGCCGACGCCTACTTCGGGCCGAACGTGCTGGGCGCCTATAAAGCGGCGCTGAACGGCCGCACCCGGCTGGCGGGCACGGTGGAAGGCGGTTGGCCCAAGGCGGCGCACATCGCCGTCACCACCCGTAAAGGCAACGGCCTGGTGCAGGCGGTGAACGAAGCGCTGAACGGCGCGATCCGCGGCGGGCAGTACGATCAGGTGCTCAACCGCTGGGGCGAGAGCGTCGAACGCCTTGCGCAGTCGGAAATCAACCCGCCCGGCCTGGGCGACTAGGAGCGCGCGATGACGCAAGACACCTTCATTCAGACGCTGCCGACCGACCCGCTGATCGCCCCGGTAATCGAGGGGCTGTTCGGCGAATATCGCCAGCGTTACGGCGACTATTTTGGTGACCAGGAACCGGAACCGCTGGATCTGTACGCGCCGCCGCAGGGGGCCTTCATCGTGCTGCTGCGCGCCGGTGCACCGATCGCCATGGGCGCCTTCAAACGCTATGACGCACAAACCGCCGAGCTGAAGCGCATCTGGACGCGGGGCGATCTGCGGCGCCAGGGCCTGGCGCAGCGGGTGTTGCAGCAGCTCGAAACGCTGGCGCTGGCGCAGGGATATCGCCGGCTCTATCTGACCACCGGTTTTCGCCAGCCCGAAGCGGTGGGCCTGTATCTGAGCAACGGGTATCAGCCGCAGTTCGATCCCACCGTCGACAGCGAGGTTTACAGCCGCCCACCCTACGATGGCCGCCTGCCGTTCCGCAAAAGCCTGATTGCAGAGGACGCATGTTGTTGCGCGTCGGAAAGGAAAATCGCCTAAGGCCCCTTTATCTGTATCAGGAGACATGACATGTCCAAACAAGACGTCTTGAAAGTGGTGCCCGCCCGCTATCCGCTGCGGCTGATCGGCGCGCTGTTTTCGCTGTTTATTCTGGCCGCCATCGTGCAATCGGTGGCGGGCAACGCGCGCTGGGAATGGGGCGTGTTCGCCGAGTGGTTCTTCGCGCCGGCGGTGCTGGCGGGGCTGGGGCAAACCCTGCTGCTGACGCTGCTCGGCACGCTGTTCAGCATCCTGTTCGGCACCTTGCTGGCGCTGGTGCGACTGTCGCGCTCTTACCTGTTGGCGTCGCTGGCCTGGGGTTATATCTGGCTGTTTCGCTCGCTGCCGCTGATTCTGGTGCTGATCATCCTGTACAACTTTTCCTACCTGTACGACGCCATCTCGCTGGGCATTCCCTTCACCTCCGTGGTGTTCGCCAGCTTTCCCACCATCGACATTCTCGGCCAGTTCGCCGTGGCGGTGCTGGGCCTGACGCTGGTGCAGTCTGCCTACACCGCCGAGATCATCCGCGGCGGCATTTTGGGCGTGGATTACGGCCAGCACGAAGCGGCGGCGGCGCTGGGCCTGCCGGGCTATCGCCGCACCTTCCGCATCATTCTGCCGCAGGCGCTGCGCTCCATCATTCCGACCGGCTTCAACGAGATCATCAGCCTGGCGAAAGGCACCTCGATCGTTTACGTGCTGGCGCTGCCGGAGCTGTTTTATACCATTCAGGTTATCTATAACCGCACCCAGCAGGTGATACCGCTGCTGATGGTCGCCACCGTCTGGTATCTGTTCATCACCACCGCGCTGTCGGTGATCCAATACTACATCGAGCGCTATTTCGCCCGAGGCGCGGTGCGCGAACTGCCGCCGACGCCCTGGCAGAAACTGGCCGGCTGGCTAAAACGTTAGGAGACCCGCATGTCTGAAGCCATTGATTATTACGCCTTGCCCGAGCAGCCGGCGCGCAACCTCACCCCGGTGCCGGCGCGCGGCCTGATCGAAATCAGCAACGTCAGCAAGTTCTTCGGCAAACACAAGGCGCTGGACGACGTCAGCCTGACGCTGCAGCCGGGCACCGTCACCGTGATCCTCGGCCCTTCCGGCTCCGGCAAATCGACGCTGCTGCGGGCGATCAACCACCTGGAGCGCGTGGACGAAGGCTTTATCCGCATCGACGGCGACTACGTCGGCTACCGCCGCAAGGGCAACCGGCTGTATGAGCTGAAGGAAAAGGCCATCCTTCGGCAACGCATCAACGTCGGCTACGTGTTCCAAAATTTCAACCTGTTCCCGCACCTGACGGTGCTGGAAAACATCATCGAAGCGCCGGTGGTGCACAAGATCCACTCCCGCGAACGGGCGAAAGCGGTAGCCTATGAGCTGCTGGATACCGTCGGGCTGCGCCATAAGGCGGACGCCTACCCGCGCCGCCTCTCCGGCGGCCAACAGCAGCGCATCGCCATCGCGCGTGCGCTGGCGCTGAACCCTAAGGTGATCCTATTCGATGAACCGACCTCCGCGCTCGATCCCGAGCTGGTCGGCGAAGTGCTGGACGTGATAAAGGGGTTGGCGGATCTGGGCGTCACGCTGGTGGTGGTCACCCATGAAATCGGCTTTGCGCGCGAAGCGGCGGATCGGGTGGTATTTATGGTCGACGGGCAGATCGTCGAGCAGGGCGACGCCAGGCAAGTGCTGGCTCAGCCGCAGCATCCGCGCACCGTCAACTTTCTCAACAAAGTGCTGTGATCGTCGGGGCGCCGCGGCGCCCCGTACCCGAGCCGCTTACCGGCCGGCGAAACGCCGTTTCTCGGCGGCGAAATCCAGCGGGCGGATCCCCTGCTGGTTTTTGTCCTCTTCGGTCAGCAACGCCGGCGGAATAAACCAGGTCACCTCGAACAGCAGCCCGTCCGGATCGTGGCCATAAATGCTTTTGTGCACGCCGTGATCCTCTTCCAGCCCGAGAATGCCGCGTTCGGCCAGCTGGTGACGAATGCGCTCCAGCTCCTCCAGGCTGTCCACTTCCCAGGCCAGATGGTACAGCCCGGCCGGTGGCTCATGCTCCGCCGGCGGCTCGTTGTTGGCACGAAATACCCCGGCACGCTGCTGGCCCAGGTTCTTGCTGAACAGCGCCAAATCGTGATCGTTGTCCGAATCGGCGGCCTGGGTAAACACCGCCCGATCGGGGCTGTCGGACGGCTTGAGCTTGAACCCCAACACCTGATGATAAAAGTCGGCGCTCTGCCGCACGTCGCTGACATACAGCACGGCGTGATTGAGACGTTTGATGCCCATCGCTATTCCTTTTTCGCATTGAATGAAGTCAGCATGAACATAGCATGTGGGGAGAAAGCCGCTAAATGCCGTTATCGCATGACTAAATGCCGCCCGCGCAATCTGTCGCTGCAAGGCATTCCGCGCTATCATAGGCGCTGTATTGAACCTTTTTGTGAGAATAGCGATGAACGGCAAGATAACGACTTTTTTTGAAGACAAAGGCTTCGGCTTTATTACCGACGAGAACGGAGAAAATCGTTATTTTCACGTGATTAAAGTACAAAACCCGGAGCTGATTAAGAAAAACGCGGCGGTGACCTTCGAACCGACCAACAACACCAAAGGCCCGTCGGCTTATGCGGTCAAAGTGTTGGCGCCGAGCAAATACATCATCATCGCCAACGAAAGAATCAAGATCGCCAGCATCAAGTCTTTCAATACTTTCACCAAGGAAGTGCCGGTCAAAGCCGACGTGGATAAAGAGAACACCGTGCTGTCGGTCGGCCTGCTGATGAACCGCATTCGCCCGCAGTCAGAAGACCAGGCGCAGACCATGCAAACGCTGCGCATGCTGACCATTACCACTTTCCAGAACACCTCCCATACCTTCTCCGAGCACGAGATCGATATGGATGAGACTATCAAGGCACTGAAAAGCCTGTAAGCCTCTGCGTACAGAAAATAACCAACGAAATTTGTCGTCGCCTGTGTTAGCGTGAGTTTTCACCTGACTCAGGCTATTGATATGTCCGATTCCAGCAGCGTCAAAGGTTTTATCAACCGCTCCACCCAAATCGTCTGCCCTAAATGCGGCTATGTTACCCGGCAAAAATGCGCGGCAATGCTGCAAGACGTGATACTGATTTGCCCTAATTGCGAAACCCGCTTCGAGCCCAGACAAGGCTGAAAACGGTTAGCGGAACAGGATATGCTCGACGCTGTTGCCGTTCACCACGTTGAACGACTCCACCCGATTACGCCCCTGCGATTTGGCGCGATACAGCGCGATATCCGCCATATTCATCAGCTGCTCCAGCGACTTCACCTCGTTCATCGCCAGGCTGGCGACGCCGACGCTGATGGTGATTTTCAACGTTTGTTTGCCTTCCGCCTGCAGTTCCGCCTGCTCCACCAGCCGGCGCAGATGTTCCCCCAGCGCCACGCCCTGCGCCGCCAGCGCGCGCGGCAGCATAATGGCGAACTCTTCCCCGCCCAAGCGGCCGAATAGCTGATCGTGCCGCAGCTCGCGCCGCACGATGTGCGCGAACGACGCCAAAACCTGATCGCCGGCGCTGTGGCCGTGCGTATCGTTGATCTGCTTGAAATGATCGATGTCGATCAGCAGGAGCGACACCGCCTCTTTGGAGCGGTGCTTGTGCTCCAGCAGCTCACCCGCTTTGCGCGTCATCGCGCTGCGCGCCAGCACCCCGGTCAGAAAATCGTGGTTGGCGCTGTGCTCCAGACGCCGCATCAGCTTGCGGTTGGCGGCGATAGAGCTGGCGAGGATCAGCGGCCCCATCACCAGCATGGCGATGCCTAATCGGGCGGACATCAGCGTGTCGAGGAAGGCGTTGTGGTTGTTCGGCGTTTCGTACAGCACCAGGTTGGCGGAAATACTGCTGATCTCGGTCATGCCGGTCAACAGCGTCAGCAACGTCACGGGGAACAGCTGGTAGCGCACCGCGCACCACAGCAGCGCCGGGATCGGGAAGGCGATAGCGCCCGGCCCGCCGATATAGACGCTGAATATCAGCGACAGCAGCAGCGCCAGCAGCGGCAGACAGCCTTTCAAACGCCAACGCACCTGTATGCGCAACAGCTGCTTCAGCCGCGGCGCCGCCATCAGCACCGGCAACAGCAGCAAGGTCGTCGAGAACTGCTCGCTGAACCAGGCCAGCCACGCGACCACCACCGTGTTGTTGTACAGGCTGTCGTTACGCAGCACCGACAGCGTCGACGCCACCGCCGCACCGGCCAGACTGGCGCTGAACATATAGAGTATCGCCTGGGGTTTGCCCATGCGCCGTTGAGACTGGGGCAGCATCAGCATGATGCCGTAACCGACGGCGATCAGCGACATGTTGCAGGCGTTCAGCCACAGCGCCAGGGACCAGCCTTCGCCGGTGCTGAGATCGGCGGCGACCATACCCAGATAGGTGGTAAGCCAGCCAAGTGGCGTGGCGTAAACGGGTTTGCGCAGCAGCAGACCGAGCAGAATCGCATTCACTGGCCAAAATAAAGAAAGCGAACCAATCGGCCGGCTAAGAATACCCACCAGAGAAAGTAAAAAGGCCAGCATGAAAAGATTGATCAGCTGAACCGTCAGAGGCAGGCCATGCCTGGCGTTTATTCTGACGTTCATCGCCTCGCCCATATTTCGCTAATAACCAGAATAATAATGTGCATACTCTCTCGCCCGGCCAGTGAGGGATAGTCAACTCGGATTTCAACCAAAAAAGCCAGACAAATCAATAATAAAAAACGTTAACATTTAATTAACAGACTTTTCTTAGCCTGATGCGACCGCGGCGGACTCACCCGCATAGCGTCAGCAAATAATGCCGACTCTGCTGTCAGCATAGCGCATAGCGTAATAGGCCGCCGACGGCGTTAATTACATTAATAAGTTTGTGGTTATTGGTCGTTGAATGATGTTTGAATAACTACGCGATTATTTTCCTGCAACTGGGCCGCCCGTGCAATAACAACCCAAAAAAAGCCCGCATAGCGCGGGCTTGCTTGAACAACAGCAAATCGACAGTTACGACACAGCCATACGTTGCATGCCTGTGCTGTCGCGCAGTATAGCGGTGAAAGCTTAAGCAGACCTTAGCAACAAAAAACCCGGCCTAGGAACCGGGAATATTAGTACGAAATGCAGTGTTAGCCCAAGCAGGCTAATAACATTTCGCAGCTTACACGCCAATTGTGCAGAGAAAATGAACGCGGCGTCCGTTCAGTCGCGTCACTGCCCTCTCCGCACGGAAGACCTTACGCCAGTTTGGCGGCAAAACCCGCTACGCGCTGGCCATAGAGCTTGGCGGTCGCCAGATCGCCCGACAGCATCTCATCCACGCCGGCATCCGCCGGGGTCTGCACCAGCAGCCCCACCGAACCGCCCAGGTTATTGACGTCGGTGCGCTGCGCCGATTTGGTGTTGGCCGGCAGCAGCCCCAGGCTGACCCACAGGCCGCCATGTTGCGAAGCCAGCGTCTGCAGCGCGATCAACGTGACCTGCTTGTCGCCGTTCAGGCTGGCGCTGTTGGTAAAGCCGCCAAACACTTTGTCCTGCCACTTGCGGCCGAACCAGGCCTTGGAGCTGGCGTCGGCGAATTTCTTGAACTGCCAGGATGGGCCGCCCATATAGGTCGGCGAACCAAAGATGATGGCGTCCGCCTCATCCAGCGTCTGCCAGGCTTCGTCGCTGATATCACCGTTCTGGTCGATGGCGATCAGTGCCGCCCCGGCGCCTTCCGCCACCACTTTCGCCAAACGCTCGGTATGGCCGTAGCCGGAATGAAACACCACTACTGTCTTCGCCATAGAAATTCTCCACTCATTGCACAAAGGCGCCGACGGCGCCCCTCTCGCGTTCAATCTAATCAAGCGCGCAGCGGCTGAATACCGAATAAAACTGACGGTGTTATTCAAAAAAATCGCGTTATGCGCCCTGCTCTGCCTGTTGACGGGCGAAGTCGATAAAAGCACGCAGCGGGCGCGGCATTTGGCGGTTTGCCGGATAGTACAGATAGAAACCGGGGAACGGCGGCGTCCAGGCATCGAGCAGCGGCAACAACCGGCCATCGGCCAAACCGGCGGCAATTTGTTGCTCAAACAGGTAGGCAATGCCAGCCCCATCCATCGCAACCCGCACCAAGACTTCCGGCTCATCGACTATCACCGGCCCTTCCACGGCGATCTCCTGCTTTTCACCGTCGCACTCAAACTCCCAGCGATACAAACTGCCGTTGGTCGGCCAGCGGTAATTCAAACAGCGATGTCGATGCAGATCGCCCGGTGTTGACGGCCGGCCGTGACGCGCCAAATACGCCGGTGAAGCAACGACGCGCATCCGCACCTCCCCGCCCAGCTTGACCGCCACCATATCTTTCGCCAGTTTCTCGTGCAGCCGCACGCCGGCGTCAAAACCGCCGGCAACGATATCCACCAACCGCTCCTCAACATTGAGATCGAGCGTAATATCAGGATATTGATGATGAAACGGCGCGATCAAAGGCGCCAGAAAATGTAACGCCGCCACGCGGGTTACATTAAGCCGCAAAAGACCCGAGGGGTTCTGGCGTTGCTCGACCGCCTGTGCCACCGCCGCGTCAATCTCGGCCATCGCGGGCGTCAGGCGCGCAAACATCTGTCTTCCGGCTTCAGTCAGCGCCACACTGCGAGTGGTGCGATTCAGTAAACGCACACCCAAACGCTCCTCCAGGTTGCGCAGCGTTTGGCTGAGCGCCGAAGCGGACATGCCCAAATGTGCAGCGGCGCGAGCGAAACCGCCGTGCTCAACAATCGCGGCAAAGGCGCGCAACTCGGCGAAATCACTGCCCCTCATTATGCTCTCCCTCCTTAATAATTCATGAAGATTATAGCGCATTCCTTAAACAACCTGCGGGCGCTACTGTAGACGCTACCTACACGGGAGAATGCCTATGAACACGTCACTATCGCTGGATCACTATCGTTTATTGGGCCGTTCCGGCCTGCGCGTTTCACCGCTGGCGCTGGGCACCATGACCTTCGGTGCCGACTGGGGCTGGGGCGCCGAACTGGCCGAAGCCCGCCGTCTGTTTGACGTTTATGTCGAACGCGGCGGCAACTTTATCGATACCGCCAACCGCTATACCGAGGGCAGCGCCGAACGTTTCGTGGGGGAATTCGCCGCCGGGCGCCGCGATCGGTTGGTGATCGCCACCAAATACACCCTGCCGATGCAGCCGGACGATCCCAATTCCGGCGGCAATCACCGCAAAAGCATGCTGCGATCGGTGGAGGGAAGCCTGCAACGGCTCAATACCGATTACATCGACCTGCTCTATCTGCACGCCTGGGATTTCACCACGTCGGTGGAAGAGATCATGCGCGCCATGGACGATTTGGTACGCGCCGGAAAAGTGCTGTATGTGGCAGTATCGGACCTTCCCGCCTGGCAGGCGTCGAGAATGCAAATGCTGGCGGACCTGCGTGGCTGGTCGCCGCTGATCGCTCTGCAAATCGAGTACAGTCTGCTGGAGCGCACCGTCGAACGCGAGCTGATGCCGATGGCGCAAGAATTGGGGATGGGCGTGATCCCTTGGTCGCCGCTGGCCGGCGGCGTATTAAGCGGCAAATACCGGCGGCAGGATCTGCAACCGTCGCCCGATGAAGCGGGCTCTCGGCGTGAAGCCGTGCGCGCCAAGGGGACATTGAACGCACACAATCTTGATATCGCCGACGCCGTCAACCAGATAGCTGATGAGACTGGATATTCCCCATCACAAATCGCTCTGGCCTGGACACTGCGTCACCCGATGGTCACCGCGCCGATCGTCGGCGCCCGAACCCTGGCGCAATTGGAAGATAACCTCGGCGCCTTGAAGGTGGCGCTGGCGGAAGATCATTGGCGACGATTGGACGATCTCAGCGCCATCGAGCTGGGATTTCCGCACGATTTTCTCGCCCTGCCAGCCACCCGCAACATCATGACCGGCGGCGTGCATCTCGCCCGGCGCAGATAAAAAAAATCCCGCACAAGGCGGGATAAACTTAACAGGGATGGGGTAATACACTACAGGGAATGGATAACACACAACATCATCGGGTAGAGCTACAGTACCAATCCCAATGTATAGAACTGTCATCCCCGCGTAAGTTTGCTCGGCCAGATGTAACGCCGAATGGGGAGATGAAACAACCGATAAACTCATCCACGGCCATATAGCCGAGAGTGACGCGCCCCCTTAAACCCGTTTGAATGTGAAGATGTCACTAAGCCCTCGTCATACCATGCAAACATTTACTGAATTCGTTGTTCAATCATTCATCCTTGCGCAAACAATAGCATTAAACATCAGCACAAATAATTAACAACCATAATAATCACAAAAAGTATTAATCACCCAATTCGTGAACCAGAGTCCGCCCTATCAGACCGCCATTTTTTCTTTCGCCCCCGGAAACATGGACGACAGGAAGGGCTCGGGAGAGAAACCCCATTATCGCAGTCGATTAAAATCGCCAAATAGCAACAACAAGGCAGTTTTTAAAACCAACACTATGCGAATTTAACAATACAAAAAACCAAAACATCAATTTTTTCTATTTTCATAAGCTATAAAAATAGCTCTTTTTTTCATCCTTTTTATTCTGTGACCGCCCACTCATTATTAAAAAATCAAGGAATACTCAACGACAGCCTGATTGCAGACTTATCAAGGCCTGCAGCGACACTCACCTTAAATCAGCAGAAAAAACATTAAAATAAATTAACCTTACTGATTGACTTGGATATAGCTTATAGATAAATAATATTTGCATATATTTACCTTTGATTAACAAAAGAGGACTTAACCTTACATAACATCACAATCCCTACCAGCAGCAGCGTGATGATAAAAGTCTTTTAAAAACAACAAAAAAAACCTAATCACTTCGCCAAACACAGGCACAAATGGTTAGCAAGGTAATTAAATAGATTCTAATAATTTGTTTTTGGCAGTGAATGCCCATTGCGGTATGTCGCGGGTATTTAGCTGTCTCTCACATTCAATACAGGAAGAAGCAATGAACGGAAGACAGATGTCCTCTGATAACGCCAGCGAGCAAACGCACGTCAATCACGCCCTATTGCAATTCATTCTCATCCTATTGTCAGGTTTGGGGCCAACCTCATTCCAAATTTTCCTGCCTTCAGTGCCTAGCCTGGTTAAATACTTTGAAACAACACCTGCGACCGCCAACCTGACAGTCTCTCTATCGATGATCAGTTTTGCCCTTGCTTGTCTGGTATATGGAAGATTGGCTGATCGACTGGGACGCAGAACAATATTACTGTTAGGCATGGCGATCCTGATTATTGGTAGCTTCATTTGTTTATCGGCGCAGTCCATTGAAGCCGTAATTTTGGGCCGTATTATTCAACCGGCGGGCGGGGCGGCCGGCGTTATTGCGGCGCGAATTATCGTCATGGATATCTATCACAGCGAAAAAGCGGCAAATGTCATGTCGAAACTGGTCGCTTCTATGATGATATCGCCTCTACTGGGCGTGCCATTGGGTGGTTTATTAACGGATAACTTTGGTTGGCGTTCCAATTTCATTCTGATCGGCGCTATTGCAGTCATCGTGTTTATTATCATCTTCTTCAGTCTCCCCGAAACCCGCAAAGCGCAAACTGGCGTAGAAGCAGGCAAAAGCAATCTGTTCCATGACTATGGGCAGTTGGCGAAAAACGCCACCTTTCTCGGCAATGCCTTTCAATTTGGTTTCGCTCAGTCGGCCTTTATGGCCTTTATGGCTGCCGCACCCATCGTGCTGACGCAGACCTTCCAACTTTCCGCCTCTGGCGCCAGTTTACTGCTATTGATGGTGTCTGGCAGCGCCATTATCGGTAACTTGTCGGCCAGCCGTTTACCGCAAAGTCTGTCGCTACGGCGCCGTTTGCTGTTGGGCAGCATCATCGGCTTTATTTTCAGCTTGCTCGCTCTGACGCTAAGCCTGATAAACATCTGGTCGATTCCCGCACTGGTCATCCCAACGATGGTATTCAGTATTTTCTACGGCATCACCAGCCCGGCAGCGCAGGCCGGTGCCATTGGTGCGATCAAGCCTCTGGCGGGCACCGCGGCAGGATTGAGCATGTTCATCAGTATGCTTCTCGCAAGCGTTGCCACGCAGTTTATTGCCGAGTTTAATAGCGGAACTCCCCTGGTTATTACTTTTAGCCTGGCCTTATTGGCGTTGCTCTCGTTAATTGCCGCAATTGTCACGCTAAAAAAATCTGAATAAAAATAGGAAAAATGGCATCACGGCGGGAATACAGCCCGCCAGCTATTTCCCCTTTTCACATAAAATAATTAAGGACTTAGCATGGGTAATCATTTTATCCGTGAGCTGTCTGCATCACGGCCGTCGGCCATAAATTTAATTTGCTTTGCTCATGCCGGTGGGGGTACCAGCCGATATCGTACCTGGCATGCCGAATTACAGGAATATGCCAATATTCTTATTCCCGTTATTCCCGGCAGAGAAGAACGTTTTATTGAACCTGCCTTTTCCACGCTGGAGCAAGTGGTCGATGACGTATTCGCTCGTATTAAACCCTATCTCGATGCGCCGCTGGTGTTGGCTGGCATCAGCTACGGCGGCCTGCTGGCCTATGAGATGGCAACGCGGCTGGAACAGCATGGTGCCTACGTTCACGCGCTATTGATCGCCAGCCAGAGGTCTCCCCACTATCACAAAACTCGACAAAACTGGCATCAGATGTCGGCGGAAAAGCTGATCGATTGCCTGGTCAAACTGGGTGGCATCAACGCACAGGATGCCGCGACACCGGAATTTTATGAGCTTTTTCTGTCAACCATCCGCGCAGATTTGGAGGCGAGTGACGGCTATGCACCAACGGGTAAAGCCCCGTTGACATGTCCAATACACGTTTGCCACGGCTTGCACGACCAGGTGATCGATCGCCAGGCAACTCGCGGCTGGCTAGACGTTACCGCCAATACCGTCGAATGGCGCGAATTTAATGCTGGCCATTTCTTATTTGACGAACAAAAAGATATTTGGTTGCAAGACGTGAAAAACGTACTCGCCAGATTATCTCGGCACATGCCGCCGACATCCCAGGGGAATCATGCTCATGCCTGAATTAGAAAAAACTCTCGACAATGAATTTACCGGCATCGAACTGGCCGTCATAGGAATGGCCGGGCGTTTTCCCGGGGCAGGAGACATCGACGCTTACTGGAATAATCTCTGTCAGGAGATCGATTCCGTTACTTGGCACGCTGATTTTGCGCCGCAAGCCTCCACGGACGGTTCCTGGCACGTCCCCGCAGGCTACCTGCTAACCGATGTCGATCAATTCGACGCAAAATTTTTCGCTATGTCGCCAAAAGAGGCGGCGATCACTGACCCACAGCAACGCCTGCTACTTGAGTGCGCGTGGGAAGCGTTGGAAAACGCCGGCTATGCCGCCACATGTCACCAACAAAACGTCGGTGTCTATGTCAGCAGCGGTCCCAGCGGGTATTGGTTGCATAATCTCGCGAACAATAGGCAGCTTTGCGCCACCACCAGCAAAATGCAATTGCTGATTGGCAATGACAAGGATTACGCGGCCAACCGCATCTCCTACAAACTCGATTTGAAAGGCCCAAGCATCGTCGTTCAATCTGCCTGTTCCAGTTCATTGCTGGCCGTACACACTGCAGGCCAGTCCCTGCTGGCAGGAGAGTGTGATATCGCCCTGGCCGGTGGTATCTCACTGGAATACCCGGCTGAAGAAGGCTATCGGTATGAACCGGGCAGCATTCTCTCACAGGACGGGCATTGCAAACCGTTCAGCGAACATGCCAGCGGCACAGTGCGCGGGAATGGCGGAGGGATCGTGGTATTAAAACGCCTGGATGATGCGATCAACGATCGGGATCATATTTATGCCATCGTCCGCGGCTCTGCAACCAACAATGACGGCGCACAAAAAGTGGGATATGCCGCCCCCAGCGTCGAAGGCCAAACCCGTGTTATCCAAATGGCGCACGCTGTTGCTAACGTGACGCCCGACGCTATCGGATACGTTGAAACCCATGGCACGGCCACCAGCTTGGGCGATCCGATAGAAATCGCCGCGCTGGCGGCCGCTTTTGGCGACGACTGTCCAGCCGCAAGCTGTAAGATCGGTTCGGTCAAATCCAATATAGGCCATCTTGACGCCGGTGCCGGTATTGCCGGATTTATCAAGACCGCGCTAAGCCTTTATCACGATTATATTCCCGCTACGCTGCATTACCGGACGCCCAACCCCGCCATCCATTTCGCCGGTACCCCGTTTACCGTGACGAGTAAAGGAACTTCCTGGGAAGGAAGCTCGCCACGCAGGGCGGGAGTCAGCGCCTTCGGCATCGGCGGCTCTAATGTCCATGTCGTCATGGAGCAACCCCCGATTTCCACCGTCTCCCCTGCCGCAGAACCCGCCACCTGCGCATTACGCTTCTCGGCCAAAAACCAGGTCGCCTTGCGCGCGACAATGCAGCAACTAGCCCATTATTTACGCAACCATACCGAGGCATCTCTCGCCGATGTCGCCTATTCGTTGGCGACAGGTCGAAAAGCGTTTCCCGTGCGCGCCGCCATAACGGCCGACAGTGTGGAAGAGGCCATCGCGCAGCTGGAAACCGAGCGAGCCAAAACCATGTGCTTCGGAGAAGCCTGCGACGCGCCGATGAAAATAGCGTTTATGTTTCCTGGCCAGGGAACACAATATCAGGGTATGGGAGCCAACCTGTATCACACCGGCGACATCTTCACCCAAGAGTTCGATCGGCTGGCGCAGCTGTTCCAACCGTTTATCGACCACGACTTACGCTCACTGTTGTTCAACAAGGCGCAGGACAATGACGAATTGCTGGCGCAAACCCGGCTTTCGCAACCGGCGATTTTCGCCGTCGAATATGCGCTGGCGAAACATTGGCTGGCTTCCGGCCTGATCCCCGAAGGCATGATAGGACACAGCATCGGCGAATATGTCGCAGCCTGCCTCGCCGGCGTTTTTACGCTTGAAGATGCCGTCAAGGTCGTTTCGGCACGCGGCCGCTTGATGCAAAGCATGGATCACGGCGAGATGTTGGCCGTCATGTCTGACGAGGCAAGCCTGCACTCTCGGCTACCCTCCGCCCTATCCATCGCGGCCGTCAATCGGCCGGCGTTGACCGTCATCTCTGGCCCCGCCCATGTTATGGACACGTTTCGCCGGTCATTGGAGCGCGAGGGCATCAGTTGCCGAGCCCTTGAAACCTCTCATGCTTTCCATTCGGCCATGATGGAACCTTGCTTGCAGGCTTTTGGTGACGTGCTGGCTCAGGTCACCCTGACACCGCCGCGTCAGCGCTTTATCTCCAATCTCAGCGGAACATGGATCACTGATGAAGAGGCGACGGCCCCTGATTATTGGGTGCGTCATCTGCGTGGCACCGTGCGTTTTGCCGATGGGTTGGCAACGCTTATCGATCAACACGCCTTCCTGTTGTTCGAGTGCGGGCCAGGCACCTCATTGAGCCAAGCTGCGCGCGCCATTGGCGCCGGCCGCAAAGATGTCAACGCCATCCCGTTGCTATCGCCCGAGCACACGGGATTAAGTGGCCCGGCGTCACTTCTGCGCATCCAGGAGCAGCGCTGGTGTTACGGCCAGACGATACCCCACTCATCGCGGGGCAACAAAATTCCGCTGCCGACTTACCGCTTTGATCGCGCCCGTCACTGGGTCGACCCTGAACCGCAAACCACTAACGCGGTGCCGGCCATCAGCGCCGTCGACAACGAAAATGCGCCTGAACAGGCGAAACCGGCGAACACCCTGGCGGAAAAACTGACGCAGCTGTGGAGCGAAGCGCTGGGAGTCGCGCATATTGAGCCGAAAGAAAACTTCTTCGACCTCGGTGGCGATTCCATTCTCAGCATCCAGATTGCTAACCGCGCGCGTACGCTGGGGTTGCATTTTGGCCCCGGAGACATCCTCGAATTTCCGACGGTGGAAAGCTTGCTCGCCGCTTTGGAGAGCCGTGCAGGGCAACGCGACGCAGCGGCGCAACCGGAAGAAGATCTGGCCAGCATTTATGCAAGCGCCTTGGAAATCCGTCCGGACGAGGCGTTCTTGCCGTTCCCACTTACCGATATTCAACACGCATATTGGGTTGGACGTAACGCGGGCAATAACTCGGGCAATGTTGCAGCGCATGCCTATGAAGAGTTTGAATGCGCCGATCTGGATCTTGCACGTCTAGAACAGGCACTCAACGCCTTGATCGCTCAACACGATATGCTTAGAGCCGTCATGACGCACGACGGCATGCAGCGCGTTCTCCCCCACGTCCCCCGATATATCATTGACACTAACGATTTTAGTCAGTTGAAACCTAAGGACGCCGTGGCTCAGTTAACGGCGCTCAGGGAGCAGAAATCTCATCAGCTGATGCCCTGTGATCAATGGCCGCTGTTTGATATTTCCGCCTCGCGATTGCCCGATGGCACCGTACGGCTGCACGTCAGCTTCGATCTGCTGATTATGGACGCCTGGAGCATTACGTTATTCTGGCGCGAACTGGAGGAGCGTTATTACCACGCCGATTACCAGCCCGAATCGGTGGCCATCACATTCAGAGATTACGTGCTGGCCGAACAGCGCCTGGAGCAGAGCGCCGCCTATCAGCGCGCTCGCGACTATTGGCTTAAACGCGTCGACACTTTCCCTTCTGCCCCGTCCCTGCCGCAGCGAATCGCTCCGCAAAGCCTGGAGCATCGCCGCTTCATTCGCCGGGAAACGACGATACCTAACGCCGTCTGGCGCAAACTGAAAGACGCCGCCGCACGCCAGGGCCTCACGCCGTCCACCATATTGCTCACCGCCTATACGGAGATATTGGCTAACTGGAGCGAAACACCACATTTTTGCCTGAATCTGCCGGCTTTCAATCGTCTGGAGGTGCATCCACAGGTCGATCAGGTGATGGGGGATTTCACCTCGGTTCTGCTGTTCGAAGCCGATCTGCGGCAGGAGGAGACCTTTACTCAACGCGCAAAAAAAACGCAAAAACGCCTCTGGGACGATCTTTCTGCCTTGCAGTACAGCGGCGTAAAAATGTTGCGAGACATTGCGGAAAAAAGCGCCGAACGGCCAACCATGCCCTATGTCTTTACCAGCCTGATCTTCCCGTCCGCCGATGATAAACCGATTGTGAGCCGGCTCGGTAAATTGGTGGAAGGGATATCGCAAACGCCACACGTATGGCTCGACTGCCAGGTTTACGAAGAAAAAGGCAATCTCCTCATCAACTGGGATGCGGTCGACGGCCTTTTCGATCCTGACATGCTTGACACCATGTTTATGGACTATCGCGCATTGCTGATGCGTTTGCCCAAAGAAGAAGCCATCTGGCATGAAAACAATTGGCGCGATGCTCTGGCTCAACGCGTCAACAGCGGCGCCATCGCCGAAGCCAATCGTACGGCCGTCGCCTTTGACGAAAGTTGCTTGCATCAGGGTTTCTTGGCCTATGCAAACAAGAAGCCGTCGGCGCCCGCTATCCTGGGGGAAACCGTCCTCACCTATGCGGATTTGGCGAATATCTCCGCCCATGTGGCGCTGTCGCTGACCAAGCAGGCGCTCCAGCCCGGTGCACGCGTAGCCGTAGTCGCAGAAAAAGGCTGGCAGCAAGTCGCCGCTGTGTTAGGTATTTTGCGCGCCGGTTGCGTCTATGTTCCACTTGATCCAACCCTACCGAAGGGGCGTATGCAGGCGCTTTTGAGCGAGGCCGACATTCGAGTCGCACTAACGACGCCCGCCAGCGACGGGCGCGTTGAGTGGCCGGCAACCGTCGCGCATCTGCCCATCACTGAAGCGATGAATGCATTCACGGACGAATGGCGCGATGGCGAGATCGACGCGGCATCGCCGGCTTACATTATCTTTACTTCAGGCACGACCGGTAAGCCCAAAGGGGTCATTGTCACCCATGCCGCCGCCGCTAACACCGTTATCGATATCAATTCGCGTTTCGCTATCGGCGAGGACGATCGCGTGTTGGCACTTTCCTCACTCTCTTTCGATCTGTCGGTTTACGACATTTTCGGGCCACTGACGCGCGGCGCGGCCATCGTGATGCCGAAAGATGAGCTTGCCAAAGATCCTGCGCACTGGGAAACCTGCGTGCAGAAATACCGGGTCACCGTCTGGAACTCGGTGCCGGCCTTGGTTGAACTCTTGGTCAATCATCTGTCCGCCAATCAAAGCGAAACGCTGAGGAGCATCAGGCTGGTCATGATGAGCGGCGATTGGATCAACGTTGCTTTACCGGAGAAAATTCACCGCGCAATGCCAAACGCCCTGCGCGTCAGCCTTGGCGGCGCCACCGAAGCCGCCATTTGGTCCATTTTCCACCTCATCCAGGATATCGATCCGACGATGACCAGCATTCCTTATGGCAAGGCTTTGGCAAACCAACGTTTCTATGTTTTGGACACCCATCTTCGCCACCGGCCCGAAGGCGTTGCGGGCGAGCTTTATATCGCCGGCAAAGGGCTGGCCGCCGGCTACCTGAACAATCCCGCAGAAACGGCAGCGCGCTTTATCACCCACCCGCAAAGTGACGAGCGATTATACAAAACCGGCGATCTGGGACGCTGGTTGCCTGACGGCACCATCGAATTTTTGGGGCGCAGAGACAATCAACTAAAGATCAATGGATTCCGTATTGAAACCGGTGAAATAGAGCGCGCCGCCGGTAAACACCCGGGAGTCGATCGCTGTGTGGTTCGTCTTCACCGCCAGGACGGCTCAGCGCTGCTACTCGCCTATCTTTGCCCGAGGCAAGATGCCACGCTCGACGAAATGCAGCTTCATCGTCATTTTGCCGAACAACTGCCGGACTACATGGTGCCAAGCGTCATTATAATCCTGCCGACGTTGCCGCTGTCAGCCAATGGCAAAGTCGATATTTCACAGCTGCCGACGCCGCAACTGTCACGCCATAGCGGTGAATTTATCGCTCCGGCGGACGATATCGAGCGTCGTCTCTGCCGGCTTGGCCAGAATATTTTGGGTGGCGAGGCGTTGAGCGTTACCCAAGATCTGTTTAAATCCGGGATTGACTCACGCCGTCTCACCGATTTGGTGACCCAAATTCGCCGAGAATTTACCCCGGCATTCCCGCTTCGCGCCGCCTTTGAAACGCCCAACATGCGGGGCATTGCTGAAGCCGTCAGGAATGCGCTGGATGTGGAGCGCACCGAGGACGAACTGCCGCCTATCGTCAAGGTACCGGCCATGTCCCGCTGGCCGCTTTCCTCCGCCCAACAGCGGCTGTGGTTCCATGATCAGCTTCATCCGGGAAACTGCACCTACAACCTGGTGGAACCTTTCGAACTGAACGGCTTGCTTAATGTGGATGCCTTGTCCCAGGCCCTGCGAATCTTTGTCGCCAGACATTCGGTGCTGACATGCCGCATTCTCGACGATAGGGCTGACGCCTATATGTCCCCGTCGCTGGAGACCTCATTTCAGCTGCAGTTGGAAGAGGCGTTCGACATCCCCTCTCACGAGCGAGAGGGCTACATGCAGCGCGCACTTGCGGCCGCGGCGACACGCCCGTTCGATACCCGTTGCGGCGATATGTTCAGAGCCAGCCTCATCGCATTCTCCGCACAGTGTCACCTCCTGATCATCGCCGTGCATCACATCGTATGGGATGGCTGGTCCACTGCCATTATGGCGGGTGAGATCAGCGAGATATATAACGCTCTCGTCGCAGGGAGGACACCTGCCGAATCGTCCGACAGGCTCAATTTCCTTGACGTCGCGCAATGGGAGCAAACGCAATGCGCATCCCGGACCTTTAACACCCAATTGGATTACTGGGTCAATCAGCTCGGCGATAATCTGCCGGTGCTGGCTTTGCCGACAACGCCTGTCGATACCGGCCGTCTGACCGCTACCGGCGCGCGTCATCCTTTCCATTTAAGCGCGACGCTCACCGCACGCTTCGATGCACTCTGCGCCAAACTGGGTGTCACGCCTTTCATGGGGTATATGACCGCCTGGCAGTTGCTGCTGCATTGGTGGTGTCAACAAGACGACATCGTGGTGGGAACGGCGGCAGGCCATCGTTCCCGTCCCGAACTCGCCGGCGTCATCGGATTTATGGTGAACAGCATCGCCATCCGCACTCGCTTCCAACGCCATGACGTCTTTGCAGATCTGTGCCTGCGCGTCAAACAAACCTGTCTGGATGCCTACCGGCATCAGGATCTGCCGTTCGATCAAATCGTCAACGCGCTGCGACCGAAGCGAAAAATGTCGCAGTCGGCGCCGATTTACCGCTCGTGGTTCGTCTTGCATGACGTAGCGACCCCGCCATGGACGTTATCAGGCATTAAGGCCACCTTGCTCGATGCGGAATTTCTGCTGGACGTGCACGACATAAAACTGTCGCTGGTTACCATACAGGGTGCAATGGAAGGCGGGCTGGATTACCGCACAGCCTTGTTTACACCCGACGTAATCGCAAATCTTGCCGTCGCCTTTACGCAGTTAATCGAGAAGGTTTCTGAGGACATGACGATCGCCTTGCCGGAAATAAAAGGCTATCTCGATGCACAACAACCAAAAGTCGATAACGCATCAGCCTGTTCAGACGAACTGCCCTCTTGGGACTTTTCGGTTAATCGCCGCAAATAAATAAGGGTTAACAATGCAAAGCATGAAAGGTATTGGACCGGAAAACCAGACGCAATCCCATACGCTGCACGCAGCCGTCTTCACTCAGGCGATGGCAACGCCACTACGCCCGGCCGTGATCGACGAAAGCGGCATAATGGACTATCAATGCTTACGGCATGCTGCGTTGAGTATCGCACAGCAATTGTCCGCGCTTAATCTGGCGAAAGAAACGGCCGTCGGCGTCTATCTTCCGCGCGATCGCTATATCCCCGCCAGCTTATTGGGCATCATGGCGGCGGATTGCGCTTATCTGCCGCTCGATCCCAAGCATCCCCAGGCACGCACCGAACTGTTGCTGGAGATCGCCCAGGCCAAATACGTCATTACAACAGCGGCGCTAGCGAGCAGGCTGCCCGACGCCATTACGCCCGTTTTCATCGACGAAAGCGTGCGCCCCGAGGCAGCCATACTGCAGCGAAACGCCTGCGCCACCCAACTGGCTTACTTTATCTTTACTTCCGGTTCCACCGGCGTTCCCAAAGGGGTGATGATCGAACACGGCAACGCCCTGTCGCTTATCGATTGGGCCCACCAAACCTATACTGACGAACAACTGTCGCAGGTCGCTTGTGGCACGTCGATCACCTTCGATCTCTCCGTCTTTGAAATCTTTGCTCCGCTTACTCAGGGCGGGTGCGTGCATATGCTGGCAGATCCCCTAGCGTTATTACAGTGGCACAAGCGTGACGATATTACGCTGTTCAATACCGTACCTTCGGTCATCAACGAGATAGTTAAAATCGGCGAGTTGCCATCCCATTTGCCGATTATCAACTTAGCCGGGGAACCGCTGCCGATGCACCTGGTGCATACGCTCAGGCGGCAATGCCCGACGGCAAAAATCTTTAATCTCTATGGTCCCTCGGAAGATACGACCTACTCCACCGGCGGTGAAGTTTTGGCCTCAGACCCGCATCCCACCATCGGCACGCCACTGACGGGCCGACGCTGTTACCTGCTTGACGCGGAAGGCAACGCCGTAGCGCCAGGAGAAACGGGGGAAATCTACGTGGCCGGCCCTGGCGTCGCTCGCGGTTACTACCATCGCCCAGAACTCAACGACGCCTTCCTGCCCGACCCCGCCGGCCCCAAAGGGGCGCGAATGTACCGTACAGGCGATTATGGCAAGCAGCTTGAAGATGGGCGCCTGCTCTACCTCGGCCGTCGCGACGACCAGGTCAAGATCCGCGGCCATCGTATCGAAATCGGTGAGATTGACGCCCTGCTCCGTCGGCATCCCGGTGTGCGAGAAGTGGCGGTGGTGGTGGTCGAATCAGCGAACAAGGGCAAATCTTTACGCTGCGCGCTGGAACTGCACTCTCCGGCGGATCGTCATGCCATTATCGCCTGGACTGCAACCCAACTGCCGGTCTACATGCTACCGGCGGAGTGGATGACCTTCGATGAACTTCCCCGTTTGCCTAACGGAAAAATTGACAGAGGCGCCTTAAGACACTGCCGAATGCAACATGAAAATCGTGCGGGCCAAGCGCCTGAAGGCGCCACAGAGCTATCGTTGGCTGGACTTTGGCGCCAGCTGCTGGACTGTGCTGACGTCTATCGCGCCGATACGTTCTTCGGTCTCGGCGGGCATTCTTTACTGCTCGCCCGACTGGCTCATGAGATCAAAAAGCAGTTTTCTGCTGACCTTGCGATAGAACAGCTCCTGGCTGCCGATACGCTCTCACATCAGGCACGGCTTATTGAACAATGGACGAAAAACGCCGATGCGCCGCCGTGCGTCGGCCATACGCGACAAATCACTCTCGAAGCACCCTGTTCGCCCTCGCAATCGAGAATGTGGATGCTGGAAAAACTGTTGCCCGGCTCGCCTCGCTACAACATTCCCACCGCTTTTCAAATCGTGGGGCCACTGGATCTGAGCCGTCTTTCCAACGCGGCGGAACAAGTCGTGATGCAACATGCCATCTTGCGTACGCGCTATGCAGAAGGCGCGCAGGGCCTGCGGCAATGCATCGCCCAAACCTACCCGCCGGTGGTCCA